>JAZKIN010000122.1:0-30702 GCA_040384885.1 Pseudomonadota bacterium | reverse complement strand
GCGATGTCCAAGATCAAGATCGAGATCGATTCCAAGCCCGAGGTCATGGACAAGCTCGAGCGGCGCATCATCCAGCTCAAGATCGAGCGCGAAGCCGTAAAAAAGGAGAAGGACGAGGCCTCGCGCCGCCGCATCGACCTGATCGAGGCCGAAATCGCGCGCCTCGAGCGCGAGTACAACGACTTCGAGGAGATCCTCAAGGCCGAAAAAGCGGTGGTGCAGGGCAGCACCCACATCAAGGAGGAGATCGAGCGGGTGCGCCTGCAGATGGAGCAGGCCACGCGCGAGAGCAACTGGCAGAAGGTGTCCGAGCTCCAGTACGGCCAACTGCCCGAGCTCGAGGCGCGCCTCAAGCACGCCGACACGGCCGCCGAGGCCGACGCGGCCGGCGCCAAGCCGCGCCTGCTGCGCACCCAGGTCGGGGCCGAGGAGATCGCCGAGGTGGTCTCGCGCGCGACCGGCATCCCGGTCTCGCGCATGCTGCAGGGCGAACGCGACAAGCTGCTGCACATCGAGGAAAAACTGCACCAGCGCGTGGTCGGCCAGGACGAGGCGATCACCGCGGTGGCCGACGCGATCCGGCGTTCGCGCGCGGGCCTGGGCGACCCGAACCGGCCGTACGGCTCGTTCATGTTCCTCGGGCCCACGGGGGTCGGCAAGACGGAGCTGTGCAAGTCGCTCGCGTCCTTCCTGTTCGACACCGAGGAGTCGATGATCCGGATCGACATGAGCGAATTCATGGAGAAGCATTCGGTCGCGCGCCTGCTCGGCGCGCCGCCGGGCTATGTCGGCTACGACGAGGGCGGCTACCTGACCGAGGCGGTGCGGCGCAAACCGTACAGCGTGATCCTGTTCGACGAGATCGAAAAGGCGCACCAGGACGTGTTCAACGTGCTGCTGCAGGTGTTAGATGACGGCCGCATGACGGACGGGCAGGGCCGCACGGTCGACTTTAAAAACACCGTCATCGTGATGACCTCGAACCTCGGCTCGCACAAGATCCAGTCGATGGACAGCGACGACCCGGGCGTGGTCAAGCTGGCGGTCATGGCCGAGGTGCGCTCGCATTTCCGGCCCGAGTTCATCAACCGGATCGACGAGATCGTCGTGTTCCACGCGCTCGACGAGAAGCACATCGGCGCGATCGCCAAGATCCAGCTCAAGCACCTCGAGCAGCGCCTGGGCAAGATGGAGATGACGCTCGACATGTCGGACGAGGCCCTGCAGAAGATCGCCGAGGCCGGCTACGATCCGGTGTATGGCGCGCGCCCGCTCAAGCGCGCGATCCAGCAGCAGATCGAAAATCCGCTCTCGAAGCTGATCTTGTCGGGGCGCTTCGGGCCGAAGGACGTGGTGCCGGTGCGCGTGCGCGACGGGCATATCGTGTTCGATGCGGCGCCGGCGGCGGCATCGCCCGGGCCGGATTTAAGCAAGGCGCCCGCCGAAGCCTAAACCGCAGATCAACCACCACATCGTCCTCGCGAAGGCGGGGACCCATGGAGCGTTAGCTCCGTGCCAGCGTTCTATGGGTCCCCGCCTGCGCGAGGACGATGTTGGTTTAGGTTTTCAGGGAGCGTGCATCTGCCTCCTTTGAACCTGTCAGTTAAGCTTCTGCGCCGCCACCAGCACCCCATCCAGATCCACATAAATCCAATCCCCCGGATTAACCGCCACGCCACTGATAAACACGCGTTCGTTGCGCGTGCCCGCCCCAGTCCTGCCGCTGCGCTGCGGATGGGTGGCGAGCGCGCGCACGCCGATGTCGCAGGCGTCGATCTCGGCGCTGTCGCGCACGCAGCCGTCGACGATGATCCCGGCCCAGCCCCTGTCCCTGGCCAGCACGGCCAACTGGCCGCCCACCAGCGCGCGCCGCAAACTGGCGCCGCCATCGATGACGAGCACGTTGCCGTTGCCCGGCGCCTCGAGCGTGGAGCGCACCAGCGCGTTGTCTTCGAACACCTTCAAGGTCGTCGCGCGCCCGCTGAAACTGGCCCGTTGCCCGAAGCGGCGGAACACCGGCGGCAGCACACTCAGGCGGCCCTCTTCGAGCAGTTGGGGATGTTCGTCGCACAGGTCGGTCGTGAAAAAAGTCATGGCAGGTCCAAGTTTGGTCGTTTAGTCGAAGGTCGGCAATGTGACCTATTTTATGCCGAATCTATGCTGATCCGGCCGCCATGCGTGGTCATTGTCGCGGCCGCTTGTACGGACGATCCACGCTATTTCATCAGGCGGAACGAGCATTCCGCATCATGAAACGCCGCCAACATCCTTGTCAAAAACCTCTTCCATTCTGAGAAATTTTGTTCCGCATAATGGGATTTTATTTTCAAGTACCTGATTTTTAAGTATTTTAATTGTCTCATATGTCTTATATAAGACCATTGCTGCCGTGCACAAACAAGCCTATGATTTTGATGAAGGGATTTCGCTTTTCAATATCGCGTCTAGGAGGACACCATGGCAACTCGTGAACAGCAGGTAGCAGCCTTGCAGGCGGACTGGGACAGCAATCCGCGCTGGAAGGGCGTGGTGCGCAACTACACGGCCGCCGACGTGGTGCGGCTGCGCGGTTCGCTCGTGATCGAACACACGCTGGCCAAGCGCGGCGCCGAGAAATTATGGAACCTGGTCAACAATGAGCCCTACCTCAACGCGCTCGGCGCGATGACGGGCAACCAGGCCATGCAGCAGGTCAAGGCGGGCCTGAAGGCGATCTATCTTTCGGGCTCGCAGGTCGCCGGCGACGCCAACACGGCCGGCGAGATGTACCCCGACCAGTCGCTGTACCCCGCCAACTCGGTGCCGCTGCTGGTGCGCCGCGTTAACAACACCTTCCAGCGCGCCGACCAGATCCAATGGTCCGAAGGCAAGGGCGAGATCGATTACTTCGCCCCCATCGTGGCCGACGCCGAAGCCGGTTTCGGCGGCGTGCTCAACGCTTTTGAATTGATGAAGTCGCTGATCGACGCCGGCGCGGCCGGGGTCCACTTCGAGGACCAGCTCGCGTCGGCCAAAAAATGCGGCCAGATGGGCGGCAAGGTGCTCGTGCCGACCCGCGAAGCGGTCGAAAAATTGACCGCCGCGCGCCTCGCAGCCGACGTCATGGGCACCTCGACACTCGTGATCGCGCGCACCGACGCCGAGGCGGCCGCCTTGCTGAGCTCCGACATCGACCCCAACGACGCGCCGTTCTGCACCGGCGAGCGCACCGTCGAAGGCTACTATAAAACCCGGCCCGGCATCGAACAGGCGCTCGCGCGCGCGCTCGCCTACGCCCCGTACGCCGACCTGCTCTGGTGCGAAACGGGCAAGCCCGACCTCGCGTCCGCCAAGCGCTTCGCCGAGGCCGTGCACCTTGATTTCCCCGGCAAGATGCTCGCCTATAACTGCTCGCCCTCGTTCAACTGGAAAAAGAACCTTGACGACGCGACGATCGCCAAGTTCCAGAAGGAGCTCGGCGCGATGGGATATAAGTTCCAGTTCGTGACGCTGGCCGGTTTCCATGCGCTCAATTACAGCATGTTCAAGCTGGCCCACGGCTACGCGCGGCGCCAGATGACGGCCTTCGTCGAACTGCAGGAGGCCGAATTCGGCGCCGCCGACAAGGGTTTCACGGCCGTCAAGCACCAGCGCGAGGTGGGCACCGGCTACTTCGACGCGGTCGCCGAGACCATCGGGCAACATCAAAGCGCGACCACGGCCTTGCACGGCGCGACCGCGAACGCGCAATTCTTCGACGAGAAGAAGGTCGCCTGACGGCGACGGCGACGACGCTGGCGCCGGGCGGCGCCCTCAGCGCTGGGCCAGCAGCATCTGCGAAGCCATCGGGTGCGCGACCATCGCGAAACCCGTTTCGGCCAGCGCGGCGGCGAACAGGTGGCACAGCTTTTCGGCCGCGAAGTCTTTGCTGACCGCGCCGCGGCGCTCGAACGCGGTCTCGAAGAAGCGGTCGGCGGTGTCGCGCAACACGCGCAGCAGCGGATTGGCGACGTCGAGCGTGACGCCGATCAGCGCGTCGACGCCGGGGCGGATCGCGCAGATCACGTCGGCCGGAAAAATAATCACGGTCTGCGCGAACGAGGCATCGAACGCGAGCTCGTAGCTGCGCCTGCTGCTGCAAAACGCCATTTCGCCCGTGTGCAGCAGCGCCTCGCGCCCGTCCTGGCGCAGCACCCCGGTGCCGCTGCGCTGGATGCTGAGCAGGTAATGCTCGCGGTGGTCGCTGGCGACGACGGCCTTGGTCCGGATCACGCACTGGCCATGGGCCTCGATGTGGGCGATGTCGACGTTGCCGATGCGGCGCTGGTGGATCGAACTCTGGAAGCGCACCGCGGTGTCGCCCTGCGCCGTCGATTCGACGTCGATCAGGTGGCGGCAGATCAGGTCGGCCCAGAGCGGCGGCTCGGCCGGATCATCTGCCGCGGCTAACATGACGGGTGGATGGTTTGCTGCCTGTGCCGCGCAATTTTCCATTTAATTTCTCCTGGTATATACGGGTCGCCCAATGTTTCTTATACGCTCTTTCGGTGTCGGTGGCATTGGATTCGTACTATTCGCACAATAGGTGTTGCTTTTGCGCCTCGTAAATGGCGCCCGCGCAAGGGATGCCGGCGCGGCCGCCGCACCGGTGGGCGGGGGCCGAAACAGCCGAAAATATCGGGCGCGATGCCATTCTGGTAGATAATGGCGCTAATTCCGCCATCCCGCTTGTACGGGCCGGGCGCGCCGTCGACACCCCTTTTTATGGAAATCCCCTGCTATGTTGAGCTACCGCCACGCCTTTCACGCGGGTAATCACGCCGACGTCCTGAAGCATTTCGTGCAAATCCAGCTGCACGAATACCTCAATCAGAAAGACACGGCCTACACCTATATCGACACCCACTCGGGCGCCGGCGTGTACGCGCTCGACGGCGGCTACGCGTCCAAGAACGCCGAGTACGAGACCGGCATCGGCCCGCTGTGGGAGCGCAAGGACCTGCCCAAGCCGCTGGCCGACTACGTCAACCTGGTCAAGGCGCTCAATCCGAGCGGCAAGATGCGCTACTACCCGGGTTCGCCGTATTGCGCCGACAAGTTCATGCGCGAGCAGGACCGCCTGCGCCTGTTCGAACTCCATCCCGCCGACAGCAAGCTGCTGGCCGATAATTTCCGCAAGGTCGCCGACCACGCCGCGGCCCAGGGCGAGCGCCCGAACACGCGCGGCAAGCGCGTGCTGATCGAGCGCGGCGACGGCTTCCACGGCCTCAAGACGCTGCTGCCGCCGCCGTCGCGCCGCGCGATGGTCCTGATCGACCCGCCGTACGAGGACAAGCAGGATTACCGCAAGGTGCGCGACGCGCTCGAGGACGCGCTCGAGCGCTTCCCGACGGGCATCTATGCGGTCTGGTATCCGCTGCTCCAGCGCATGGAGTCGCGCGTGTTCGCCGACAAGCTCAAGCGCCTGGCGGCCAAGGAATGGCTCAACGTCACGCTGACCGTGACCACGCCCGGCCCCGACGGCTTCGGCCTGCACAGCAGCGGCATGTTCATCCTCAACCCGCCGTTCACGCTCGAGCCGACGCTGCGCCAGATCATGCCCTACCTGGTGCAGGTCCTGGGCAAGGACGCCGACGCGACCTTCGTGATCGAGAAGGGCACCCAGATGACCGGCTCGGCCAGCACGCGCCTGGCCGCCAACGGCAGCGCCCGGGTGCCGGTGGGGCGCGCGCGCGCGGCCAGTCCGCTGTCGGGCACGGGCAGCCTGCGCCTCAAGGGCCAGGCCCCGGCCGGCACGCCGGGCGCCGAGAAACAGGCGCGCGACGCCGCGCTCGCGGCCGCCGCGGCCGAGAAGCCGGGCCGTCCCGCGCGGGCGCGTCCGGCGGCGGGCGCCGGCGCCGACAAGGTCGCGCGCCCGGGCGGTCCGCGCGCGGCCGCGGCCGACAAGGCGGCGCGTCCGGGGCGCCCGCGCGCACCCGGCGCGGGACCGCGCAATCCCGGCTCGAAAAGGCCGTAGGGCAAGGTTTGCTATTGTTCTGTTAAATAGTTTTTCGACCACTGTGCGCTGCGGAGTATAGTTATCCCATGTGGGCGCGGCGGCGCGCCCTGGTTTTCGTCACCTGGAGTGGCCCTTGTCTTACGATACGGCAGATGCTGCAGTCGAACTGCACGATGTAGCGGACGATTTCTTCCTCGCGCGCCAGCCCATACTGGGCCGTGACCAGCACCTGTTTGCATTCGAATTGCTGTTCCGCACCGCCGGCGCGCATGCGGCCGATGTCACCAACGACGCAGCGGCGACCGCGGCCGTCATCTCGCACGCGTCCCAGCTCGGCATGGCCCAGGTCGTCGGCGACCAGTTCGCCTTCGTCAATGTCGACGAAGAAGTGCTCATGAGCGACTTCATCCGCTTCCTGCCGACCGACAAGGTGATCCTCGAAATCCTCGAGACCGTGGTGCCGACGGCCGCCGTGATCGCGCGCGTGGTCGAACTCAAAGGGCTCGGCTTCAAGTTCGCGCTCGACGACGTGGTCGCCGATTCGGAGCAGGTGCGCCTGTTGATCGGCCTGGTCGACGTCGTCAAGATCGACCTCAAGGGCGTCGCGCCCGCCGACCTGGTCGGGCTGGTCGCCTCGCTCAAGGGCACCGGGCACAAGCTGCTGGCCGAAAAAGTCGAGACGATCGAAGAATTCACGCAGTGCATGGAACTCGGCTTCGACTACTTCCAGGGCTATTATTTCGCGCGCCCGGTCATGCTGAGCGGCAAAAAGATCGCGCCGTCCAAGCTCGTCATCCTGCAGTTGCTCAAGCTGCTCAGGTCCGACGCCGACAACAAGGAGATCGAAATCTGCGTCAAGCGCGACGCGCTCATCAGCCTGAACCTGCTGCGCCTGGTTAACACCCCGGCGGCCGGCGCGCGCACCCGCATCGACTCGCTGTCGCAGGCGCTCATGCTGATGGGACGCGACCAGTTGCAGCGCTGGCTGCAGATCTTGCTGTACGCCACGCCCGGCGGCGCGGTCGAATTCAATTCACCGCTGCTGCAGATGGCGACCACGCGCGGCAAGCTGCTCGAGCTCATGACACAGCACGTGCGCCCGGGCCGGCGCGCCTGCGCCGACACCGGTTTCACGGTGGGCATCATGTCGCTCATGGACGCGCTGTTTTCGATGTCGATGCACGACATCCTCGACACGGTCGCCGTGGCCGAGGAGGTGCGCGCGGCGCTCTTGGCGCGCGAGGGTGATTTCGGGCATATGCTCAGGGTCGTCGAATTGCTCGAAAACCCCGCCCGCGGCGCCGAACTGCACCAGCACCTCGGCGTGCTCGGCATGACGGTCAAGCAGATGCGCGCGATCGAGCTGGCCGCGTTCGAGTGGGTCAGCGACCTCGCGCACGAGCTGCACTAGCGGCCTGGCAGCACTCGCGGCACTGGCAGCACTCGCAGCACCGGCAGCACTCGCCGCGCCGCTTATTGCGCCAGCAGCAGGAAGACGGTCGGCTTCTTGTGGAAATCGGGCGCCTGGCCGGCCGCCAGCAGCGCCTTCCATTTGCCCCCGTTCAAGGTGCGCACCGATTCGCTCGGCAAGCTCAGGTCGGTCGCGACGCAGATCAGCGTGCCCGGCTGGCACTGGCTTGCGAGCGCCTCGAGCATGGCGCCGTTGCGGTACGGCGTTTCGATCAGCAACTGGGTCTGCTTCTCGGCGCGCGAGCGCTGCTCGAGCTCCTTGATGCGCTTGGCGCGCAGGGCGGCGTCGGTCGGCAGGTAGCCGTTGAAGGCGAAGCTTTGCCCGTTGAGCCCGCTGGCCATGACGGCCAGCAGCAGCGACGACGGCCCCACCAGCGGGCGCACGGTCACGCCGTGCTGGTGCGCCAGCCGGACCAGGTCGGCGCCGGGGTCGGCCACGGCCGGGACCCCGGCCTCCGACACGAGGCCGGCGTCGCGCCCGGCCAGCAGCGGGGCGAGCAGGGCGGCCAGCGCCTGGGGCGGGGTGTTCACGTTCAGTTCGGCGATCTCGATTTCCTGCAGCGGCCTGGCGAGCGGGTGGCGCACCGCGATCAGCTTGAGGAAGGCGCGCGCGGTCTTGGCGTTCTCGGCCACGAAGTAGTCGAGCTTCGCGGTCTGGGCCTGCACGAGATCGGGGATGATGTGGGACAGGGCGTCGGGGGCCGCTTCGGTGGTGCCGAGCGTGTTGGGGATCAGGTAGAGGGTGCCGGGCATAGTTGGGTTGGTGTGAAAGGTGAAGTAAGTAGTCGCGTCGACTCGCCAACCACATCGTCCTCGCGCAGGCGGTGGCGCATGCGCCACCCCCATAGAACAGTTGCTCAGCGCCGGCGTTCTATGGGGGCGGGGCATGCGCCGCCGCATGCGCGAGGACGATGTGGTGGTCGGCGAGCTTACGCGCCGAAAAAACGCACGCCCGCGCGCCGCAGCATGCCGGTCAGCGCGATCAGCGGCAGGCCCGTCAGCGCGGTCGGGTCGTCGCTGTCGATGCGCTCCAAAATCGCGATGCCGAGGCCCTCGTTCTTGGCGCTGCCGGCGCAGTCGTAGGGCTGTTCGATGCGCAGGTAGGCGTCGAGCTCGGCATCGGGCAGGTCGCGGACGGTGACGAAGGTTTGCACGTTCTCGAGCTGGGCCGCGCCGGTCAGCGACGGCCCGCGTCCGTCCCACAGGCACAAGGCGGTGTGGAACACGACGCGCCGCCCGCGCATCTTTTGCAGCTGGGCCAGCGCGTTCGCATGGTCGCCCGGCTTGCCGATCTGCTCACCGTCGAGCGTGGCGACCTGGTCGGACCCGATCACGAGGCTGCCGGGCGCGAGCGCGGCGACCGCGCCGGCTTTGGCGCGCGCGAGGCGCAGCGCCGTGGTCTCTGGCATTTCGCCCGGCAGGGCGGTCTCGTCGATGTCGGGCGCGACGACCTCGAACGGCAGGCGCAGCCGTTCGAGCAACTCGCGCCGGTAGGGCGAACTCGATGCGAGAATCAGGCGCGGCGGGGGCGAAGTTGGTATCATATGGTCTGTGGCGCGGCTATTTATAAGTAAGTCTGATATATCGACCGGCCCATCAAGGTAATCCGATCGTTTGCCCGTCCCGGGCCACAGGGCTGTTTGCCCGGGCTAAAAAAATGCGTTAAGTCTTTGACTGAGCGGGGACAAGCCTGTTATTATCGCAGGTTTTCCGGGGAAAATTTCTGCAAATGAGCGCTTTTGTCATCGACGCTTTTGAGTTCTGTCGAAGCAACGGCCATCGCGAGGGTGTCACACCTGTCGCTGAAATGAGCCGGTTAAACAAGGATTGTGCCGACCAGTCGGGCCAGATCTCCTGGTCTGTCGCAGGCGGCACGAGCAAGCACGGGTATCCGTCCATGACCTTGTCGGTCGCGGGCACCGTGCATTTGATGTGTCAGCGTTGCCTGGCCCCGTTCGCCTACGAGATCGATTCTTCCACCGTGCTCATGCTCGGCAAGGACGACGAGCAGGCCGACGAGATCGAGGCTTTGCTCGACGACGAGAGCATCGACACGATCGTCGGCAGCCGCAACACCGACATCCGCGACCTGATCGAAGACGAATCCCTGCTGGCATTGCCGCAGTCGCCGAAGCACGAGACCTGTCCCGACAACAAGTTGTTGGACTCGCTCAAGGGCAGCAAGCCGTCGCCGTTCGCCGGCCTCAAGGATTTGGGCGGCACCGAGTAGGCCGGCCGGAACAAGCGGTACAGAACAAGCAGTACGTAAAAAACGTGTCAAAGCGTGTGTTAGTCGAGTATGGCAGTGTGTAGTAATGTAATAACAGCGTTAACGTGTCGGTAAGAAATATTTTTGCCGCTGGGATACTCGATTCGCATCTATTTGCCGGTCGATTGTGTTAAAATTTTAGAACTTATGTATTAGGAGTCATCATGGCAGTTCAGCAGAATAAGAAGTCCCCATCCAAGCGCGGCATGCACCGTTCGCACGACTTTCTGGTCGCGCCGCAACTCGGTATCGAGCCGGTAACGGGTGAAACGCATCTGCGTCACCACATCAGCCCGAACGGCTTCTATCGTGGTCGCAAAGTTCTCAAGACCAAAAACGACGAGTAATCGACGTCTTATTCTTGAGTAAGATGAAAGCGGTGCGACGTGAGTTTTTGCGTGGTGCCGCTTTTTCTTTATTGGCTGCAAGCGGCAAGCGTCATTTTGAAACATGTTGAGTCTGGCAGGCGTTCGCTGGCACAGATCGCATCCTGCCGCCTGTAGTTCGAGAGCGGTACGAATCCATTAAATGACAATAAAAATCTCCATCGACTGCATGGGGGGCGACCACGGCCCCGGCGTTACCATTCCTGCAGCAATCAAATTCCTCCAAACGCAGCCCGAAGCCGAACTGATCCTCGTCGGCCTCGAAGACGAGCTGCGTGCAGAACTCAAAAAACTCGGCGCCGAAGCCAATCCGCGCCTGTCCGTCGTGCATGCGAGCGAAGTGGTGACGATGGACGATCCGCTCGAAGTGGCCTTGCGCCGCAAGAAGGATTCCTCGATGCGCGTCGCGATCGAGCTGGTCAAGGATGGCAAGGCCAAGGCCTGCGTTTCGGCCGGCAACACCGCGGCCCTGATGGCCGTCTCGCGCTACGTGCTCAAGACCATGCCCGGGGTCGACCGTCCCGCCATTTGCAGCATCTTGCCGAACCAGAAGGACAAGCCGACCTATATGCTCGACCTTGGCGCGAACGTCGATTGCGAGGCCCACCACCTGCACCAGTTCGCCATCATGGGCTCGGTGCTGGTGTCGGCCATGGAAGGCATCGCGCGCCCGACGATCGGGCTGCTCAATGTGGGCACCGAAGAAATCAAGGGCAACGAAGTGGTCAAGGCCACGGCCAAGCTGCTGCGCGCCGACCACGAGCGCGGCGTGCTCAATTTCTACGGCAATGTCGAGGGCAACGACATTTTCAAGGGCACCACCGACATCGTCGTCTGCGACGGTTTCGTCGGCAACGTAACGCTCAAGGCCGTCGAGGGCCTCGCGCGCATGTTCAAAAACGTGCTCACGACCGAATTCAAACGCAACCCGCTGACGATCCTCGGCGCCTTGTTCGGGCGCGGCGCGCTCGGCAACCTGTCGAAGCGGCTCAACCCCTCGCGCTACAACGGCGCCAGCCTGCTCGGCCTGCGCGGCCTGGTGTTCAAGAGCCATGGCGGGGCCGACGCCTACTCGTACGAGTGGGCCATCAAACGCGCGTTCGACGCGGCCAAATACAATGTGCAGGAGCAGCTTTCGACGATGATCGCCGAGTTGATGCCGCGCACGCCTGACCCGGAAGAGTCAGTCTCGACAACCTAAGCAGGACGGCATCCATGACCTTGTACAGCAAAATTATCGGCACCGGCAGCTACCTGCCGGGCCGGCGCGTGACGAACGAGGACCTGACGGCGCAGCTGGCGGCCAAGGGCATCGAAACCTCCGACGAATGGATCGTCTCGCGCAGCGGCATCTCCGCGCGCCACTACGCCGCGCCCGGGCAGCTGTCGTCGGACCTCGCGGTCGAGGCCGCCAAAAAGGCGATCGAGATGGCCGGCATCCCGGCCGACGACATCGACCTCGTCATCGTCGCCAGCTCGACCCCCGACTTCCACGGCAGCTTCCCGAGCACCGCCTGCATCGTCCAGCGCAAGCTCGGCATGCACAACAACAGCGCCGCGTTCGACGTGCAGGCCGTCTGCAGCGGCTTCGTGTACGCGGTCTCGGTCGCCGACAGCCTGATCAAGTCGGGTGCGCACAAGAACGTGCTCGTGATCGGCGCCGAAGTGTTTTCGCGCATCCTTAATTTCGAGGACCGCACCACCTGCGTGCTGTTCGGCGACGGCGCCGGCGCGATGGTGTTGACCGCCTCGGAGGAGCCGGGCATCCTGGCCACCAAGATGCACGCTGACGGGCGCCACGCCGACATCCTGAGCATTCCCGGCAGCCTCGACGCGGGCGCGATCTCGGGCAGCGCCTTTTTGTACATGGACGGCCCGGCCGTGTTCAAGCTCGCCGTCACCGTGCTCGAGCAGGTCGCGCACGAGGTGCTCGACAAGGCCGGCATGACGCCGGCCCAGGTCGACTGGCTGGTCCCGCACCAGGCCAACATCCGCATCATGAAGAGCACCGCCAAAAAGCTCGGCCTGCCGTTCGAAAAAATGGTCGTCACGGTCGACCAGCACGGCAACACCTCGGCCGCCTCGGTCCCGCTCGCGTTCGACCAGGCCATGCGCGACGGCCGCATCAAGCCCGGCGACACGGTCATGATGGAAGCGGTCGGCGGCGGCTTCACCTGGGGCGCCGTGCTCGCGCGCATGTAAAGCGCGCAAGGCACGCGCCGGCGCGCGTGCGGTTAAGCCTAGTCGCCACGCCCGCGCCCCCACGCTTAGCAAGAAAATATTTAACACCCCTTGAACATTGGAGTGCAGCGCCATGAGTAAATTCGCTTTTCTGTTTCCCGGCCAGGGCGCGCAAGCGGTCGGCATGCTCGGCGGCTTCGCCGGCAACGAGGTGGTCGCCCAAACCGTCGCCGAAGCGTCCGACGCGCTCGGCTTCGACCTCGGCAAGCTGATCGCCGAAGGCCCGAAGGAGCAGCAGGACCTGACCACCAACACCCAGCCGATCATGCTGACCGCGGCCGTGGCCGTGTACCGCGCCTGGATCGCGGCCGGCGGCGCCGCGCCGTCCGTCGTCGCCGGCCACAGCCTTGGCGAGTACTCGGCGCTGGTCGCCGCCGGCGTGATCGCGTTCAAGGACGCGGTGCCGCTGGTGCGCTTCCGCGCCCAGGCGATGCAAGAGGCGGTGCCGGTCGGGCAGGGCGGCATGGCCGTGATCCTCGGCCTGCAGGCGGCCGAGGTGCGCGCCGTCTGCCTCGAGGCCGCCGCGCTCGAAGCGGGCAGCGTGGTCGAGCCGGTCAATTTCAACGAACCGACCCAGATCGTGATCGCCGGCCACAACGCGGCCGTCGAGCGCGCCTGCGAACTGGCCAAGGCCAGGGGCGCCAAGCGCGCCATGAAGCTGGCCGTGTCGGCGCCGTTCCACAGCTCGCTGCTAAAGCCGGCCTCGGACCGCCTGCGCGATTACATGGCGGGCATCAGGTTCTCGGAACCGAAAATCGACGTCATCAACAACGTCGACGTCGCCGTCGCCAACGATCCGGGCCAGATCAAGGATGCGCTGGTGCGCCAGGCGGCCGGTCCCGTGCGCTGGGTCGAAACCATGCAGGGCATGGCCGCCGCCGGCGTCACGAGCGTCATCGAATGCGCGCCGAGCAAGGTGCTGATCGGCATGGCCAAACGCATCGACCCGGCGCTCGCCGGCGACGCGCTGGTCGACCAGGCCGCGCTCGAGCGCGTGCTGGCGGCGATGCAGGCCGCGCCGGCCGCCGCCTAAGCGTGCGCGCACAACCACCGTTACATATAGAGGGAACCCCATGAATCTGCAAAACCAGGTCGCACTCGTGACCGGCGCCTCGCGCGGCATCGGCAAGGCCATCGCGCTCGAACTCGCACGCCAGGGCGCCAAGGTGGTCGGCACCGCCACCACCGACAGCGGCGCGGCCGCGATCTCCGAATACCTGGCCGAGTTCGGCGGCAAGGGCGTGGTGCTGAACGTGACCGAGGCCGCCGCCTGCGCGGCCGTGATCGACGACGTGCAAAAGAACATCGGCGCGCTGTCGATCCTGGTCAACAACGCCGGCATCACGCAGGACCAGTTGGCCATGCGCATGAAGGACGAGGAGTGGGACAACGTCATCGCGACCAACCTGACCGCGGTCGGGCGCCTGTCGCGCGCGGTCCTGCGCGGCATGATGAAAGCCAAACAAGGGCGTATCATCAACATCACGTCGGTGGTCGGCTCGTCCGGCAACGCGGGGCAGATGAATTACGCCGCGGCCAAGGCCGGCGTGGCGGGCATGAGCCGAGCGCTCGCGCGTGAGATCGGCAGCCGCAACATCACCGTCAACTGCGTCGCGCCAGGTTTCATCGACACCGACATGACCAAAGGCTTGGGCGCCGACCAGCACACGGCCTTGTTGACCCAAATCCCGCTCGGACGCTTGGGTGCGCCGGAGGACATCGCACATGCGGTAGCATTCCTGGCCGGGCCGCAGGCTGCCTACATCACGGGCACGACCTTGCACGTGAATGGCGGCATGTACATGAATTGATGCGGCGCGGCGGCGCCCCGCACGCTGTTGCGTCGGGGTAATGTCACCGGGGTTCCATCGAGTTCTTGGTTTTTAGCACTACATTCGGTCGATTTAGCGTCAGACACCGAAATGTGTTTTTCAACGCGCAAACCTGATAAAATGCGCGCACTTTCCGTAACACACACATTGGAGCCATAACATGTCGGATATCGAACAACGCGTTAAGAAAATCGTCGCTGAGCAACTGGGCGTCGCCGAGGTAGACATCAAGATTGAATCCTCGTTCGTTGACGACCTCGGCGCAGATTCGCTCGACACCGTCGAACTCGTGATGGCGCTGGAAGATGAATTCGAAATGGAAATCCCCGACGAGCAAGCCGAGAAAATCACGACCGTCAAGCAAGCCATCGACTACGCGACCGCGCACGTCAAGGCCTAAGAGCGTCTGATTTAAATCTGGGAGAATCGCTTGAGCCGTTCACGAAACCGTCGTGTCGTCATTACCGGTCTGGGCTGCGTCTCACCGATTGGCAACACCGTTGCCGAAACGTGGAGCGCGGCGCTGGCTGGCAAGTCCGGCATCGCCGCCATCACCAAGTTTGACGCTTCGCCTTTCTCGACCCACTTCGCGGGCGAGGTCAAGGGCTTCAATATCGAGGATTACATCCCCGCCAAAGACGCCCGCCACATGGATACCTTCATCCATTTCGGCATGGCCGCCGGCATCCAGGCGCTGCAGGACAGCGGCCTCGAGGTCACCGAAGAAAACGCCGACCGCATCGGCGTGATCATCGGTTCGGGCATCGGCGGCTTGCCGCTGATCGAAGAAACCAAAGAAGACTACACCAAGCGCGGCCCGCGCCGCATCTCGCCGTTCTTCGTGCCGGCCTCGATCATCAACATGATCTCGGGCAACCTGTCGATCAAGTATGGACTGAGGGGCCCGAACCTGGCCATCGTCACCGCCTGCACGACCGGCCTGCACAGCATCGGCGCCGCGGGGCGCCTGATCGAGTACGGCGACGCCGACGTGATGATCGCCGGCGGTGCCGAAGCGACCATCTCGCCGCTCGGCCTCGGCGGTTTCGCCTCGGCCCGCGCGCTGTCCTCGCGCAACGACGATCCGGCCACGGCCTCGCGTCCCTGGGACCGCGACCGCGACGGCTTCGTGCTCGGCGAGGGCGCCGGCGTGATGGTGCTCGAAGAGTACGAGCACGCCAAGGCGCGCGGCGCGCGCATTTATGCGGAGCTGCTCGGCTTCGGCATGAGCGCCGACGCCTACCACATGACCTCGCCGGTCGAAGACGGCAGCGGCGCCAGCCGTTGCATGGTCTCGGCGATGGCCAACGCGGGCGTCAACCCCGACCAGGTCAACTATGTCAACGCGCACGGCACCTCGACCCCGCTGGGCGACCTGGCCGAGGTGCAGGGCATCAAGAAGACCTTCGGTGCGCATGCGGGCAAACTCGTGGTCAACTCGACCAAGTCGATGACCGGGCACCTGCTCGGCGGCGCGGGCGGGCTCGAGGCGGTGTTCACGGTGCTCGCCATGCACCACCAGATATCGCCACCGACGATCAACCTGTTCAACCAGGACCCTGCCTGCGACCTCGATTTCTGCGCCAACACGGCGCGTGAAATGACCATCGATGTCGCGGTCAAGAACTCGTTCGGTTTTGGCGGTACCAACGGCACGCTCGTGTTCGGCAAGGCCTGATCCTCGCGGTCATAAAAAAGCCGCAAGCAAGCTTGAACCTCCGGCGCCCGTCCTTGTCTTAAAGGATGGGCGCCGATGGGGACGCCGGCGCGTAGTGCGCCACCCCTGTTTTGCCCGGCCATCCCGGCCGGCGCGCCCGCAGCAAACCCCCAAGCCCTGGTCCATCATGTCTATCGCGGTGTCTGCCGTCATCGGGCCGTCGCATCCATTGCGCGCGGCCTTGTTCGCGTTCGCGCTCGCCAAGCTCACGGCCGCGGCGGCGCTCGCGGGCGGCCTCGTGCCGGGTGTGCGCGCGCCGCTGCTGGTCGGCGCCTGTTGCCTCGCCGCGGGCGCCGCCTGCCTGTGCCTGCTGCGCCGCAATACAACCACGCACCAGATTGATGTATCTGGACTTGGCCAGATTCGCTTGACGGTACAACAGAATATCGGCGCGCGGCAGGCGCCGCCCGCCGCGGCGTATGGCAACGAGGGCGGCGACGAGGGCGGCGCAGCGGGCAGCACGGTCCGCATCATGCCCGGCACCAGTTTGTGGCCGTCGGCATTGTTGCTGTTGCTGGGCGACGAGGCCGGGCGCGTGACGGCACTGGTGGTGTTCCCAAGCAGTTTGGCGCCGGGGCAATTCCGGGCGCTGGCGGTGGCGATCCGCGCGGTCGGCGGGCAAAAAAACGTGCTTTTCGGGACCAAAAAAATACTTTGAACTTATTGCAGCGTGCCAACTCTTATATACAGAGATGCAAGCACGCCGCAGCCACGGGGGCATCGGCAGTGACGACAGAACGCGAGTGTGATCAGTTGCTGGTTGAGCGCGTCCAGGCCGGCGAACGGAAGGCGTTCGACCTATTGGTGGGCAAGTACCAGCGCAGGTTGATGCGCCTCGTGTCGCGGCTCGTCCACGATCCCGCCGAGGCGGAAGATGTTGTTCAAGAAACTTTCATCAAGGCATACAGGGCGCTGCGCCATTTTCGGGGCGACTCCGCTTTTTACACGTGGTTGTATCGCATAGGAATCAACACAGCAAAGAATTTTCTCGTCACACAGGGCAGGCGTGCCCCGACCTCGACCGAGGCCGATGCAGAGCGCGCCGAAGGGTTTGACGATGCGGATAGCTTGCGCGACATAAACACGCCGGAGTCGGTTCTGGCCAGCAAGCAGATCGCATTCACAGTCAATGCCGCGATGGAGGCGCTGCCGCTCGAACTGCGGACCGCGATCGTCCTGCGCGAGATTGAAGGATTGAGCTACGAAGAAATTTCCGAAGTCATGGCGTGCCCAATTGGTACAGTGCGCAGCCGTATCTTCCGGGCACGCGAAGTCATCGCCGAAAAATTGAGGCCACTGCTCGATTTTCCGGTTGACAAGCGACGATAGAAGTAGCGAAGATCGAACCGTGTGTTAACTTTTGAGCACCACACCGACTGTGATGGAAACATTGATGGAAACCAACAAAAAAATCCGCGAACACATATCCGCGCTGAGCGACGGCGAGCTGCCGGACGCCGACGTCGAACTCGCCTTTGCGACGCTCGACGCCGGCGACGGCCACCAGACCTGGAACACCTACCACCGGATCGGCGACGTGCTGCGCGCGCAGGCGACGCCCGAACTGTCCGACGCCTTCGCGGCCAGGCTGTCCGAGCGGCTTGCGCAAGAGGCCACGCACGCGCGCCGCACGCCCACCTCGACCGTCGCTCCGGCCATCGCCGACGCCGTCCCCAAGCCCGCCGTCGCCAGCCTCTCCTGACGCGCCGGCGCGGGCGCCCCACGGGCGCCCGCCGGCGCCGCGGCATGCCGTTGCCGGCGCGCCGCACAGCGCCATCTTACCCAAGACACTGTTTCCCGCTTGCCGCAGGCGGGCGGCGCCGTTGCGGCCCCCCCCCCCCGCGGGTCGGAGCCTTGGCGCATGGCGGCGGTGCGCGCCTTCCATCGCAAAACGGTGCGCATAAGGCGTACCAGTTGAGCGCTGCGCGGGCCGCGCCCGCCGTTTTCCGACACCGGCGATCGCCGCCACAGCGCGCGCCGGCCCGCCGCTTTTTCCCCTATCATCACGCTGTTTGGGCTTTTCATTTAATTATGAACACCGGCAATCAATCCCATCGAACACCCTCTTGACCGAATCCGGGAGCTTCCCAATGACAGTCGCAACAGGTATCCGTTTTGCCTTTATCGCCGTGCTGTGCGCGGCCGCCTGCGCCGCGCCGGCCGCGCTCGCCGCCCAGGCCGTGACGCCTCCGCTGGTGACGGGCTTGCCCGACTTTACGAACCTGATCGACAAGGTCGGGCCGGCCGTGGTCGACATCCGCACCACCGAACGGGTCCGTGCGGGGCAGGGCGGCGGCACCGAGGAAGAAATGATGCAGGAGTTCCTGCGCCGCTTCTTCGGCGGCGGCGCGCCCGGACAGCAGGGGCCGCAACTGCGCCGCGGGCCGCAAGAGGAGCGCGTCCAGCGCGGCGTCGGCTCGGGCTTCATCATCTCGCGCGACGGCTACGTGCTCACCAACGCCCACGTTGTCGAGGGCGCCGACGAGGTGCTCGTCACGCTGACCGACAAGCGCGACTACAAGGCCAAGGTGCTCGGCACCGACGAGCGCTCCGACGTCGCCCTGCTCAAGGTCGACGCGGTCGGCCTGCCCTACCTCGCGATGGGCGACCCGAACAAGATCCGGGTCGGCGAATGGGTCATCGCGATCGGCTCGCCGTTCAACCTCAACAACACCGTTACGGCCGGCATCATCTCGGCCAAGGCGCGCGACACGGGCGAATACCTGCCCCTGATCCAAAGCGACGTCGCGGTCAACCCGGGCAACTCGGGCGGGCCTTTGATCAATATGCGCGGCGAGGTGATCGGCATCAATTCCCAGATCGCGACCATGTCGGGCGCCTACAACGGCATCTCGTTCGCGGTCCCGATCGACGAGGTCATGCGCGTGGCCGACCAGATCAAAAAGACGGGCAAGGTCACGCGCGGCCGGCTCGGGGTCCAGATCGGCGAAGTCGGCAAGGAGGTCGCCGAGTCGCTCGGGCTCGGCAAGGCGCGCGGGGTCGAGGTCTCGATGGTCGAGCCGGGCGGGCCGGCCGACCGGGCCGGGATCCGGGTCGGCGACATCATCCTCAAGTTCAACGGCGCCGCGATCGAGCGCGCCTCCGACCTGCCGCGCCTGGTCGGCTCGACCGCCGTCGGCAGCCGCGCCACGGTCACGGTCTGGCGCAAGGGCGCGCAGCAGGATTTCAACGTCACGATCGTCGAGGCGGTCGGCGACAAGACGGCCGCCAAGCCCGCCGTGCAGCGGCCGAAGGCGGAGCCGGCCGTCAACGCGCTGGGGCTGCAGGTGGCCGACCTCGGCGCGGCCCAGCGGCGCGAGCTCAAGCTCGACGCGGGCGTGTTGGTCGAGGCCAGCGACGCGGCCGCGGCGCGCGCCGGCGTGCGCCCTGGCGACCTGATTTTGCAGATCAACAATGCCGAGGTGCGCGACGTGCGCCAGTTCAACGCGATGGTCGCGAAGCTCGACCCGAAAAAGAACGTGGCCCTGCTCGTGCGGCGCGGCCAGGCGACCCAGTACGTCGTGATCCGGCCGCGTCAGTAGGGCGGGGGCCGGGCCGGGCAATCAAGCGCGGTTTTGTTTCAGCATATTGCAAAAAAGCGCCCCCTGTTCGATCGCGTCGTCGAGCGCGATGTGCGTGTGCGGCCCCGGATCGAACCACTGCCTGGGCATATTGCGCTTGGTGCTCGCGCGGTAATCGGTCTTGAGCACGGCCATCGCAAAGGTCTTGATGTCGAGCGCCGAATGGCTGAACGGACTGTCGCCGGTGAAGCGGATCAGGTACCAGTAAACAAACAGAAAATCGAAGCCGGCCGGATACGCGACGAACACGGGCTTTCCATCGAGCCCCTTGAGCCATGCCACGTAGCGGGCCATGGCCAGCTGCGGATCTTCGACATCCGTGCGGCAAGCCGCCCACGCTTCGGGCTGCGTCGACCACCAGGCGGCGGTGCGCGGGTGCGCCTGCGCCCCCGGCAGCGTTTCAAGGTTCGCCGAGAAGGTCGACACGAGTTGCTTGTCGGCGGTGTAGGCGGCCGAACCGAAACTGAGCATCGAATGCGGGCCCGGAATCGGGCCGTCCGTCTCGACGTCGGTGCTGATATAGATTTCTTTCATGGCCAACGGGTATCCCTTGTCATTCAGGTCGCTTCAATCGGGCACTGGCCGCGCCGCATCGGGTCAACGCGATCGTCCCGCGACCGCTGCGCGCTGGCTTTTCCGCGACGGCGTAGCGGCCCCGGCGGGAGGGCGCGCCGCTGCCACGCGCGGCCGATCGTCCGCGCGCCTCGACCGCCCGCCGCGGCAGCACGTACAATGACGTAACACGACCACTTTTGCAAGCAGGCCCCCATGCACTTCACCCTTTACTCCCGCAGCTACTGCCATTTATGCGAGGACATGCTCGTCGCGCTCAACGCGATGCAGACCGAGACCCTGCGCTTCACGGTCGACGTGGTCGACGTCGACGCCGACGAGGCGCTCGTGGCGCGCTTCGACGAGCTGGTGCCGGTGCTGTTCGGCGCGCTCGCGGCCGATTCCCTGTGCCATTATTTCCTCGATAAGCCGGCGGTCGAGCGCTACCTTGCCGCTGCGGGCGCGGAAACTAGATTGTTATAAATACAACATACTGGCATCCGGCGCCCCGAAACGGGCCTTCCCGCGCGCCAAAACCGCATTAACCGGGCTTTCCCCCCTGAAATCCGGTAAAATGCCAAGGTCGGAAAAGCTTCTGGTCTCACCATCAGTTTGTCTCGCTTAGATTAGGCGCTCGCCTGGGGATATGCCATGCCCCCACTCGGAGCGCTTTTTTCATATTGTGCCGGCATCCACAGCCGCCCGAGTCCGCCCCGAAATGTCGTCCTTCCATATTGGTTTTTATTGTGTCAATGAACAACATACGTAATTTCTCCATCATCGCCCACATCGACCACGGCAAATCGACGCTGGCCGACCGCATCATCCAGATCTGCGGCGGCCTGTCCGACCGCGACATGGAGGCGCAGGTGCTCGATTCGATGGACCTCGAGCGCGAGCGCGGCATCACCATCAAGGCCCAGACCGCCGCGCTGCACTACAAGGCGCGCGACGGCGTGGTCTACAACCTGAACCTGATCGACACCCCCGGCCACGTCGACTTCAGCTACGAGGTGTCGCGCTCGCTGTCGGCCTGCGAGGGCGCGCTGCTCGTGGTCGACGCATCCCAGGGCGTCGAGGCGCAAACCGTGGCCAACTGCTACACCGCGCTCGAGCTCGGCGTCGAGGTGGTCCCGGTGCTCAATAAGATCGACCTGCCGCACGCCGACCCGGCCAACGCGATCGCCGAGATCGAGGACGTGATCGGGATCGACGCGACCGACGCCGTCAAGTGTTCGGCCAAGTCGGGCCTCGGGGTCGAGGACGTGCTCGAGTCGCTGATCGCGCGCGTGCCGGCGCCCAAGGGCGACCCGGAGGCGCCGCTGCAGGCGCTGATCGTCGACTCCTGGTTCGACAACTATGTCGGCGTGGTCATGCTCGTGCGCGTGATGAACGGCACCCTCAAGCCGAAGGAAAAAATCCTGCTGATGGCCTCGGGCTCGCAGCAACTGGTCGAGAGCGTGGGCGTGTTCAGCCCGAAATCGCAGTCGCTGCCGGCGATCTCGGCCGGCCAGGTCGGCTTCGTCATCGCCGGCATCAAGGAGCTCAAGGCGGCCAAGGTCGGCGACACCGTGACCCACACGGCCAGGCCGGCCGCCGCGCCGCTGCCCGGTTTCAAGGAGGTGCAGCCGCAGGTGTTCGCCGGCCTGTTCCCGGTCGAGGCCAACCAGTACGACGCGCTGCGCGACTCGCTCGAAAAACTCAAGCTCAACGACGCGGCCCTGATGTACGAGCCCGAGGTGTCGCAGGCGCTCGGCTTCGGCTTCCGCTGCGGCTTCCTCGGCCTGTTGCACATGGAGATCGTGCAGGAACGGCTCGAACGCGAATTCGACATGGACCTGATCACGACCGCGCCGACGGTCGTCTACGAGGTCTTGATGCGCGACGGCAGCATGCTCAAGGTCGACAACCCGTCCAAGATGCCCGAGCCGACCCGCATCGAGGAGGTGCGCGAGCCGATCGTGACGGTCAACCTGTACATGCCGCAGGAATACGTGGGCTCGGTCATCACCCTGTGCATCGGCAAGCGCGGGGTGCAGATGGACATGAGCTACCACGGGCGCCAGGTCAAGCTGATCTACGAAATGCCGATGGCCGAGATCGTGCTCGACTTCTTCGACAAGCTCAAGTCGACCTCGCGCGGCTACGCCTCGATGGATTACGAGTTCAAGGAGTACCGGGCGGCCGACGTGGTCAAGGTCGACATGCTGATCAACAGCGAAAAGGTCGACGCGCTCGCGATCATCGTGCACCGCGCCAACAGCGCCTACCGCGGCCGCGCCGTGGCGGCCAAGATGCGCGAACTGATCCCGCGCCAGATGTTCGACGTCGCGATCCAGGCCGCGATCGGCACCAACGTGATCTCGCGCGAGAACGTCAAGGCGCTGCGCAAGAACGTGCTGGCCAAGTGCTACGGCGGCGACATCAGCCGCAAGAAGAAGCTGCTCGAGAAGCAGAAAGCCGGTAAAAAGCGCATGAAACAGGTGGGCTCGGTCGAAATCCCCCAAGAAGCATTCCTGGCAATCTTACAAGTGGACGAGAAATGAATCTGCAGTTTATTTTAGGAAATTTCGCCCTGATCCTGTTCGTCGCGATGGTGCTGACGGGGATCATCTATTTCCTCGACATCTTCGTGCTCGCAAAGCAGCGCCGCGCCACGGCCGACAAGGCGCTCGCCGCGTTCGACGCGCGCAACGCCAAGAACGCGTCCGAGGGCATCGAGTCCGACAATGTGAGCCGCCACGCGATCGAGGCGGCGCTGCTGCGCCAGCCGACCTGGATCGAGTATTCGGGCAGTTTCTTCCCCGTCATCGCGCTCGTGTTCGTGCTGCGCTCGTTCCTGTACGAGCCGTTCAAGATCCCGACCTCGTCGATGGTGCCGACCCTGCTCGTGGGCGACCTGATCCTCGTGAACAAGTTCACCTACGGCGTGCGCCTGCCGATCATCAACAAGAAGATCATCGACGTCAACGACCCGCAACGCGGCGACGTCATGGTGTTCAAGTATCCAAAAGACATGTCGCAGGATTACATCAAGCGCGTGGTCGGCATCCCCGGTGATAAAATCACCTATGAAAACAAGCGCTTGACGGTCAACGGCAAGGAATTGGCGTACACGCCGATGGAAGACTACCTCGACGACGACAAGCCGGTGTACCACAAGCAGTTCACCGAAGACCTGGGCGGGGTCGCCCACCGCATCCTCAACGACGAGATGTCGCCGTCGCTGAACCTGCCGCTGGTCGACCAGTCCTTCCCCCAGCACGAGGCATGCACCTACACGGTCGAGAAAATTACTTGTATCGTACCTGAGGGCAATTACTTTATGATGGGCGACAACCGCGACAACAGCGCCGACAGCCGGTACTGGGGTTTCGTCCCCAATAAGAACAT
Organism: Pseudomonadota bacterium; assembly: GCA_040384885.1. Lineage (GTDB taxonomy): Bacteria > Pseudomonadota > Gammaproteobacteria > Burkholderiales > Burkholderiaceae_D > Telluria_A. Next base: position 7,284 of record JAZKIN010000122.1, on the reverse strand, counting down.
CGTCGGCAAGGCGTTCCTGGTGTGGATGAACCTCGATAACCCGATGAAACGCATTGGCGCCATTCATTAGTCACAGTCACAAGGAGCAGCAAATGGTCGGATCAAATCGGCAGTTGAAGCAGCAGGGCGGCGCCTCTTTCATCGGCGTCATGTTCGTGCTCGGCGTGCTCGCGGCCGTCGGCGTGCTCGGGATGAAGGTGGTCCCGACCTATTCCGAATACCGTGCGATCCTCGACGGCATCAAGGTGGCCAAGGCCGCCGGCGACACCCAGGCCGCGATGCGCGGTTCGTTCGGCAAGACCGCCCAGATCAACGACATCACCTCGATCACCGAAAAGGACCTGATCTTCAGCAAGTCCACGGGCGAGGACGAGATCACCGTCGCGTACTCGAAGACGATCCCGCTGTTCGGCAACGTGAGCCTGGTGATCGACTACTTCGGCTCGACCGACCCGCGCGCGCAGGCCAGCGGCGGCGCGGCCGGGCCGGCCGCACCCAAGTAACGAGGGATTGAGAACGCCACCACGATGAATCTACAGTTATTGCAAACGCGCCTAGGGTACACGTTCCAGGATGCCGGCCTGCTGCAGCAAGCCCTGACCCACCGTAGCCATAGCAGTGTGCATAACGAGCGCCTCGAGTTCCTCGGCGATTCGATCCTCAACTGTGTGGTCGCCTCGATCCTGTACGAACGCTTCGGCGCGATCGACGAGGGCGACCTGTCGCGCCTGCGCGCCAACCTCGTCAAGCAGCAGTCGCTCTACGAGATCGCCCAGAGGCTCGAGCTGTCGCAGTTCCTGCGGCTCGGCGAGGGCGAACTCAAATCGGGCGGCTTCCGGCGCCCGTCGATCCTGGCCGACACGCTCGAGGCCTTGCTCGGCGCGATCTTCCTCGACGCCGGCTTCGACGCCGCGCGCGACGCCATCCGCGCCTTCTACATCCCGATCCTCGACTCGGTCGACCCGCGCACGCTGGGCAAGGACGCCAAGACGCTGCTGCAGGAGTTTTTGCAAAGCAAAAAAATCCCGCTGCCGACCTACAACGTGGTGGCCACCCACGGCGCCGCCCACAGCCAGGAGTTCGAGATCGAATGCCTGGTGCCGAAGCTGTCGATCCAGGTCTACGGCCGCGGCGGCAGCCGGCGCGCCGGCGAGCAGGCCGCCGCCAAGCTCGCGCTCGAGGTCGCCGAGCAGGCCCTGCTCAAAAGCCCGGCCGCGGCGCGCAAGGCCAAGCCGCGCGCGGCCCAGCTCAAGCTGGCCGGCATCGCCACCATCCAGAGCGACGCCGCGTCCGAATCCGGCGCCGACGCCACGCCCCCTCCACACAAGCCATCAGAATCGACGTCAGCATGAACCCCACCAGCATCCCAGACAATTTCCGTTGCGGCTACATCGCCATCGTCGGCCGCCCGAACGTGGGCAAGTCGACCCTGATGAACGTGCTCGTCGGCGCAAAGGTCAGCATCACCTCGCGCAAGGCGCAGACCACGCGCCACCGGATCACGGGCATCCAGACGCTCGACGACGCCCAGTTCATCTACGTCGACACGCCGGGCTTCCAGACGCGCCACGCGAACGCGCTCAATAAAACGCTCAACAAGACGGTGACCAACACCCTGATCTCGGCCGACGTGATCCTGTACCTGTGCGAGGCGGGCACCTTCGGCCCAGCCGACCAGCAGGTGATCGAGTTGCTGCCGTCGGACGTGCCGGTCATTTTGGTGATCAACAAGTCGGACCGGGTCAAGGACAAGGCGAGCCTGATGCCGTTCGCGCAGCAGATCGCCGCCAAGCACAACTTCGCCGCGATCGTGCCGGTGTCGGCCAAGCTGCGCTTCCAGGTCGACGCGCTGCAAGGCGAGATCAAGCGCTTCCTGCCCGAGAACGCGCCCGTGTTCGGGCCCGACGACATCACCGACCGCAGCGAGAAATTCCTGGCCGCCGAGATCGTGCGCGAAAAGGTGTTCCGGCTGGTCGGCGACGAGCTGCCCTACACGAGCACCGTGATCATCGAGCAGTTCGAGCAGGAGGGCGCGCTGCGCCGCATCTTCGCCGCCATCCTGGTCGAACGCGACACGCACAAGTCCATGGTCATCGGCAACAAGGGCGCGCGCCTCAAGGAGATCTCGACCCAGGCCAGGCTCGACATGGAAAAACTGTTCGGCGGCCCGGTCTACCTCGAGATCTGGATCAAGGTCAAATCGGGCTGGGCCGACAACGAAGCGGGCCTGCGCGCCTACGGCTACGAGTAAGGCCGCGCCGGACCGACCGACATGGCTACCGTCGACGCCGAACCGGCCAGCAGCGCCCCGGGCGCGCCCGCGGCGGCGAGGCGCGGCCGCACGCCGTTGCGCGAACACCGCATCACGGGCCAGCCCGGATTCGTCCTGCACAGCTATCCGTACAAGGAGACCAGCCTCGTGGTCGACATGTTCACGCGCGACCACGGCCGCGTGGGGCTCGTCGCCAAGGGCGCCAAGCGGCCGTTCTCGAAGCTGCGCGGCGTGCTGCAGACCTTCCAGCCGCTGTCGGCCTCGTGGAGCGGCAAGTCCGAATTGCGCACCCTGATCGACGCCGAGTGGGTCGGCGGCATGCTGCCGCTCGAGCGCACCGCGCTGCTGTGCGGCTTCTACCTCAACGAACTGCTGGTCAAGCTGATCGCGCGCGACGACCCGCACCCGGTGCTGTTCGACCATTACGTGGCCACCCTCAACGAGCTCGCGCATGACGAGCCGGCCCCGATCGTGCTGCGCAAGTTCGAGCGCGCGCTGCTGCGCGAGACCGGCGTGGCGGCCGACTTCACGCGCTGCACCGGCACGCGCGCACCGGTGCGCGCCGAGGAGCAATACGTGGTCGACCCCGAGCGCGGACCGCGTCCGGCGCGCGCCGGCGACGGCTGGCCCGCGGTGGCCGGCAAGACCCTGCTCGACATGGAGCGCGATGATTACGCCGACCCCGCCACGCAGGCGCAAAGCAAACAGCTGATGCGCTTCCTGCTGGCGCACCACCTCAACGGCGCGCCGCTCAACACGCGCCAGATCCTGATCGACCTGATGCAATTGTAAACTCCAGAAAAAAACCACCATGAGCTTCCTGCACCCGAACGGCCCGGTCATCGACCTGGGCGTCAACATCGACCACGTGGCGACGCTGCGCAACGCGCGCGGCACCGTCTATCCCGACCCGGTGCGCGCCGCGCTGCTGGCCGAGCAGGCCGGCGCCGACGTCATCACGCTGCACCTGCGCGAGGACCGGCGCCACATCAAGGACGCCGACGTCATCAAGCTGCGCCCGCAACTGATGACGCGCATGAACCTCGAGGCGGCCGTGACGCGGGAGATGATCGACTTCGCCTGCATGGTCAAGCCGCAGGACGTGTGCCTGGTGCCCGAGCGGCGCGCGGAGGTCACGACCGAGGGCGGCCTCGACGTGGTGCGCTATTTCGACCAGGTGCAGGCGGCGGTCAGGCAGTTGCAGCGGGAGGGCATCCGGGTGAGCCTGTTCATCGACGCCGACGAGGCGCAGATCGCCGCGGCGGTCGAGGCGGGCGCGCCCGTGGTCGAACTGCACACGGGGCGCTACGCCGAGGCCGAGGGCGCCGCGCTGGCGCACGAGCTGGCGCGCATCGAGGCCGGCGCGCGCTTCGGCGCCGCGCGCGGGCTCAAGGTCAACGCGGGCCACGGCCTGCACTACAGCAACGTGCAGGCGATCGCCGCGATCGCCGACATCGGCGAGCTCAACATCGGGCACGCGATCGTCGCGCACGCCGTGTTCGCGGGCTGGGAGAACGCGGTGCGCGAGATCAAGGCGATCATGGTGGCGGCGCGGCTTGGCACGATGCGGGGGCGGCCGGGATGATCTACGGGATCGGCACCGACATCGTCCAGATTTCGCGGATCGAGGCGGCGCTGGCGCGCCACGGCGAGCGCTTCGCCGAAAAAATCCTCGGCCCGCTCGAGATGGCGCAGTTCCAGGCGCGGCGCGCGGCCAACGCGGTGCGCGGCACGCGCTACCTGGCCACGCGCTTCGCGGCGAAGGAGGCGTTCTCGAAGGCGATCGGGCTGGGCCTGACGACGCCGATGACATGGCCGGCGGCGCAGATGCTCAACCGCGACAGCGGCAAGCCCGAGTTGTCGTTTTCGGGCGCGCTGTCCGACTTCATGCTCGAAAACGGCCTGAGCGCGATGGTCACGATCAGCGACGAGGCCGAGTACGGCGTCGCCTTCGTGATCGTGACGCGGCAATCGGCGAGTGCCGCGCCGCCAACACTTGCACAACCGGGGTCAGACCCCAACTAAAAAATTTAACAATCGGGGTCTGACCCCACTTACGAAACATTTGGCGTTTGGCATGCACGGGACGCGCCCGAAGGGCGCAAGAGACGCACCTTCCCGGGCGCGCCTTTAGCGCGCTGCGCCAACGGCGCTATGCAGTCCGTAAACTTTCGAAACCGGGGTCTGACCCCAGTTAAAGAACATTTCACAATCGGGCCGTGAGCCCGGTTGAGCAATAATTGGCGTTATCATGAACGAGATGAATCCTCAGAATGCACCGGCGGCGCCGGCGGCCCCGCTCGAGGCGCTGCCCGAGCCCGGCGCGGCCGCGCGCGCGCTGGTGCTCGCCACCGTCGCCAAGCTGCCCGGCCTGCCCGGCGTGTACCGCTATTTCGACGCCAACGACGCCGTGCTGTACGTGGGCAAGGCGCGCGACCTCAAAAAGCGCGTCTCGAGCTACTTCCAGAAAAACCTCGCGAGCCCGCGCATCGCGATGATGGTCGAGCGCATCGCGCGCCTCGAGACCACCGTCACCAACAGCGAGGCCGAAGCGCTGATCCTCGAGAACAACCTGATCAAGACGCTCAAGCCGCGCTTCAACATCCTGTTTCGCGACGACAAGTCCTATCCCTACCTGAAGATCACCGGCCAGGACGTGCCGCGCATGGCCTACTACCGCGGCGCGGTCGACAAAAAAAGCCAGTACTTCGGCCCGTTCCCGAGCTCGTGGGCGGTCAAGGAGTCGATCCAGATCCTGCAAAAGGTGTTCATGCTGCGCACCTGCGAGGACAGCGTCTACGCCAACCGCACCCGGCCCTGCCTGCTGCACCAGATCCAGCGCTGCAGCGCGCCGTGCGTGGGCGCGATCGGGCGCGAGGAGTACGCGCTCGACGTCCACAACGCGGCGCGCTTTTTGCGCGGGCGCCAGGGCGAGGTCATGGCCGAACTCGAGACCAAGATGCACGCCTTCGCCGGCGAGCTCAAATTCGAGCAGGCCGCCGCCGTGCGCAACCAGATCCAGTCGCTCGCTCGCGTGCTGCACCAGCAAAGCATGGAGACCACCGGCGACGCCGACGTCGACATCATCGCCGTGGTGGTGCAGGGCGGGCGCGCCTGCGTCAACCTGGCGATGGTGCGCGGCGGGCGCCACCTGGGCGACCGCGCCTACTTCCCGACCCAGGTCGGCGACGCCGCCGCCTTCGCCGAGGCGCCGATCGAGGTCGAGGTGCTGGCCGCCTTCATGGCCCAGCACTACAGCGAAAAATTCATCCCCGGCACCCTGATCCTGAACATCGAATTCGACCAGCCGGCGTTGATGGTGGCGCTCACCGAGCAGTGCGGCCACCGCATCAACCTGATCTTCCAGCCGCAGGAGCCGCGCCGCCAGTGGCTCGAGATGGCCCTCAAAGGGGCCGAGATCTCGCTCGCGCGCTTGCTCTCGGAGCAGGGCTCGCAGCAGTCGCGCACGCGCGCGCTGGCCGACGCGCTCGGGCTCGAGTCCGACGAGCTCGACACCCTGCGCGTCGAGTGCTTCGACATCAGCCACACGCAAGGCGAGGCGACCCAGGCCTCGTGCGTGGTGTTCCACCACCACGCCATGCACAACGGCGAGTACCGGCGCTACAACATCAACGACATCACCCCCGGCGACGACTACGCGGCGATGCGCCAGGTGCTGATGCGGCGCTACGAGAAGGTCGCCAACGGCGACGGCGTGATGCCCGACGTGGTGCTGATCGACGGCGGCAAGGGCCAGATCGAGATGGCGCGCCAGGTGTTCGCCGAGCTCGGGCTCGACATCGGCCTGATCGTCGGCGTGGCCAAGGGGGAGGGCCGCAAGGTCGGCCTCGAGACGCTGATGTTCGTCGACGGCCGCGCGCCGCAGGAGCTGGGCAAGGAGTCGGCCGCGCTGATGCTGGTGGCCCTGATCCGCGACGAGGCGCACCGTTTCGCGATCACGGGCATGCGCGCCAAGCGCGCCAAGACGCGCCAGACCTCGCGCCTCGAGGAGATCGAGGGCATCGGCGCCAAGCGGCGCCAGAAGCTGCTGGCGCGCTTCGGCGGCCTGCGCGGCGTGGTCGACGCCAGCGTCGAGGACCTGATGTCGGTCGAGGGCATCTCGACCCAGCTGGCCGAGGAGATCTACAAGCAATTGCACTGATTGCCCACGGCGCCGCCGCGGTTTGTATGCACGCGCGGGCGGCGCGCGCGGCGCAACTGGTCTAAACCGCTCTGCCGGGGTAGACTAGCGGCGTTCCAGCAACTTTAACGTTCACCACTGCGCGCCCTATGCCATTCAACATCCCGATTCTCCTGACCTGGCTGCGCGTGGCGCTCATTCCGCTGGTGGTCGGCGTGTACTACCTGCCGGACCATTGGCTGCCGCGCTCCGACCAGGACCTGTCGGCGACGATCGTGTTCATCGTGGCCGCCGTCACCGACTGGTTCGACGGCTTCCTCGCGCGCCGCTGGAACCAGACCTCGGCCTTCGGCGCCTTCCTCGACCCGGTCGCCGACAAGCTCATGGTGGCCGGCGCGCTGCTGGTGCTGGTGCACCTCGGGCGGGTCGACCATTTCATCGCCTTCATCATCATCGGCCGCGAGATCGCGATCTCGGCGCTGCGCGAATGGATGGCGCAGATCGGCGCCTCGCGCTCGGTCGCGGTGAGCTCGATCGGCAAGATCAAGACGGCCGCGCAGATGACCGCGATCCCGATGCTGCTGTTCCACGACACGCTGTTCGGCCGCCTCGACACCCAGCAACTGGGCACCTACCTGATGTACGTGGCGGCCGTGCTGACGGTGTGGTCGATGTTCTATTACATGCGCCTGGCCTGGCCACTGATCAAGGAAAAGGCCGGCGATCCGACCTAGTGACGAAAGCAACCTTGACACCCGGCACAGATAGTCTATAATTCTGGCCTGTTGTGACGAAGCGGGAGTAGCTCAGTTGGTAGAGCGCAACCTTGCCAAGGTTGAGGTCGAGAGTTCGAGACTCTTCTCCCGCTCCA
>JAZKIN010000121.1:0-45860 GCA_040384885.1 Pseudomonadota bacterium | reverse complement strand
TGATCATCTGGCGGCCTTCCATCTTCGGGAACTGCTCGACCTGGCCGTACGGCTCAAGGTCCAACTTCAGACGCTCGAGCATGCGGAAACCGATGTCCTGGTGCGCCATCTCGCGGCCGCGGAAACGCAGCGTGATCTTGGTTTTATCACCCTCGTCGAGGAACTTGATCAGATTGCGCAACTTGATGTTGTAGTCGCCATCATCGGTGCCCGGACGGAATTTGACTTCCTTCACGAGGATGATCTTCTGCTTCAGCTTCGCTTCGTGGGCCTTCTTCTGCTCCGAATACTTGAACTTGCCGTAGTCCATCAAACGGCAAACCGGTGGCTGCGCGGTCGGCGCGATTTCCACCAGATCGACGTTCGCTTCTTCGGCCAGGCGGAACGCTTCGGCCAGGCTCACAATGCCGAGCGGCTCGTTTTCGACCCCGGATAAACGCATTTCAGGGGCGGTGATCTCGCCGTTGATGCGATGTGACTTGTCAGTAGCTATGTTGGTTCCTTTTAATATCTGATGAATAAGCCGCGCTTGCGAGTTTCCTCGTTAAGCTTTGGTGTCGATCTCGTGTTTGAGACGTTCCACGAAGGCATCGACGGACATGACGCCCAGATCGATATTGCCCCGTGCTCGCACGGCCACAGTGTTGGCATCCCGCTCTTTGTCGCCAATCACAAGGATATACGGCAGTTTTTGGACGGAATGTTCGCGTATTTTATAGGTAATCTTCTCGTTCCGCAAATCCAGGTGAACACGGAACCCCGATTTGATCAACTTGGCCGCCAATTCCTTTGCGTAATCGGCTTGCGCATCCGAAATGTTAAGAACGGCCAATTGCACCGGCGCGAGCCAGAGCGGCATCGCGCCGGCGCAGTTCTCGATCAGGATGCCGATGAAGCGCTCGAGCGAACCGACGATCGCGCGGTGCAGCATGACCGGCACTTTTTTGGTGTCGTCGCTGGCCTTGTACTCGGCGCCTAGCCGGCCCGGCATCGAGAAGTCGACCTGCATCGTGCCGACCTGCCATGGACGGCCGAGGCTGTCCTTGAGGTGGTATTCGATCTTCGGACCGTAGAACGCGCCCTCGCCCGGCAGCTCGGTCCAGCTCACGCCACAGGCGCGCAGGGCCGAACGCAGCGACTCCTCGGCCACGTCCCAGACCTCGTCGGAACCGATCCGGTTGTCCGGACGCAGGGCCAGCTTGACGTCGATATTGCTAAAGCCAAAGTCGCCGTAGACTTCCATCGCCTGCGCGTGGAAGGCCGTGACTTCGCCCTCGATCTGCTCTTCGGTGCAGAAGATGTGGCCGTCGTCCTGGGTAAAACCGCGCACGCGCATGATGCCGTGCAAGGCGCCCGACGGCTCGTTGCGGTGGCACTGGCCGAACTCGCCGTAGCGTACCGGCAGGTCGCGGTAGCTGCGCATGCCGGCGTTGTAAATTTGCACATGACCCGGGCAATTCATCGGCTTGAGCGCGTACGAACGGTTCTCCGAGTCCGTCGAGAACATATTCTCGCGGTAGTTTTCCCAGTGGCCCGTCTTTTCCCACAGCGTGCGGTCGAGGATCTGCGGCGCCTTCACCTCCTGGTAACCGTTGACCTGGTATTTGTGGCGCATGTATTGCTCGACCTGCTGCCAGATCGACCAGCCCTTCGGATGCCAAAACACCAGGCCCGGCGCCTCGTCCTGGAAATGGAAAAAGTCGAGCTGCTTGCCGAGCTTGCGGTGGTCGCGCTTTTCCGCCTCTTCGAGGTTGTGCAGGTAGAGCTCCTGGTCTTCCTTCTTGGCCCAGGCGGTGCCGTAGACACGCTGCAGCATCTCGTTCTTGGAGTCGCCGCGCCAGTAGGCGCCGGCCAGCTTCATGAGCTTGAACACTTTGAGCTTGCCCGTGTTCGGCACGTGCGGCCCGCGGCACAGGTCGGTGAATGCACCCTCGGCATACAGCGAAACATCTTCGCCGGCGGGAATCGAGGAAATGATCTCAGCCTTGTAGTGCTCGCCGATCGACTTGAAGTAGGCGACCGCCTCGTCGCGCGGCATGACCGAGCGCGTGACCTTCTCGTCTTTCTTGACCAATTCGGTCATTTTCTTTTCGATCGCAGCCAGGTCTTCGGGCGTGAACGGACGCTTGTACGAGAAATCGTAGAAAAAACCATTTTCGATCACGGGCCCGATCGTGACCTGCGCCTCGGGGAACAATTCCTTGACGGCGTAGGCGAGCAAGTGGGCCGTCGAGTGGCGGATCACGTCGAGCCCTTCCGGGTCCTTGTCGGTGATGATGGCCAGGTCCGCGTTTTGCTCGATCAGGTGCGAGGTGTCGACCACCTTGCCGTCGACCTTGCCGGCCAGCGCCGCCTTGGCCAGGCCGGTGCCGATGCTGGCGGCGACCTGGGCTACGGTGACTGGGCCGTCGAATTGGCGCTCGGAACCATCGGGAAGGCGGACTGAAACCATGCTGTTCTCCTGAACAAAGTCTAACTATAGGACCAACAATTTAATTACCAAGCAGCTGACGAAACAGCATACAAAAATGCGGACGAAAAAAAACGCGGGCTAAGCCGCGTTTATCTTTTCTTGGAGCAAAAGAATCCACCTCGACTAGCGTCGCTGGAACAACTCCGTTGTAGTTCGCGGTGTCATAACCATGGTGCCTTTCTCGCTCTTAAAACTGCTTTAAAACAAATTCTGGTGGGCGGTGAGGAATTCGAATCCCCGACCCCTTGGATGTCGACCAAGTATTCTAACCAGCTGAACTAACCGCCCGAAGACCAGCATTATAGAGAGCCATTCCGAGAAAAACAAGGGCTTTTTTCAAGACAGTTTCACGACACCGTTTTGGGGCAAAAAGCGCCCCCGCCGGTGCGCCAAAAACGCGGCGCCGCAAGCGGCAGGTCGGGCGTTTCCATTACACTGGATGGCTCCCCTTATAGTTGGCGCCACCGATGCAAGCAAAAGACCAGTCCCCCTCCTCCCACCTGCACGCCCACCACGCGGGCGACGCCAAGCATGCGCACTTCAACGAGCAGCGCAGCAAGGCCACGCTGGCCTGGGCGCTCGGGCTCACGCTATGCTTCGCCGTGATCGAGGTGCTGGCCGGCTTCGCGTCCAATTCGCTGGCCCTGATCTCCGACGCCGGCCACATGGTCACCGACGCGGCCGCGCTCGGCCTGGCGCTGCTTGCGCAACTGATCGCCAAGCGCCCGCCGTCGGCGCGCCACTCGTTCGGCTTCGGCCGCGCCGAGGCGCTGGCAGCGTTCGTCAACGCGCTCGCGATGCTGCTGCTGGTGACATGGATCTTCGTCGAGGCGCTGCACCGCTTCAGCACGCCGCAGCCGGTACAAGGGGCGATCGTGTTCGTGGTCGCCGCGATCGGGCTGGCGATTAACCTCGGGGTCGCATGGATTTTGTCGCGCGACAGCGAGAGCATGAACACGCGCGCGGCGCTGGTGCATGTGATGGGCGACGTGCTCGGCTCGGTCGCGGCGCTGGTCGCCGGCGGCGTGATCTACCTGACCGGCTGGATGCAGATCGATCCGCTGCTGTCGGTCTTCGTCTCGCTGCTCATCTTAAAATCGACCGTGGGGATCCTGCGCGAGTCCTACCATTTCCTGATGGAGGGCGTGCCGCATCAGATCGATTACCTGCAGGTCGGCGCCGACCTCGCCCTGATCGACGGCGTGGTGTCGGTGCACGACCTGCATGTGTGGGAGATGTCGCCGGGCCATCCGGCGCTGACCGGCCACCTTGAGATCCGCGATCTGGCGCAGTGGCCGCAGGTGCTCGGCGCGGTCAAGGCGATGCTGCTGGCGCGCCATGGAATCGACCATGTGACCTTGCAGCCGGAAGCGCCCTGAGCGAGTTTTTTCGCGGTTAATTTCATTGACACTGCAAAGGACAGAATCTGGCCTTGGGTCACTTCAGAAATCGTGCGCATCGAACTTAATTAGCAAAAACCAACATCGTCCTCGCGCATGCGGGGACCCATAGAACGTTCGCACATAGCAACCGTTCTATGGGTCAACGCGGGCGCGCCGAGCGATGCGCGAGGACGATGTAGTGGCGTGCGAATTTCTGCTTAACTTGGCGGCATTACCTTCCCCAACTCCTCAGCCATCGCTACGCAGTGCCGCGATCGGATCGAGCGCGGCCGCCTGGCGCGCCGGGAACACGCCGAACGCCAACCCGACGCCGACGCACGAGAGCACCGCCACCGTCAGGCTCAAGGGCGACCAGGCGACCGACCAGCCGGCCAGCGCGGCGATGCTGTAGGCGGCGATCGCGCCGAGCACCACGCCGAGCAGCGCGCCGCTGACGGCGATCACCAGCGCCTCGGCCAGGAACTGCTCGACGACGTCGCGCCGGCGCGCACCGAGCGCGCGTTTGAGACCCACCTCGCGCCGCCGCTCGAGCACGTTGGCGAGCATGATGTTCATGATGCCGATGCCGCCGACCAGCAGCGACACGGCCGCGATCGAACTCATGACGATGGTGAAGATGCGCTGGGTCTGCTGGTTCTGGCGGTACAGCCCCATCGGCACGATGAGGTTGGTGTCGTCGGCGCCCGCGTGGCGCTGGCTGATCAACTGCTGCAGCACGCGCGCGGCATTGTCGGGCGAGGCCTTGCCGTCGAGGCGCACGCTCAGGCTGTCGACCTCGTCCTCGATGAGCTTGAAACCGAAGCGCGCGCGCCCGCTCTCCCACGGCACGAACAGGCGCTCGTCGTCGAGGCCGAGCTTGACGCCCTCGAACTCCGATTTGCCCAGCGAGCGGGTGGCCAGCACCCCGACCACCTCGAGCCAGACATGATTGAGCTTGACCCGCTGCCCGATCGGATCGGCCTCGCCGAACAGGCTCTTGGCCAGGCGCGCGCCGATCACGCACACGGGGGCGAGCGTGGCGCCGTCGTCCGGCGTGAACCAGCGCCCGGCCGAGGTGCGCAGGGCGCCGTGCTCGGCGTACCCGGGCGAGACCGCGAAGGCGCGTCCGTCGACCACGTTCTCGCCGCTGACCAGGAGGTCGACCTTGATCTCCTTTTTAAGCGCGACCGAGGTCGCCCCCGGCACCACCGACAGCGCGGCGTCGCCGTCGGCGCCCGACAAGCCGAGCGAGCGCGCGCGCACCTCCTTGAGCCGCTCCGGATCGATCGGTTTGCCCTCGACGATGACGTTGTTGAGGCCCAGCTCGGACACCAGCCGCAGCGCTTCGCGCCGGCTGCCCTCGCCCACCGCCAGCATGGCCACGATCGCGGCCACGCCGAAGATCATGCCCAGCAGCGTGAGGCCGGTGCGCAGCTTGCGCCGTTTCAGTTCGGTGACGGCTTCGAGTATCAGGGCGCGGTTCACGATTTTTTCTCCTCGGCTTCGGGCAGCAGCAACACGCGCGCGCCTGCCGCCAGGCCGCTCTTTATCTCGCTGCGCACGGGTCCGCGCAGGCCCAGCACGACCTTGTTCCTGACCGCCTTGCCCTGTACTTCGGTGAAGACGGCGAAGCCGGCGCCATCCTGCACCAGCGCCATGTTGGGCACCGTCAGCGCCTGCGGCTGGTCCACCAGCAGCACCGTCGCGCGCATCGCCTGGCCCGGTTTCAGCCCTAGCCTGAGCGCGCTCTCTTTGTCGATGGCGGCGTCGAAATCGCTGTACTTGACGGGCGAATCGCCCGACTTGACGCTCGCCGTGCTGCCGACCCGCGTGACTTTGAGCACGAGCTCGGTGCCGATGCCGGACAGGCGCACGCGCACCGGCAAGCCGACCTTGAGCCCGAAGGCGCGCCCCTCGGCCACGCTGAAATGCGCCACCAGCTTGTCGAGGTCGGGCAGCGTGCCGAACTCCTGGCCCACGCGCTGGCTCGCGCCGATTTCGGCTTTGATGCCGTCCCAGTTGGCCGCCTGCAGGAACACGCCGTCGTGCGGCGCGACCAGTTCGAGCGCGGCCAGGTTCTTGCGTTTCTGCTCGGCCGTGAGCATCACGCTGTCGCGCTGCGAGCGCAGCACGGCGCTGTCGGCGCCGCTGCGCGCGGCCACCTGCCCGCTCTTCCAGCCAAGATAGCCGCGCTTGGTCGACAGGTAGCCGATGTCGGCGAGCGCGTCGAGCACCTTGTTGCGGGCGAACACCGACAGGTCGACCTTGGCGTAGCGCTCGCTCAGGGCCAGGTCCGCCTCGACCTTGGCGCTGTCGGCGGCCAGCACCACCTGGCTGACGCCGGCGGCCATCGCGATGCCCTGCTCGCCGAGCGCCTTGCGCAGCAATTCGGTCTCCGCCTGGCTCAGCTCCATGCGCGATTGCGGCGCGTCGAAGCGGGCCACCACCTGGCCCTTTTTGACGGCGCTGCCGTCGGCCACCATGTCGACCAGGGTCCGGCTCTCCCAGCCGCTGCCGGGCACCGTCAGCGGGGTGTTGGCCGAGGCCTTGATCTGGCCGTCGACCACCAGCGTCTCGCTCCATGCGCGCGCGCCCAGCGTCTCGCTCGCCTCGAGCCGCGGTTCGGTGTCGGCGCCGCAGGCCGACAGCAGCGCCGCCGCCATGGCCGCCGCCATGGCCGCCGCCATTTTCAATTTCAAGACTGGCTTCATGGTTGTTTATCCTTGCCCTTATCCCTGCTCTTATCCTTGTACGCGGCCGCCGTCAGCTGCGTCGCCGCCGGCGCGCCGTCGGTGAGCAGCGTGGCCTGCACCGCCGCGCCGGGTTTCAGCCCCTTGGGCGCGCTGTCGAATTCAAGTTCGACATCGCGCACGATGACCGGCTGCGTGCTCGATTTGCCGTGGAAGACGCGCCCCAGCGCCGACACGCGCGCGCCCAGCACCTCGTTGGCGCCGGTCACCGTCACCTTGGCGCGCTGGCCCACCCGCACGCGCGCCGTCTGCGCCTCGGGCACCTTGGCGTTGATGAACAACTGCTCCGGGTCGGCCAGCGTGGCGATCGAGGAGCCCATCCAGACCTGGCTGCCGATATTGAATTTCTCGCCATTGAAATTGGTCCGGTGCAGCACCAGCCCCTTGCGCGGCGCCAGCACGGTCAGGCCCTTGCGTCCCTTTTCGAGTTGCGCGATCCCGCTCTTGAGTTGCGTGATCTCGGCCTCGAGGCCGCTGCGTTCGGCGCGCCGCGCGAGCCCTTCGGCCTTGCGCTGGACCACGGCCAGCTTGGCCAGTTCGGCATTCAGGACGCGCTCGATGACCAGCTTGTCGTAGTCGATGCGCCGGATCAGCTCCTTGGGCTGGCTCGCCTTGCGCGCGGCCTTGTCGGCGTTGCTGTTGGCTTCGGCCACGGCCAGGTCGCCGGCGCGGTCGGCCTCGGCCTGGTCGAGCCGCATTTTTTCGAGCGCGCGCAGCTTTTCGTTAAGGCTGCTCTTCTGGCTTTCGAGCCGGGTCATCACATCGTTCGAGCTGAACATCGCCAGCGGCTGGCCCGCTTCGACCATGCTGCCCTCGGGCGCCAACTGGCCGAGCGTGAAATTCCACACGTACGGGATGCTCGGCGGGCCGACCGGGGTCGCGCTGCGCGAGGCGATCTCGCCCTCGATCGTCAGCTGCGCCGCCTTGACCGCCGACAGGCGCGCGCCTGCCTGCCCGCCCGCCTGCGGTTCGATCATCACGCTCATGCCCGGCACCAGCGGCAGTCCGTGCGCATCCGGCAAAGTGATGCGGACGCGGAAATAGCGCCCGAGGCCCCACACCGCGCGCGCCTCGGGCGCACTGGTGATGCTGGCGATGCTGGCCGTGAGCGAGGCCGCGGGCAAGGCGTCGAAGCGCAGCCGCATGCTCTGACCCTGCGTCAGCAAAGCGCGGTCGGCCTCGAGCACCCAGGCGCTGACGGCGGTTTTGCCGGCGCCGTGCACCTGGGCCACGGCGTTGCCCGGATGGGCGCTGGCGCCCTCTTCGTAGCGCTCGCCGCTCCACGCGTTGTAGCCGTGCACCACGATGCCGTCGTGCGCCGCGCGCACCTCGGCCTGGGCCATCTGCGCGGTTTTGAACAGCAGGTTGATCTGCTGTTTTTTCGCTTCGAGTTCGCCGTCGGAGCGGCGCCGCGCCACCGCCTCGCGCGCGCCGTCGAACGATTTTTGCTTGACCACGAGGTCGCGCGTGCTGTGATCGAGTTCGCCCTGGTAGCGGTCATAGTCGAGCGCGGCGATCTGGGCCTTCGGCAGGGCCGCGTCGATGCGCGCCTTGGCCAGCGCCGCGCGCGCCTGGCCTACCGCTTTTTCGGCCGTCACGGCCGCGACCTCGAGGGTGGCGACCTCGCGCTCGGCCTTGGCCCGGGTCTGCTCGATGTCGATCTTGAGGCGGTCGACGTTGGCGGCGTCGCCCGTCTCGATGCGCAGCACCACGTCGCCGGCCTTGACGCCGGCGCCCTCGGCCACCATAAAGCGCAGCACCACGGGCGACGAGTTCGAAGGCGGCACGAACACCGACTGGGCGCCGACCGCCTCGACCTCGCCGGTCAGCATGACGGGACGGGCCTGGGCCGGTTTGGACACCGGCGCGGGCTGCGCGGGGGCTGCGGCGGGGGTGGCCGCGGGGGTGGCCGCAGGGGTGGCCGCTAAGGCGGCGGCGGCCGCTGCGAACGATGCAAGCAAAAAAATAGCGGGTCGGTTCATGGATGGTCCCCGGCGATGCGGCCGTCGCGCAGATGGATGGTGCGCTGGGCGCCGGCGGCGATGACCGGATCGTGGGTCACCAGCACCAGCGTCTGGCCGCCCGCGTGCAGCTCGCGCAGCAGTTCGAGCACGTCGCCCGCGCTCTTCGAGTCGAGGTTGCCGGTCGGTTCGTCGGCCAGCAGCAGCGCCGGCTCGTTGAGCAGCGCGCGCGCGATCGCGGCGCGCTGCAACTGTCCGCCGGACAGCTCGCCCGGCAGGTGGTCCATGCGTTGGCCCAGCCCGATACGTTCGAGCAGCGCACGTGCGCGCGCCGGCGCCTTCGGGTCGGCCAGCTTGGCGTAGCGCTGCGGCAGCAGCACGTTTTCGAGCACGGTCAGGCGCGGCAGCAAATGGAAGGACTGGAACACGAAGCCGATGCGGCGGTTGCGCACGTCCGAGGCGGCGTCGTCGTCGAGCGCGCTGACCTCGTCGCTGGCGAGCCGGTAGCGGCCGCTGTCGGGCCGGTCCAGCGCGCCGAGCACGTTGAGCAGGGTCGACTTGCCCGAGCCCGAGGGCCCCATGATGGCGACGAACTCGCCGGGCGCGATCGCGAGGTCGATACCGTCGAGCGCGCGGATCTCGTTGCCGCCCTGGCGGTAGGTCTTGCGTATATTGCTCAGTTCAATCATGGACCGCATTCCTCGTAGGAAATTTCCGTTCCGAAGTATCAGCGTCGCCATCAAGTTTGTCAAATAATCACTTTTTGCGCAAAATTCCGACAAGCGCGCAGGCGTTGCGCCGACACGCGCGCAGCACGTGACTGCCGATAATTGGGGCATGAACGAACCCGACACAAGCGGCGCCACCGCGCTCTCCTCCCTGCCCCCGACCGTGTTCGACACGCTCGTCATCGGCGCCGGCCCCGGCGGCCTGACCGCCGCGATCTACCTGCGCCGCTTCCTGCGCAGCGTGGTCGTGGTCGACAAGGGCCGCAGCCGGCTCGACCTGATCCCGGTCACGCACAACTATCCGGGCTTCGCCGACGGCATCCCTGGCCACGCGCTGCGCGCACGGCTGCGCGAGCAGCTCGCCCACTACGACGGCTGCGTGATCGAGGGCGAGATCACCGGTTTGCGGCGCGAGGGCGAGCTGTTCGTGGCCGACTACGACGGCGGACAGCTGTGGGCGCAGACGGTGCTGCTGGCCACCGGCATCGCCGACGCCGGCCTGCCGGTCGAACAGTGGCGCGACGCGGTCGCCTGCGGGGCGGTGCGCATGTGCCCCGTGTGCGACGGCTTCGACGTCATGGACCGCAAGGTGGCGCTGGTGACGGGCCAGGCCAATCCGGTCGGGCACGCGCTGTTCATGCGCACCTTCACGGCCGACGTCACATTGTTCGAGCGCGGCGCCGACGCTTCGCTCGGCGCGGCCGAACGGCGCGCGGTGGAACAGGCCGGCGTGCGCTACATCGATTCGCCGCTCAAGGGAGTGAGCATGAGCCCCGCAATGCGCCCGGTGCTGCACACCGACGACGGCCAGGACTTCGAGTTCGACGTGTTCTACCCGATGCTGGGCGAGAACGCGCGCTCCGAACTGGCGGGCGCGCTCGGGGCGCAGACGGCCGACTGCGCCGAGCTCGTGGTCGACCAGTACCAGTGCACCACGGTGCCGGGACTGTACGCGGTGGGCGACGTGGTCAGGGGTTTGAACCAGATCAGCGTGGCGGCCGGGCAGGCCGCGGTCGCGAGCACCCACATCCACAACACGCTGCCGCGCAGACTGCGCGCGCCTGAGTGAGGCGAATCCGCTGTTCAATGTGGCAGGAATCGCGAAGCTGATACCTTAGAAACTCTCAACCCACATCGTCCTCGCGGAGGCGGGGACCCATAGAACGTTTGCACTCTATGGGTCCCCGCCTTCGCGAGGACGATGTTGGTTTAGGGTTTAGGGTTTAAATGCTAGACACTTCGCGATTTCTGCCGCTTAAACACGAATTTCGTATCCAGGCGCATTTACGCAGCAGACTGCCCCATCCCCGCCAACAAAGCCTCGACGGTCGCAAATTCAGCCGGTTTGGTCAGGTGGTGGTCGAACCCGGCCGCTTTCGAGCGCGCGCGGTCGTTCTCGGCGCCCCAGCCGGTCAGCGCGACGAGCATGATGCCTTCGAGGCCGTCGAGCTTGCGCAGCGCCGCCGCCACCTCGTAGCCGTTCATATGCGGCATGCCGATGTCGACGAACGCGACCTCGGGCCTGAAGGCGGCCGCCTTCTCGAGCGCCTCGCGCCCGCCGTTGGCGCCCACGGTCGCGTGGCCCGACAGCGAGAGCATGAGCACCAGCGTCTCGGCCGCGTCGACGTTGTCGTCGACCACCATCACCCGCAGCGGCCTCGCGCCCGCCTGCGCGGCGCCGCCTACCACGTCGTCCACCGCGGGCGCCGCCAGCGCGGGCGCGAGCGGCAGGCGCACCGTGAAGGTGGCGCCCTCGCCCATGCCCGGGCTGCTCACGGCCACGCTGCCACCATGCATTTCAACGAGCCGGCGCACCAGCGACAGGCCGATCCCGAGCCCGCCCTGCGCGCGGTTGAGGTTGCGCCCGACCTGGCTGAACATCGCAAACAAGGCCGGGAACGATTCGGCGGGGATGCCGACCCCGTTGTCGGTGACCGACAACAGCACCTCGGCGCCGTCGCGGCGCGCCGCGACCGCGATGCGCCCGCCCTGCGGCGTATATTTGGCCGCGTTGTTGAGCAGGTTGGCCAGCACCTGCGAGATCCGGGTCGGGTCGGCCTCGAGCATCAGGCCGGCGTCCGGGAAATCGACGCTGAGCGCGTGCCCGCCCGCCTCGATCAGCGGCAGGCTCGTTTCGATCGCGTTGTCCATGACCAGCTTGAGGCTCACGCGCTCCTTGCGCAGGTCGACCTTGCCGCCGCTGATGCGCGCGATGTCGAGCAGGTCGTCGATCAGGTGCACCATTTGCGCCACCTGGCGCTCCATCATCGCGCGCGTTTTTTCGAAATCGTCGGGCCGCTCGCGCACGATGCGCATCACGCCCAGGCCGCTGCGGATCGGCGCGAGCGGGTTGCGCAACTCGTGCGCGAGCGTGGCCAAAAATTCGGTCTTGCGGCGGTCGGCCTCGGACAGCTCGCTGGCGAGCCGGCGCAAGTCCTCCTCGGCCTGCTTGCGGCCGGTGATGTCGCTGAACAGGATGGCGACCAGGTTGCTGCCGGCGCCGCCGATGCGGCTCGCGTAGACGTCGAACCAGCGGTGCATCGCCTTCGATTCGCTTTCGAGGCGCACCGGCTCGCCCGTGCGCGCGACCCGCCCGTAGGTCTCGTACCAGATGCGGTCGATGTCGGGCACGAAGTCGCGGATCGTCTTGCCGACCGCGTCGACCAGGCCGGTGTGCCGCTCGAACATATTGTTCATCTCGAGATAGCGGTAGTCGTAGGGGTCGCCGGCGGCGTCGAAGATCATCTCGATGATGCAGAAACCCTGGTCCATCGATTCGATCAAGGTCCGGTAGCGCTCCTCGCTGCTGCTCAGCGCCATCTCGGACAGCTTGCGCTCGGTCTGGTCGACGCCGTGCACGAGGACGCCCATGACGGCGCCGTCGGCGTCGCGCAAGGGGTTGTAGACCAGGTCGACATAGCGGACCTCGCGCACGCCGCCGGCGTTGCGCTGCAGGGTGACCAGCATGTCGACGCCGATGAACGGCACGCCCGAACCGTACACCTGGTCGAGCAGCTCGAAGAAGCCCTGGCCGTCGACGTCGGGCAGCGCGCCGCGCACGGGTTTACCAATCACGTCGCGCTGGCCGACCAGCCGGTAGTACTGTTCGTTGACCATCTCGAACACGTGTTCCGGCCCGGTCAGCACGCACATGAACGCGGGTGCCTGGTCGAACACGTTGACCATGCGCTCGTTGGCCGCCTGCACCTGGCGCAGCAGCAGTTCGCGCTCGGCCTCCTGCCGCTTGCGCTCCGAGATATTGGTGAAGGTGACCACCGCGCCGGCCGGGACGCCGTCGACCACGATCGGCGACACCGCGCACGAGACCGGCACGGCGCTGCCGTCGCGGTGCCAGAACACGTCCTCGTCGATGCGCACGGCCACGCCGTCGCGCGCGGCGCGGCCCTGGCGGCAGGCGCCGACCGGGTAGCGCGTGCCGTCGGCGTAATGGTGGTGGATGCGGTCGTGCAGCGGCCGTCCGATCAATTCGTCGGGCCGGTAGCCGAGCATGGCCGCGCCGGCCGCGTTAATGAAGGTGCAACTGGTGTCGGCGGCGATGCCGTAGATGCCGTCGACCGAGGATTCGAGCAGCAGCGAGAACAGGTTGTGGCTCGCCTTGAGCTCGGCCTCGTGCGCGAGCAACTGCTCGGCCGCCATGCGCTCGGCGGTGGCGTCGCGGAAGATTTTGGCAAACCCGTGCAGCTTGCCGTCGGCGTCGCGCAGCGGCACCATCACGCCGTCGGCGAAAAAGCGGCCCGCGTCGCGCCGCAGGTGCCAGCGCCGGTCGGGCGCCTGGCCGCTCGCGCGCGCGGCCTCGAACTCGGCGTCGGGGAAACCGGCCGCGCAGTCCTCGGGGGTGAAGATGCGCGCGAGCGGCTGGCCGGCCATCTCGGCCGCGCTCCAGCCGGTGACGGTCTCGGCCCCGCCCTCCCACTCGGTGACCACGCCGTCGAGGTCGGTGACGATGAAGGCGTGGCTGCGCGCGTTGTCGAGGATGAGGCGGATGCGCGCCTCCTTCGCGTTGAGCGCGGCCGCGTGGCGCTGGCGCTCGGCCGCGGCCAGCAGTTCGGTCTTGCGGTACAGGTCGACGAAAAACGCCACCTTGGCGCGCAGGATGGTAGCGTTGAGCGGTTTTTCGAGGTAGTCGACCGCGCCCAGCGCGTAGGCCTCGTCGATCGGGAATTCGTCGAGCCCGGAGGCGGTCACGAAAATGATCGGCGTGTCTTTGGAGCGCTCGCGCTGGCGGATCAGCTGCGCCACCTCGAGTCCGCTCATGGTCGGCATATGCAGGTCGAGCAGGATCACCGCGAACTCGCCCTTGAGCACATGCTTGAGGGCCTCTTCGCCGGAACCGGCGGAGACCAGGTTTTCGTTGAAATCGCCAAGCAGGGCGTCGAGCAGCATCAGGTTGGTGGGCTCGTCGTCGACAATCAGTATATTGACCGGGTCTGGGGTCATCGGACCTGCTGGGAACATGGTTTATCGGTCGTGCCTCGTCATGCCCTTACTTCCGGCAGAGTCTCACTGTAGCGAGGGTGGGCCTCAAAAGTCAATCGTGCCCTGCTTTTTCGTGCTTCGTGTCCGGCTTCACGTATTTCGTCGCCCACAGCTAGGGGCCGACGACGGCGTGCCTTAGACTGCGTCCAGTGGTTTGAAACAGGCGAAATGGGTCAACAAGGAGAGCGACATGTGGGGAAAATTGGTTAAATGGTATGACGACTGGGAGGAGGAGCAGCTCGCCGTCCTTAACAATCCGGCACTGGCCGACACTCTGCCCGAAGGCTACCGCCGGTATTTTGGCCAGGTGCTGGCCAAGCTGACGCCGATCGAGCGCAAGCAGCTGCACGAGTTCTCGATCACCTACCGCGGACGCCGGCTGTACCTGGCCGTGGCCAAATGGGCGCTCGCGTTCACCGTGCTCGGCGCCGCGCTGCACCTGGCCTTTCCTGCGAAAGTGAGCTGGCTGCTCGGGATCGGGCTGGTGAACCTGGCCGGTTTCAGCCTCGTTTTCACCACCATCGGGGCCTGGTTTAACTACCGCAAATACGCCGGCCGCGAACTGCTCATTTTCGCCATCTTCGGTGGCCTGTCCATGCTTGGCGGGGTCACTGGAATGATGATGGCGCTGGCAGATTCGGGCAAGCCGTTCACGTTCGACAAATTTGGCATCACCTTGCTGCTTGCCACCGGCGCCGGCATGCTCATGGCCGCGCCCTTCGTCATCGTCGGCATGCTGCGCAACCGCCAATACGAAGAACTCACGGCCGAGCTGCAGCGCCAGGCCGAGCGCGACCAGATGTCGCGCGAACTGAGCGAGTCGAAGCTGCGCCTGCTGCGCGCCCAGATCGAGCCGCACTTCTTGTTCAACACCCTTGGCGCGGTCCAGCAGCTGGCCGAACACGGCGCCCCGCGCGCGGCCGAACTGACGGCCAACCTGATCGCCTTCCTGCGCGCCAGCCTGAGCGAGATGCGCTGCGACGAGGTCGGCCTCGGCACCGAGTTCGGACTGCTCGAATCGTACCTGAAGGTGATGCAGGCGCGCCTCGGCGAGCGGCTGCGCTACAGCCTGGAGCTGCCCGCGGCGCTCGCCGCGGTCAACCTGCCGAGCATGATTTTGCTCACGCTGGTCGAGAACGCGATCAAGCACGGCATCGAGCCCTCGCTGCGCGGAGGCGAGGTGACGGTGCGGGCAAGCGCGGTCGACGGCAAGATCCGGATCAGCGTGGCCGACACCGGGGTCGGCATGAGCCTGACGCCGGGCAGCGGCATCGGCCTCGAGAATGTGCGGCACCGGCTGCAACTGGCCTACGACGACGCCGCCAGCCTGGGCTTGCACGACGGCGAAGAGAGCGGCATGATTGCCGAAATCGTCATGCCACAGCTGCACAAGGAGAGCAAATGAACACACGCGTCATGATCGCCGAAGACGAACCGCTGATGCGCGAGCGCCTGCTCGAGATGCTCAAAGTCGAGTGGCCCGGGGCCGAGGTGGTGCTGGTGGCCGAGAACGGCAACGATGCCTGGGACGGTTTCCTCGAGCACGAGCCGGACGTGGTGTTCCTCGACATCCGCATGCCGGGCCTGTCGGGCATCGAGGTGGCGCAGCGCATCGGCAAGGCGGCGCACGTGGTGTTCGTGACGGCCTACGACCAATATGCGCTCGACGCCTTCGACGCCGGCGCGATCGACTACCTGCTTAAACCGGTGCAAAGCGACCGGTTGGCCAAGACGATCGCGCGCATCCGCGACAAGGTGCAGGCGCCCCCGGCCGAGATGGGCGACATCCTGCGCCTGCTCAAGGCCAAGATGCCCGAGGCCGAGCCCGAGAAGATGAAGTGGATCAAGGCGACCGTGGGCCGCCAGATCCGGCTCATCGATGTCGAGGATGTGCTGTTTTTTCAGTCCGACACCAAGTACACGCGCGTGGTGCTGGCCGATTCGGAGGCCTTGGTCAAGATCGCGCTCAAGGATCTGCTGGGCGGGCTCGATGGCGAGCGGTTTTGGCAGATCCACAGGGGGACGGTGGTCAACGTCAAGGCGGTCGCCGCGGTCGAACGGGTCGATGCGGAGCGCTTGCAGGTGATCGTCAAAGGATGCGCCGAGATTTTGCCGGTGAGCCGCACGTTCGCGCATTTGTTCCGGGATTGAGCTCCAGAATTCGTGGCGCCAAATCACTAGCAACCCAAACCAACATCGTCCTCGCGAAGGCGGGGACCCATAGAACGTCGGCTCGGAGCAACCGTTCTATGGATCCCCGCCTTCGCGAGGACGATGTGTTTAGGGCGGCGGCGCAGCCGACGCCAGCGCGATGCGGCGCTCGATGCGCGCCGCCTCCGCAAGCTCGCCCGCGGCCTGCGCGCGCTTGAGCGAGACACCGAGCCACATCAACAGCGGCCGGCGCCAGCCCTGGTTCGACGCCGTCTCGGTCGCGTTGGCGATATCGGCCGGCACGATGCGCAGCTTCTTGAACATCACCCCGGCCGCGACCAGCCGCGAAAGCGGATCCTTGATCCCCGCCAGCACGCCCTTGGCATCGACGCCGGCGCCGACCACCGCCCGGTGCTGCACCGGCAGCAGCGTCGTGTTCAGCCCCTCCCAGCGCCCGTCCAGGTAGGCCGCATAGGCGCGTTCGGCCGGCGTGGCGTCCTGTTCAAACGCCGCAAACCCGGGACAGCCATCAAACTCCAAACTCGCCACGCGCGTCGCGCAGCGCACCAGTTCAGCGTGCGCGACCAGTTCGGGCTTGCCGGTGCTGGCCATTTCACCTCGCGCGCGCGCGAACTCGGTGGCGGCGATGGCGCCCTCGCCCTTGAGGTAGGCGTCGCTGAACCCTTCGAGCGCGTCGGCCGCGTTGGCCTTCCAGTCCGGCTGCGCCGGCTTGCTCGCGCAACCCGTCAATCCCAGCGCCACTGCCAGCAGAACGGCGTACAAACTCGGTGTCGTGTTGTTCATGGCAGCTTCAGCTCCGTTTCGCGCGCAAATGGCCATTTCCGGTTGATCTCTTCGATCATGCGCGTCACCTTGCGCAGGCTGGCGTCGACCTCGGCGCGCAGCGCGCCCAGGTCCTTGCTCGCGCCGCGCACATTGACGGCCGCGCCCTGCGCCTCGACCAGCACGGCGTCGACCTTTTTAAGGCTGTCGGAGGCCTCCTTGAGCACCACGTTGAGCTGGCGCACGGTCGCCTGCGCGTCGTCCATCAGGCCCTGCCGGCCGAACACGCGCTTGTCGGCCTTGACCAGCAAACCGTCGACCCGCTCGAGCGTGGTGAGCAGCTTTTTGGCCTCGGCGTCGCTGCCGAGCACCCCGCCAAGCAGGCCATAGCGCCCGCTCAGGCGCCCGGTCGCGCCCTTGATGCTGTCGATGCTCGCGTTCAGGCTCGATTCGCTGCGCGTCATGCTCTCGAGGTTCTCGAGCACGGTGCGGGCGGTCGCGACCAGCCGTGGAATCTCGCCTGCGACGTCGCCGCGCAGCACGTCGCGCGTGGCGCCGTCGGGCAGCGGCGGGTCCTCGAGCAGCCCGGTGAAGGCGCGGATGCGGGTGTCGCCGACCATGCCGCGTTCGAGCGTGAACACGCTCGAGGTGCGCAGCCACTTGGCGTCCTTGCTGGCGACGTCGATCAGGATGCGCGCCTTGCCGTCGGGCGCGAGCTCGACCTGGCGCACGCGCCCGATCGGAAAACCCGAGAACGTCATGTCCATGCCGGGGATCACCCCCTCCGAATCCTCCGACACGAGCACCAGGCGCTGGGTGTTTTCGAACACGCCGCGCGCGTACATCACGTACAGCAGAAACGCGCAGATCAAGGCCAGCAACAGCACCAGCAGCGCCACCGCCTTGACTTCGACGTGGGCGACCGGCTCGGCCGGGTCGTCGGCGGTGTCTTGCGGCACCTGCATCGGTGGCTCCTGCATACGCGTCTCCCCTTAAATGTATTTGACGGCCAGCGACGCCGCCTCGATCGACAACAGCACGAACAGCAGCCGGATCGCGCCCGGCTGCACGTTGGTCGACGGCGCCCGCCCGCGGCGCTGGATCTCGAGCATGGCCGCGCTCGGAATCACGGCCACGGCCAGTCCGAACATCAGCGTCTTGAGCAAAAACCCGACCGTCACGACCGGTTCGAACACGCGCCCGACGGTGCGCGTGTAGTCGCCCAGGCCCCACGGCGAGACGCCGTACACGATCATATACGCAAGCACCAGCACCACGATGCTGCTGACCATGGCCAGCGTCAGCACCGAGAACGCGCTCGAAATCACTTGCGGCACCAGCTCGCGGCGCAGCCGGTTCTGGGCCTTGGCCGCCGCCGCCGGCGAGCCGACCGATGCGACGACCACGGCGCGCGCGTCGCGCGGGTTGAACGCGAGCCCGGCGCGCAGCGCCACGAACAGCGCCGCCGACAAGGGAATGAGTTCGAGCACCAGCACCCGCACCACCATTTCGAGCGCGTAGCGCGAGAGCCCGTAGCTGAGCGCGCTGACCACCACGATCCGGATCAAGACCAGGCTCACGAGCGCCGTCAGCATCGTGAACCACGGCAGCACCTGCCACACACTGATGTAGATGTGGCGCGAGGTCGCGCGCCGGTTTTCCTTGTTATAGGTCGAGGGCGAAAACGCCATCACGAGCGAGATCGCCCCCAGGTGGAACATATACCACCAGCTCGCGGCCGAGTCCAGCAACAGCGCGCCCCAGCGGCTCGGATCGACATACAGGAAAGACTTGGGACGCATGGGCTCGATCCTCCTCTGTCTACGCTATTGACGGCGCGCCTGCTGCACGCCGACGACCTCGCCAATCGCCGCGAGCGCCTTGTTGAGCTGCGCCGTGGCGCTGATCTCGGCCGTGAAGGTCATGCGCGCCTGACCCTTGGCGCTTTGCGTGTTGACCCCGATGACGTTGATCTTCTCGCGCGAGAACACCTCGGAGATGTCGCGCAGCAGGCCCTGGCGGTCGCCCGCGAGGATGAACACGTCGACCGGATAGACCGTGTCCTGGCCGGCCCGGCCCCAGTCGGTGTGGATCACGCGCTCGGGCGCCTTGGCGCGCATCTCGGCGAAGTTCTTGCAGTTGGCGCGGTGGATCGATACGCCCTTGCCGCGCGTGACGAAGCCGACGATGCCGTCCGGCGGCGCCGGCTTGCAGCACTTGGCCAGCGCCGTCATCAAGCCCTCCGTGCCGACCACCAGCACGCCCGACTTGGCACCCTGCTCGACGCTGGTCGCGCGGCTTTTATTGAGCACCACCGCGTCTTCGACCGGGGCGGCCTCGCCGTCGTCGTGCAGCGCTTGCTCGACGTGGCGCTGGCTGAATTCTTCCTTGCCGACCGAGACGAACAGGTCGTCGAGCTTCGAGAATCCGAGCTTGTGGGCCAGCGACTCGAGGTTGACGGCGGTCTTGCCCTCGCGCTGGAGCGATTTTTCGACCAGCGCGCGCCCGTGCGCGAGCGTCTCTTGCAGGTCGATCGCGTGGAACCACGCGCGCACCTTGGTGCGGGTGCGGTTGCTGACCGTGTATGCGGGGCTGAGCCAGTCGCGCGAGGGGCCGGCGGTGCCGGGCGCGCCCTTGGCCGTGATGATCTCGCAGGTCTGGCCGTTTTTGAGCGCCGTGTTGAGCGGGACCATGACGCCGTCCACGCGCGCGCCGCGGCAGCGGTGGCCCACCTCGCTGTGCAGGTGGTAGGCGAAGTCGATCGGGGTCGCGCCGACCGGCAGCTCGAGCACGCGCGCCTGCGGCGTGAGCACGAAGATGCGGTCGTCGAGCGTGGTCGACTTGAGTTTTTCTACCCACTCGCGCTGGATGTCCTCCTGCCCGACGACGGCGTCGGCGACGTCGCTCTTCCAGGCCAGCAGCTGGCGCAGCCAGGCGATCTTCTCGTCGTACTTCTGGCCCTTGAAGTTGGAGCCGCCCTCCTCCTTGTAGCGCCAGTGCGCGGCGATCCCGTACTCGGCGAAGTTGTGCATCGCCTGGGTGCGGATCTGGACTTCGAGCGGGCGCCCGTCGTCGGCCATCACGACCGTGTGCAGCGACTGGTAACCGTTCGGTTTGGGGCGCGAGATGTAGTCGTCGAACTCCTTCGGGATCGGGGTCCAGATGTTGTGGACCACGCCGAGCACCGTGTAGCAGGTCTTGTCGTCGGGGACGATCACGCGGAAGGCGCGCACGTCATAGAGCTCGCTGAAATCGAGCTCCTTGCCGCGCATTTTGCTCCAGATGCTGTAGATGTGCTTGGGCCGGCCGAACACCTCGGCCTTGATGCCGGC
Organism: Pseudomonadota bacterium; assembly: GCA_040384885.1. Classification (GTDB taxonomy): domain Bacteria; phylum Pseudomonadota; class Gammaproteobacteria; order Burkholderiales; family Burkholderiaceae_D; genus Telluria_A. The sequence goes on along the minus strand of JAZKIN010000121.1, from coordinate 25,803 downwards.
CGCATCGAGCTCGCCCTGCAGGCGCGTGATCGAGGACTGCACGAAGCCCTCGCGCATCATGCGTTTTTCCTCGAGCATCTTGGCGATGCGCTTGTAGGTGTCGGGCTCGATGAAGCGGAACGACAGGTCCTCGAGCTCCCACTTGAGCTGCCAGATCCCGAGCCGGTTGGCCAGCGGCGCGTACAGGTCGAGCGTCTCGCGCCCGTAGGCGCGCGTCATGTCGTTGAACAGCTTGAGGTCGGCGAAATAGCGCAGCGTGGTCACGCACGAGGCGAGCCGCACCAGCACCACGCGCATGTCGGACGCCATCGCGAGCAGCATCTTGCGCAGCGTCTCGACCTGCGCCACGGCCTGCTGGGCCGCGTTCTTGCCGCGCCCGACCGCCTGCTGGCCGACCGTCATGTCGCGCAGCCGGATCAACTGGCGCACGCCCGTCACGAGGTCGGTCGCCTCCTTGCCGAAGCGCGTCTCGAAACCGGCGGCGGCGGACGGGTCGACCACGGCCAGCTCGAACAACAGGCCGGCGATGCGGGTCTCGCAATCGCTGCGCAAAAACGCCAGCGTGCCGGCCACGCCGACGGCGAACTCGAACGCGCCCTGGCCCGAGGTGCAGGTCTTGCCCTGGTAGGCGCCGCTGGCGTAGTCGAGCGCCGCCTCGACGCGCGCGCTATCGTCCGGCCCGAGCCCCTGGACCAGTTCTGCCGCCGTGCTCCCGAGCGCCGCAATCGAAACCATCGGCCGCCTAGCGCAGGGCCGCGGTGACGACGACCTCGACGAGGCAGGCCGGATTGGCCAGCTTCGCTTCGACGGTGGCGCGCGGCGGCGTGTGCCCGGGCGCCGCCCACTCGTCCCAGACCTCGTTCATGCCGGCGAAATCGGCCATGTCGCCGATGAAGATCTGGCACGTCAGGATGCAGGTCTTGTCGCTGCCCGCCTCGGCCAGCAGGCGGTCGACGTGGCCGAGCACTTCGCGCATCTGGCCGACGATGCCGGCGCCGGTGTCTTCGGCGATCTGGCCGGCGAGGTAGACGGTCTGGTTGTGGATCGCCACTTCGGACAGGCGTTTCCCTACGTGCAATCGTGTGATTTCCATGGCTTTGCTTTTAATAAGAGTGTGGTCCCGATCAGGCGATCAGGAATTGGCGGGCGATCGCGATCTGGTCCGCGTGTAAAAAGGTCGGGGCGTGGCCGACGCCGGGCAGCTCGACGAAGGCCGGCCTGGGTCCGCGTTCGCGCATCGCCTGCGCCGTCTCGCGCGAGAGCAGGTCGGAGTCGGCGCCGCGCACGAGCAGGGTCGGGCAGCGGATCGCATCGTACGCGGCCCACAGCGCGGCCTCGTCGGCCTTGGTCGATTCGAGCGTGGCCTCGCGGAACGGCTGGGCCAGCGCCATGTCGTAGCGGCGCACCCACTTGCCGTCGCCGTCCTGCGCCAGCACGTCGCTGGCGAGCTTGTGCCATTCGTCTTCGGTGTGCTCGCCGAACGAGGCCGACACCGCGCGTACGAAGGAGGCGCCGGCCTCGAAAGTCGGAAAGCGCAGGTCCTGGCCGATGTAGTCGCCGATGCGGTGCAGCGCGACCGAGTCGAGCGTGGGGCCGATGTCGTTGATGACCAGGCGCGCGATCGGAGTGCCCGGCTTGGACGCGAGCAGCATGCCGATCAGGCCGCCCATCGAGGTGCCGAACCAGTCGACCGTGCCGGCCTCGCCGTTGGCGGTCACGCGCGCGATCAGGGTCACCATGTCGTTGACATATTGCGGGATGCCGTACAGGGACGGGTCGCCGAGGCGGCCCGAGCGGCCGCGCCCGACCACGTCGGGGCAGACCACGCGGTAATGGTCGGCCAGCGCGCGCGCCAGGTTGTCGAAGTCGTCGCCGGCGCGCGTGACGCCGTGCACGCAGATCAGTACCCTCGGGTTGCTTTGGTCGCCCCATTCCTTGTAGGCCATCTGGTGCAGGCCCGACGTGGAGATGCACTGGACCGATTTGATTCTTGCTTCAATCATGCCAGTTCCTTGTTGGCCTGCTCAGGGCGGGCCTATTTTAGTGATGAGTGTTCGGGGTTTGTTCAATAACGCGCCGCGCGTCGACATTTTACCGGGCATTGCGATTACAATTTTACCGAAGTGTAGCGCACCGCGCTGCCGAAGCATGTTCCAGCCAACCATTTTCCCAGAGGATTCAATGAAAACCAGCATGTTAAGTGGCAAGACCGCCCTAGTCACCGGCTCGACCTCGGGCATCGGCCTCGGGATCGCCCGTTCCCTGGCCGAGCAAGGCGCCAACATCGTGTTCAACGGCTTCGGCGACGCGATCGCGATCGAAAAGCTGTACCAGGACGTCGGCGTCGAGTTCGGCGTCGAGACCGCGTACCACAACGCCGACATGTCCAAGCCGGCTGAAATCGAGGCGATGATGCAGTTCGCCCAGGAGAAATTCGGCGGGGTCGACGTGCTCGTCAACAATGCCGGGATCCAGCATGTGGCCAATATCGAGGATTTCCCGGCCGACAAATGGGATGCGATCATCGCGATCAACCTGACTTCGGCGTTCCATACGACGCGCCACGCGCTGCCGGGCATGAAGCAGAAGAACTGGGGGCGGATCATCAATCTGGCCTCGGTGCACGGGCTGGTCGGCTCGGCGCAAAAGTCGGCCTATGTCGCGGCCAAGCATGGCCTGGTCGGCTTTACCAAGGTGACCGCGCTCGAGACGGCGCACTCGGGCGTGACGTGCAATGCGATCTGCCCGGGGTGGGTGCTCACGCCGCTGGTGCAAAAGCAGGTCGACGACCGCGCCGCGCGCGAAGGCGTGAGCAACGACGCGGCCAAGAAGGCGTTGTTGGCTGAAAAGCAGCCTTCGGGCGAGTTCGTCACGCCGGAGGAATTGGGGGCGCTGGCGGTGTTCTTTTGCAGCCCGGCAGGAGCGCAGGTGCGCGGGGTGGCGTGGAATATGGATGGCGGCTGGGCGGCGCAATAACTGCGCCTCAGAATCCGTGCCATAAGCAACCAAATACCATAAACCAACATCGTCCTCGCGCATGCGGTGGCGCATGCGCCACCGCCTGCGCGGGGACGATGTTGGTTTGATTTTTTAAGTAATTGCATTCTCAATTTCTACAACGCTTGGCCTTTCACGCGCAGTCCCCTGTGGATTTCCACAATAGCTGTGCCCCCCCATTTCGCCCAAGATGAGCCCATCACCCATCCGACGCGAGAGCCCATCATGAAAACCCCGTTCTATAAAATCCTGTACGTCCAGGTCCTGTTCGCCATCGTGTGCGGCATCTTGCTCGGGATCTTCTACCCCGCGCTCGGCGTCGACATGAAGCCGCTCGGCGACGGTTTCATCAAACTGATCAAGATGATCATCGCCCCCGTCATCTTCTGCACCGTGGTCGCCGGCATCGCCGGCATGCAGGACATGAAGAAGATCGGCCGCGTCGGCGGCAAGGCCCTGCTCTACTTCGAAGTCGTCTCCACCGTCGCGCTCATGATCGGCCTGGCCGTGGCCAACCTTGTGCGTCCGGGCGACGGCTTCAACGCCGACCCAACCAAGCTCGACACCGCCGGCATCACCGCCTTCACCGACAAGGCCAAGACCCAAAGCACGGTCGACTTCGTCATGAACATCATCCCCAACACGGTCGTCGACGCCTTCGCCAAGGGCGACATCCTGCAGGTGCTGCTGTTCGCCATCCTGTTCGGCTTCGCGCTGTCGATGCTCGGCGAGCGCGGCCGTCCGATCACCAAACTCATCGACGACATGTCGCACGTCATCTTCGGCGTCGTCGGCATCGTCATGAAGGTTGCCCCGATCGGCGCCTTCGGTGCGATGGCCTTCACCATCGGCAAGTTCGGCCTCGCCTCACTGCTGCCGCTCGCCAAATTGATGGGCTCGTTCTACCTGACCTGCGCCCTGTTCGTGTTCGTGGTGCTCGGCCTGATCGCCCGCATGACCGGTTTTTCGATCTTCCGTTTCATCGCCTACATCAAGGAAGAACTGCTGATCGTGCTCGGCACGAGCTCGTCGGAAAGCGCCCTGCCCGCCCTCATGCGCAAGCTCGAAAAGCTCGGTTGCTCGAAGCCGGTCGTCGGCCTCGTGGTTCCTACCGGCTACTCGTTCAATCTGGACGGCACCAATATCTACATGACGATGGCGGCCCTGTTCGTGGCCCAGGCCACCAACACCGACCTGTCGCTGGGGCAGCAACTGACGATCCTCGGCGTGGCGATGCTGACCTCGAAAGGCGCCTCCGGCATCACCGGCGCCGGCTTCATCACCCTGGCGGCAACGCTGGCGGTGGTGCCGACGATCCCGGTGGCGGGCATGGCGCTGATCCTGGGCATCGACCGCTTCATGAGCGAGTGCCGCGCCCTGACGAACTTCGTCGGCAACGGCGTGGCCACGATCGTCGTCTCGCACTGGGAGAAGGAACTCGACCATGAGCGCCTCGCAAGCGAACTCAAGTCCCCATCGCCGGATGTGCATCCTTCGCAGCACCCCGCCCCCGTTCCCCAGCCGCTTGCCGCCTGACGCGGTCGAGCAGCTTTCCAGCGGCGCCCGGAGCAATCCCGGCGCCGTTTTTTATTTTTGCGACCTGATCAACAATAGTCTAGACAATCATGTCTAGACAAAGTATTCTACTTGGACTGAACGATGAGGAAGCAGAATGTCCAAGAGCACCACGATCCCGAAACCTACGCCCGCCGAGCTCGATCTTTTGCAAACCCTGTGGCCGCTCGGGGCGGCCAGCGCCAAGCAGGTGCACCAGGCCATGCAGCAAGAGCGGCCCGACCTGCCCTACGCGAGCGTGCTGCGGCTCATGCAGATCATGCACACCAAGGGCATCTTGCTGCGCGACGAGAGCGAGCGTTCCCATGTGTACACGCCGGCCCAGGCCCAGGATTCGCTGCAAACCAACTTGCTCAAGGACCTCATCGAGAAAGCGTTTTCGGGTTCGGCCAAGGCGCTCGTGATGGCGGCCTTGCGCAGCGGCATTTCCAAAAAAGAACGTGAGGAAATCGAATCGCTGCTCAAGGACGACCAGGCATGACACTCCCACTCGCCACCATCGTCAGCAGCATCGGCTGGACCTTGCTGCACTTCCTGTGGGAAGGCTTGCTGCTCGGATGCGCCACCGCGATCGCACTGGCCTGCCTGCGCCGCGCCAAGGCCGAGCACCGTTACACCGTGGCATGCGCAGGTTTGCTGATGTGCTTCGCCTGGCCCGCGCTCGGGCTGTATGCCCGCCTGGGCGGCGCCGGCCCCGGCTTGATCGAGGCCCAATTCGCCGACACCTTGCTGATCGCGTCGGGCGCCGGCACGGTCAGCGTGCAAAGCTATTTGCAAAACAAACTCGTGTGGATTGTAGGCTTCTGGGCCTGCTGCGCGCTGGCCTTGTCGGCGCGCATGGCGCTCGGGCTGCTGTGGATCAGCCATGCCTCGCGCCAACAGCGCAGCGATCCCCAATGGCAGGCGCGCCTGTCGCGCATGGCGGAACAATTCGGCGTCTCGCGCCAGGTGCGCCTGCGCGTCGTCGACAATCTCGACAGCCCGGTCACGGCAGGCTGGTGGCGTCCCGTGGTGCTGGTGCCGGCCTCGCTGTTCACGAGCATGCCACCGGATCTGCTCGAAGCCCTGCTCGCCCACGAAATGGCGCATATCAAACGGCTCGATTACCTCGTCAACCTGGGGCAGAACGTGGTCGAGATCTTGCTGTTCTTCCACCCGGCCGTCTGGTGGATCTCGGGACAAATCCGGCTTGAACGTGAACACATTGCAGATGCAATCGCTGCAAGAGAACTAGGCGAACCGCGGCGTCTGGCTCTTGCTCTTTCCGAACTGGAGCGTTTCCAGTTCTCAACCCACCATCTGGCCCAGGCGGCCAACGGAGGAAACCTTATGTCCCGCATTAAACGATTGACCCGTCCCGACACCCAAGCGAGCAACTGGAAAGCCGCGATTCCCGTCCTCGTGCTCGGCTTTGCCGCCTTTGTGACCGCCTGCACCAGCGTGGCCCCGCCTTCTGCCGAGCACGCCACGGCCGGCATTGTGCACCCGAAAGCAATGTTCGCCAGTTGCGCAAAGCCGGTCTATCCCCCCGAGGCGTTCAAGGCCGGTATCGGCGGCACGGTCGCTCTCGATTTCCTGATCTCGACCGAGGGCAAGGTCGTCAACGCCAAGATCTTCGAGTCGAGCGGTCATAGCAACCTCGACAACGCAGCGCGGGACGGCATCAGCAAGTGCAGCTTCAAGCCTGGGACCCGCAACGGGGTGGCTGAAGAAATGTCGGCCAAGGTGAAGTATGTCTGGTACGTGAAGTAAGACCAAAAAGCGCGCGGGGGACTTGCCCGCGCGCGCTGTTCATCGACTATACGTCTCTATTTTTTCTCAAGCGGAACGCGCACCACGGCCGGCTTTTTAAGCGCGCCGGCGCCTTCGACCTCGCCCTTGTCGTTGTACCGTGGCAGTTGCGTGGTTCCGAGCACATACAGCGCATTGCCGGCGATGGCGCCAGTGGTCGGCGAGTCGAACGCCGCATTGTGGTGAGATTGCAAGGTGTCGATGCCCATGATCTCGGTGCCCGCTGGATTGAGCCGCAAGCGGATCACGCGTCCCGGATTGGTGACGTTTTGAATGCCGATCAAATCACCTTTCCATAGGTACAGGCCATCGATGGCAGCGATCGTCTGGCGCGGCGGCGGCATCAGCTTATCGAGCTTCCCGGTCGCGGTGTCGACGCGCACCACCCCGGTCGAATGCGCCACATACAAGGTATTGCCATCGGGCGCGACGACCAGCCCATTGCTGCCGCCGACAGTACCCGCGGCGAGGAAGGGCGTGACCTCCGGCGCCGGCGTGCCTGCGGCCGCCGACGTACGGATGCGCCAGATTGCGCCCGAGCGCGAATCGCTCGCGTACAGGTCACCGTTGGGCGCGACCGCCACATCGTTGAGTTGCTGGGCGAGCGGCACGGCGTACTCGAACAGGCGCTTGCCCGAGGCGAGGTCGAAGCCGAACACAGCGTTATGAAGTGGCTTTCCGCTGGTTAGCGCATTGGTGCTGACCGCATACACGATGCGCCGTTTGGCGTCTACCGCTACGCCGAGAATCTGGTGCAAGCCGTCGCCGGCGGCCGAAAACGGCGCCACCTTGCCGCTCGCGCTCACGCGCACCACGCGCTTGTGCGGCACGCTGCCGATGAAAAACTGTTTGCTCACGCTGTCGTAGGCGATCCCCTCGGGGCCGAAGGTCTTGTCGTCGAGCCTGAATGCGACGGGCGCGTCGGCCACCTTCGGCAGCGCTTGCTCAAACGCGGCGCGCACGCTCTGGAAGGCCGGGTCGTCCTTGAGTTTGTCGAAGCCGAAGTCGACATTGGGTAACAAGCCGTCGCCCAGTTCGCGCGCCTTGGCGAGGTTGGCCAACGCGTTGTCGCGCTCACCGGCCTGGGTTTGGAACGAGGCGAGGTAGAAATACAGGGTGGGATCGTTCGGACGTTTCTCGAGCAGGGCCTTGACGCCGCCGATCGCCTGCTGGATCGGATCGGGCGGCGCTTGCGCCAGTAGCGGGACGGGGCCGACTGCGATTGCACTGGCTAGGATAACAAGCAAAAGTCGCGGCATGGCATCGTCCCTGATGGCGAAATAAACATCATACTGCGGCCCGGACCGGGCCGCAGCTGGTTTATTTGAGCATCAGCGGCTTGCGGTAGGGCGCGACCGGCGGCTTCGGGAATTGCGCCGCTGCATACGCTGCGCGGAAGCACGCCGCCTTGCCGTTTTCGACGTCGGTGGTGCTGCTGGTCACGCGGCCCGAGGCGTCGAGCAGCAGGACGATGGTGACCGGGTAGATCGACTTGCCGTGGCAATTGCCCTTCTCGTCGTACTTCTGCACGTTATTGTGGCGCAGCGTTTCTTCTTCGTATTTGGTCGCCTTGGCGTTCGGGAACTGGGCGTTGAATTTCGCCATTTCGGTCAAGAAGACGGGATTTTTCGGCGATGGCGCCTCGTAGGCGGCTTGCTCGGAAGTACCCGGGGTGCTTTGGCAACCAGCGGCGAGCATGACGACGCACAGGGCGCCAAGTTTGTAGAAAGGTGTACGCAATTTTATCTCCGGTAGTGAAATCAGGCCTTTTCCGCATGGGCGGAAAGACGGTGTGATGTCAGTGTACCAATTAGTCCGCTCGGCAATATTTTCATTCCCGTGCGGAAATATAAATTGCTTATCTTGCAGCTCGTGGAATTATCTTATAAATAATATAGACAGGTAGACTCCTGGCCGCGTATCCTGCTGCGCATCTATAGGAGGAGAAATGATATGACCGGTGTTAATCGATTGCGCTTCACCCTCGTTCCGGGACTGCTTGCAGCCCTGGCCTTCGCCAGCGGTTTTTCGAACGCGGCCGAAGCGGAACATAGCATTCAAGGTGTCGTCGAGCCGAAAGCGATTTTCACCAGCTGTAAAAGGCCGATGTATCCGAAAGAGGCGCTGCAATCGGGTCAGACGGGTAAGAGCGTCCTCGAGTTCTTGATCTCGACCGAGGGCAAAGTACTCGAATCGAAAGTGCTCCAGACCAGCGGCTATCAGCAGCTCGATATCACCGCACGCAAGGCGCTGTCGAAGTGCACATTTACGGTGGGAACCCGCGACGGCAAGCCCGAGGAAATGCGCACCAGAATCCGCCATAACTGGACGATTAAATAAGGCTAGCAGCCTGTCGGACTTAGGGAGTCAAAGCGAAAAAATAGCTGGGCGAGGACAGATTTAGTCGATTTCGCAGTGTCAATAGCGAGCTATTGACCGAGAAAACGGCGAAATATGGACCGTCCCAGGTATTTTTGCAGCTGACGATCCTAAGTCCGACAGGCTGCTAGAAGTTGGCGATCAGGTTGAGGCGCACCGAGCGCGATTCGATCGGGTGCAGGTGGACGTCGAACCTGCCCTCCGCCGGCTCGCCCGGCAAGCGCGAGACATAAGCGTAGTCGATCGCCGAATCGCGCCGGTTGGTCAGGTTGAACACTTCGAATGACAGGCGCAGTTTCGGATTGATCTTGTAGCCAAGGCGGCCATTGAGCGTCGCCGTCGAATCCGAGCGCACGCTATTGTCCTCGACCAGCGGACGCGGGCCGAAGTAGCGCAGTTGGAGCGCGCCAAACCATGGCCCTAGGTTTTCGACCGCCATTGCCAGCGAGGCCACCCCTTCGATCGATCCCGGAATGCGCTGGCCGGCCGGGTCCGGGTTCCGGTAGCGCGCTTTGGCATAGGCGAAATCGGCGTCGATCGTCAGCCACGAATTTGCCTTGTAGTAGTTGGAGAATTCGACGCCGGTGCGCCGGCTTGGGCGGCCGGTATCGACGGTCGATCCCGCATCGCCCTTGAACAGCAGCTCGGAGGCGACGTCGAGCCGGTATATTGCAAGGCTCGATTGCAGACCGCGTATCGCCTCGCTGCGCAGGCCCGCCTCGAATCCACGCGATGCGACCAAGGGCGCCTCGCGCGTGGCCTCGCTTCCGGTTTTTGGATCGATGCTGATGGTCGTGCCGCGTGCGTCGTTGCTGTGAAAGCCGCGTCCCGCGTTGACATACAACTCCGTCTTGTTCCAAGGCCCGAAGATCAAACCCAGTTTCGGACTCAGCTGGTTCCCATCGGCCTTGCCCGAATTAACAGCCAGATTACTGTCGACCTGGTTGTTGAAATAATCGGCCCGGATGCCGGCCACGGTACGAAATACCTTATTCCATTTGACGGCGTTCTCGAGATACATCCCGGCGCTGCGTTGGCGCACCCGGTCGCTGCGCGTGGTCGCCAGTTGCACCCGCGCCTGTGTATCGTATAAACCATTCTTGATATCGTCGCCCTGCATTTGCAAGCCGACCGTAGTTTCCGATTCGCGGCCAAAAAGCATGTGCTGCTTTGTCCTGCTCGCATTCACCCCCAGCGTAAAACGCCGGTCCGGCTGGCTGAACTGGTCACCCGTATCTGGGTGGTCGAGGAAGTAAGTAAAGTTGGAATACAAATCGAGCTGGTTGCGCAGCAAATACGCGCTGATTTTGGTGACCGAGGTGTCGTCGGTCTGCTGCCACGCGCCCGAGAGGCTGTAGCGTCGCGCCGCCCCGCCGTCGGTCGGGTCGATGGTGTCGTAGCGGTCTTTAAGCAGGCCGCTCGCCAGCGCGCGCTCGGGTATCTGGTCGGTCGCGTTCCAGCTGGCCTGGTAACCCATCAGCGATACGTTCCAGCCATTCGCTTCGCTTCCTTCGCTATAGCGCAGCACGGCGTTAATCTTGCGGTATTTATCGGGATGGACGAAGGGGCCGTTATTCCGATACAGCTCGAGCGCGTACAGCAGATTGCCGTTGCCGGCCTTGGGCGAAGCGGCCAGCAGGGTGCGCAGATAACCGTTTTGTCCGATGCCGACGCTGGCGATGCCATCGGCCAGGGTATTGGCGTAGCTGACGGCGATCGCGCCGGCCGAGGCGAAATCGCCCTGCTCGGCCGAATACGGCCCCTTGCGGTAATCGAGCCGCGAGGCCAATTCCGGGATCATGAAATTGAGGTCGGTCCAGCCCTGGCCGTGCGCGTGCGAGCGCTGGTTGACCGGCATGCCATCAAGCGTTGTGCGCAGGTCGGTGCCATGGTCCAGGTTGAGCCCGCGCAGGTAGAACTGGGTCGCCTTGCCTTCGCCGCTATGCTGGCTGACGATCAGCCCGGGCGTTACCTCGAGCAGTTCGCCGGGCCGGTACACGGTGCGCGCGGCGAGCTGTTTTTGCGTCACCAAGCCGGCGCTGGCGGTGTCGGACACGCCCAAGGCGCTGGTGCGCGAGCCTTCCACCACGACCGTGGCGACCGCGGTTTCGATATCGTCGGCAAACGCCTGCGCGCTGGCGAGCGCCATCGCCAGGGTCAGGCGTTTAAGGGGGAAACTGCGATTGGACGAGTCGGCGGCTTTACGGCGCATGAAAAAATCCTGTAATGGGTGAATATACTCATCCATATACGGGCGCCGCGTGCGCGCGGATTCAATTTTGGACGTAAAAAAAGCGCAGGAATCGCTCCCTGCGCCCTGCCCGCCGCCGCCCGCCTTAAACGGCCGACACGTCCAGTTCGGCGCCGGTGGCCTCGACGACTTCTTCCTTCGTCACGCCGGGCGCGAGCTCGACCAATTGCAGGCCGGTCGGGGTGATGTCGATCACGCCGAGGTCGGTGATGATGCGGTCGACCACGCCCACGCCGGTCAGCGGCAGGTCGCACTTTTTGAGGATCTTGTGCGAGGTGCTGCCATCTTTGGCGGTGGCGACATGCTCCATGACCACGACCACGCGCTTGACGCCGGCCACGAGGTCCATCGCGCCGCCCATGCCCTTGACCATTTTGCCGGGGATCATCCAGTTGGCGAGGTCGCCGCGCTCGGACACCTGCATCGCGCCGAGGATCGCGAGGTTGATCTTGCCGCCGCGGATCATGCCGAACGAGTCGGCCGAGCTGAAGTAGGCGGCGCCCGGCAGCGCCGTGACGGTCTGCTTGCCCGCGTTGATCAGGTCGGCGTCGACCTCGGCCTCGGTCGGGAACGGGCCGATGCCGAGCAAGCCGTTTTCGGACTGCAGGAACACTTCGATATCGGTGGGGACGTAGTTGGCCACCAGCGTCGGCAGGCCGATGCCGAGGTTCACGTAGTAACCGTCCTGCAGTTCTTTCGCCGCGCGTGCGGCCATTTCATCACGATTCCATGCCATGTTTTTTCTCCGGTGCTTAGTTGGAACGCACGGTGCGCTGTTCGATGCGCTTTTCCGGCGTTGGATTGACGACGATGCGGTGCACGAAAATGCTCGGGGTGTGCACTGCATCCGGATCGATCTCGCCCACTTCGACCAGTTTTTCGACTTCGACGATCGTGATCTTGCCGGCCATTGCCACGTTGGGATTGAAATTGCGGGCCGTCTTGCGGTACACCAGGTTGCCGGCGCGGTCGGCCATATAGGCCTTGACGAGCGAGACGTCGGCCGTCAGGCTGCGTTCCATCACGTACTGCTCGCCGTCGAATTCGCGCAGCTCTTTGCCTTCGGCGACGATGGTGCCGACCCCGGTCTTGGTGAAAAACGCCGGAATCCCGGCGCCGCCGGCGCGCAGTTTTTCGGCCAGCGTGCCCTGCGGCGTGAATTCGAGTTCGAGTTCGCCGGCCAGGTATTGGCGCGCGAATTCCTTGTTTTCGCCGACGTACGACGAAATCATTTTTTTGATCTGGTGGGTGGTGAGCAGTTGGCCGAGCCCGAAATCGTCGACACCGGCGTTGTTGGAGATCGCCGTCAGGTTGGTCACGCCGCTGTCGCGCAGGGCCAGGATCAGCGCCTCGGGAATGCCGCACAGGCCGAAGCCGCCGACCGCGATGGTCTGGCCATCTTTGACGATGCCGGCCAAGGCCGATGCCGCATCAGGATAAACTTTGTTCATACCGTCCCTTTTATAGTTAAGCTACACGCTTGCGCTGTTTGCCCGAGTGGATGTTAAGCATAAAATACGGGGGCCAAAAGCACAATACCGTAGAAATACGCCCAGTCCCCCTAACGCGAAGAGTTTAACGTGCATCAGACAAACCCGACCTGCGCCATCGATTACGAGATGATCTTCCAGCACGCGCCGGTCGGCATGTGCATTTCGGTCAACCGCATCATCCAGGCCAGCAACGAGGCGCTGGCCTCGATTTTCGGTTATGCGCGCGCCGAATTGACGGGCAAATCGTTCCAGGTGCTGTACCCGACGATGGACGAATTCCTGCGCACGGGCGACCGCATCGTCCCGATCATGAATGCGCGCGGGCGTTATTCGGACGAGCGCATCATGCTGCGCGCGAGCGGCGAGCTGTTTTGGTGCCACGTGAGCGGGAGTGCGCTCGACCCCAAAGAGCCGCTCGGCGCCGGCGTCTGGACGTTCGAAGACGTCAGCGAAAAGCGCCCCGTGACGGCCGAACTGACCCCGCGCGAGCGCGAAATCGCGGCCTTCCTGGTCGAAGGCAAAACCAGCAAGATCATCGCGCGCGAGACGGGTCTGAGCCCGCGCACGGTCGAGATGCACCGCGCCAAACTGATGCGCAAGTTCTCGGCGTCGACCTCGTCGGAACTGGTGCACAAACTGGTCGGCGTGGCGCGTTAAGCGGTAATAATCACCATACCGTCGCGGCCCAGCGCATCGATCAAATCGCGCGGCGTATCGCGCTCGACGATCAGCGTGCCCGCCATCCCGAGCGCCCCGATCGGATAGCGCGAGGCGGCATTGAGTTTTTCAGACGACGCCAGCACCACCGTCTCGGCCGCATGCGCCGACAGCGCGCGTTTGATATGCGCCTCCTCCAAATCGCCGGTGCTGTAGCCGGCCTCCGGATGCACCCCGGTCACCCCCATGAAATACGTATCGGCGCGGATATGCCTGAGCGCTTCTAGCGCGCCGGCCCCGACCGCGACCATCGAATGCCGGTACAGTCGTCCGCCAATCAAGATAACCTCGATCTGCGCGTGCCCGGCGAGCGCGAGCGCGATCGACGGGCTGTGTGTGGCGACGGTCAGCGGCATGTCGAGGGGCAGTTGCCGCGCCAGTTCGGCGCAGGTGGTGCCGCCATCGAGAATGATCAATTGGCCCGCAGAGACGAGACCGGCCGCAGCAGCCGCAATCGCCGCCTTCCCCGAAGACGAGATGGCTTGCCTCTGCGCGAGGTCGGCCACGGCGGGCGAGGCGCGCATCGCGCCGCCGTGCACCCTCTGCAATTGCCCTTCGGCGGCAAGTTCGCGCAAGTCGCGCCGCACCGTATCCTCCGACACCGCAAAGTCGGCGGCGAGCGTCTTGGCCTCGACGTGGCCGGTCTTTTTAAGGATCGCGAGAATGGTCTTTTTGCGTTGGGAGGTCAGCATGTTTGCACGAGTTTACTTGTTTTTGCACGAACTTGCATGTTACGATAAAGTTCCCCGCAACACCAGAGCTAACTCACCATGCAAATAAAAAATGAAATCATCCGCATCATCGACGTCGTCACGCTGTCCGACAATTGGTACGTGCTGAAGAAATATGTCTTCGATTTGCGGCGCAAAAACGGCGAGTGGCAGCGCCAAAACCGCGAGGCCTACGACCGCGGCAACGGCGCGACGATCCTGCTGTACAACGAGGAACTGCGCACCGTCGTGCTGGTCCGCCAGTTCCGGCTGCCGGCCTACGTCAATGGCTGCGAAAGCGGCATGCTGATCGAAGCGGCCGCCGGCTTGCTCGACAACGCCTCGCCCGCCGAACGCATCCGCGAAGAAGTGGCCGAGGAAACCGGCTACCGGGTCGAGCACGTGAGCAAGGTGTTCGAGGCGTACATGAGCCCGGGGTCGGTCACCGAGCGCCTGTATTTCTTCGTCGCAAAGTACGACCCGGCCAGCAAGGTCGGCAACGGCGGCGGCATCGAGGCCGAAGGCGAAGACATCGAGGTGCTCGAATTGCCCTTCGATAAGGCCTACGCGATGATCGCGAGCGGCGAAATCGTCGACGGCAAAACCATCATGCTGCTACAGTACGCCGCGTTGAATATTTTCAAGGCGGGCTGAAACGGGATATGCAATTTTGGATAGCGGAGTGCCACGCTATACAAAATTGCATACCGGCGCGGAGCACCCAGTATACTGCGGGCTTTTTACCGCATCCGAAAGCCACGACCATGAGCGCCCTGCCACCCTGCCCGACCTGCAATTCCGAATTCACCTACGAGGACGGCAGCAACTACGTGTGTCCGGAATGCGCCCACGAATGGCCGATGCTCGCCGCGGCTGCGGCCGAGGAAGGCGCGCGCGTCTACCGCGACTCGGCCGGCAACGTGCTGCAGGACGGCGACACCGTCAGCGTGATCAAGGACTTGAAATTGAAGGGCGGCGGCGGCGTCGTCAAGATGGGCACCAAGGTCAAAAACATCCGCCTGGTCGACAGCGACCACGATATCGACTGCAAGATCGACGGCTTCGGCGCCATGAGCCTGAAGACCGAATTCGTCAAGAAGGTGTAAGCGGCAGCGCCGCTAGAACGGCACCAGCTCGAGCGCCGGCGCGCGCGCCAGCGGCTGCGCGCTGCACAGCGCGACCGCCAATTCGGCATGCTCCGGCGCGAAGCATTGCGCGCTTGGCGCGTGCAGCTT
Source organism: Pseudomonadota bacterium (assembly GCA_040384885.1). GTDB lineage: Bacteria > Pseudomonadota > Gammaproteobacteria > Burkholderiales > Burkholderiaceae_D > Telluria_A. The sequence goes on along the minus strand of JAZKIN010000121.1, from coordinate 10,655 downwards.
GAAGCGCGCCTCCTTGGTGCTCCATAACCGGTAGAAGTCGCGCACCCGGTGCGCTTGCGGGCGCGCCGCGAGCCAGGCGTTTTCGTCCGCGTCGAACGCCTGCGCGGCCAGCGCCGACAGGTCGCGCGCCGGCTTGCGCAATTCGATGTCGAGCCCGAGCGCGGTGTCCGCGCTGACCGCGCAAGCGACCCACGGGCCGCTGTGCGAGAGGCTGAATCCGACCGCCTCTAAACCTGCCATTGCAAGCTGCGGCGCCTGTCCGTGCCGCTCGAGCAGCCGCACCGACCCGGGGTCGACGTCAAGCACGCGCCCGAGCATCCGGCGCAGCAGCACGCGCCCGATCAGGAACTGGCGCTGCCGCTCACGCCGCACGAACAATCCCAGCCGCTCCCGCTCGGACGCGCCCAGCCAGCATGCGAACGGGTCCAGCGCGGCGTCGGATACCGCGCTACCTTCGACCAGCCAGAGCCAGCATTCGTGCACGGCGCGCGTTCCTCTTATTTGTCGGCGATCTTGACGAAGTCGCCCTTTAACGCGACACCGGCCATGATGCTGCCCGCATGGCACTCGAAATCAGTGGTGCTGGCATACTCGACGTTCTTGAAATTGCTGACGATGTTGATGACCGCATTCGCGCCAAGCGCGTTGGCGCGCTTTTGCAAGGACAGCAGCGCCGACAGGAATACGCGCGTGCAAGCCGCCTCGTTGGATTTGCCAAAGGAGTTGGTGCGCAGGCTGGTCTTGTCGCTGGCCAGCTGTTCGAGCACCTTCGGTGTCGGCTGGCTGCCAAAGTAGAATTTGACCGAGTCGCCGAGGCGGCTCTTCACCTCGTCGTTGGCGAGCGCCTCGGCGAGCGGCATCATCAGCTTGTTGTCGGCCGCTTGTACCGGCGCCGTTGCCGCCGCCACCAACACGCCAGCGATCAGAACGTTAACGATTTTTTTCATATTGTTTTCCTCGGTTTAAAGGTGCTTCTTAAAAATCAGCGACGTGTTGATGCCGCCGAATGCAAAATTATTCGACATGACGTACTCGCATTCGATCTGCCGCCCTTCGCCCTTGATGAAATCGAGTTCGGCGCAGCGCGGGTCGACCTCGTTCAGGTTGACGGTCGGCGCGAACCAGCCCTCGCGCATCATCTCGATGCTGAACCACGCTTCGAGCGCGCCGCAGGCGCCCAGCGTGTGGCCGATATAGCTTTTGGTCGAGCTGATCGGCGTGCCGCCGCCGAACACCTGCGCCGTCGCGTGCGACTCGGCGATGTCGCCCTGCTCGGTCGCGGTGCCGTGGCCGTTGATGTAGCCGATCTGGCCGGCGCCGATGCCGGCGTCGGCCAGCGCCAGTTCCATCGCCACCTTCATGGTCGCCGAATTGGGCTGGGTCACGTGGCAGCCGTCGCTGTTGGTGCCAAAGCCGACCAATTCGGCGTAAATGGTCGCGCCGCGCGCGAGCGCGTGCCCGCGCTCCTCGAGGATCAGGGCGCCGGCGCCCTCGCCGATCACCAGGCCGTCGCGGGTGCTGTCGTACGGGCGCGGCGTGCTGCCCGGCACGTCGTTGCAGGTGCTGGTGGCGAACAGGGTGTCGAACACGGCGGCCTCGGTCGGGCACAGTTCCTCGGCGCCGCCGGCCACCATCGCCACCTGCTTGCCCTCCTTGATCGCCTCGTAGGCGTAGCCGATGCCCTGGCTGCCCGAGGTGCAGGCCGACGAGGTCGTGATCACGCGCCCGGTCAGGCCGAAGAACACGCCGATATTGACGGGCGCGGTGTGCGCCATCATCTTGATGTAGGTGGTCGCGTTGATGCCGCGCGTGTTGAACTGTTCGAGCATGTGGCCAAAGCCGCAGATCGCGCTGGTGGTGCCGACCGAGGAGCCGAACGACACGCCCATCTGCCCGCTCTTGACCAAGGGGTCGTCGAGCAGGCCGGCGTCGGCGAGCGCCATTTCGGTCGCGCGCGTGGCCATCAGGGCCACCCGGCCCATGCTGCGGGTCGACTTGCGGTTGTAGCGCTCGCCCAGCTCGAACGGCGCCGCCGGCGCCGCCAGTTGGGTGTTGAGGCCCTCGTAGCTGGCCCACGATTCCATGCGCACGATCGCATTGCGGTACTCGCCGAGGCGCGCGCGGATCGTCGGCCAGTCGTTGCCGAGCGGGCTGATGCCGCCCATGCCGGTCACCACCACGCGGCGCGTCATGCCATGCCCCCGTTGACCGAGATCACCTGGCGCGTGATGTAGGCGGCGTCGTCGCCGAGCAAAAAGCTGACCAGCGCGGCCACCTCGTCGGGTTTGCCGACGCGGCGCGCGGGAATCAGCTTGAGCGCCTCCTCGAGCGGCACCTCGCTCGTCATGTCGGTTTCGATCAAACCCGGGGCGACGCAGTTGACCGTGATCGCGCGCTTGGCCAGCTCCAGCGCGAGCGCCTTGGTCGCGCCGATGATGCCGGCCTTGGCCGCGCTGTAATTGACCTGGCCGCGGTTGCCGATCAGGCCGGACACCGAGGCCAGCGTGACGATGCGGCCGGCCTTGCGGCGCTGGACCATCGGCATCACGAGCGGGTTGAGCACATTGAAAAAGCCGTCCATATTGGTGCTCATGACGACGTCCCAGTCCTCGCCCGACATCGCCGGAAAGGCGTTGTCGCGCGCCACGCCGGCGTTGCACACCACGCCGTAGTAGCAGCCGTGCGCGCCAATGTCGGCGAGCAGCGCGGCGGCGGTGGCGTCACGCTCGCTGATATCGAACTGCAGCACGCGCGCGGCGCGGCCCATGGCTTCGACCGCGCGCGCGACCGCCTCGGCCTCGTCGCGTTGGCTGCGGCAATGCACCACCACGTCGTAGCCGTCGCGCGCCAGCCGCAGCGCGATCGCCTTGCCGATGCCGCGCGACGCCCCCGTCACCAGCACGCTTTTGTTCACTGCATTCATTCATCACCCCGTTGCAAATAATCGTTCACATTCTTTGGCAAATACACCGTCACGGTGGCCGTTGCCACGACCTCGCCGTCGGCCGAATCCTCGATCCGGCATTCGAACGCGCCGAGCCCGTTCTCGCCCTGCAGCGCGCGGTGCACGAACACGTGCAGCACGCTGCCGAGCGCGAACGCGCTACGGCCGCATACGTAGCGGCGCGCGCCGAGCAAAAAGCCGACGTCGGGCCTGGCCCCGCGCAGGTAGGCCTGGTAGCCGGCCTGCGCCGCGATCGCCTGCGCCATGTATTCGATGCCGACCCAGGAGCCGACCCCGTGGCCGTCGCAAAACAGGGTGTCGGCGCGGATGGCGACTTCGGCGCAAACGTTGTCGCTGTCGGCCGAAAGCACGCGGTCGAGCAAAATCATCGGGCCGTCGTGCGGCACCAGTTCGGCGATCGGCGGAAAACTCACGACGTCCTCCCGAGCACGAGCGCCGCGTTGGAGCCGCCGAACGCGAACGAGTTACTGAGCGCGTAGCGCAGCGGCCGGCCGAGCGCGCGGCCCGGGGCCACGGCGTCGAGCACGGGCAGCGCCGGGTCGGGCACGCCGTCCCACAACTGCGGCGGCAGCACGCCCGTCGGATTATCGTCCTGCATCGCCAGCCAGCACAGCGCCGCCTCGACCGCCGCCGCCGCACCCAGCGTGTGGCCGGTGAACGGTTTGGTCGAGCTGACCGGCACCGCGGGGCCGAACATGTCGGCGATCACGCGTGACTCCATCGCGTCGTTCTGCAAGGTGGCGGTGCCGTGCAGGTTGATGTAATCGATGTCGGCCGGTTCGATGCCGGCGCGCGCGAGCGCCTGCGCGATCGCGATGCGGGCGCCGCCGCCGGCCGGATCGGGCGCCGACATGTGGTGGCCGTCGGACGACTCGCCCCAGCCGCACAGGGCCACGGCGGCCGGTTCGGCGCTCATCAGAAACAAGGCCGCGCCCTCGCCGATATTGATGCCGTTGCGGTTCGCGCTGAGCGGATTGCAGCGCGCCGCGCTGACCGATTCGAGCGCGCCGAAACCGGCCACGGTGAACGCGCACAGGGTGTCGACCCCGCCCGTGAGCACGGCGTCGCACAGCCCCATGCGGATCAGGCGCGCCGCGCTGGCCATCGCCTTGGCGCTCGACGAGCACGCGCTCGAGTGCACGTAGGCCGGGCCGGCGAGGCCAAGTTCGCGCGCCAGCATCGCCGCGGGCGAACCCATCTCCTGCTGCGCGTAGTGGAACCCGGCGGGCAGCTCGCCGCCCCCGGCCAGAACGCGCAGCGCGCTTTCGGTGGCGCTGATTCCCGAGGTGCTGGTGCCGACCACGACCCCGATGCGGGCGGCGCCGTAGCGCGCGATCGCGGCCTCGAGCGCCGGGCGGATCTGGGCCAGCGCGGCCAGCGCGAGCTGGTTGTTGCGGCTGCGCTGCTCGAGCGGCAGCGCGGCGGCGTCGGGCAATGCGGTCGTCACACGGCCCAGCGGCAGCATGCGGCCCGCCGACCATTCCTCGGTCGGCGCCACGCCGCTGTCGGCCTCGCGCAGCAGGCGGCGCTTGATCTCGCCGTGCGTGTCGCCCAGCGCGCAGACGACGCCACATTCGTTCAAAAACAGCTTCATGGTCGCGCGCTCACGGTGCCGACTGGATCGTCAGGCGGTATTTATAACGGAGGTTCTCGAACACCACGGTGCCGTCCCAGCGCACCTGCGTGCTGTAGTCGATGGTCGCGACCACGGCGTCGTTCAGGTACAGGGTGCGGCGCAGGCCGACGTCGGCGACGCGCCAGCCGGCCGGCAGCGCCTGCGCGATCGCGGCGGCCGGCCACAGCGTGAGCTGCATGTCCTCGAGCACATCCTCGGCGCGCACCTGCGACGGCAGCATGACGTGGCGCCACGAGGTGAGCTCCTTGCCATCATAGCCCAGGCTAAGCACGCGCTGGCCGAATGCGAGGCCGACCAATTCGAGTTTGGCCGGATCGACTTCGAGCGCGGCGTCGAGTTCGTCGGTGCGGCCGTTGCGCTCGACCTTGAGGTGCTGCTGCACGCTGATGGTCGCGCCCAGCGCGGCCGGGGCCAGCTTCAAGCCGAGGCGCGCCGGCAGCGACGGATCGGTGGCGGCGCAGCCGGCCAGCACGGCCGCCGCGAGGGCGCAAGCGACAAGGCGCATCAGCTGCATATTTCCTCCAGCGTGGCCAAACGGCGCACGGTCTCCTTGACGTAGGGATTGCTCTCGTCCCAGGCGTAGCCGGCCAAAATGGCCGAGATCATGCCGCGGATCTCGGGCTGTTTGCCTTCGTGGAAAATGATCTTCTGGAAGCCGCCCGCGTACCACGATTCGACAAACGCGCGGAAGGTGTCGACGCCCTTGCGCAGCGGCGCGCCGTATTCGGCCTGCCAGTCGACCTGCTCGCCGGCGAACACGCGTTCGAGGCAGGCGGCCGCCATGCTGGCCGACTTGACGGCGATCGTCACGCCCGACGAGAACACCGGGTCGAGGAATTCGCCTGCGTTGCCGAGCAAGGCGAAGTTTTTGCCCCACAGCGAGGCCACGTTGGCCGAGTAGCCGACGATCTGGCGCGCCGGCGTGTCCCAGGCCGCGTTCTCGAGCAGTTTTTTGAGGCCCGGGTCCTCGCCCACGATCGCGCTCAGGCGCTCGGTCGGGGTGCCCTGGTATTGGTCGAGAAAACTGGTCTCGGCGACCACGCCGAGCGAGCAGCGCCCGCCCGCGAACGGGATGGTCCAGAACCAGACGTTGCAATGCTTGGGATGTACCGTCACGCGGATCTTGTTGCGGTCGAAACCGGGGTCGGTGATGCCGTCCTGGACGTGCGTGAAGATGGCGCCGCGCACGGGGAAGTTGGATGGCGTCTCGAGCTCGAGCAGGCGTGGCAGCACGCGCCCGAAGCCGCTCGCGTCGAGGATGAATTTGGCGTGGACCTGGTAGGCCGTGCCGTCGGGCGCCTTGACCGACACGCAGGGTTGCTCCGGTTCGAGGTCGACATGGGTGACCTCGTGGCGGTAGCGGATCTCGGCGCCGAAGCGCTCGGCCTCCTTGGCCAGCAGGTGGTCGAAGTCGGCGCGCTGGACCTGGTAGGTCGTGCCCCAGCCCTTGCTGTGCTTTTGGCGGAAGTCGAAATCGGTGTACTGGCCGTCGCGCATGAAGGCGGCGCCGTTCTTGAACTGGAAGCCCGCTTCGACCACTGCCTGCAGCATGCCGGCCTGTTCGAGGTAGGCCATACTTTGCGGCAGCAGGCTCTCGCCGATCGAAAAGCGCGGAAACTGTTCGCGCTCGATCACGAGCACTTCGCGTCCCTGCTGGCGCAGCAAGGCGGCGGCCACCGCGCCCGACGGGCCGGCGCCGATGATCAGGATCTCGACGTGTTCAGATTTGATTTCGGCTTGCATGTGTACTTTCGTTGGATGTGGCAAAACAGGGAACGAGCAGCCATACGAGCGTCGTCCCGATTAACATGGTCATGCCGAACGCCTGCAGCGCCGGCGTACGGCTCAGGCCGAGCAGGCCGAAGGCAAGGATGGTGTTGAGCGCCGACAGGCCGACCGCGAGCCACGGCGTGCTGTCGGCGCGGTCGGGCTGCTCCTGCATGAAGATCCCGTAGTCGACGCCGACGCCGAGCAGCAGCATCAGCGCGAGCACGTGGAACAGCTGCAGCGGCTGGCCGGCCAGGCCGAAGGCGGCCAGCGTGGCGAGGCTGGCGATCGCGGTGGGTGCCAGCACACGCCAGGCGCGCCGCCGGTAGCGCGGATACAGCAGCAGGAACACGACCAGGTAGGCGCCCAGCACCACCCAGCCCATGTATTCGCGGTAGCGCCCCAGCACCGTCGAAATCTCGCCGACCTTGTCGACCCACAGCACGCCATCCAAGCCCTCGGCGGCGCCGCGCAGGGCCGGCAGGGCCGGCGCGCTGATGCCGCGCACGGCGACGATACTCGCATGCACGCCCTCGACCCGGCCGAGCCACAGGTGGCGCCATGGCTCGCCCTGCCTCGACGCGAGGAAGGCCTCGACGTCGGGCCGCGTCGATTGCGCCAGCAGGTGCGCGCGCGTGGCGGCCACCCATGCCGCGTCCTCCTCGATCTCCTGCGCCAGCATCGCCAGCGGGCCGCCGTCGTTCAATAGTTTGGTCTCGACCAGCGCGCGCCGCTCGGCCTGCGCCTTGGCCGAGGGCACCCAGTTCGACAACGACTGGTAGCCGGTGATGCTGCGCGTGGCGATCAAAGGATCGAGCCGGCGCTTGAGCGCCTCTTCGCGCTGCAGCACCGTCTCGGCACCGTCGCCGCGCACCAGGAAATACTGGACCGGACCGGCCGCGTCGAGCAGGCGGCTGACCTGGATCTGGTCGCGGATCAAATGCGCCGGCGGGGTTTGCAGCAGGCGGATGTCGTCGTTCACGCCGAGCCGCGAGCAGCCGTAGCCGACCAGCAGCGCGAACAAGGCGAAGCCGGCCAGCGTGCGGCGGTTGGCGCACAATTGCGGCCAGCGTGGCAGCAGCGCGCCGTAGACGCGCGCGAGAGCGCCGCTGGTGAGCGTGTCGCCGCTGATCAGCAGCGGGAACCAGCACACCACCGTCATCCAGGCGAACACCAGCCCGACGGCCGAGAACACGGCCATGTGGCGCAGGCCCGGGAACGGCGTGAGCGCCAGGCCCATATAGCCGATCACGGCGGCGGCCAGCGTCAGCGCGAGGCTCGGCAGCAGGCGCTTGAGCAGCGCGCTCGAGGCCAGCTTGCGCTCGGCGCTGAGCCGGTTGCACAGGAAGTAGATGCCGTAATCCTGCGCCACCCCGATCAGGCTCGCGCCGAATACCAGCGTGAGCAGGTGCACGCGCCCGAACAGCAGCCAGCACACCGACAGCGAACCCAAAAAGCCGATCCCGATCGAAAGCAGCACGAGCGCGATCGGGCGCACCGAGCGGAAGGTGAACCAGGTCAGCAAGATGATGCCGAGCACCGAGCCGAGGCCGATGGTCGACATCTCGCGCTCGGCCTGGGCGGCGGCGGCGGCCGCGTGCAGCACCACGCCGGCGCTGGCGACCTGCACCCCGGGCACGGCCGCGCGGGCGGCGGCGGCGGCCTTCTCGAGCAGCGGCAGCACTGCCTGCTGCGCCGACATCGACAGCGCCGGCAGCTTGAGCGTGAGCGGCGCGAGCACGTACTGGCGCTCGGCGTCGGCCACGAACAGCAGGCCGTCGCGCGGGCGCACCGGGGTCTCCTTGGCGCGCTCCTGCACCCAGCCGCTGAACAGGCCGAACGGGTCGTCCTGGAACGCGCCCAGCTTCGGCCCGCCGAAGGCGCTGTACAGTTTTGCCAGCGCGGCGTCGGTCCAGAAGCGCGCGGGCTGCTCGCGCAGCAGCGCCTCCTGCTGGGGCGTCATCAGCACCAGGCTGTGTTTCTGGAACGGCGCGAGCCAGTCGCTCTCGGCGTTCTCGCCCATCGCCGCCTGTTCGACCAGGTCGGCGCGCGTGGCGAGCACCGCGTTGTAGGCGGCCGCGGCGCGCTTGGTATCGTCCCACTCGGGCGCGCCGATCAGGACGATCACGCGTTGCTGCGCCGCGTCCACCATATGGCTGAACGACTGCTGCAGCACCGGGTCGCGCTCCTGCACCGGCAGCAGCGCGAGGATGTCGGTGTCGGGGACGATCCGTTTGCCCAGCCACAGGTAGGCGTTATGCCCGAGCACCAGGCACACGATCAGCGCCCACGCGAGCGCGAGCCCTTTGTGGCGGCTCAAAATATCGCCGCCTCGTCGGCCGTGATGGCCGTGTCGCCGGTTTTGATCTCGGAGAACACGATGTCGGTGCTGTCGCCGCCGGCCTCCTTGATATGGATGTTGTTGACGTAGGCGCCGCCGTCGAGCGAGATCGCGCCGATCGCCTTGGCCAGCGCCGGCTTGCGCGCCTTGAGCGCGACCTTCCAGCCCTTGTCGACGCTGGCGTCGACCTCGAACAGGGTGTCGAGCTTGCCCAGGTCGCCCGACAGCAGCGAGAACAGCACGCTGTTAATCATGCGCACCGTCGGTTCCTGCTTGGCGTCGAGCCGCATCGCCACGCGCTCGCCCTGGAAATGGACGATCTCGTCGCGCGTCAGGCGCAGCGTGTTGGGGAACGGCTTGACGGTGCGCCACATCACGCCCTTGCCCGCGACCACGCAGAAGCGGCCCTGCGAGAGCAGCGGGCGCTTCATGCCGGTCAGGTGCTTGGTCTGGTCGAAGCGCCCGCACAGGGTGTTCGGTTTGGCCAGCATGGCTTCGATTTTGGCCACCGTCGACGGCGTTTGGGCCTGGGCCGCGGCGCACAGCGCGGCCAGGATGAATGCGGTGAGTAGACGTGTCATGCTGGTTCGATTCCTAGCTTTTCAAACAGTACGGGGGGCGAGACAAAGCACATCTCGCCGCTCTTGATGTCGACCGCGACCTGCACCGAGGTGGCGCGGGTGAGGCGTTTGCCGCTCTGCGCGTCCGAGATCAGGTAGGCGATCTTGAGGCGGTTTTCCCATTCGACGATTTCGGCGCGCAGCTTGAGGCGCTGCCCGAACACGGCCGAGCCGATATAGCGCAGGTTGATGTCGATCACGGGCCACATATAGCCCGAGGCCTGCATCTCGAGGTAGTTATACCCGATACTGTCGAGCAGTGCGCAGCGCGCGACCTCGAGGTACTTGACGTAATTGCCATGCCAGACGATCTGCATCGGGTCGAGGTCGAAGAACTCGACCTGCATCTCGACCTCGCGGCTCCAGCGGCTGGCAGGCGCCTTAAGCCGCATACAGGCTCCAGGCCTGGCTGCGGGTGCGTTCGAGCAGCACGCGCAGTTCGCCGTCGAGGCGGCGGTCCTCGGTGATCGGGGCGATGTCGCGCCCGAGCGCCTCCATCATGCGCAGGACCGGCGCCGGCGGCGCCACCTCCGGATTGGCGCGGCAGCGCAGCCACACGCCCTGGCGCACCGTGATCAACAGCGCGGCGACGACCTGCTCGGTCAGTTCGAGCACGCGCAGGCAGTCGCGCGCGGCGATCGTGCCCATGCTGACCTTGTCCTGGTTGTGGCATTCGGTCGAGCGCGAGAACACCGAGGCCGGCATGGTCAGTTTGAGCGCCTCGGCGGTCCAGGCCGAGGCGCTGATCTGCAGCGCCTTGAGGCCGTGGTTGATCGCCGCGCGCGGGCCTTCGGCGCCCGACAGGTTGGGCGGCAGGCCGTGGTTGTAGCGGCTGTCGACCAGCAGCGCCATTTGGCGGTCGAGCAGGTCGGCCAGGTTGGCCACCGCGTTCTTCATGCCGTCCATCGCGAAGGCGATGTGGCCGCCGTAGAAATGGCCGCCGTGCAGCACGCGCTCGGCTTCGGCGTCGATGATCGGGTTGTCGTTGGCGCTATTGAGCTCGTTCTCGATCGACTGCCGGAAGAACGGCAGCGCGTCGGCCAGCACCCCGATCACGTGCGGCGCGCAGCGGATCGAATAGCGGTCCTGCAATCGCTTGCCGTTGCGCTCGGAGACGCCGACCTCGAGGTCGGCGCGCAGCCACGCGGCCACGCCCTGCATGCCCGCGTGCGGCTTGACCGAGAACAGGGTCTCGTCGAAATGGTGGGCGTTGCCGTCGAGCGCGAACGAGGCCATCGCCGTGATCCGCGTGCACAGTTGGGTCATGTAGGCGGCGCGGTCGTAGGCCAGGCAGGCCAGCGCCGTCATCACGGCGGTGCCGTTCAT
>JAZKIN010000120.1:0-6164 GCA_040384885.1 Pseudomonadota bacterium | reverse complement strand
AACTTACCGGATTCAAGCCGCACTTTAACTGTCCAACAAAAAGGGGCTAGTTCACATGCGGGGACCCATAGAACAGTTGCTCTGAGCCGCTGTTCTATGGGTCCCCGCCTCCGCGAGGACGATGTTGGTTTGGGTTATTAGAGGCTGGTGATGTCGCGATTCCTGCGAAATCACGCGGCTCATTTTAAGTTTTTCGACAACCTTGAAGTTGGGCCTGGCCGCTGGCATCTCGCGTTTACTCCGGATCCGGGTCGGCGCCGTCGAGCTCGGGCCCGAGCATCAGCTGCGCCGCCTCGCCCGGCAGCGCCTCGACCGACTTGAGCTTGCGCGCCATCTGGCGGCTGCGCACCTCGGCGTTCTCGATGTTCCTCGCGGCCTGCTCGAGCGTCGCGCGCGTCTTCGACAGCACCGCGCCGAACTTGCCGAACTCGGTCTTGACCGCGCCTAGCACCTGCCACACCTCGGACGAACGCTTCTCGAGCGCGAGCGTCCGAAAGCCCATCTGCAGGCTGCTCAGGATCGCCGACAGCGTCGACGGCCCGGCGATGCTCACGCGCAGCTCGCGCTGCAGGTCGTCGGCGAGGCCGGGCCGGCGCATGACCTCGGCGTACAGCCCCTCGGTCGGCAGGAACAGGATCGCGAAATCGGTGGTCTGCGGCGGCGACACGTATTTTTCGCAGATGGTCTTGGCCTCGAGCCGCACCGCGCGCTCGAGCTCGCGCCCGGCCAGCGCCACGCCGTCGGCGTCGGCGCGGTCGGCCGCGTCGAGCAGGCGCTCGTACTGCTCCTTCGGGAATTTGGCGTCCACCGGCAGCCACAGCGGCGCGCCGCCGTCGACGCTGCCCGGCAGCTTGATCGCGAACTCGACCCGCGCGCCGCTGCCGGCCACGGTCTCGACGTTCTTGCCGTACTGGTCCGCGGTGAGCACTTGCTCGAGCAGCAGTTCAAGCTGCACCTCGCCCCAGGTGCCGCGCGTCTTGACGTTGGTGAGCACCCGCTTCAGGTCGCCCACGCCGATCGCCAGCTGCTGCATCTCGCCGAGGCCCTGGTGCACCCGTTCGAGCCGCTCCGAGACCTGGCGGAACGATTCGGTCAGGCGCGTCTCGAGCGTGGCGTGCAGTTTTTCGTCGACGGTCTTGCGCATCTCCTCGAGCCGGCTCGCATTGTCGGCCTGCAGGTGGCCGATCTTGGTCTCGAGCGTGGCGCGCACCTCGAGCAGGCGCTGCGCGTTCGACTCGGTCAGCGCCGCGAGCGTCTGGTTCAGGGTGTCGGCGAAGCGCTTGAGCGCGAGCGACTGCTCCTCGCGCCCGCTGCCGGCCTGCAGGTGCAGTTGCCGGCGCATGGCGTCGAGCTGCTGCACGGCCGCCGCGTGGTACTGGGCCTGGCCGGCCGCGAGCTCCTGGCGCGTGGCCTGGGCGCTCGCCTGCAGGTCGAGCCGCAGCGCCTGTTCGAGCCGCTCGAGGCGCGCCTCGCTCGCGCCGCGCGCGCGCAGCAGCAGCGCCAGTTGCAGGCAGATCATGACGACCGCGGCGGCGGCCAGCGCAAACAATATGGTGGTGCTCATCGGATCGCTCATCGGGTCCAGTTCAGTCGGGCTTGTTGCGCATCCAGTCGGCGGTCTGGAAGAACGATTCCATCAGGCGCAGCCGGAGCGGCTCGTCGATGCCGACGTCCTGCATCGCCCACGCCATCGCGCGCAGCCATTGGTCGCGTTCGCCCGTGCCGATCGCGAACGGCAGGTGGCGCGCGCGCAGGCGCGGATGGCCGAACGCCTCGACGAACAGGTCGGGCCCGCCCATCCAGCCGCTCAGGAACATGAACAGTTTGTCGCGCGAGCCGTCGTTCGGGCGCGGATGCAGCGCGTGGATGCCGGCGAACTCGGGCTCGAGCGACATCAGGTCGTAGAAGCGGTCGACCAGCGCGCGCAAGCCGTCGGCGCCGCCGACCAGGGTGTAGGTGGTGTCGGTTTCTTTCATGCGCGCCATAATAACAGCGCGCATGTTTCCGCGTAGCAGGCCGGGACCGCAGCGGGGGGCGCGCACCCGCAAACCCCTCTGGCGTTCGTGCTCGTTCGGCGTCGCTTATTGTCTCGTTCTGTCGCATCCTGCCGTGGTTTTTGATCGGCAATGAAGCGGCGCGCACGAATGCGACAGAATGAGACAAAAGGCGACGGTAAACGAGCACGAATGCCAGAGGGACTTGGGCCGGCGCCACCGCCGCCCCCGTCTTATTGCCCATTTACACCAGTGTCAACCGCCGCTTGCGCTTGCTTGACGACCAGCCCTCGAGGTCGACTTCGCGCCGCATGTCATCGCAGGCGCCGAGCAGCTTGTCGATCTCGTGCTCGCCGAGCCCCGAATTGAGCGTCAGCCGCACCAGCGAGCGGTTCTTGGCCGTGGCCGGCGCGCAGAACACGGCGCCGTACACGCCGCGCTTCTCTAGCGCCTTGCGCAACACCAGCGTCTTCGGTTCGGGCCCGGCCTCGAGCGCGATGATCTGCTCGCTGCCGTCGCTGACGTTGTAGCCGAGTTCGGCAAGGCCGGCGCGCACGCGTTTGGCGTTGCGGTGCAGCGCCGCGCGGCGCGCGTCGGCGCCGGCGATGAAGTCGAGCGCGGCGTCGAACCAGGCCAGCTCGTGGGCCAGCAGGCAGGAGCTGAAGATCGCCGGCCGCGACGACGACAAAAAGTAGCCCTTGAACTTGCTCGAACACGTCAAAAAGCCGGCGCGCCCGGCGAACGCCTTGGCCAGCGAGGCGGTGCGGAAGTGCACGCGCTCCTCGAGCCCGAGCGCGACCACGAGGCCGGCCCCGCGCGGGCCGTGGGTGCCGAGCGAATGAGACTCGTCGACGATCAGGATCGAGCCGCTGCGCTCGGCGATCTCGACCACCTCGAGCAGCGGCGCGACGCTGCCGTTGGTGCTGTACAGGGCGTCGATCACGATCACCCCGCGCCCGTGTTTTTCGACCTGGCGGCGCAGGTGTTCGGCGTCGTTGTGCAGGAACGGCACGGCCAGCGCCTGGGCCGACTGCACCCCCTCCCACAGCGAGGCGTGCGCCAGCATGTCGAGGTAGACCGGCACGCCCGGTTCGGCCAGGCTTTGCAGCAGCCCCACGTTGGCGGCCCAGCCCGACTGCGCGAGCACCCCGTCCTCAGCCCCCATGAAGGCGGCCAGGCGCGCCTCGAGCCGGTGCTGGGCGCTACCCTGCTGCAGGAACACCGACGACATCAGCAGCTCGCCCTCGCCCGCGAGCAGGCAGCGCGCCTGCGCATCGCGCAGGCCGCGCTCGCCCGCGATGCACAGGTAGTCGTTACCGGCGAGCATCACCGCGCCGGCGCCGGCCGGCCGCCAAACGTGCATGTGCTCGCCGCCGAGGAGCTGTTCGACGCGCGTCACGTAGTGCTCGTCCATGCGGCGTGTGACGAAGGCGGGCATGCGTTGTTCGGCACGCGGGGAAAGGGACTGTTGGGCGGCGAGGGACATTGATTTCTCCTAAGAAAAATCCTTATTTTGTCCCTACGAAAAATTGCAATTACGCTAACTAGCGCCAATCTTGATCTATGTCAAATTGCCCGGGGCACACTTGCGACAAGATGGCTGGCAGTGTTGATAAATGTCATTGCGCAATATCAATCAATTCATCAAACCAGCGGCGCGAGCGCGGCCGCGGCATCGAGGGCGGGCGGCAGATCATGGGGCAAGCGGGGTTCAGTGCGCGATGGCGGGCGCGCCAGCACAGTGTGCTTCAGTGGTTGCTCAACCACGAACGCAGCCACGACCACGTGACCAGCCGCTTCATCCTGCTCGGCTGGGTCTGCTGCATCGGCCAGCCGCTGTACTACCTCATCTGGACCTACTGGTTCCCGCAGCCGTTCGAGAGCCTCGCGCTGCGCGCGCTCGGGGTGCTCGCCTGCGTGCCGATCCTGTGCCTGCCGGCGCTCGCGCGGCGCGGCTGGCTCAACGGGCGCGCGCTCGCGACCTACCAGTTCGCCGGCGTCACCTACGTGCTGCCGTTCATGTTCACCTTCATGTACCTGATGAACGCCGGCTCGGCCGTGTGGAGCCAGTCGCTGCTCGTGGCCCTGATCGTGCTGTTCCAGTTCAACGGCATGTGGGCGCTGGCCTCCTACCTCGCCGGCACCGTGCTCGCCTGCGCCGCGTTCGCGCTCGCGGGCGATCCGGCCTTCCTGCTCAGCGCGAGCGTGCTCGAACAGCTGCCGATCTACGCCTTCACGCTGGCCGTGGTCTCGATCGCCAAGGTCGGGCGCCGCGTGCTGGCCCAGGAAAAACTGGCCGGCATGGCGCAAGGCCTGGCGACCGTCTCGCACGAGTTGCGCACGCCCCTGATCAGCGTCGACGCCAACGTGCGCGGCATCACCCGCCGCCTCGAGCGCGCGCACGCGCCGTCGGCGGCCGACCTGCACGCGATGGCCGAGGCGATGGCGCGCATCCAGTTCGAGGTGCGCCACATGAACCACATGGTCGACCTGTTCCTGCTCTCGGCGAGCGCGGTCAACCAGCAGCTCAAGGCCACCGAGCACGTCTCGATGGGCGCGGTGGTCGACGCCGTGATCCGGCGCTATCCGTTCGCGGCGCAGTCCCAGCGCGACGCCGTCACGGTCGACATCCGCAGCGACTTCACCTTCGCCGGCAAGCACGAGCTGTCGGTCGTGATCCTGCTCAATTTGCTGCGCAACGCGCTCAAGGCGCTGCACCGGGCCGGCAAGGGCCGCATCCGGATCGTGGTCGAGGGCGCGCGCGCGACCCCGCGCCTGCTGTTCATCGACACCGGCTGCGGCATTGCGCCGCTGCACCTGCCCCTGATCTTCAAACGCTTTTATTCCTACCCGCCGAGCACCGGATCGGGCATCGGCCTGGCCCTGTGCAAGGAGATCATCGACGCCTGGCACGCGCGCATCCGCTGCGTCTCGCGCGAGCTCGCCTACACCATCTTCGTGCTCGAATTCCCGGGCACGCCCCTGCCCGCCACCGCCGTCACGCGCTGCGACTAACCACGACCACGGGTCCCCCATGCCACTGCCGATCTACCACCATCCGAGCCTGACCGTCCTGATCGACGACAGCGACAGCTTTTTGCGCAGCGTCTCGTTCCAGCTCGACCCCGCGCTCGCGAGCAAATGCTTCCACGACACGCGCGCCGCGCTTGAATGGCTGTGCCGCAACAGCCAGACGGCGCCGCGCCAGGAGCCGGCGCTGTCGGCCAGCTTCGACGCCTACCCGCTCTCGCTGCCCCAGTGCAGCGTCGCCTTCGACCTCGAGCAGATCCACCGCATCAGCTACGAGCGCGCGCGCTTCATGACGCCGTCGGTGCTCGTGGTCGACTACTCGATGCCGCAGATGAACGGGGTGCAGTTGTGCGAGGCGCTCGCGCACCTGCCGTGCAAAAAGATCCTGTTCACCGGCGCGGCCGACGAGAAGGTCGCGGTCGACGCGTTCAACCGCGGCCTGATCGACCGCTACATCAAGAAGAGCGACGACGACGCGCTCGAGCGGCTCGAGGCCGAGATCGTGGCGCTGCAAAAGCAGTACTTCGCCGAGCAGTCGGACACGCTGCGCGACCTGCTGGCGCTGCACGACTACAATTTTGTGAGCGACCCGGCGATCGTGGCGCTGGCGGCGCAGCTGGGCGAGCGCTTCGGCATCGTCGAACACTATCTGTACCCGAACCCGGGCGGGCTGCTGATGTACGACGCCGACGGGCGCGCGCGCCTGCTCGTGCTCGAGACCGACGACGGCATGCATTCGCACCTCGAGATGGCGCGCGACAACGACGCCCCGCCCTCGCTGCTGGCGGCGCTCGAGGAGCGCTGCATCATCCCGTGGTTCCGCGAGGGCGACGGCATGTACTCGAACGACTTCGGCGGCGCCTGGCACAAATTCTGCGAGCCGGCCCAGGTCTGCCACGGGCGCCAGGTCTACTACTGGGCGGTGTTCGAGCTGGCCCCGGGCGACCTGCCCGAGCGCGCGGTGGCGTTCTCGCAATTCCTGCGCGAGCACCAGGCCGAGACGGTGTAGCGGCAGCGGTGGGATTTAGCAAAGTCGCAAACAAAAACCCACCACCACATCCCCACATGTGAGACGCATCAAAAATCGTGTCGCAAAAATATTAAATATCAAAAACCAACATCGTCCTCGCGGAGGCGGGG
>JAZKIN010000119.1:0-25330 GCA_040384885.1 Pseudomonadota bacterium | reverse complement strand
TCCGACATCCGCGACGAGTCCGACAAGTCGGGCATGCGCGTGGTCATCGAACTCAAGCGCAACGAAGTGCCCGAAGTGGTCCTCAACAACCTGTACAAGCAGACCCAGTTGCAGGACACCTTCGGCATGAACATGGTGGCGCTGGTCAACGGCCAGCCGAAGCTGCTCAACCTCAAGCAGATGCTGCAGTGCTTCCTGTCGCACCGCCGCGAAGTCGTCACGCGCCGCACCGTGTTCGAACTGCGCAAGGCGCGCGAACGCGGCCACATGCTCGAGGGCCTCGCCGTCGCACTGGCCAACATCGACGACTTCATCGCGATCATCAAGGCCGCGCCGACGCCGCCGATCGCCAAGGTCGAGCTGATGCAGCGCGCCTGGGACTCGTCCCTCGTGCGCGAGATGCTGCTGCGCACCGGCGAAGGCAACACCATCGGCGGCATCGAGGCGTTCCGCCCCGAGCACCTGCCGAAGCACTACGGCATGCAGCCGGACGGCCTGTACAAGCTGTCGGACGAGCAGGCCCAAGAGATCTTGCAGATGCGCCTGCAACGCTTGACCGGCCTCGAGCAGGACAAGATCGTCAACGAGTACAAAGAGATCATGGCGCACATCGCCGATCTGCTCGACATCCTGTCCAAGCCGGAGCGCGTCACCGTCATCATCACCGACGAGATGACCCTGGTCATGAACGAATACGGCGCCGGCGCCAAGGACGTGCGCCGCTCGACCATCGAGATGAACCCGACCGACATGGAGACCGAGGACCTGATCACGCCGCAGGACATGGTCGTGACCTTGTCGCACACGGGCTACATGAAGGCGCAGCCGATCTCCGAGTACCGCGCGCAAAAACGCGGCGGGCGCGGCAAGCAGGCCATGGCCACCAAGGAAGAGGACTGGATCGACCAGTTGTTCATCGCCAACACGCACGATTACATCCTGTGCTTCTCGGACCGCGGCCGCCTGTACTGGCTCAAAGTGTGGGAGGTGCCGCAAGGCTCGCGCAACTCGCGCGGCAAGCCGATCGTCAATATGTTCCCGCTGCAAGACAACGAGAAGATCACGGTCATCCTGCCGATTTCGGGCCCCAACCGCAGCTTCCCCGAGGACCACTATGTGTTCATGGCGACCAGCCTGGGCACGGTAAAGAAGACGCCTTTGAGCGACTTCCGCAATCCGCGCAAGGCCGGCATCATCGCGGTCGACCTCGACGAGGGCGACTTCCTGATCGGCGCCGCGCTGACCGACGGCCAGCACGACGTGATGCTGTTCTCGGACTCGGGCAAGGCGGTGCGCTTCGACGAGAACGACGTGCGTCCGATGGGCCGCACCGCGCGCGGCGTGCGCGGCATGAACCTCGAGGACGGCCAGAACGTGATCGCCCTGCTGGTGGCCGAGAACGAGCAGCAGTCGGTGCTCACGGCGACCGAGAACGGCTTCGGCAAGCGTACCCCGATCACCGAGTACACGCGCCACGGCCGCGGCACCAAGGGCATGATCGCGATCCAGACCAGCGAGCGCAACGGCAAGGTGGTCGCGGCCACGCTGGTCGAGGCGAGCGACGAGATCATGCTGATCACGACCGGCGGCGTGCTGATCCGCACGCGCGTCTCCGAGATCCGCGAGATGGGACGCGCCACGCAGGGCGTCACCCTCATCGCGGTCGAGGACGGCACCAAGCTGAGCGGTCTGCAGCGGGTGGTCGAGACCGACCTCGAAGACGTCGACCTCGAGCCGGCGCCAGAGTAAAAACGGCAGGGGCGGTATCGGTTTCGCGGCTTTATGCGAAAATGATACTGCCCCTGATGCATTTATTACCCCCAAGTTATTGTTCCCATGAAAAAATTCATTTCCGTGCTGCTCGCTTCGATGGCCATGGCCGGCGCCCCGGCCACGGCTGGCGCGGCCGAACCGGTCGTCAATATGATCGTCGAGCCGGCCGAGCCGGTCGATCCAAAGGTGCGCAAGGCGGTCGACGAATTGCTCGTGGCGATGAAATTCCGCGAGACGATGGACAGCAATTTCCAGGTAATGCTCAAGCGCATGCCCGCGATGATGTTGCAAAACGCGACCGCCGGCATCAATGCCAACACCAAGCTGAGCGCGGATGAAAGAAAGGCGGAGCTGGCCAAGGCCGCCGAGAAAATCCCGAAGGCGATCAAGGGGATGGAGTCGACCTTCACCGATAAAACACTGCTTGACGAGCTCTACGCGGCGGTCGTGCCCTTGTACGCGCGCCGCTTCAGCGTCGCCGAGCTCGGCGAGCTGGCCAGGTTCTACCGCACCCAGGCGGGTCAGAAGATGCTCGCCACCTTCCCGCAGATCCTGGCCGAGTCGATGCAGGTGAGCCAGCAGGTGATGGGGCCGCGCATTCAGAAGCAAATCGATCAAGTGGTCAAATGAGTCCGCGGGTGGCGATGTCCACCCAGATGTCCACCCATCCTCCCGTTTAAGGACCGTATCCAGTGACGCACATTTACAACTTCTCGGCCGGCCCGGCTGTGCTGCCGAAGGAAGTGCTCGAACAAGCCGCTGCCGAGATGCTCGACTGGCATGGCAGCGGGATGTCCGTGATGGAAATGAGTCACCGCGGTCCCGAATTCATCTCGATCTACGAGGCCGCCGTGCGCGACCTGCGCCTGCTGCTGGCTGTGCCGGCCAATTACAAGATCCTGTTTATGCAGGGCGGCGGGCTGGCCGAGAACGCGATCGTCCCGATGAACCTGGTCGGACGGCGCGCGCAGCCGGCCACGGTCGACTTCGTGCACACCGGCTCGTGGTCGGGCAAGTCGATCGCCGAGGCGGCGCGTTACGCCAAGGTCAACGTGGCGGCTTCGTCCGAGTCCGGCAAGTTCACCGGCATCCCGGCCCGCGACACATGGCGCCTGACGCCGGGCGCGGCCTACCTGCACCTGTGCACCAACGAGACCATCGACGGCGTCGAGTACAACTTCACGCCCGAGCTGGCCGACGACACCCCGATCGTGGCCGACATGTCCTCGCACATCCTGTCGCGCGCGGTCGACGTCTCCAGATACGGCGTCATTTTCGGCGGCGCCCAAAAGAACATCGGCCCGGCCGGCTTGACGCTGGTGATCGTGCGCGAGGACCTGCTCGGCAGCGCGCTGCCGATCTGCCCGTCGGCGTTCGACTGGGCCACCGTGGCAAAGCACGACTCGATGTACAACACGCCGCCGACCTACGGCATCTACATCGCCGGGCTCGTGTTCGCGCACCTGCTGCGCGAGGGCGGCGTGCCGGCGATGGAGAAGCGCAACATCGCGAAGGCCCAGTTGCTCTACGAAGCGCTCGACGCCGACGATTTTTACCAGAACCGGGTGGCGCCCGACTGCCGCTCGCGCATGAACGTGCCGTTTTACCTGCGCGACGAAACACAGAACGAGAAATTCCTGGCCGGCGCGAAAACGCGCGGCCTGCTGCAACTGAAGGGCCACAAGTCCGTCGGCGGTATGCGTGCATCGATCTACAACGCGATGCCGATCGAGGGCGTGCAAGCCCTGGTCGATTATTTGAACGAGTTCGCCGGCCGCTGATCCTTCGCGTTCGTGGGAGCATGAGGGGGTTATAGTAAAGCCACCGAGTTAATGCGACGTTCGCCCACCAACAACGTCGTCCTCGCGAAGGCGGGGACCCATAGAACGTATGCCACGAGGCGCAATGGATCGTATCCGAGGCCCAAATGGCGCATGGTAAGCCCGGCGCTTTAGCACGACAAATTTTAAGCAAACGATGACAGACAAACTGACCCCCTTGCGCGTGCAGATCGATTCGATCGACGCCCAGATCCTCGACCTGCTGAGCCAACGCGCGCGTCTCGCGCAAGAAGTCGGCCACGTCAAGGCCGAGACCCACGCGCCCGTGTTCCGCCCCGAGCGCGAGGCGCAGGTGCTGCGCGGCGTGGCCGAGCGCAACCCCGGCCCGCTGCCGGCCAAAGAGGTGCAAACCATCTTCCGCGAGATCATGTCGGCCTGCCGCGCGCTCGAAAAACGCGTCACGGTCGCCTTCCTAGGGCCGTCCGGCACCTTCAGCGAACAAGCCGTGTTCCAGCAGTTCGGCAGCGCCGTCGAATGCCTGCCCTGCGTCTCGATCGACGAGGTGTTCCGCGCGACCGAAGCCGGCACCGCCGATTTCGGCGTGGTCCCGGTCGAAAACTCGTCCGAGGGCGCGGTCAACCGCACGCTCGACCTGATGCTCGCCACCACCACCATCATCAGCGGCGAAGTCGCGATCGCGGTCCACCACAGCCTCATGACGCGTACCGGCAACATGGACGGCGTGACGGTGGTCGCGGCCCACTCGCAGGCGCTGGCGCAGTGCCAGGTCTGGCTCAACCAGCATTACCCGCAGCTCGAGCGGCGCGCGGTGGCCTCGAACGCCGAGGC
Organism: Pseudomonadota bacterium; assembly: GCA_040384885.1. Lineage (GTDB taxonomy): Bacteria > Pseudomonadota > Gammaproteobacteria > Burkholderiales > Burkholderiaceae_D > Telluria_A. The sequence goes on along the minus strand of JAZKIN010000119.1, from coordinate 20,927 downwards.
GGCCGTGATGGCCAGCGCCGACGGCAGCGTGGCCGCGATCGCGAGCGAAATGGCGGGCGAGCAGTACAAGCTCGGCGTGGTGCAGGCGCACATCCAGGACGACCCGCACAACCGTACCCGCTTCGCCGTCATCGGCCACCTGCAGACCAACCCGTCGGGCGCCGACCAGACCTCGCTCGTGCTGGCCGTGCCCAACAAGGCCGGCGCGGTCTACAACCTGCTCGCGCCGCTGGCCAAGCACGGCGTCTCGATGACGCGCTTCGAATCGCGCCCGGCCCGCATCGGCACCTGGGAATACTATTTTTACGTCGACATCGAAGGCCATGTGCACCAGGCCGCGGTTGCGAGCGCGTTGGCCGAACTGAAGGACAACGCCGCCTTTTTCAAAGTGCTGGGATCGTACCCGCTCAGCCTCTAAACCTGCTTTTTTTGAGAGTCAACATGCCCAACCAATTCGGTCCAGAATACGTCCGCGCAATCGCCCCTTACCAGGCCGGCAAGCCGATCGCCGAAGTCGCGCGCGAGTTCGGGCTCGACGAGGCGAACATCGTCAAGCTGGCCTCGAACGAGAACCCGTTCGGCGTGCCCGAGTCGAGCCGCCACGCGATGGCGATGGCGGTGTCCGAACTGGGCCGCTATCCCGACGCCAACGGCTTCGAGCTCAAGGCGGCGCTGGCCGCGCGCTACGAAGTGCCGGCCGAGTGGATCACGCTCGGAAACGGCAGCAACGACATCCTCGAAATCGCCGCCCACGCGTTTGTGCAGGGCGGCGAGTCGGTGGTGTATTCGCAGTATTCGTTCGCCGTGTACGCGCTCGCGACCCAGGGCGTGGGCGCGCGCGCGATCGTGGTGCCGGCCAGGGAATACGGCCACGACCTCGAAGCGATGGCCAAGGCGATCACCGCCGACACCCGCCTCGTGTTCATCGCCAACCCGAACAACCCGACCGGCACCTTCATCGCGCCTGCCGAAATCGAAGCCTTCCTCGACCTCGTGCCGAGCAGCGTGGTGGTCGTGCTCGACGAGGCCTACAACGAGTTCCTTGCGCCCGAACTGCAGTTTGAGTCGGCGCAGTGGGTGCGCAAGTACCCGAACCTGCTGGTCTCGCGCACCTTCTCGAAGGCCTACGGCCTGGCCGGCCTGCGCGTCGGCTTCGCGATCGCGCAGCCGGCCTTGACGGACCTGATGAACCGCATCCGCCAGCCGTTCAACGTCAATTCGATGGCGCAGGCGGCGGCCATCGCGGCCCTTAACGACAAGGCCTTCCTCGACAAGGGCGCGGCCAACAACGCGGCCGGCTACTGCCAGTTCGTCGAGGCGTTCGAGGAGATGGGGCTCGAGTACGTGCCGTCGTTCGGCAATTTCGTGCTGGTGCGGGTCGGCGACGACGACGGCGCCGGCGCGCGCGTGAACCTGGCGCTGCTCAAACAGGGTGTGATCGTGCGCCCGGTGGGCAACTACGGGCTGCCGCAGTGGCTGCGCATCTCGATCGGGCTGGCGCGCGAGAACGCGATCTTCATCGGCGCACTTAAAAAGGCACTGGCCTGACGTGTTAAACAAAGTCGTCATCTTTGGTGCGGGACTGATCGGCGGCTCGTTCGCGCTGGCCATGAAGCACGCGGGTGGGGCGCGCAGCATCGTCGGCGTCGGCCGCTCGCCCGAGGCGATGGCGCGCGCGCTCGAACTGGGCATCGTCGATGCCGTGGCCGACTCGGTGGCCAGCGCGATGCAGGGCGCCGACCTGGTTTTGATCGCCGCGCCGGTGGCGCAGACCGGGCGCATCCTGGCCGCGTTGCTGCCGTTTCTGGAGGCGGGCACCGTGGTCACCGACGCCGGCAGCACCAAGTCGGACGTGGTTGCCGCGGCGCGCGCCGCGCTGGGGGGCAAGGTGGGGCAGTTCGTGCCGGGCCATCCGATCGCGGGGCGCGAATCGAACGGGCCCGATGCGGCCATCGTCGATTTGTATCGCGGTAAAAAGGCGGTGCTGACGCCGCTGGCGGAAAATTCGGCGAAGGATGTCGAGCGTGTGGCCGCGGCCTGGCGCGCGTGCGGGGCGATTATCCATATGCTCACGCCGCAGGAGCACGACAAGGTGTTTGCGGCGGTCAGCCATTTGCCGCATTTGCTCGCGTATGCGCTGGTCGACGACATCGCCAACAAGCCGCACGCGGGGCTGTTGTTCCAGTACGCGGCCAGCGGTTTCAGGGACTTTACGCGCATCGCCGGCTCGTCGCCGGAGATGTGGCGCGATATCAGCCTGGCCAACCAGGGCGCGCTGCTTGGCGAGCTTGATGGCTATATCGCGCAATTGAACGGACTACGCGCGATGCTGGCGGCGGCGGACGGGCAGGGGATCGAGGCGGTGTACGCCAACGCGCAACACGCGCGCGAAAAATGGATTAATGCGATCGAAGTCGCCGAGGCGCCGGCGCCGGATAGCGCCGAATAAGTTAAACGGAAAACCGTCGTCCTCGCGAAGGCGGGGACCCATAGACAGTTTGCGTTCTATGGGTCCCCGCCTTCGCGAGGACGATGTGCTGGGGTGCGGTTTTCTAACGAACGCATAACAGAGTCGAATTACGCGAAATATTTACAACCGTCGTCCTCGCGAATGCGGGGACCCATAGAACGTGTGCAGTATATGGATCCCCGCCTCCGCGAGGACGATGTGCAAACTTTAGGATCACAGAGCATGCCGCATCAAAAGCCAAAGCACTACCCACACCACCTCGACCTTCAACCGGTCATGCACGTCGAAGGCACGGTGCGCCTGCCCGGCTCCAAGAGCATCTCGAACCGCACTTTGCTGCTCGCGGCGCTGGCCGGCGGCAGCACCACCATCCGCGGCCTGCTGGCCTCCGACGACACCTTGGTGATGCTCGGCGCGCTGCGCTCGCTAGGCGTCAAATGGGACCAGGTCGACGCGCACACCCACCTCGTGCACGGCGTCGACGGCGTCCTGCCGATCCACGAGGCCGACCTCTTCATGGGCAACGCCGGCACCGCGATCCGCCCGCTGACCGCGGCGCTGGCCGTGATCGGCGGCGACTACACCCTGCACGGCGTGGCGCGCATGCACGAGCGCCCGATCGGCGACCTGGTCGACGCGCTCAACGCGATCGGCGCCCAGATCGAATACACGGGCGAAGCGGGCTTTCCGCCGCTGCGCATCCGCCGCGGCCACATCCACGCCGAGCGCATGTCCGTGCGCGGCAACGTCTCGAGCCAGTTCCTGACCGCCGTGCTGATGGCCGCGCCGCTGATGGCCAAAACGCACCCGGTCAGCATCGACGTCGTCGGCGAGCTCATCTCCAAGCCCTACATCGAAATCACGCTGAACCTGATGCGCCGCTTCGGCGTGCAGGTCGAGCAGGACGGCTGGAGCTCGTTCACGGTGCAGCCGGGCCAGCACTACACGAGCCCGGGCGAGATCTACGTCGAGGGCGACGCCTCATCTGCCTCGTACTTTTTGGCCGCCGGCGCGATCGCGGGCGGGCCGGTGCGGGTCGAGGGCGTGGGCCGCGACAGCATCCAGGGCGACGTGCGCTTCGCCGAGGCGCTCGAACAGATGGGCGCGACCATCACCCGCGGCGACAACTGGATCGAGGCGCGCTCGAACGGCGTGCTCAAGGCGATCGACGCCGATTTCAACCACATCCCCGACGCCGCCATGACGATCGCCGTGGCCGCGCTGTATGCCGACGGCACGAGCACGCTGCGCAACATCGCCAGCTGGCGCGTGAAGGAGACCGACCGCCTGTCGGCCATGGCCACCGAGCTGCGCAAGTTGGGCGCGCTGGTCGAGGAGGGTGCAGACTTCATCCGCATCACGCCGCCCGAGATCATCGCCGCCGCCACCATCGACACCTACGACGACCACCGGATGGCGATGTGCTTCTCGCTCGCCTCGCTCGACGGCAAGGCCCTGCGCGGCAACCAGATGCGCATCAACGACCCGAAATGCGTGGCCAAGACCTTTCCCGAGTATTTCGAGGCATTTGCATCAATCGCCCGCGAAGAGTTATTCTGACGGTCTTGCCTGATAACTAAACGGCTAACGGGACTTCGAAACAGCCTCTCCCGTCATTCCCGCGCAGGCGGGAACCCATACTGAGCGGACATGCACCTTCAGTATGGGTTCCCGCTTTCGCGGGAATGACGCTGGGATAGGTGCGTAGGTAGAGCCACCAATAACAAGCACATATGCCCCATTCCCAAATCCCAGTCATCACCATCGACGGCCCGACCGCCTCCGGCAAGGGCACCGTCGCCCACCGCGTGGCCGACCGCCTCAAGTTCCATTACCTCGACTCGGGCGCGCTGTACCGGCTCACGGCGCTGTCGGCGATCGCCCACGCCACGCCCCTGACCGACGAGCACGCATTGGCCAAACTGGCCGAGCACCTGCCCGTCAAGTTCGAGAACGGCGAAATCTACCTCAACAACAAAAACGTCTCGAACGCGATCCGGGCCGAGGAAGTTGGCACCCTAGCATCGAAAATCGCCTCGCTGCCGGCCGTGCGCCAGGCCCTGTTCGGCCTGCAACTGGGGTTCCGCAAGGCGCCGGGCCTGGTGGCCGACGGGCGCGACATGGGCACCGTGATTTTCCCCCACGCACAGCTCAAGGTATTCCTCACGGCAAGCGTCGAGGCGCGGGCGCAACGCCGATATAAGCAATTGATTGACAAGGGCTTTTCTGCTAGTATGGAAGACCTGTTGTGTGATCTGAAGGCGCGCGACGACCGCGATACCCAACGCGCGATCGCCCCGCTGGTCCCCGCAGAAGGTGCCCATATCCTCGATACGTCCAACATGACGGCTGACGAAGCCGTCGCGATGGTGTTGAAATGGTATCTGCACCCGAAAGGCTGAAGCCGCCCGCGGCTTCGCAAGGTGTCTGCCGCGGCAATGTTGCCCTTGCAGGCGTTGTATTAACTTAACCCAGTTTAAAGTCGCATCACGCGATCTCTGCTGGCTAACTCGTGTAAAAACCTATGTCTACAGTTACAGCTACCGAATCAACCGGTATGGAAAGCTTTGCCGCACTCTTCGAAGAGTCCTTGTCGCGTCAAGATATGCGCTCCGGCGAAGTCATTTCCGCTGAAGTCGTGCGCCTCGACCACAATTTCGTGATCGTCAACGCCGGCCTCAAATCTGAAGCGTTTATTCCCATCGAAGAATTCAAGAACGACCAGGGCGAACTGGAAGTTCAAGTCGGCGACTTCGTTTCCGTAGCGATCGAATCGCTGGAAAACGGCTTCGGCGACACCATCCTGTCGCGCGACAAGGCCAAGCGCCTCGCATCGTGGCTGGCACTGGAAAAAGCCATGGAATCGGGCGAGATCGTCATCGGTACCGTCAATGGCAAAGTCAAGGGCGGCCTGACCGTTCTGACCAACGGCATCCGCGCGTTCCTGCCGGGTTCGCTGGTCGACACCCGTCCAGTCAAGGACACCACCCCGTTCGAAGGCAAGACCCTCGAATTCAAGGTCATCAAGCTCGACCGTAAGCGCAACAACGTGGTGCTGTCGCGCCGCGCTGTCATCGAAGCATCGATGGGCGAAGAGCGTCAGAAGCTGATGGAAACGCTCAAAGAAGGCACCGTCGTTACCGGTATCGTCAAAAACATCACCGACTACGGCGCCTTCGTGGACCTGGGCGGCATCGACGGCCTGTTGCACATCACCGACCTCGCATGGCGTCGTGTGCGTCATCCGTCGGAAGTGCTGACGGTTGGCCAGGAAATCACCGCCAAAGTCCTGAAATACGATCAAGAAAAAAATCGCGTTTCGCTGGGCGTGAAGCAACTCGGCGACGACCCATGGACCGGTCTGTCCCGTCGTTACCCACAAAGCACCCGTTTGTTCGGCAAAGTAACGAACCTGACCGACTACGGCGCGTTCGTGGAAGTCGAGCAGGGCATCGAAGGTCTGGTCCACGTTTCCGAAATGGATTGGACCAACAAGAACGTCGCTCCGAACAAAGTTGTCCAACTGGGCGACGAAGTAGAAGTGATGGTTCTCGAGATCGACGAAGAGCGTCGCCGTATTTCGCTGGGCATGAAGCAGTGCAAAGCAAATCCATGGGATGACTTCGGCGTTACCCACAAGAAGGGCGACAAAGTCCGTGGCGCAATCAAGTCGATCACCGACTTCGGCGTGTTCATCGGCCTGGCCGGCAACATCGACGGCCTGGTGCACCTGTCCGACCTGTCCTGGACCGAAACCGGCGAAGAAGCCGTGCGTCGTTTCAAGAAGGGCGACGAGCTCGAAGCCATCGTTCTGGCCATCGACGTCGAGCGCGAGCGCGTTTCCCTGGGTGTCAAGCAACTCGAAGGCGACCCGTTCAACAACTTCGCGGCAATGAACGACAAAGGCTCCCTGGTAACGGGTACGGTCAAGTCGGTCGAGCCTAAGGGCGCTGTCATCGGGCTGTCCGAAGAAGTTGAAGGCTACCTGCGTGCTTCCGAAATCTCGCGCGACCGCGTTGAAGATGCCGGCACCCACCTCAAAGTCGGCGATTCGGTCGAAGCCCTGGTCATCAACATCGATCGCAAAGCACGCAGCATCCAGCTGTCGATCAAAGCGAAAGACAATGTCGAGACCGCAGAAGCCATGCAGAAAATGGCAACTTCGTCGGACAACAACGCAGCTTCGGGCACCACCAGCCTGGGCGCGCTGTTGAAGGCCAAGTTCGACAACAAGAACTAAGTTTTCGGACCAGTCCAGATGACGAAGTCCGAGTTAATCAACCGCCTCGCTGAGCGTTATTCTCAGCTGGTGGCCAAGGATGCGGAGTACGCCGTCAAGACCATCCTCGATGCAATGACCAACGCCCTGGCGACCGGTCAGCGCATCGAGATCCGCGGTTTTGGCAGTTTTGCACTCAACAGCCGGCCGCCACGCATCGGACGCAATCCAAAGTCCGGCGACAAGGTGATGGTGCCCGAGAAACGGGTGCCCCACTTCAAGCCGGGCAAGCAGTTGCGCGAGCGGGTCGACGCGATGGTCGGGCAACCGATCATCGAAGACTGAGTCGTCTGGCGGCAGGGTAGGCCAGCTTACCCGGTCGTTCGAACACAAAGAACGGCGTCCTAGGATGCCGTTTTTTTTCGTCACCACCGTTTTGCCCCGCCCTTGTGTTCGTGCTTATAGCCCTGTTTGCGCTTATCATTGCAACACTTTGAATCTTTCTACTGGACGCGACTGATGAAAATAGTCTCCACCCTCATTGGCTTTGTTCTGTTCATCCTGTTCTTCGGCTTCGCGCTGAAAAACACGCAGGAGGTCGACCTCCACTTTTTCCTCAATTACGAATTGCGCGGCCCGCTCGTGCTGATGCTGCTGGCGTTCTTCATCGCCGGCGCCGCCCTCGGCATCCTCGCCGTCACGCCGGCCGTGTTCCGCCAGCGCCGCGAATCGACCAAACACAAAGACACGATCCACGCGCTGCAAAGCGTGGCGCGCACCGTGCCGAGCCAGCCCCAGCCCGACAGCGTCAACACCCAGCAATAACGCAGCAACAAGCTCGCGCTCCGGCCCGACGCTCAGATCAACAACAAGTATAAGAATCGACCAACGCATGGACTTTGAACTCTGGTGGCTGCTCGGCATCCCCGTCTTTTTCGGCCTCGGCTGGGTCGCGGCCCGGGTCGACATCCGGCAACTCGTGTCCGAGTCGCGCACCCTGCCGAGCGGCTACTTCAAGGGCCTGAACTTCCTGCTCAACGAGCAGCCCGACAAGGCGATCGACGCCTTCATCGAGATCGTCAAGCTCGACTCCGAATCGGCCGATATGCACTTCGCGCTGGGCAACCTGTTCCGCCGCCGCGGCGAGATCGAGCGCGCGATCCGGGTCCACCAGAACCTGCTCGCCCGTCCCGACCTGCCGCAGGAGCAACTGATGCAGGCGCGCTACGAACTGGGCATGGACTACCTCAAGGCCGGCCTGCTCGACCGCGCCGAGGAGACCTTCAACCTGCTGATCGAGACCCCGTACGCGGTGCAGGCGCGGCGCGCGCTGCTCGAGATCTTCCAGCGCGAAAAGGAATGGACGCGCGCGATCGACGCCGCGGTCGGCCTGCAGGAGTCCGGCGCCGGCGAGCGTCAGAAGGAGATCGCGCAGTTCTATTGCGAACTGGCGCAGGACGCGCTGGTGCACCTGCAGGTGCCCGAAGCCATGGTATTGCTCGACAAGGCGCTGCACGCCGACCGCAAGAACGTGCGCGCGACCATGCTCAGCGGCGACGCCCAGCTGGCCCAGGGCGACATCGAAGCCGCGCTCGTGACCTGGCGCCGGGTCGAGCAGCAAAGCGTGCCGCACGTGGCGCTCGTCGCCGGGCGCCTCATGGATGGCTACCGCAAGGTTGGCCGGCCGCAGGAGGGCATCAACTTGTTGCGCTCCTACCTCGCCGAAGCGTCTTCGATTGATCTGATCGATGTTGTGTTCAAGGCCGTGCTGGAACTTGACGGCGTCGAAGCGGCCAAACAGTTAGTGGTGGAAGAGCTGCGCCGCACGCCGACCCTGCTGGGCCTCGACAAACTGCTCGAGGCCCGCATGATGGACGCGCCCGCCAACATCTTCGACGAACTGTCGATGGTGAAAAACCTCGTCCACGGCTACACGCAAAAGTTGGCCCGTTACCAATGCAGCCACTGCGGCTTCAAGGCGCGCCAGTTCTATTGGCAGTGCCCTGGATGTAGTCGTTGGGAAACTTATCCACCCCGCCGTACCGAAGAGCTCAATGTCATGAATTAAGTTTCACCCTAGTATCGAAAGCCAAAGGACCGAACCGGGCGTAGATCTACGTCGTCCCCGCGCAGGCGGGGATCCATGCTGAGTGTGCACTTACCTTCAGTAAATCTACGTCGTCCCCGCGCATGCTGGGATCGATGTTGAGTGTGCACTTACCTTCAGTAGATCAACGTCGTCCCCGCGCAGGCGGGGATCCATGCTGAGTGTGCACTCACCTTCAGCATGCGAATTCGGATACGGACAGGCGCCTGTCGCATGCGCGCCCGCCGTTCCGCCACCTTTGGCCAACTTCGCGAAAGGACGACGCAATGAGGATCACGATCATCGGCACCGGTTATGTGGGCTTGGTCACGGGCGCCTGCCTGGCCGAGCAAGGCAACGACGTGTTTTGCCTCGACCTCGACGCCGCAAAAATTGCCATGCTCAACGACGGCGGCATCCCCATCCACGAACCCGGGCTCCACGACGTGGTCCTGCGCAACCGCAACGCCGGCCGGCTGCTCTTCTCGAGCGACGTCGGGGCCGCCGTGGCGCACGGCGAACTGCTGTTCATCGCGGTGGGCACCCCGCCCGACGAGGACGGCTCGGCCGACCTCACGCACGTGCTGTCGGCGGCCGAGAGCATCGGCCGCCACATGACCGGCTTCAAGGTCGTGGTCGACAAATCGACCGTGCCGGTCGGAACGGGCGACCGCGTCGGCGCGATCATCGGCGGCCAGCTTGCCCTGCGCGGCGTCGACGCCACGTTCTCGGTCGTTTCCAACCCCGAATTTTTAAAGGAGGGCGCCGCGGTCGAAGACTTCATGCGCCCCGACCGCATCGTCATCGGCCACGCCAACGACCGCGAGGGCGAGCGCGCCCGGCTCCTCATGAAGGAGCTCTACACCCCGTTCAACCGGCACCGCGAGCGCACCCACTGGATGGACGTGCGCTCGGCCGAATTCACCAAATACGCCGCCAACGCCATGCTCGCGACCCGCATCTCATTCATGAACGAGCTCGCCAACCTGGCCGACCAGGTCGGCGCCGACATCGAGGCGGTACGCCACGGCATCGGCTCGGACCCGCGCATCGGCCACGGCTTCTTGTATGCGGGCGCCGGCTACGGCGGCTCGTGCTTCCCGAAAGACGTGCAGGCGCTGACGCACACGGCCCAGCAGCACGACCTCGAACTGCTGATCCTGCGCGCCGTCGAGACCGTCAACGAGCGCCAGAAACAGGTGCTGGCGCGCAAAGTGATGCGCCGCTTCGGCAGCGACCTCGGCGGCAAGCGCTTCGCCGTCTGGGGCCTCGCGTTCAAGCCCAACACCGACGACATGCGCGGCGCGCCGGCGCGCGTGCTGCTGCGCGAACTGATCGACGGCGGCGCCAGCGTCGCCGTGTTCGACCCGGTCGCGATGGACGAGGCGGCGCGCGTGTTCGCCCACGATTTCACCGCCGACGAACTGGCGCGCATCAATTTTGTGGCGGGCCCGATGGAAGCGCTCGACGGCGCCGAGGCGCTCGTCATCGTGACCGAATGGAAAGCCTTCCGCAGCCCCGATTTTGCCCAAATCAAGGCGCGCCTGAATTACCCGGTCATCTTCGACGGCCGCAATCTGTTTCAGCCGCAACTCATGGCAGAATACGGCATTGAATACCACGGCATAGGCCGTTCCGCCCTGACCCGAACCCATTGACCATGACCACGACCAATAACATCATAAAAACAAGCATCAGCAGCGAAATCAGCGCAGACGCCGCCCCCCTCGCGGCCGCACCGGCCCTCGACACGGTCCGCATCCTCGTGGTGGGCGACGTCATGCTCGACCGCTACTGGTTCGGCGACGTCAGCCGCATCTCGCCCGAGGCGCCCGTGCCCGTGGTGCGCATCGAACGGCGCGAGGAGCGGCTCGGCGGCGCCGCCAACGTGGCGCGCAACGCTGCCGCGCTGGGCGCCCACTGCGGCCTGCTCGGCGTGGTCGGGGCCGACGAGGCGGGCGCCCAGGTCGCGCAATTGCTGCTCGACTCGGGCATCCACAGCTACCTGCAGCGCGACGAGGCGATCTCGACCATCATCAAGCTGCGCGTGATCGGCCGCCAGCAGCAATTGCTGCGCATCGACTTCGAGGACGCGCCGACCGAGGTCGTACTGCGCGACAAGCTCACCCAGTTCAACGCCTTGCTGCCCGACTACGACGTGATCATCCTGTCGGACTACAACAAGGGCAGCCTGGTCAACGTGGCGGCGATGATCAAATCGGCGCGCGCGGCCGGCAAGATCGTGATGGTCGACCCGAAGGGCGACGATTTCTCGCCGTATGCGGGCGCGACCATGCTCACGCCCAACAAGTCGGAACTCAAACGCATCGTCGGCAGCTGGAGCAGCGAAGAAAAGCTGACCGAAAAGGCGCAGGCCTTGCGCGCCGAGCTCGGCCTCGACGCCTTGTTGCTGACGCGTTCGGAGGAGGGCATGAGTTTGTACACCGAGCAGCAGGTGCTGCACATGCACGCGGCCGCGCGCGAGGTGTACGACGTCTCGGGCGCGGGCGACACGGTGATCGCGACGATGGCCGCGATGCTCGGCGCCGGCATGCCGATCGGCGACGCGCTGATCACGGCGAACCGCGCCGGCGGGATCGTCGTGGGCAAGCTGGGCACGGCGACGGTCACGCGGGCGGAGTTGTTTGGTTGATGCTATAAAAACAGTTGGTTTATAAAAGGGCCTCCCGCGCTTGCGCGAAGGAGGCCTTTGTTCTTCACGGGCGGTATAAAAGTCGTAAAGAAAATTCCCCAGGAACCCCAAGCAACATCGTCCTCGCGTAGGCGGGGACCCATAGAACCTTTGCGAATCGGTAAACTCGTTTTAGCGCTGACGCAAATAAACCTGCTAGCTCTCAGCAACTGTACTATGGGTCCCCGCCTCCGCGAGGACGATGTGGGTTGGTTGCATCTATGGTCTAGCGACACGATTTCTGACGCCTTTTAAGGATCGCAGAAGCCCCTGCCAGCATCCCCATTTCCCCCCTTGATCGCCCTCAATCGAAGCGGTCAACTCTGCCGTAACCCCCACGTTGAACAGAGCAGGAAAAGCATCCGCCATTTCGTGTTCTGTACCAATGGAGATAATCAACATGATCAAGAAATTGCTTTTTGCAGTCGCCGCGATGATCGCCGCAACCGGTTTCGCATTCGCCCAAGTCGACGTCAACAAGGCCGACGCGGCAGCGCTCGACAGCATCAAGGGCGTGGGACCAAAGATGACGAAAGCCATCCTCGACGAACGCGCCAAAGGCGGCGATTTCAAGGACTGGTCCGACTTCCAGACGCGCGTCAAAGGTGTCGGCGAAAAGAGCGCCGTGAAGCTTTCGACCAACGGCCTGCAAGTCAATGGCAAGCCGCTCAACGGCGCCGCCGGCCCCGCAACCGCGGCCAAGCCCGCCAGCAAGTCGACCATCGCCACCACCCCCGCCGTGCACGCCACATCGGCCAAATCGACCGCGCCCGCAGCGGCTGCGAAAAAGTAAACACAGCGGCAGCAACGCGCCTTAAAACGGCCCCGCCGGCATCCCGCCGCGGGGTTTTTTTACGCCTGTCAGTACACCAAATTGCATGGCGACATGCGAAGATGGCGCGTGCGGCGACCCGGCCGCGTCTCTCAAGGATTCGACAGATGGCAACAATTCCACCTACCTCCCTCCTGCTGGCCGGCTTGTTCACGCTGGCCTCCGGCGCCATCGCCGCCCCCGCCGCCGCGCCCACGCCCGTCGCCTTGCCCGACATGGCGCGCAGCCAGCCCCAGATCGCGCGCATCGTCGCCGAGATCTCGCCCAAGCGCATCGAGGCGCACATCGCCAAACTGGTCTCGTTCAAAACGCGCCACACGATGTCGGACACGGTCTCCGACACGGTCGGCATCGGTGCCGCGCGGCGCTGGATCAAACGTGAACTCGAAAGCTGCGCCGGCGGCGACGGCGCCCGCCTGCAGGTCGCGTTCGACAGCCACATCGCGCCCGTCTCGGCGCGCATTTCGCGCCCCACCGAAATCGTCAACGTGGTCGCCACGCTGCCCGGCACCCAGGGCGCCTCGCAAGAGCGCATCTACGTTGTCAGCGGCCACTACGACTCGCGCAACACCGACATCATGGACGCCACCGGCGACGCCCCCGGCGCCAACGACGACGCCTCCGGCACCGCGGCCGTGATGGAGATGGCGTGCGTGATGGCGCGACACAAGTTCGACGCCACGCTGGTCTTCATGACGGTCGCGGCCGAAGAGCAGGGCTTGCTCGGCGCGGCGCACTGGGCCGAGCAGGCCAAGGTTAAAAAACTCAACATCGGCGGCATGTTCACCAACGACATCATCGGCAGTTCGCGCGCCGACGACGGCCGCATCGACAACGGCCAGGTACGCCTGTTCGCCGAGAGTGTGCCGGCCGCCAAGGAAATGAGCGACACCGTGCGCATGCTGCTGAACACCGGCGGCGAGAACGATTCGCTCTCGCGCCAGCTGGCGCGCCACGTCAAGGAGGTCGGCGAACGCTACGTGCCGGGCTTCAAGGTCAACGTGATCCAGCGCCGCGACCGCTACCTGCGCGGCGGCGACCACATGCCCTTCCTCGAGCGCGGGTTCGCCGCGCTGCGCTTCACCGAGCCGAACGAGGACTTCGCGCACCAGCACCAGAACCTGCGCACCGAAGGCGGCAAGGTCTACGGCGACTTGACGGAATTTAACGACGTCGAGTACATCGCCAAGGTCGCGCGCGTCAACGCGGCCGCGCTCGCATCGCTGGCGCTGGCCCCGGCCGCGCCGCAAAAAGTGCAGATGCGCACCGACATGCTCGAGAATAATTCGCGCCTCGTGTGGCAGCCCAACGCCGAACCCGACCTGGCCGGCTACCGCGTCGTCTGGCGCGAGACCACGGCCGCGCAGTGGCAGGGTTCGATGTTCGTCGGCATGGCGAGCGAGGCCACGCTGAAGCTGTCGAAGGATAATTACTTCTTCGGCGTGCAGGCGGTCGACCGCGACGGCAACGTCAGCGTGGCGACCTACCCGACCCCACTTCGGTGAGCTTCAACACGCGCCGCGCCAACTCCGATTAAAATGGTCTTTTGTTTCACTGCAAGAGACCATTCATGTCCTACCTGACACTCGAAGACACCATCGGCAACACCCCGCTGGTGCGCCTGACGCGCCTGCCAGGCGCCGATGCGGCCGCGCGCAACAACGTCATCCTCGGCAAGATGGAGGGCGACAACCCGGCCGGTTCGGTCAAGGACCGCGCGGCGATGTATATGCTCAAGGGGGCGGAGGCGCGCGGCCAGATCAAGCCCGGCGACACGCTGATCGAGGCGACCAGCGGCAACACCGGGATCGCGCTGGCGATGGCCGCCGCGATCCGCGGCTACAAGCTGCTGCTGCTCATGCCCGAGACCATGTCGATCGAGCGCCGCCAGAGCATGGCGGCCTACGGCGCGCAGATCATGCTCACGCCGCAGACGGGCGGCATGGAATACGCGCGCGACATGGCCGACCAGTTGCAAAAGGACGGCAAGGGCATCATCCTCGACCAGTTCGGCAACCAGGACAATCCGCGCGCCCACTACGAGGGCACCGGCCCCGAGATCTGGCGCGACACCGACGGCCGCGTGACCCACTTCGTCAGCGCCATGGGCACCACCGGCACCATCATGGGCGTCTCGCGCTACCTCAAGGAGCAGAACGCGGCGATCCGGATCATCGGCGCACAACCGGAGGAGGGCTCGCAGATCCCGGGCATCCGCAAGTGGCCCGAAGCCTACCTGCCGAAAATCTTCGACAAAACGCGCGTCGACCAGGTCGAGAGCGTGAGCCAGGCCGCGGCCGAACAAATGGCGCGCCGGATGGCCGCCGAAGAGGGGATTTTTTGCGGCATCTCGGCCGCCGGCGCCTGCGAGATCGCGCTGCGCGTGTCGCAGACGGTTGAAAACGCGACCATCGTGTTCATCGTCTGCGACCGCGGCGACCGGTATTTGTCGACGGGCGTGTTTCCGGCTTGACGGGGCGGGAGCTGCAGAAGTCGTGTCGATAAAAACCTAAATATAAAAAACCAACATCGTCCTCGCGAAGGCGGGGACCCATAGAACAGTGGCTATGAGCTAAAGTTCTATGGGTCCCCGCATGCGCGAGGACGATGTTGGTTTAGTTTTTTAAGGTATGAGCTTCGCGAATCTAATTACGCCCCAGACAAACCCTACAAGCACAAACGACAACGTCCCCGAACCGCCCGCACGCGCTGCGTACGAACCATCCGGGGACGTCATCAAAAGCGGTGGCCGCATCAAGCGTGCCACCGCTTTTTTATTCCAACTCTATTCCAGCAACAAGCGCGAGGGCGGACGAACCGCCCGCACATCACGCTTGCGGCTCGCCTTCTTTCGGCTTGAACTGCTTGTCGCTGATACGGAACTTATTGCGGCGATCGCCCATGAGGTAGCGCAGGTCGCGGATCGACAGGTCGCTCACTTCATGCATGCGGATCAGCAGCGATGCGCCGACCGGCAGGCGGTGGTGGCGGATCTTCGAGATCACCGGTGGCGCCACTTCGAGCGCGCGCGAGAGCGCGGCATCGTTCTTGAGGCGGAGGTTTTCGATCAGGGTGTCGAGTAATCTGTTTGGATTGTATTGCAGCAGATCATCGCCATCCGAATCGCTGTTCATATCAATGCCGACTTGGTTTGTCATGATGTTTTAGTTCCTGGTTAAAATTTCGTGTTTCGTTAAACACCCGGAATTCGCAATGCGGTCGCGGGTTGGACAGTCTTTACGCGTGACACCGGGGCAACACTTTTTAAAAAATATACACAATTGTACAACGTATTTTGATTCTAATACTCAAGAGCAATAAAATTGGGTGATTCGGTGGCAACTCTGTTGTCTTGTCGCAACATGGATGCAGTGCAATTCTCTCACATAACCACGCTAAGATTCATTGATTTCGTGGAATAATTGATTGTAAAATAATCGGCGCCGGGTTGCCGCACGGTACGGTCGATTGCGCGACGATGCCCCGCGTTGGCAGGGGTATGCGCGATTCAGATTGGGGCCATATAGGGGGATTGGGTGGTTATCGGCTAGTACTCCCCCGGTGTATTGGCGGGCCGACCCCCCGAAAGGCGGCCCCGCGAGGGCGCCGCGCTTACAATTATTTACAAGAAAGTAAGTAATTAAATCTCAATTCTCACGGTCGCGGCGCACGGCGCGGCCCAATTCGATGACCGACATCGCATAGAAAAAACTGCGGTTATATTGTGTTATCGCGTAGAAATTGTCGGTCGCGAGCCAGTATTCGGTCGCCTCGGGTCCGTTTTGCAGGTCCACGAGGCCGAACAGCATCCCCGGCGGCAGCGGCTGGCCGCTCGCGATGCCGGCCTCGCGCAATTCCTGCTGGCCGTATTTGGCCGCCAGTCCCTGCCCGATGAACTTCTCCCACGCCATGCTCGGCGCCACGTCGACCGGATACGCGAGCGCTCCGGCCTGGTCGCGCTTCCAGCCGTGCTGGACCAGGAAGTTGGCGACGCTGCCGATCGCGTCGGCGCGCGAGTTGTGCAGGTCGACGACGCCGTCGACGTCGAAGTCGACGCCCCAGGCCAGCACGCTGCCCGGCATGAACTGGGGCAGGCCGATGGCGCCGGCGAACGAGCCGAGCAGCGACAGCGGGTCGATCCCGCGCTCGCGCGCGAGCAGCAGCGCGGCCTCGAGCTCGCCGCGGAAGAAGGTCATGCGCGCCTCCTTGTTCGGCGTCTCCGGGTAGGCGAAGCCGAGCGTCGTGAGCGTGTCGAGCACCCGGAAGCGGCCCGTGTTGCGGCCGTAGATGGTTTCGATCCCGATGATGCCGACGATGATCTCGGCCGGCACCCCGTAGGCCTGCTCGGCGCGCGCGAGGGTCGCCGCGTTCTCGTTCCAGAACGCGGTGCCGGCCTTGATGCGGGTCGGCTCGATCATCAGCGCGCTGTAGGCCTGCCAGTTCTTCGGCTTGCCCGGCGGCGCCGGCTTGACCAGTTGCACCGCCGAGTCGACGAAGTGGATCTGCGCGATCAGGGCGCGCAGCGCCTCGCGCTCGAAGCCGTGGCGCTTGCTCATGAGGTCGGCGAATTCCTTGACCGCCTGCCATTCGCCGAAACCGACGCGCTCGCCCTTGTAGTCGACCGCCGCCGCCTTGGCCGCGGCGTTGCGCTTGGCATGCGCGATGGCCTTGGCCTGGGCCTTGGTCTTCGGGGCGTTCCTGGCCAGCCTGCCGGCCTTGGCCTTGGCTTGCGGCCGGGCCTTGGCGCCGCTCTTGGCACCGGCTTTGGCACCGGCTTTGGCACCGGGCTTGGCGCCGCTCTTGACGGCGGCCTTGTCGGGCGCACCGTGCGCCAGCGGCGCGGCGGCGAGGGCGAGGGCGAGCAGGGCGGGAAGCAGGGAGGACGGTTTCAGGTGCTGCAAAAATTTCATCGTGATTCTGTCTGTGGTGCGGCCGCGGCGTGCGGCGCGCGCGACCTGGGATTAGTTTGCGGCCTTCGCCGCGTTCAGCAGGCCCCTGAGCGTGGCGGCCAGCTTGGGCTGGGGCGGCTGCGGGCCGTATTTGTGGGCGCCGTAGAGCGCGAGGAAGCGCGTGATCGCGGCCTTCCTGGCCGGCGCCATCGGCTGCGCACCGACCCGCCGCGCATACGCGTGCGGGCCCTCGTGCGGCGCGCGCGCCAGGCCGGACTTGGCCAGCTGCAGGCACAGCCGCGAGTATAACGCATCGATCGGATCGCTTCGCGAGCGGATCTGTAACGTGCGCACGAGCATCGCCCCGGCCACGACCGCGAGCAGTGCGAGCAGCACGTCCCAGTAGCCGAGCACGGCGCGCAGGGAACTGAGGAAATCGCGCTGGCGCTCGGGCGTGTAGTTGAGCACCCATTGGTTCCAGCCGTTGTTGACGGCGCCGATGCGCAGGCGCAGCTCGCTGAGCCACGGGCTGCCGCGGGTGCCGAGGTCGATCACCGCGCCCAGGCTTTCGATCCCGAACGGCGCCTCGCGTTTGCGCGCGCGCGCGCCGCTGTTCTGGATCCGGTCGGGCGAGACCGACGCGGTCGGATCGACCCGGGTCCAGCCGCTGCCCTCGAACCAGACCTCGGCCCAGGCGTGGGCGTCGAGCTGGCGCACCGTCACGAAGCCGTCGAACGGGTTCGCCTCCCCGCCCTGGTAGCCGGCCACCACGCGCGCCGGCACCCCGGCCGCGCGCATCAGGAACACGAACGAGCTCGAATAATGCTCGCAGAAGCCGGCCTTGGTGGTGTACATGAATTCGTCGACCGAATCGCGCCCCAGCGCTGGCGGCTCGAGCGTGTAACTGAATTTTTCGGTGTTGAAGCGCGTGAGCACGGCCCGCATCCGCTGCCGCGGGTCGTCGAGCTTGCGCAGTTCGGCGCCGGCCTGCATCGACAGCGGGTTGTAGCCGGGCGGCAGCTCGAGCCATGGCGCCATGGCGGCCGGGTCTTCGTGCGCCTGCTGCGCGAACTGCGGGGACGACACCACGTTGTAGCGCACCCGCTGCTCGAGCGGATAGTCGACCCGCAGTTCGAGCTCGCGCGAGATGCGCGACGGATTGCCGTCGATGTGCGGCAGCGAGCGCGGCACCTCGAGCGCGAACAGCCAGCGGCTGTTGGTCGGTTCGAGCGTGACCTGGTGCCGCACGCCCGGCCCGCGCAGGGTCAGCGCGAGCGGTTCGGGGCGCGTCGCGCGCGCGCCGCGCGGCTGCGGCATCTGGGTCCAGGTGCGCCCGTCGAACCGGCCCAGCACGATGCCGCGCCAGTATAGCTGCGACTGCGGCGGGGCCGGGTCGAGGAACTTGACGCGGAACGCGGTCTCCTCCGACTGCGCCAGGCTCGACAGGTTGCCGGGCGCCATTTTGTCGGACATGCCCGTGCGCCCGCCGCGGGCGTCGCCCGGCATGCCCCACAGCGGCCCCTGGATGCGCGGGAAGAACACGAACAGCAGCACCGCCAGCGGCGCCGCCAGCGCCAGGATCGTGGCGCCGAGGCGCAGGCGGCCGAGCAGCGGCGGGCGCCGCCCCGTGTACTGGAACGAGAGCTGGGCCGTCAGCAGGGCCACGATCGCGGCGACCATCAGCAGCGCCGTGCCGATCCCCTGCGAATAGAAGAAGCTGGTCAGCTGCAGGAAGAAGCACAGGAAGATCACCACGAACAGGTCGCGCTTGGCGTGCATCTCGAGCATCTTCATGGTCACCAGCAGCACCAGCATGGCCACCCCGGCCTCGCGCCCGAGCAGCGTGTTGTAGGTCCGGTAGACCCCGAACATGGCGCACACCGCGATCGGCAGCAGCAGCGTCGGCGGCGGCATGCGGGTGCCGCGGAAGGTGATCAGGGCGCGCCACGCGAGCGTGGCGGCGCACAGCGCCGAGATCCACGGCGGCAGGTGGTCCGCGTGCGGCGCCAGCACCAGCAGTGCGGCGGCCAGCAGCAGCAGCACGTCGGCCTTGTCGCGCGCGAGCCCGAAGGCCAGGCGCGCGAGCGCGCCGCCGTGCGCGCTCGGTGGTGCGCTCAACGGCGCGCTCATGCGCGCTGCCCCGCGTTCTGGTGCAGCGCGAGCGCGCGCAGGCAGGCGGCGCGGTGGGCCTCGCCGAGCGCCGCCGGGAAGTCGTGGCGGCCGATGCGCATCGCGTAGGGCAGGGCGCGCTGTTCGGCCTCGATCACCCAGCGCGCCATGCGCGACAGGCGCAGCTCGAGGTCGAGCGTGGCGGGCAGCGCGTCGAAGTCGAGCACGAGGTCCTCGCCGGCGCCGCCCTCGAAATGCTTGGTCACGAGCTGGCCGCCGAGCGCGAGGTCGAGCCGCGCGATCTGGCGCCACGCGAGCCGGCGCATCGGGTCGCCCGGCTGGAAGCTGCGGATGCCGGCGAAGTCGTCCTCGCCGGCGCGGCCGTTGCCCTCGGCGCCGGTGCCGCTGAGCAGCGGCAGCGGCTCGCCGAGTTTTTCGGGGAACGGGTAGACCAGCACCTGCAGGTCGGGCTGCCAATAGCTCCAGGCGATGAACAGGCCGAGCGGGAAGCGCGTCGCCAGCCGCACCCGCGGCGCCGGCAGCCAGCCGCGCGCGCTGGTGGCACGGGCGAGCGTGGCCGCGGCCTCGCCGCCGGCGCCGGCGTCGACCACGTGGCGCGCCGCGCCGGCGCCGTGGAAGTCGATCCACACGGCGTAGCGCGCGCGCGCGCTGCGGTTGATGATGTGCAGCTCGAACAGCGCCTCCTCGCCCGCGAACACGGCTTGCGCGCGGCCCGGGCGCAGGTGCAGCGCGACCAGGTTGCGGTAGGTCAGGTACATGTCGACCACCGCGCACAGGCCGACCCCGAAGGTGAGCGCGTAGCCGAGGCCGAGGTTGTAGTTGACCGAGCCGATCAGCAGCAGCAGCACCATCCCGAAAAAGCCGAAGCCGGCCCCGGTGGGCACGATGAATACGCGCCGCTGGTTCAGGTAGACCTCGCCCGGCTCGGCCTCGCGCAGCTGGAACAGCCACTTGTCGGCCTTGCGCCGCACCAGCTTCTTGATGCCCGTGAACACGCTCGTGAACATGCGCGGCGCGCCTAGACGGGGACCGATTTTTGCAGCTGCAGCACCAGGTCGCGGCTCGCCAGCGCGATGCCGTGCGCCGACTTGAGCGGGCGCAGCCGATGCGCGCAGACCGGCACCAGCACCGCCTGCACGTCCTCGGGGATCACATGGTCGCGCCCCTCGAGCGCGGCCCAGCCGCGCGCCGCGTGCAGCAGCGCGATCGCCGCGCGCGGCGACAGGCCCTCGGCGAACAGGCCGTCGCGGCGCGAGGCCTGGGCCAGCGCCTGCACGTAGTCGACCAGCGAGCTTGACGTGTGGATCTGGCGCAGCGACTGCTGCGCCGCGAGCAGCTCGGCCGGCTGCATCGCCGCGCCGAGCGACTTGAGCATGCTGCGCCGGTCCTCGCCCATCAGCAGGGCGCGCTCGGCGGCGGCGTCGGGGTAGCCCAGCGACAGGCACATCAAAAAGCGGTCGAGCTGCGACTCGGGCAGCGGGAACGTGCCGACCTGGTGCGCCGGGTTCTGGGTCGCGATCACGAAGAACGGCTCGGGCAGCGCGCGCGTGACGCCGTCGGCGCTGACCTGGCGCTCCTCCATCGCCTCGAGCAGGCCGGACTGGGTCTT
>JAZKIN010000118.1:0-36366 GCA_040384885.1 Pseudomonadota bacterium | reverse complement strand
CAAAGCAACTGTTCTATGGGTCCCCGCCTTCGCGAGGACGATGTTGGTTTTTGATACTTAAAATTCTATCGACGCGATTTCTGACGCGTCTTAAACGTCAATTCAGCGTACTGCACCCCTTTCGCGACAGCCTCATTCGCGAGGACGATGTTGGTTTGGGGTTTTAGAAGCTAGCGATTTCGCGATTTCTGCCAAATCACGCAGCTCATTTCAAGTTTTGCGGCACCCTCCTTTGCAGGGACGATGTTGGTTTGGTTTTTTAGCGGTTAGCGCCTACTTCGGCGCCGGCACGATCGCGCCCTGCTTCCACGTGGCGATCACCGCCATGCTCAACTCGATCGCCTCGTGGTCCGAGGCCGAGTACGGTTTGCTGTACGTGCCGATGGCCCCCTCCACGGGTGCCGCGAGGTTTTCGAGCGCCGCCTTGATCTTGGCGCCATCGGTGCTCTTGGCCTGCTCGATGGCGGCCGCCAGCAGCAGGATCGAATCGTGCCCGCCCGCCGCCGCGGTCGGATTGACGATACGCGCGCGCTTGTATTCGGCGCGGTAGGCGGCCTCGAACGCGCGTCCGGCCGCACTGGCGGAACCCTCGACAAACGTCTGCGGCGAGAAGGCGCCGTTGCCGGCCGCGCCCGCGATCGACAGGAACGAATCCATCGCGTTCGGCCACGAGCCGATCAGCGGCAGCTTCATGCCCAGCTTGGCGGCGCCGGCCGCGATCTGCCCCTGCTCCGGCCCGATGCCGTACACCAGCAGCACGTTGGCCTTGGCCTCCTTGGCGCGCAGCAGCTGCGCGGTCATGTCGGTGTCCTTGAGGTTGAAGGTCGCGTCCGAGACCGCCACCACCTTGTGCGTCAGCAGTTGCTGGACCATGTCGTCGTGGCCGCCCACGCCGTAGGGGGTCGAGTCCGACAGCAGCGCGATCCGGCGCAGGCCCTTTTTGATGGCATAGTCGACCATCATCTGCGCCTGCAGCGTGTCCGAGGCCTGCACCCGGAAGGTATAGTTACCCTCCGGTGCGCCGGCGTAGGTCTTGGTCAATTTGGTGCCGGCCGAGGCCGGAATCAGGTTCGGGATGCGCGCCGCCTGCAAGTTGCGCTGGTACGAGGCCACCACCCCCGTGTTGACGCCGCACGAACAAGCCACGATGCCCTTCGACAGCAGCGACTGCATGTTTTGCGCAGCCTTTTCGGGCTTGGCCTCGTCGTCCAGTTCGACCAGCTCGAGCTGGCGTCCGAGCACCCCGCCGCGCGCGTTGATCTGCTTGAGCGCGAGGCGCTGGCCGTCGCGCACGGCGCTGCCCATATTGGCCGAGCCGCCGGTCAGCGGCAGCAGCGAGCCGATACGGATGGTGTCGGCGGCGTGGGCGGCGCTGGCGGCCCAGAGTGCGGCGGCGAGGGCCAGTTGGCGCAGTTTCATATGATTTCCTTTGGCGTGGGTGGGTGGAAGGTCAGGACAAATAGGAGGCGACCAGGCCGGCGTCGCCCGACAACTCGCGCGCGCTGCCCGACATGACCACCTGGCCGCGCGCGAGCACGTAGCCAAAGTCGGCGATGGCCAGCGCGCGGCGCGCGAACTGCTCGACCAGCACGATGGTCAGGCCGTCGGCGCGCAGTTTTTCGATCGTCGCGAACACGTCGTTGACGATGTTCGGCGCCAGCCCCATCGACGGTTCGTCGAGCAGCAACACGCGCGGGCGCAGCATCAGGGCGCGCGCGATCGCGAGCATCTGCTGCTCGCCGCCCGAGAGCGTGCCGGCGAGCTGGCCGGCGCGTTCCTTCAGGCGCGGGAACAGGCCGTACATGCGCTCGAGGTCCTGCTCGACCGCCCGCAAGTCCTTGCGCGTGAAGGCGCCGAGCAGCATGTTCTCGCGCACCGTCATCGGGCCGAACACCTGCCTGCCCTCGGGGCAGTGGGCGACGCCGGCGGCGGCGACCTGGCAGGCCGCCTTGCCCACCAACTCCTGCCCTTCGAGCCGGATCGAGCCGGTGGTGTCGCGGATCTGGCCCGAGATGGCGCGCAGGGTCGACGATTTGCCGGCGCCGTTGGCGCCGAGGATGGCCACGATGCTGCCCTTGGGGACGGCCAGCGAAACATCGTGCAGCACGTGGTTGTCGGCGTACCTGGCGTTGACATTGCTGAGCGTGAGCGCGTCGCCGGCGGCGCTGTCTGCGACCAGTTTGAGTGCGGGGATTGCCATGCTGTCCTCCTTCTATGCGCCGAGATAGGCTTCTTGGACCGCCTGGTTGGCCTGGATCTCGGCCGCGTTGCCGCGCGCGAGCACCTGGCCGAAATTGAGCACGGTGATGCTGTCGGAGAGCTCCATGACGACGTCCATGTGGTGCTCGATGAGCACGACCGCGATGCCGTGTTCCTTGATCAGCCGGATCAGCGCTTTGAGCGCCGCCAGGTCGGCCCCGCGCAGGCCCGCGGCCGGCTCGTCGAGCAGCAGCAGCTTGGGGTTGCTGGCCAGCGCGCGACCGATTTCCAGAAAACGCTGCTGGCCATACGACAGCTTGCGCGCCAGCTGGTGCGCATGGTCGGCCAGGCCGACGGTCGTCAGCAGCGCCATCGCGCGGCCGTTGGCATTCTTGTCGATCGAGTGGTGCATCCCGGCCAGCACGTTGTCGAGCACGGACAGATCGCCGAACACCTGCAGGTTCTGGAAGGTGCGCGAAATGCCCAGCTTTGCGATTTTCGTGGTCTTGAAGTGCTCGAGCGAGATGCCGTTGAACCACACGCTGCCGGCGCTCGGCTGGTACAGGGCCGTGAGCACGTTCATGGTGGTCGACTTGCCGGCGCCGTTTGGCCCGATCAGGGCCATCACCGTGCCCGAGGCGACCGAGAACGAGACGTCGGTCATCGCGTTGAAACCGCCGAACGACATCGTGACGTCGCGCACCTCGAGCAGCGCCGCCGACGGCTCCGCGCTCACGCGGGTGATGCCGCTGCTGCCGTCCGATGGCACCGATTTGTGGGCCGGCACATAGGTGGGCAGCAGGCCCATGACGCCGTTGCCGAGGTAGGACACCACCATCAGCACGATCGCGCCGTAGATCGCGAGCCGGTGCTCGTTGAGGTCCTCGACCCAGATCGACAGCGCCAACATGGCCAGCGCAAAGGCGAGCGGCACCAGCATCGACTTGAGGCCGGCCGTGCCGGCGCGGCGGTAGCCCAGCACGGCACCAAAGGCGATCGAGGCCAAGGTAAGGCCGGCGAAAATACGGAACGCCGTGTGGTTGCCCAGCACGTCCGGGAACACCACCACGAAGGCGGCGCCGAGGATCGGCCCGAAGTTCGACTTCCTGCCGCCGAACAGGGCCGCCATCAGGAACATCAGGCTCATCTCGAAACCGAACGAATCGGGGAACAGCACGCCCTGGCTGTACACGTACAGCAGCCCGGCGAGGCCGCCGAAGGCGCCCGAAAGCACGAACGCGAGCTGCTTGTGCCAGGCGGTGCCGATGCCCATGCAGTCGGTCGCGATCGGCGAGTCGCGCAGCGCCTCGAAGGCGCGCCCGGTGCGCGAGTGGACGATCCAGTGCGCCGCCAGCAGCGCGAACACCAGACTCGCCAGGATCAGGTAATAGAAGTTCCAAGAGGTCAACGCGTGCCCGAACAGCGTCTGCGCCTCGGGCGCGAGCTGCATCCCGTTCTGCCCGCCGGTGAGCTCGGAGGCCTGCGACAGGAACACATACACGATGCGCCCGAAGGCGAAGGTGGTCAGCACCAGGAACGGACCGTTCACGCGCAGCAGCGGAAACGAGATCAGCCAGGCCGCCAGCGCGCCGGCCGCGATCGACAGCGGGAAGGCCAGCGCCAGCGGCAGGCCCAGGTGCAGGTTGGTCCAGCCGGCCGCGTACGCGCCCAGGCCGAACAGCGCCGCGTGGCCGACGCTGACCTCGCCCGTGTAACCGGTGACGAAATCGAGCCCCTTGAGGGCGATCGCGTACATGCCGATCAGCGACAGCACCGTCAGTTCGTAGCCCGACGGTTGCAGCAGCGGCAACGCGACGGCGGCCGCGGCCAGCGCGAACAGCGTGATGCCGATATCGAATGGGAAATTTTTCACGTTCATGATGTTCCTGTTTCAGACTTTCTTGATGGTTGCCTTGCCAAACAGGCCGGTGGGCCGGACCGACAGCATCAGCAGCAGCAAGAGCAGGCCGGGGATCTCCTTGTAGCGCGACGAGACCGCGTACGCGGTCACGGCGTCGAGCACGCCGATGAACAGGCCGCCCACGAGCACCCCGCGCACCGAGGTCAGGCCGCCGAGCACCGCGACCTGGAACGCTTTTAAGCCCAGCACCACGCCCATCGACGCGCTGGTGGTCGTCAGCGGCGCGATCAGCAGGCCGGCCAGGCCCGCGAGCGCGCCCGACAGCGCATACGATCCCGACACCACCCACGACGATCGGATGCCCATCAGCTCGGCCGTGGCGCTGTTGATGGCGACCGCCGTCACCGCCTTGCCGTAGCGGGTGCGCGCCATGAACCAGCCGAGCGCGAGCACCGCGAGCAGCACCGTGCCCATGGTCAGCAGCTCCATCGGCAAAATCAGGATGCCGGCCAGCTCGAACGGCGTGTTCTCGAACGGCGCGGCGACGGCCAGGTCGTCCTTGCCCCAGACCGCCTCGAAGGCGTTTTTGAGCACGAGCGGCCCGAGCGCGATGGTGCCAAGGATCCAGCCCGATTCCGAGCCGCGCTTGAGCGCCGGGGCCACCGCCGCGTAATAGGTGAACAGGCCGAGCGCGGCGCCGGCCAGCGCCACCAGCGGCAGCGCGCCCCAGAAGGTGATCAGCGGCGCCAGCGTGAAGGCGAGCAGGCCGCCCAGCGCGACCGCCTCGCCCTGGCCGAAGTTGAGCGTTTTGGAGGTGCTGTAGGTCGCTTGGTAGCCCAGCGCGATCACGCTGTAGATCAGGCCGAGCACCATGCCTGAAAAGACAACTTGGAAGAAATTGATCATCGCGGTGTCTCGTTGAAAGTACGGAAAAAAGGCGTGGGGAGCCGGCGTCCACCAGGCGGTCGACATCCGGAAAGATGAGGTCCCGGGCGGCGGCGCGCCGCTGCCGGCGTGCCGGGCGCCGGGGCTATTTGTAGACGCCGGCGCCGACGATCAGGTCGCCGGCCCTTTCGACATAGGCGGACTTCGGTTCGACCGTGTTGGTGGCCGGGTTGGGCCATTTGTATTCGACCCAGGCGTTGCCGGCAGCGCTTTGCGCGGCGCCGATGAAGCCGCGGATGATGTACTTGCCGTCGATGTCGCGCATGTCGCGCAGGTTCTTGCCCACCAGTTTTGGATTCACGCCATGCGCCACCGCCACGCCGTGCATGTCGTAGACAAACACGTACAGGTCGCGGTCGTGGAAGGCCGTGTTTGCCGGATCGGCGAACTCGGCGAAGGCTTTGGCGTGGCCATGCAAGGCGATCAGCGCGATCGCGCGCTTGGTCATGGCGACCGCTTCGGCCGGCGTGGCCTTGGACGCGGCCGCCGCTGGAGCGAGTGTTGCAAGATTGAGTAGCAGCAGCAATGCGCCGACGATGGTTTTCATTTGACGTCTCCTTCTTGTTGTAAGCCTGTATCAGCCGATCTTTGTCGGTGCGGGAATTATCCCGCCCATCGCACGCAACTTCTTCAGTAGAACTACTTAGTTTGCGTCGGTAGTAGTTGCCGGATCGGCCTGCGGGGCCCGGTTTACGCTGAATGCGCCAGGCGAAGTTTCATGTGTTATGTTGTGCAAGGGCAGTGAGAGGCGTGCCGCCGCGGCGCGCCGCACACGCCGACGAGTCGAAACAATGCCAAATAGCACAGACATCAAGCACTGGCTGGTCCTCCACCGCCGCACGGTGTTCATGCTCTATGCCTGCCTGCTATTTTTCGGCGCCGCCGCCGTCTTGACGCAGGCGGCTCTGCGTGGCGAATTCGATGCGAGTCCCGTCGTCGGCCTGGCCATGTATGGCCTGGCGATATTCATCATCCTCAACGGCTTCCCGGCGCCCAATTCGACGCATGTCTCCTGGGACCGCATCACGCAGGTCGGCATCATCCTCGTGCTCGGCCCGGCGGAATCGGCCCTGATCAATGGCCTCGCATCGCTCAGCTATCCCCTGATCGCGGCCTGGCGCGACAAACAAGCGCTCGTCTCCGCACTGCCGCGCGCCTTGCACAATTGCGGCGCCTTCACGCTCATCATCTACGCGTCGGGCAAGGCGTATGAGGCCGCCGGCGGCGCGACGCCGCTGCTGGCCGTGGACTGGCCCCAGGTGTTCCAGCTGCTTGTGCTGGTCTTGTGCGTGCAGGCCTTGAACGCGGCCTTCCTTTCGATCCGCTTTGCGATCGATGGCCGCGCCGGGGGCTGGATGCAATTCCACTGGTTCGTGCACGCGGTCGAAGTGCCCGTCGCGGCGATCGCCCTGCTTACCGCGCTCGTTTACAACAACAACGACGCCTTCGTGGTCGGCCTGTTCGTCGCCTTCCTGGTCATCGTGATCCTGATCGCCCGCTCCCTGAGCACCGTCGCACTCGCGCTCAAGCGGCGCATCAAGAACCTGGTGTTTTTGAACCGGATCGCGAAACGGGTCTCGGCCTCGCTGGTGCTCGAGGATTTGGTCGATGTTATCTTCGTTGAATGCCGGCGCCAATTCAAATTCAGGTATTTTTACTTCGGCACCTACAACGACCAAACGGCCGCCATCGAATTCCGCTGTATCCGGGCACACGACGTCGACACCGTCCCGTCGGCGGGCCAGAGCACCGAACGGCTGGCCGAATACGTCTTGCGCACGAGGCGCTCGGTCCATCTGGACCTGAAGAAGGGCAGCGAGGGAAACGAGGCAAACAGGGGCAGCGCGCTGCTGCTCGAGCACTCCAACGAGGGCTCCTTCATCGGCGCCCCGGTTTTTTTTGGCCGGGAGTTGCTCGGCGTCGTCGCCGTTCACGCCGATGTGGCCGGGGCACTCGCCCATGCCGACTTTAAGCAGCTGCAGGCGCTGGTGCGCCAGACCAGCATGGCGTTCAAGAATGCGAGCCTGTTTAAAAAGCTCGAGCAGCACATGGAGGGGCTCGAGCGGACCGTGGCGCAACGCACGGAGGCGCTCGAACACGAGACGTCCAAGGTTGTGCTGGCCCACCGGAACATCTCGATCCTGAGCGAGATCGGACGCGAGATCACCGCCCTGCTCGACCGCGACGAAATCATGGCCAGCCTGTACCGCCGCATCCATCGGCTGACCAATGCCGATGGATTCGCCGTCTGTTTTTCCGATCCGGGACAGAACGGAATCGACACCCCGTTTGTCATGCTTGCGGGGCAGCGCCATCCGTCCTACCCCGCCGCCCTCGGACATTGCGCGGCGCTGGCGCTGTGGTCGATCAAGCACGAACGCGAGATCCTGATCCAGGATATGGGCCGGGAGGCCGGCAGATACCTGCCCGGCGCCATCGCGCCGGACGCCGATCTGCTCGGCGACTGGGCTGCCCAGTCCTTCATCTGCGCGCCGGTGCGCGGCAAGCGCCAGGTCCTTGGTGCGCTCACCGTGCACAGCTTCCACCCCGGCGCGTTTGGGCAGGTCCATCTGGACATGGTCAAGACCCTCGCCGACTACGCCGCCGTGGCGCTCGACAATGCCAACGCCTATCTGCAATTGAAATAGGTGCGCAATAGTTGTGCAAACGAGCTGCGCGAACGAGGTGCGCAAACGGCCGTTTCATCGCGCCTGGCGCGATTTCGTCGCATGGTTCCCGCAGCGGCGCCTGCCCGCCTATTCTCCGGTCTGGTCATAACTCCTTGAAAGCACGACATGCCAATGCCAGCACCTGAGCCCACCACCGGGCAGCTTTTGCCATCCGAGGTTTCTGCCAAGAGCGGATTCTGGTTCGGCCGCGCCCGCAACTATCCGATTTTCAGTTACGCCTGGTATCGCTATCGGAGCCTGTCGATGGTCATTGCCACGGTGCTTATTTTTGCCGCACTTGGCGCCACGATCTGGCTGCCCTCTTCGGGCGCTAAGCAGAACCCGCTGGAAGTGTTGCACGCGCTGGCGAATTACCTGTTCCCGATCCTGGTGCTGATCCTGGCCGGCCCCTTGTTTGCGGTCGCCGTGCGCGGCAGGCACTTTCGCCGCCGGGTAGAAACCCTGGCGATCGCCGGGGTGCTGCTGTTGGGCATCGGCTGCAGTATCGGGTCCGAAGGCGTACTCAAAGCCTTTTCCCAGACGCACGCCGTGGCCACTTCGGACGGCACCGGGATGACGATGCGCTCGACGCCCAAACTTCGGCTGCGCGTCGCAGTCATCCCCGGTGATAGCCACCGCCGCTTTACGATGCCGCCGGAAATGCAGGCGGCGATGAACGAACTGCAGGAGGCAGCACGGGAGCGGTCTCCATTGCGCACGTTCGAAGAGCATCGCGCCTTGCTGGTCGCCGAATTGAGCCGTTCGCGGATCCCGCTGGAACAGCAGGCGGATATCCTGGGACTGCATGCCTCGCTCGCCAAGAGTGTGGCAACGGTAAAAAGGGCCGACGGCCTGGCGGAGATGCCCACGTTCAGGCAGCTGCGCGCACTTGAGAACTGGCAGCGCCTGTTGCGCGAAGAGGCGCAACAGGCAAACTCGCGCGCGCAACAGCAGATTTCGCGCTGGCTCGGTTACTTCGCCAACGGCGTGGTGATGCTGGCCGTGCTGTACATGGTTTTATGGCTCGGCGGCTTTCTCGACCTGCTCGCCTATGTGCGCCAGCGCGACAACCTCAAGGACGCGCTGCAAAAAATGGCGCTCGAACGGTCGCAGGCGGCGCGCGTGTCGGCGGAATCAAAACTGTCGGTGCTCGCGGCCCAGGTCGAACCACACTTCCTGTTTAATTCACTGGCATCGGCACGCTCCGCGATCGCGACCGATCCCGATCGTGCGACCCACATCATCGACCAGTTGGCCAACTACCTGCGCTCGACCATTCCGCAGATGCGCGACGACGCCACGCGCAACACGGTGACGCTGGCGTCGCAGTTGAACTCGGTGCGCAGCTACCTGGCGTTGATGCACGAACGCATTCCACGGCTGCAGTACGAGCTTGAATCGGACCCGGACCTGGACCAGGCATTGGTGCCGCCCCTGATGTTGATCTCGCTGATCGAGAACGCGATCAAGCACGGCATCGAACCGAAGCCTGGCGAGGGCCATATCAAGGTGGTGGCGCACCGCGCCGAGGGACAGCTCGAGTTACGCGTGATCGACGACGGGGTCGGCTTTGGCGGCGCCGTCTCGGGCGGCGGGATCGGGCTGGCCAACATCCAGGACCGCTTGCGCACCCACTTTGGCGCCGAGGCCAGCCTAACGCTGAAGGCCTTGCGCACGGGTGGTGTTGAAGCTATCCTGCGCTTGCCCCTGTCCTTTGCATCCTGACGAGACCAATCCCATGCCCACTGCGATCATCGCCGACGATGAAGAACTGCCGCGCGCGGAGCTGCTCCGCATGCTCGCCACCGCATGGCCGGAACTGGCCATCGTCGCCGAGTGCGAGCACGGCACCGACGCGCTCGAAGCGATCTACAAGCACCAGCCGGAGATTGCCTTCCTCGACATCCGGATGCCGGGCATGAGCGGCCTCGATGTGGCCAAGGCCGCGAGCGGGCGCTGTCGCACGGTGTTTGTGACCGCCTACGACAGCCACGCGTTCGCCGCCTTCGAGGCCGGCGCGATCGATTACCTGCTCAAACCGGTCACGCGCGAGCGCCTGTTGCAGACGATCGAACGGCTGAAGGAACGCGTGCGGCTGGCGCAACCTGTGCCCGACCTGCATACGCTCATGGCCGACCTTGAGCGCCGCATGCGCGCCGCCGAAAAGGTCGAGCCGATTCGCTGGATCAGCGCCAGTTGCGGCGACACGATCAAGGTGATCCCGATCGACGACGTGGTTTTTTTCAAGTCCGAGGAAAAATACACGCGCGTCGTGTGCGCCGACGGCGAATCGCTGGTGCGCAAGCCGATACGGGAACTGGTCGAGGGACTCGACCCGGACCAGTTCTGGCAAGTGCACCGCAGCGTGGTGGTGCGCGCGACCGCGATCGCGCAGGCGCAGCGCGACGAGCTCGGACGCATCTCGATCGCCCTGCGCGGACATCCGGAGATACTCAAGGCGAGCCAGGCGTACGCGTGGCGCTTCAAGCCGATGTGAGCGGAGCGCCGCGCGCTATACGTTTTTGTATAGCAGGCAGGCTTGTTATGCAAAAACGCTGGCCATACGTTTTGCATAGCAGACAAGCTCGCTATGCAAAAATGTTTACTGGTCGGCGGCCGGTGATCCTTGCTGCTTGCCGATATACTTGTCCAGGAATTTTTCGACCCGGGTCCAGAAGTCGATCCGGTTTTCGGCCTTGTGCCAGCCGTGTCCATCGCCGTTGTACACGACCCACTCGACCTGCTTGTTATGTGACTTGATGGCACTGTAAAGTTTGTTCCCATGGGGCAGCGGCACACGCTGGTCGTGGGAGCCATACGCCAGCAGCAAGGGCTGTTTGATGCGCGCCGCCTGCTCCACCGGCGAGGTCGCTTGGACATCAAAACCGACATCGGAATTTTCATTGGTATTGCAGAAATCGAGAAACAGCTAACTTCTAAAAACTTAAATCAACATCGTCCTCGCGCAGGCGGGGACCTATAGAACAGTTGCTATGTGCTACCGTTCTATGGGTCCCCGCATGCGCGAGGACGATGTAGCACTAAATTTTTCGATACGATTTCTGAGACGTTTTAAGCGCTAATTCACCGCATTGCACCGCCCTTGGCCGGGGCACAACAATTTTGCTTGCCGGCACAGTTGTGATATACACGAGCGCATGAAAACCGCGAAACCTTCCCCACTGGCCCGATGGTTCGGCATTCCCCTCTGGCAGCGCGTGCTCGCCGCGCTCGTGCTCGGCGTGCTCGTCGGCCTGTTGCTCCCCGGCCTGACACCACATGTCGCCTTCCTCGGAGATATTTTCGTG
The DNA here is from genome assembly GCA_040384885.1 of Pseudomonadota bacterium. Classification (GTDB taxonomy): domain Bacteria; phylum Pseudomonadota; class Gammaproteobacteria; order Burkholderiales; family Burkholderiaceae_D; genus Telluria_A. The sequence continues at coordinate 25,384 of JAZKIN010000118.1, read as the reverse complement.
CGCCTGATCCGGATGCTGGTCGCGCCGATCGTGCTGATCACCATCGCCGCCGGCGTGACCTCGCTGGGCGAACCCAAACGGCTCGGCATGGTCGGCGGACGCACCCTGCTCCTGTTCGGCTGCACCACCATCCTCGCCGTCGGCATCGGCATGGCGATCGCGCTGCTGCTGCAACCGGGCGTCGGCGCCAATCTCGGCAGCGCCATTCCAAAGGCGCTCGGAGCGGCCAAGTCGGTACCGGAGCAACTGCTCGGCATCATTCCCCTCAATGTGTTCGAGGCGCTGGCCAAAGGCGACATGCTCGCCATTATTTTTGTCGCTGTGATGCTGGGCATCGGCACCATCGCCGCGGGCGAAGCGGGACGTCCGATGGCCGCGCTGTTCCAGTCGGCTTCGGCCGTCATGCTGCGCATCGTCACGATCGTCATGGAGGTGACCCCGTTCGGCGTGTTCGCCCTGATCGCCAATTCGGTCGCCACCAATGGCGCCGCGGTGTTCATCAATGTCGGCTGGCTGGCGCTGTGCGTGGTGCTCGGCTCGGCGCTGCAAATCCTGCTCGTGCACGGCCTGTTGCTGCGCCTGGTCGCGCGCCTGCCCGTGCTGCCGTTCTACCGCGGCATTGCGGACGCCTTGCTGGTCGCGTTTTCGACGGCATCGAGTTCGGCCACGCTGCCGGTCGCCATGCGCGTGGCCGACGAGCGCCTCGGCGTGGGCAAGCCGGTCTACATGACGGTGCTGCCGCTCGGCGCCGCGATCGGCAAGGACGGCACCGCCATGTATGTAGGCATGCTCAGCATTTTCAGCCTGCAGGCGCTAGGCGTCGAGCTGCCGCTCGCTTCGTACGCGGTGATCTTGCTGACCGCCACGCTGGCCGCCTTCGGCACGGCGCCGGTGCCGTCGGCCTCCTTGTTCATGCTCGCTGCGGTGCTGGCCGCCGTCGGCGTCGGCGTGGAGCAGACCGCGCTGATCGTCGGCTTCATCCTGCCGTTCGACCGCCTGCTCGACATGACGCGCACGGTCGCCAGCGCCAGCGCGAACCTCGCCGTCACGACCACGGTGGCGCGGCTCGAAGGCGAACTCGACGAAAAGCATTACCGCGCCGACCCTTAGCAAGGCCGGCAGGCGCGCGTCCCTCCGGACCGCACGCCGATTGCCGCCCGGTGCGCCACGCAGCGCTTGACTTGCAAAAAAGCAAAACCCATTATGGGAAACCTTTTTGTAGGAATAGCCCATGAAACCGACCGTATTGACACGCCAGATTTTGCTCGTCGGCGCACTGTGCGCGAGCGCCGTTGCCGCCACTGCCGCCCCCGCCGGCGAGACCAAGACCATCGCCGAGGCCACGCGCAGCATGGCGCGGCAAGCCGGCTTCATCGACGTCTGGCGCGACACCGAACAAGGCCGCGTGCTGCTGTCGCTGCCGCAGCAGGGCGAGCAATTCCTGATGGTGTTCTCGCTGCCCCACGGCCTCGGATCGAACGACGTCGGCCTCGACCGCGGCATGACGCGCGGGCCGAAACTGGTGCAGTTCGAGCGGCGCGGCAAGCGCATCTTCCTCATCGAGCACAACACGGGCTATCGCGCGAGCTCGGCCAACCCCGACGAGCGCGCCAGCGTGGCCGAGGCGTTCGCCGGCGCCGTGCTCTGGTCGGGCGACATCATCGCCAGCGAGGGCGGCCGCCACCTCGTCGATTTTTCGAGCTTCCTGGTCTCGGACCGGCTCGACATTTCGGGCAGCCTCGCAAACAGCAAGCAAGGCGCCTACCGCGTCGACGACAAACGCAGCGCGGTGCTGGCCGAACAAGCCAAGAGCTTCCCCGACAATACCGAACTCGAAGCGATCCTGACCTTCCAGGGGCCGGGCGAAGCGGAGTTCGTGCGCCAGGTCGCGGCCGACCCGGCCAGCATCAGCTTGCGCCAGCACGTGAGCATGGTGCGCCTGCCCGACCACGACTACCGCCCGCGCGGCTACCATCCGTTCTCGGGCGCGTTCGAGATGGGCCACATGGATTTCGGCACGCCGCTCGCGGCCAGCATCGCCGTGCGCGTGCAGCCGCGCTTCCGGCTCGAGAAGACCGATCCGGCGGCCGCCGTCAGCACGGTCAAGAAACCGATCGTGTTCTATGTCGACCGCGGCGCGCCCGAGCCGGTGCGCAGCGCCTTGCTCGACGGCGCGCGCTGGTGGGCGAGCGCGTTCGAAAAGGCCGGCTTCAAGGATGCCTACCGGGTCGAGCTGCTGCCAGAAGGCGCCGACCCGATGGACATCCGCTACAACGTGATCCAATGGGTGCACCGCGCCACGCGCGGCTGGTCGTACGGTAACGCGGTGGCCGATCCGCGCACCGGCGAGATCATCAAAGGTGCGGTGACGCTCGGCTCGCAACGCGTGCGCCAGGACATCCTGATCGCCGAAGCGCTGCTCGCGCCCTATGGCAAGGGCAAGGCGCGCCACGGCTTGGCCGAGCAGATGGCGCTGGCCCGCCTGCGCCAGCTCGCCGCGCACGAGGTCGGGCACACGCTCGGCTTCGCGCACAACTTCGCCACCAGCCTCAAAGGCAACGGCTCGGTGCTCGACTATCCGCACCCGATCGTCAAGCTCGACGCCGGCGGCGAGATCAGCATCGCGGACGCCTACGGGGTCGGCGTCGGACCGTGGGACGACTACGTCGTCAAGCATGCGTATGGGCGCTTCGACCCGGCGACCGAGGCGGCCGACCTGGCGCGCCTGCGCGCCGGCGCCAAGGCCGCCGGCCTGGCCTACGTCAGCGACAACGAATCGCGCAGCGCCGGCGCGATGCACCCGGACGGCGTGCTGTGGGATTTCGGCGGCGATCCGCTGCAGGCCTGGGACCAGCTGATGGCGGTGCGCCGGCGCGCGCTGCAAAACTTCAGCGTCGATACCCTGCCCGACGAACGCCAGATGGGCGAAATCGAAGCGCGCCTGGTGCCGGTCTACCTGATGCACCGCTACCAGGCCGAGGGCGTGGCGCGCCTGCTCGGCGGCGGCGACTTTGAATACGCGACCAGCACCGACGTGCGCGCCGGCGCCGCGCGCGGCGGCGTGCGCATGGTGCCCGCGGCGCGCCAGCGCGAGGCGCTCGACAAACTGGCCTCTAGCCTGCGCGCCGAAACGCTGGCCCTGCCCGTCAATGTACTGGACCTGGTGACGCCGGCGGCGACCGGCTTCGAACGCGGACGCGAGTACTTCGCCACGCGCATGAGCGGCGTGTTCGACCCGCTGTCGGCGGCCGAGGCGGCGGCGGCGCAGACCTGTCAGTTCCTGTTCGACCCGGCCCGCCTGAACCGCATGGCGTGGCAGCACGCGCGCGATCCGCTCCAGCCCGGGCTCAGGGAAACGGTCGACACGGTGCTCGAGCGCACCTGGAAGCGCGCGCCGGTCGCGCCCGCGGTGGTCGGCGGAGACGCGGTCCAGGCCAGCGCCAACTGGGTCGTGCTCGATGCGCTGTTGCGCGTCGTCGACGGCGGACAGCTGCATCCGGCGCAGCAAGCCGAGCTGCGCCAGCAACTCGCTTCGTTCGCGCTGTGGCTGGGCAAACATCCGGCGCCGGGAAGCAGCGGCAGCAGCCGCCTGCAGGCGGCCGAACTGATCCGTAAATATCTCGACGAGCCGGGCAAGGTCAAGTTGCGCCCGCTGCCCGCGGTGCCACCGGGCGCGCCGATCTAGGCATGCTCGCACCGCCGGTTTCGTTCGTGCCCCTGCAGCCGGACGCGAAGGCGCGGCAAGCGGAATGTCCAATAAAAAAGGCCACTTGCGTGGCCTTTTTCAATGTATGGCAGTCACTACCAGATCGACACCCGGTCCTTCGGCGCCAGGTACATCTTGTCGCCTTCCTTGACCCCGAACGCCTCGTGGAAGGCCGGATGGTTGATCACGGCGCCGTTGGCGCGGTACATGCCCGGCGCGTGCGGACCGACCTTGACCTGGTTGATCATCGCTTCGTCGCGCATCTTGGTGCGCCATCCCTGGGCCCAGCCCATGAAGAAGCGCTGGTCGCCGCTCAGGCCGTCGATCACCGGCGCCGGCTTGCCCCCCAACGAAATCTGGTAGGCCTTGTAGGCGATCGCCACGCCCGAGTTGTCGCCGATGTTCTCGCCCAGGGCCAGTTGGCCATTGAGGTTAAGGCCCGGCAGCGGCGAATAGGCGTTGAACTGCTTGACCAGCATCTGGGTCCGGGCCTTGAACTTGGCGCGGTCGTCCGCGGTCCACCAGTCGCGCAGGTTGCCGTCGCCGTCGGACTGGCTGCCCGAATCGTCGAAGCCGTGCCCGATCTCGTGGCCGATCACGGCGCCGATGGTGCCGTAGTTGACCGCATCGTCGGCCCGCATGTCGAAATACGGCGGCTGCAAGATCGCGGCCGGGAACACGATCTCGTTCATGGTCGGGTTGTAATACGCGTTGACCGTCTGCGGCGTCATGCCCCACTCTTCGCGGTCGATCGGCTTACCGAGCTTGGCCAGGCCGCGCTCGTACTCGAATGCGGTCGAGCGCATCACGTTGCCGACCAGGTCGTTCGGCTTGATGGCCAGCGCCGAATAGTCGCGCCACTTGTTCGGGTAGCCGATCTTCGGGGTGAATTTTGCCAGTTTGGCCTGCGCCTCCTTCTTGGTCTCGGGGCCCATCCAGTCGAGCGTGTCGATGCTCTGGCGGTAGGCTTCGACAAGGTTCTTGACCAGCGTGTCCATGCGCGCCTTGCGCTCGGCCGGGAAATGCCGGGCCACATATTGCTTGCCCACCGCCTCGCCGAGCACCCCTTCGACGCCCGCGACGGCGCGCTTCCACAAGGGACGATTTTGCGCCACGCCGTTGAGCGTGGTGGCGTAGAACGCGAAGCTCTCGTCAACGAAGGGCTGGGACAAATACTCGGCGTAGGCGCGCACCAGCTGCCATTCAAAATACGACTTGAGCGTGGCCAGCCCGGTCGCGTCGATCGCCTTGGCCATGCCCGTCAGGTAGCTCGGCTGGGCGACGATCACGTAGTCGACCTTGCCGCCCAGGCCGGCGGCGGCGCTGGCGGACTTCCAGTCGTAGCCCGGGGTCAGTTCGGCGAGCTGGGCCATCGTCATCTTGTTGTAGCGCTTGACCGGGTCGCGGTTCTCGACACGGGTCCATTGCACCTTGGCCAGTTCGGTCTCGAAGGCAAGGATATCCCTCGCGGCCGCGGCCGCGTCGGCGTGCCCGACCATGCCGAGCATGGCTTCGATGTGCTTGAGGTACTTGACACGGATGTCGACCATGCGCGCCTCGTCCTTGAGGTAGTAGTCGCGGTCCGGCAGGCCGAGGCCGCGCTGGCCGAGGTAGGCCGCGTAGCGGGTCGACTCGCGCGCATCCTGGCCGATCCGCATCCCGTACGGGGTCGACACGCCGATCTTCGACAGGTGCGCCATCAGGGCCGGCACGGCTTTTTTGTCCTTGAGTCCGCGGATCCTGGACAGTTCGCCCACCAGCGGCTTGTAGCCGAGCTGCGCGCGCTTCGCTTCGTCCATATAGCTCGCGTACATGTCGCCGATCTTGCGTGCCTCCGCGCCGGCCTTCTTGTCGGCCTGCGCCGCTTCGATGATCGCGCGCACCTGCGGCTGGGCTTCGTCGTGCAGCTTGGCGCCTGTGCCCCAGCTCGCCTTGTCGGCCGGGATCTCGGTGGTCTTGAGCCAATTGCCGTTCACATGGGCGAAGAAATCGTCCTGGGCCCGCACCGACGCATCGATGTACTTGGTGTCGATGCCGGAGATCGGCGCGGCCGGGGCGGCGCTGGCGAAGGCGGCCATCAGGCTCAGGGTCAGGGTGCTAAGCAAATATCGTTTCACGGTAAGTCCTTTTAGGGCTGGATCACGGGCTGGTGGCTAAACCAAAAGACATTCTACAACCTCGTTCCCCGCCCGCTGCGCCCGGCCGTATCATCGCCCTTCATGGTCGCGCGATTCTGGCGAAGGCTTGAGCTTGCGGCGGCGCCACTTGATTACGGGCGAAACGAGTTTGAACAAAAAAAAGCACGCCAGACCGAACGGGAATAGATCGGCCCAATGAGACGGTGGTCCGGTGATGGTCTCGATATCGGTCGGTGTGCATCGGATTAACTTGGGCTGAGCCGGAACGAAGCGGATCGCCACTTCGGTACCCGTCGTCATCGCATCGCATGTCGTATCGCACGCCCATCCCGTTCCCGAAAAATCCTTGCCCTCCCAGGTCCACTTGTACGTCACGCTGCGAAAACTGCATTGCTTGCCAACCGCGATCGCGTTAACCTCGACGCCGTGGTCCTCGAAGAGCCGTTCGCGCTCGAACCATCCGTGCCGCGCCACGCTCGTATGCCATATGAGGAAGCCGGCGAATGCCATCAGGCAGCTGATCGACCCGATCAAAAGCCAGCGGATGACGAGTCGGTCATTCTTCCGATTGCGCTGCGCCAGCCCGGAATCGATCTTCATGGGCCTGTGCGTGCAAGCGTGGCATCTCGCTTCATGTCGACGGTGGTTTTGGGCACCGGCCGGCACGACGCCCTAGCTTGAAGGCGTCCGCGCAGGTCGCCACCACAGGAAAGTAAATACATAGATATCGACGAATTGATCGAAGGGACTGTGCATCATACTGACAATTGCGCTCGATAGGGGCATCGCCAGAATCAAGCGCGAATAATAGCAGCGAAAATACGGGACGGATGCGAGGGCGCGGTGTAAAGACAGACGATGAGGGCAGATGCGGGCCTTTTACTTGTCTGATAGAATATTTTCCCACTGGCAAATGCAAGGTGCATGTCCTGCGCTTGCCTTCCCCTCCACTGTCACAGGAAGAAATCATGGGAAAGCTCGTTCAAATCATTTACATCAGCCGATCCACGTCCGCGCCCGGCCGTCCGGAGAACGGGCTGGACCCGGTGGTGGCGCGCATCCTGGCCAAATCGCGGTCGAACAACCGGAAGAATGGACTGGTCGGTGTTCTGTATTTCGGTGATGGCTGTTTCTTCCAATGCCTCGAAGGCGAAGAGGGGACAATTGACACCCTTTACGCAAAGCTGGAGCAGGATCCGCGCCACAAGGACCTGAAGATCATTTCGCGCAAGTCGATAGCGGCGCCATCCTTCAAGGACTGGTCGATGAAATATGTGCCGGTCGAACAAGCCATGATCAGGCTCATGCAGTCGAAGGGCATCACCGGGTTCGACCCGTATCGGTTCGACGACGACACGACGCATGGCGTGATCGAATTGCTGCACCGCGCGACCGAGCCGCCGGAGTTGGCGGCGCCCGTGGCCGAGGTGTCGCCAACGCCGCCAGCCGCGCCGCTCCCCGAGAAAAAAAGCGCCGGCACGATGGCGATGGCACTGGGCGCGGTCGCCGCTCTCGCCGCCGGCGGCCTGTTGTATGCTTTCTTGTAGGGGATCTAGACTTGCTCCGCAAATGCCGCCCCGGAACGGCATGGCACGTCCCGCTTCAAGCTGCTGTCGGCGCCCCCCGGGCGCCACGCGTCTCCACAAGCTGTTAACGATATACACTTGAACACCCAACAAGGAGCGTGACCATGCGACGTATCTTAGTAGCCCTGGCCTTTCTGGCCGTCAGCCCGGTATTTGCAGCGCAACAAAACCATCCCGCCCTGCACAAATTGTTTGCCGAAGAATGGGAGCGCGGACTGCGCGACTCCCCCGAGGAGGCGAGCTACCAGGGCGACCGGCGCTACAACGACCGTTGGACCGACATGAGCCTGGCGGCGGTCGGCGCGCGCGATGCCGCCAACAAGGCGGCGCTGGCCCGGCTGCAAAAAATCGACCGCAAGGCGCTCTCCGAGATCGACAAGCTCAACTACGATACCTTCGAGTGGCAATTGAAGCAGGCGGTTGCACGCCAGGTCTACCGCGAACATCTGATCCCGATCGGCATGTCCGGCGGCGTGCAGACGCTCGATAACACGGTCGAGCTACTACCCTTTAAAAGCGAGAAGGATTTCGAGGACTGGCTGGCACGGCTGGCCGCGATCCCGGCCTTGGTCGATCAAACCATCGTGTTGATGCAGGAGGGCGTCAAGCAAGGCATCATGCCCCCCGCCGTGCTGATGCAGCGCGTAAGCAAACAGATCGCGCGGCAGGCGGCGGTCGGCAACCCGGCCGAAAGCCCGTTTTACAAGCCATTCCTCACCTTGCCCGAGTCGATTCCCGAGCAGAAAAAGGCGTCGCTGCGGCTTCGGGCCACGCAGCTGATCGCCCAAAAAGTGGTGCCCGCCTACGCCAGGCTCGGCACCTATTTCGACGGCAGCTACCTGCCAAAAGCACGCGTAACGATCGGCGCTTCCGACCTGCCGAACGGCAAAGCGTATTACGACTTCCTCGCCGCGTACTTCACCACGACAGACCTGAGCGCGGAGGCGATCCATGCGACCGGCCTGGCCGAGGTGGCACGGATCCGCGCGCGCATGGAGGAGGTCAAGCAGGAGGCAGGGTTCAAGGGCACGCTCGAGCAATTCTTCACCTTCCTGCGCAGCGATCCGCAATTTTTCCACAAGAGCGGCGCCGAGTTGCTGCTGGCCTACCAGGCGATGAGCAAGCGCATCGATCCCGAACTCGTGAAGGTGTTTTCGGTGCTGCCACGGCTGACCTACGGCGTGCGCGCGATCCCCGACAATATCGCGCCGGACACAACCACCGCGTACTACCAGCAGGGCGCGGCGGACGGAACGCGCCCCGGCTACTACTATGTCAACTTGTACAAGCCCGACGTGCGCCCGACCTGGGAAATGATGGCCCTGAGCCTGCACGAGGCGGTGCCGGGCCACCACTTCCAGTTCGCACGCGCGCTTGAACTCGAGCGGCTGCCGATGTTCCGCAAAACCGCCTATTTCGTCGCCTATAGCGAAGGATGGGGCCTGTACGCCGAGCAGCTCGGCTACGACATGGGCTTGTACAACAATCCATACGACAAATTCGGCCAGCTCACGTATGAAATGTGGCGCGCCGTGCGCCTCGTGGTCGATACCGGCATGCATGCCAAGGGCTGGAGCCGGCAGCAGGCGATCGATTATTTCAAGGCCAACGCGCCGAAGACGGAGCAGGACATCGTCAACGAAATCGACCGCTACATCGGCTGGCCGGGGCAGGCACTCGCATACAAGATCGGGCAACTCAAGATTTCCGAACTGCGCAAGCGGGCCAGCGAGGCGCTCGGCGCGCGCTTCGACCTGCGCGCCTTCAACGATGAGGTTGTCGGCACCGGGTCGATCCCCTTGGGCGCGCTCGAAACCCATATGCAAGGCTGGATCGCGCGTCAACGCGCACGCAAATAGCCAAGGCCGGGGGCGCCGGCCGGGGTGCTACTTAGGCGCGCAGGCGGCCGCGTCGTTTTGCCCCCTGCTCCAGCAGCTTGCGCCCAGGACCGGGGCCGGATGCGGGATTCCTTCGCGGTCGATGCGCGCCGACACGGTGCGCCAGTTGCGCACCCCTTGGCGGTCCAGCTCCATCGTCAGCACCCAGCCGGTGTTGCTCGCTTCGTTTTCGAAGCCATCGAACAGGAAATTGCCAAGGCTGTAGATGATCGGCTTGCCGCGGTACTGCTCGACGTCCTGGGTCGCGTGCGGATGCCCGCCGACCACCGCGTCGGCGCCGGCATCGATCATCACGCGCGCCAGATCGCGTTGGCGCTTGCTCGCCAAAGGCTCGTGCTCGAGGCCCCAGTGCATGAACGGTATGACCAGGTCGGCTTTGTGCTCCTTGCGCGCGGCGGCGATGTCGAGCCGCACCTGCTCGTCGTCGCCCCAGGCGATGCCCGGCTTGTCGTAGTCGGCCTCGAAACTGCGCGGGAAAAATTCGTTGTAGCCCAACAGCGCGATGCGCAAGCCCTTGCGCTCGACGATCAAGGGCTTGTGCGCGGCAGCCAGCGTGCGCCCGCCGCCAAAATGGCCGATGCCGAGCCGCTCGAGGCGTCCGAGCATTTCGGCGAACGCGAGCGGGCCGAAATCGCCGCTGTGGTTGTTGGCCACCGACACCGCGTCGAAATGCCGTTTGAGCACCGGCAAGGTGCGCGGATGCGCGCGGAAGGTGTACGGCTTGTTCGGTTCCGGCGTGCCCGAGGTCGCGACCACGCATTCGAGGTTGCCGACGCGGATGTCGGCCGCCTTCAGGATGGCCGCAATCGGGGCGAAGGGGTCGCGTCCGCTCTTGACCACCTTGCCGGGCGTGTCGGAGAGCAGGATGTCGCCGACGAACGCGATCGAGACCACCGGCTCTGGCGCGGGCGTTTGCGCGTTGGCGCCGCCGCCCGCGCCGATGAGCACGCAGACCAGCAAAGCCCAGCGATGCAAGCGCCTCATGCCTTTTTCTCCAGCAAGGCGCAGCCATACTGGAGCTCGCGCTCGTAGGGCGGCGCGTACACGTAGTTGACGCCGGTGAGCGACGACGGTGGCGCCGCGGCGGAGGCGACGGGCGCCTGGTAGGTGGCCTGGTGCAGGAGCATAGGTTGGCGCGGGTTTTGGCCGTAGACGTAAATCTTGATGTAGGCGACATGCTGGGTGTCGCCGATCACCACGGCCTTGAAACGGAACAGGCCATCGATGTCGACCGCTTGCACCGTATAGGGATCGGCGACCGGTTTGAAGTCGAGCACGCGCGCGCTTTCACCCTGGTTGATTTGGCAGCGCAACACCGGGGCGGCGAGCAGTGTGGCGGGCAACAGCAAGCCGCAAAGAAGTAGGGAAATGAGAGTGAAGGCGCGCATGTTGACCGTTGATTACCGTGAATTGCGCAGGGTAACATACGGCCGCGGGCTGGCGGCCATCGCTGATCTTCCGCCCGCGCATCTAAGCGCTACCGGGCTTGCTCGTGCGCCAAGCTGCCGATCGCCGCTACCAACAAATCGAGTTCGGCAATGCTGGTGGATAAATTGGGGGTGACACGCACGCCCTCGTCACCGTCAATCTTACGCACGACGGTGAAGATTCCGTAGTCACTCAGCAGGCGGCGGGCCACTTCGGGCGCGGGCAGGCCATCGATCGAAAACGTCGCAATAGCACACGAACGATTGGGGTCGGAGGGCGTCAAGGAACGCACCTTGCGCAGGCCGCGGACCCGCGTGAGCCAATACTCTTTCAGGTAGCGCAGGCGGGCCTCCTTGTTTGCGCTGCCTATCCCGAGCTGGAATGCGATGGCGTCGGGTATCGTCAGGATCGGCCCGGGCGGCACGGTTCCAAAGTTGCCCAGTTTCGCTATCACACTGGCAGCGTGGTTCACGTCCCCGAACAGCGGCGAAATCTCGGCAATCCGCGCCTGCCGGATGTAAAGCATGCCGATGCCGAGCGGCGTGCCCAGCCATTTGTGCAGATTGACGCCGACGAAATCGGCGCCGAGGTCCGACACCTTGAAATCGAGATGCGCGTAAGAGTGGGCGGCGTCGACGATGGTGTCGATGTCGTGTTCGCGCGCCATCGCAGAAATTTTTTGGACCGGCATGATTTGGCCCGTGCGCGGCACCATATGGGTCAGCAGCAGCACGCGCGTGCGCGGCGCGATCGCCCGCCGGTACACCTCCACTATTTCCTCGTCGCTGCGCGGGTCGAGCGGCATCACGACGCGCTGCACGGTCAAGCCCTTGCGCGCCGAAACCATCCGCACAATCTCGACCACCTCGTCATAGTCGTGCGAGGCGACGATGACGTCGTCGCCGGCGGCAAACGGATAGCCCTGGATGACGATATTGAGCGCTTCGATGACGTTGCGGGTGATCAAAAGCTCGCTCGCATCGCATCCGCTGAATTCGGCCAGGCGCGATTGCGCGGCGGCCACCAGGGCGGGCTTGCGCTCACGCATGAAAAACGAATTTTCGAGGTGAATCTGGCGCTCGAGTTGCTGCCATGCTTCAAAGACAGCTGTGGCCTGGGTCCCGAAATAGCCGTTTTCGAGGTTGATCCGGTCCGCCGCCTTTGGGTACTGGGCCCGGACCGACGACCAATATGTTTCGTCACCTGGATGACGGGTTGGGAGCACATCTGCCATTCGATTATTCCTGGTGGTTTGGATGACGCTTCGGGTCGCGGCGTCAGCCGGCCAACTTGGGCCCGGCGCGCTCGTCGGCAGCGGCATGATATCGCAAGCCCGATCCCAGGCCCGCAGGCATCAGCGGCGCCGGCAGCGGCAGCACGCCGCGCAAACGCAAGGCCAGCAGCAGCGCGACCCCAAGCAGCCCGGCCAGCGCCAGCACCACCGCCGGCCAGCCGCGCCACTGCCACATCACGCCGCACAGCGAACCGATCACGCTCGATCCGAGGTAATAGCAAAACAAATACAGCGCCGACGCCAGCGCCTTCGGGGTGCGCGCGCGCCGCCCGACCCAGCTGCTGGCCACCGAGTGCGAGGCGAAAAAGCCGAAGGTGAACAGCGCGATGCCCGGCACGATCGACAGCAGCGACGAGGCCAGCGTCAGCAGCAGCCCCGCCACCATGGCCGCGAGCATGATCCACAGCACCCCGCGCCGGCCCAGGCGGTCGGCCAGGCGCCCCGCCCACACCGAGCTGAACATGCCGATCAGGTACAGCAACGACAGGGCCCCGACCGCGCTCTGGCTCAGCGCATACGGCGTTGCCAGCAGCCGGTAGCCGATGAAGTTGTACATGCCCACGAAACTTCCCGCCAGCATGAAGGCGACCAGAAACAGCAGCAGCAAGCCGCGGTCCGAACAATGCTGGCGCAAGCCGCCGGCAAGGCGGTCCCAGCCCGGTTCGCCCGGGGCGAAGTTGCGCGACGCGGGCAGGCTGCGCCAAAACTCGCACGCGACGACGAGCCCGGCCGCGCCGAGCACGCCAAGTGCCACGCGCCACGACAGGTGGTCGGCCAGCACCGACGTCAGCAGGCGGCCCGCCATGCCGCCAAAGGCGCTGCCGCCGATGTACAAGCCCATCGACAATCCGAGCGATTCGGCCTCGATCTCTTCGCCCAGATAGGCCATGGCAATGGCCGGCATGCCGCCGAGCGCGATGCCGAGCGCGGCGCGCAGCACCAGCAACTGGCCGAAGCTGGTGGCAAAGGCGCACAGCACGGTTGTCGCGGCGGCCGTGGCGATGGCGGCGACCATCAGGGGCTTGCGGCCGAGCCGCTCCGACACCGCGCTACTCAGCAGCAAGGACAGCGCGAGCGCGCCGGTCGAGATCGACAGGGACCAGCTCGACTGGGCCGGGGTCAGCGCGAACTCCGCGGCGAGCAGCGGCATCAGCGGCTGCACGCAGTACAACAGCGCGAACGTGGCGAAGCCGCCGAACAGCATGGCCCGGTTGATGCGCTTGAACGCGGTGCTGCCGGCGGCGCGGCGGGTGGGGGTGGCGGAGGAGGAGGACATGGAGGGCGTTTCCTGGATGAGTCGATGCTGCATCTTAGGTTTGCGCTTTAATACTGTCCAATATATATTAGCCTAGTTATTAATACTTTAAAGAGATTACAAAAATGGAATTGCGGCACCTGCGTTACTTCATCGCCGTCGCCGAGGAGCTCCATTTCACGCGCGCGGCCGAGCGCCTGCACATCGGCCAGCCGCCGCTGTCGCACGCGATCCAGCAGCTCGAAGCGAATGTCGGCGCGCTGCTGTTCGAGCGCACCAAGCGCTGGGTCCGGCTGACGGAGGCAGGCAAGCTGTTCCTGGCCGACGCGCGCCGCATCCTCGCCCTGTCCGAGCAGGCCGCCGAAACGGCGCGCCGGGCCCAGCGCGGCGAGGCCGGCGAGTTGCGCATCGGCTTCACGTTTTCGACGCCGCTCACACCGTTGTTTGCGAGCGTCATCAACCACTACCGCGAACGCTATCCCGACGTCGCGCTGACCTTGCACGAATTGCCGACCCTGCCCCAGCTCGGGCGGCTCGAACGGCGCGAACTCGACCTCGGCTTCATCCGCCCGCCCGAGGTGGCGCTGCCCGCCTCGCTGAGCACGACGGCGCTGCGCGAAGATCCGCTGCTGCTCGTGCTGCCGAGCGCACATCCGCTGGCCGCGCGCGCCAGGGTGGCGATCCGCGAGCTGGCCGGCGCGCCCTTCGTGATGTATCCGCAAAGCACCGGCACCGGCATCAACCCGCAGATTTTGCGGCTGTGCCGGGCCGCCGGCTTCGTGCCGCAGGTGGCGCAGGAGGCGGGCGAGGCGTCGACCATCATCGGCCTCGTAGCGGCCGGGTGCGGCGTGTCGATTTTGCCGGCCTCGTTCGAGCGGATCCGGATGGAGGGTGTGTGCTACCGCCCGCTGTCCGACGCTGGCGCGCGCACGTCCTTGTTGCTGGCACGGCGCAGCGGCGAGCATGCGCCGCTCGTGGACGCCTTCGTCGCCTTGGCGCGCGCGGCGGCCGCGCCGAAAAAGACCAAAACGCCTTGAACCGGATCCGATGCGCGCGAATTGAACGTGCGCAGGTTCAAGACGCGCGAATTCAATGCGCGATGTCGACCACCAGCCGCGACGGCCCCGTTAAAGCCAGTGTCTTGTAGGGGTTTGGGCGGGCAACGCCGATCACCCACGTGACCTCGCCTTCGAAGTCGCAGGTGCGCACCAGCTCGCGCGCGAGCGTTTGCGAGAGCGCGCGCCGCCGCGGCCCGCTGGTCGACGCGCCCTGTTCCGTGTGCGCCTGCGCGCCCGTGAACCGGATCTGCAGCCAGGCATCGCCGGCGACCGGCACCGGATCGCCGCTGCCGCAATCACGCACGGGTTTGTCGACGTATTCGACATGCCACGCCGGCAAGCCGGTCGAATCGAACTCGAACACAAGGCGGTCGGCCCCGGCTTGCTTACCGCTGCGCACGGCGCGCAGGATCGGCTGCCGGCCCGGCGCGGCGGTGGCAGCGGCGCTGGCCGCACCGATGGTGCGCGCGGCGCCGGGCACGGCTGCGCTCGGCGCCGGCACCGCTTCCACTGGCTGCGTAACGGGCGGATCCACCGGCTTGGCCACGGCCGCGGCTGCCGGCCTGGCCGGCGCGGCAACCTGGGGCTCGGGCTCGGGCCGCTTGCACGCGAGCAAAACCGCCAAGCCCGCCGTCAGCAGCACCGCATTTGCAACAGCTATTTTTCTCAAAGTCCGTTCCTCCGCAGGTGATGAAACCGCCCTACAACACGTAAAACAGGACGGTAAAGTAGTGAACGGCGCTGCCGCCGATCACGAACAGATGCCAGATGCCGTGCGCGTGCCGCAACCGCGCGTCGAGCACGTAAAACACGATGCCCAAGGTATAGACGAGGCCACCGGCCGCCAGCCAGGCGAAGCCGGCCGTGCCGAGCGCGGCGCGCAAGGGAACCAGCGCCGCCAACGCCGCCCACCCCATCACGATATAGATGACCATCGACAAGCGGCGCGCGCCACCGTTGGGCCGCAATTCCTGCAACACGCCGATGACGGCGAGCGACCAGACTACCGCGAACAGCCACCAGCCCCATGTTCCGCGCAAGGACACGAGGCAGAACGGCGTGTAGCTGCCCGCGATCAGCAGGTAAATGCCATGATGGTCGAGCTTGCGCAGGATGTCCTTGGCGCGCCCGCGCATGCTGTGATAGAGCGTCGAGGCGCTGTACAGCAAGATCAGCGAGGCGCCGTAAATAGAGACGCTGACGACTTTCCAGATGTCGCCCGCGAGCGCGGCCAAGGTGACCAGCACGGCCGTGCCGGCGACGGCAAGCACCGCCCCGACGAGATGGGTCCAAGCGTTTAATCTTTCACCGTGATACATCGCCTGCCCCAGGTTAATTTCACAACGCGGCGCCCGGCCCTTCGCACGGCCTTGCCTGCCACATTGTAGTTGGTCAAACCCATTGTTGGATGAATCGCGGCTTGCCGGCAGGCCGGCATTCAATAATATTTTCTCAATATTTTTTTCAATCGTGGCATGATCGGGTTTTAACTTGACCACCACGCCCATGCCCCTTCGCGCGACCTTGCTGCTAGCAGCCCTGCTGCACGCCTTCCCTGCCCTTGCCGAGGTAATACCACTCAACGAAAAGGCCGCAACTCTGCTCAACAAGGGCTTGGCGCTCGACGCCGAGGGCAAAGCCAAGGAGGCCATGGAGCACTTCACCGAAGCGGCCAAGATCGCCCCGACCGCATCGGCGCCGTTGTCGATGATCGCCGACATGTGGCTGCGCGCGTCGCGTGGCGCACCGGTTAACGAAGTTGGGCAGTACCGCCAAGTGGCCGGGACCAAGGCGCGCGCCGCCTTGAAGCTCGACGACCGCGACCCGGTGGCGATGGAGGTGCTACGCAAGCTTAGCGACGGCGACGAGCGCAAGCGCCATGCGCCATCGCCAGCCGCAGAACAGGCTGCGGTCGAAGGCGAACGCCTGTTCAGCGAAAAAAAGTACGATGAGGCCAGGGCAAAATACGAGCTCGCCGTGCAACGCGATCCCGCCTTTGTCCAAGCGCTCGTCTACGTCGGCGATTGCTATTTCATGCAGGGCGATATGCTACGTGCGGAGCAAACCTTCCACAAGGCGACCCAACTCGATCCCCTGCTCGGACAAGCATGGCGCTTCCTGTTCGACGCCCTGCTCCACCAAGGCAAGCTCAAGGACGCCGAAGCGGCCGCTCTCGGCGCACTCGCCGCCAACCCCGGCGAAAAACCGAACTGGATGCGGGTGGGCCACCTGATGAAGCTGACGACCCAGCAGAAGCTGGCCCCGTTCCAACTGGTGCGCAAAGCCATGTTCGAGGAGGGCAAGATCGTTGTCGACCCGGAGGCCGCCGAATCCGACGCTGTGTTCTGGCTCGGCTACGGCTTGGCGCTGGCGGCGGGCAAACCGAGCGCCTCGCCTTTCGCACGCGAGCTTGAGGCGTGGACCAGCGCGCTGATCATCGCTGCAGAGGGGGGCAAGGCGGACCAGATCACCGATGAGAGCGTGCGCCAGATGCTGCGCTTCCACAAGGCCGGCCAGCTCAAGGCCGCGATCTTCGCCCTGCTTTACCGCGAAGCCTACCGGCCCGAGTTCGAAGCGTGGAAAAAGGCCGAACCGGACGGCCTCAAACGCTTTGTCGACACCTTCCGCACCGGTCCTTTGTGAGGCGTGGGCCGGCATTATGGCGGCCTAGTCCATTGATGCCTGAGTTACGAGAACTTCCCCAAAGAGTTGCTCCAATGCGCATCTAAGTCGCCGTTTCCCCAACGGTAAAACTAAACAAGATTTCCGGTCCTCCGATCCGGACGATGGATCGCCCCCATCTTTTTTGCTGGCCGGCTCGGCCGCCACGCCCAGCAGTGGCTGACGAAAAAAAAGGGCTGCCCGTGTTAGCGGGCGACCCTTTTAATGCCGTGTGCTTGGAGCGCGCTTACAAATTGCGCGTATCGAAGGTATTGCAACCTTCGACCTGGCCATTCTCGAGCCCCTTGCTGAACCAGCGCGCGCGCTGGGCGGAGGTGCCGTGGGTGAACGAGTCGGGCACGACCTCGCCGCCGCCCTGGCGCTGCAGGGCGTCGTCGCCGATCGCGGTGGCCGCCTTGAGTGCGGCCTCGACGTCGCCGCCCTCGAGGATCTTGCGCTTCTGGTCGGTATGGTAGGCCCACACGCCGGCGTAGCAGTCGGCCTGCAATTCCATGCGCACCGACATCGCGTTGACCTGCGCTTCGCTCCCCTGGCTGCGCGCCTGCTGCATTTTCTGCGAGGTGCCCATCAGATGCTGCACGTGGTGGCCGACCTCGTGCGCGATCACATACGCCTGCGCGAAGTCGCCCGCCACATTGAAGCGCTCCTTCATGAGGCGGAAGAACGACAGGTCGATATAGACCTTCTGGTCGCCGGGGCAATAGAACGGGCCGCTCGCGCTTTGGCCGGTGCCGCAGGCGGTCGGGACGCGCCCGGTGAACAGGGTCAGCGTCGGCGGCTGGTAGGCCGCGCCCTGAGCTCGGAACAAGGCGCCCCATGCGTCTTCGGTGTCGGCCAGCACGGTCCGGACGAACTTGGAATCGCGGTCGTTGGCCGGCGGTCCGGCCGGACCCTCCTGTTGCACGCCCGAGCCTCCGCCGCCGCCGATCACCTCGAGCACGGTGGATGGGTCGACGCCGAAAATGTAGGAGCCGACGAGCGCGATCACAATCGTGCCGATCCCCACCGTCTTGCCGCCGAATCCGCCGCCACCGCTACCGCGACGGTCCTCTACATTGTCGCTTTCGCGTCCGCCTTCCCATTTCATATTCTTCTCCGCGTACATTTGCCAATCGAATAAGTACTGTACCCGGAAAGAGGAATCTTGGGCGCAACGTACGGCGCGGCGGCACGCTGCGCGGCCGCGCGGGGCGTTCAGGCCTTGCGCGCGGACGGGGTGAGGCCGCTTAGGCCATCAGGGCGGCGCTCATGGTGCGCACTTCTTCGGACGACTCGAGCAGGATGCTGTCGAGGGTTTCGTCGTCCATGACGAAGTCGAGCACCGAGTCCGCGTGTTGTGGCATGACGGGAGCCTCCTGCGCCAGCGGCGAGGCGACCGGCGAGAACTGGTTCGCCAGCAGCAGGGTGTCGAGCAGGGTGCTGGGCGGCATGCTCAACCAACCGCCGCGCAAGCCTTCGATGGCCGTGCTGACGGCGACGGGAATCATGAGTTTTTTCATGACCTCGCGGCTGACCACTTCTTCGCACAGTTCGGCCCAGTGCTCGACGTCGTCGTCGAGCAGGCCGGGAAACTCGTCGGCGCGCGAGAGCAGGTAAAAGCCGCCCACCTCGTGCACGATGGCGGCGAACATGGCGGTGTCGGGATTGACGAACGTGATGCGGCGCGCGATCACTTGCGACAGCGCGGCCACGTGCGCGGTGTGCTCCCACAACTGGGCGGCCTTGGCGCGCAGGCCGGGGTCGACGATGCGCGAGCCGAACTGGCGCACCACAAGACTGGCGACCAATGTTTGGAGGCTGCGGTAGCCGACCCGCATCACGGCTGCGCGCACGTTGGTGATGGGCGCGGCGTCGCTGCGCTTGAAGGCCGCCGAATTGGCCAGCGCGACGGTGCGCGCGGCAAGTTGCGGCTCGCCCAGCACCAGCTTGATCGCGTCCTCGATATGGCAATCGGGGTCGTCGAGCGCAAGCTGCAGGCGCAGGGCCGCATTGACGCTCGTTGGAAACGTGATGTCCCCCCGCGCGGCCTGGGCGGCGATAAATCCAAAGGCTTCTAGTCTGTTCACAAGAAAATTATACTCCGGCGTTTGAGGTATTACAGCAGTGTATCGTCTTGTGCGAGCGCGCGTGCGCCCCGGAACGACATCAGGATATGGGCCTGAAGCGCCGCCCCGCCAAGGCAGGCGTGGGGGCCGGATCGGGCTGTACGCAAATAAAGAAGGGAGACTGCACGCAGCCTCCCCCGCTAAAATCGACTTGCCATCGACTTGCCATCGACACGCAAGCGGCTTGCTATTGTGGCCTGCTTGCTACAAGCACTTACAACAAGCGCTTGTGATAGTCGCCGTTCCTACTTGACGACAATCGCGCTGCGAACGTTGTTTACACCTTCGACCGCACGCGCGAGCTGCACGGCTTTTTCAGCCTCGGCTTTCGAATCGACGAAGCCGCTGAGCATGACCGTGCCCTTTTCGGTCTCGACGTGGATCGCGAGCGCGCTCAACTCGGGCTGCTTGAAAATATTCGCCTTGACCTTGGTCGTGATCACGGAGTCGGCCACGGCCTTGCCCGTGCGCGCCGCGACCTTGCCGCCGGCGTCTGCCGCATTGTCCGTTGCGCGGTCGGTTTTTTGGGCCGCGGTGGCAGCGGCGTTGCGCGTTTTGTCAGCCACCGTGTCGGTCGCGCGGTCGGTTTTCTGGGCGACGGTGGCCGCCGCGTTGCGGGTTTTGTCGGCCACCGCATCGACCGCGCGCCCGGTTTTTTGGGCTACAGTCGAAGCCGCCTCCCTGGTACGGTCGGCGGCCGCCTCGGCCGCTGATTTGGTTTTTTGCACCGCGCCGCGCGCCGTGTCGGCGGTTTTGTCGGCAACCGTCTCGGCCGCGTTCTCGGTGCGCTCGGCGGCGTTGGCGCCGGCGACCTTGCCGTTTTCGAGCAGGCAGGCCGTGTCTTTGCGGCCGGTTAGCTGTTCACACTTCCTGAGCATGGCCTCGCGCGAGGTGTCGTTCGCGGCGAGCGTGCCGTTGCGGCCGGCCTTGGCGTCGGCGATGGCAGCGGTGTGCGCGTCGCGCGCACGCCCAATGCAAGCTTCCTGGTCGGCCGCGCTCATGCCGGCGCAGCGCACTTTGGCCAGCGCGTAGTCGGCGTCGGCGACTTTGCGGCGGGCTTTTTCACGCCCCGCGGCCGTGTTGTTGTATTGCGCGACAGCCTCGGATTCGGCGCGCGCGCGGGCCGCCTTGGCCTCTTCGAGGCAGACCTCGCGCGCGTTGCCGCTGGCGCCGGCGCACGTGGCGACGGCCGCTTTATAGTCGGATGCGACCTTCTGGGTCGCGTTGCGATACGTGGCCGGATCGTGGTTCAGTGCGGCGGTTGGCGCGGCTGCAAAGCTGGCGCCGGCGGCCATCGCCAGCATAGTTGCAACGATGTTTTTCATGGTGAAGTCCCTTGCTGGTTTGTTGTGGTAGCACGATTTAACGCTCTTTTGCGCGCGCTACTCTGTGCGACAACGAACAGTGGCGGGATTTTAGCGATGCCGATTCAAGCGCACTGCGGCCAGCGCAAACAGATCGCCGCCGGCGTCGTGCGGGCCGTCGTCCAGCCCGGCCGCAAGCCAGGGCAAGGTGTCGTGCCTGGGTTCAAGAAAGCGCGTGCGCACGCGCTGGATCTGCCCAATCATGGCGTCGAACTTGTCCGGATGGAAGCGCGCCAGCCAGGCCACTTCGGTCATGTCGGCAAACGCCTCCTCGGTGCGCACGCGGCGGTTGAACCAGTTGCGGATGAATCCGATCGACTTTACGATCGGCAATAATTTGACGTTGGCGGGATAACCGTTGAGCCGGCGGTGGCAATGGCCGAGTTCGTGCACCGCGGCACCGGCGAGGAACAGCTCGAGGTGCTCCTGGTCGACCACTTCGGTGACGCGGCGCGCGGTCGGATTGCCGCGCGCGGAGACCACCAGCGTGCATTGGCCGTTCTCGGTCCACAAGCCGATCGGCGTATGCCCCGGCAAACCGGGGCCGCCCTCGACATGGAGCACGACCGGCAAGCCCTGCGCCCGGCCGAAGGCGACGGCTTGTTGCGCGGCCGCGATCCACTGCGCCTCGCTCGCCTCGGCCCCGTGCAGGTCGCCGCTGACGAGGCCCAGGCCCAGCGCGACGCCGAGTATGAGCTTGACCTTGTTCATCGATTACTCGGTGCCGTCGCTGACTGGTTGCAAACCGGCGCGCCACAGTTTGGCGGCGTCTTCGAACGGGACCGCGACGGGATCGAACACGGCGCCGGCCTGCGCCAGCCTGATCCAGGCGCGCGTGTCGTGCGCCCCGCCCGAGGCCTTCAGGTCGCCGCGCACGGCGGCGAACCAGGCGTGCACGCGCGCATAGTGTTGCGGGTGGTTACGCTGGGTCCACGCGAGCGCGACGAGGTCGGCAAAGCCCTCTTCGCGCCGCGTCTCGCGCGTCGCCTTGATGGCCGCCTGCAGCGAGGCGTCGTCGACCTGCTCATCGGTTTGTTCGACAAAACCGGCCGGCAAGGCATGCCAGGCATTTTGCACATAGCGCCAGCAATGGCCGATTTCGTGCGCGGCCATGGCCTCGATCAGCATCGCGCGATCGTCCTCGGGCGTGCCCTTCAACACCGACTCGGCATTGGGATTTTCGCGCAGCGACAAGACCAGTTTGCAACGGCCGCCATCGAAACCCATCGCGAGCGGCACGTCGCCCGGGCGCGGGCGCGGCTGGACGGTGATATCGATGGGAAGCTTGAGTTTCTGCGAGTAGGCCAGCACGGGTGCGGCGGCCTGCAGCCAGCGTGTTTCGAGCGCGGTGAGCCGTCCATCCGCGCTGGCAAGATTGGTGACGAAACAGAGCGAAACGAGCAAAATATGCTTCAACATGGAGAGGATCCTCCCGGATCTAAAAGTGCCTCTCAGCAATTCTAGTCCAGTCCCCGCCCCCATTTTGATTATTTATTTCCTTGTAGCAAAACCGCCATATCCACTTGATAATAAAGGCTTTTGTTCAATTTCCAGTATGACAAACCGGCGTATCCCCAGCAACAGTGGCCGGGGACAGACCGGGGACAGACCGGGGTCAGACCCGGGTCTGACCCCGGTCTGTCCCCGGTCTGTCCCCGGTGCGGGAGCAACTAGCTATTTGGCCGATTTGGCCGGCGGGGCGGCCAGCAGCGCGGCGGCCGTGGTGAAGGTCGGCCGGATGTCGGTGGGCACCTTCTTCATCTTGTCGAGCGCCTTCTGGACGTCGGGACGGATCAGCACGTACTTTGTCATCATGCCTTTCGCACGCTCGTAGTCGCCGGTCGCCTCGATCGTCAGGAATTCGCGGTCGAGGTCCACCACCGCCTGCTTGATCTTCTTGAAGTCGACCGCGAAGGTGCCGTCTCCATGCGAGACGAAAGCGCCCTTGTCGAGCAGGTAGTTGACCTGGATCGCCATGCCGCGCGCGTGCGAATCGGTCAGCCCGAAGTGCAAGGTGCGGAACGCCGACGCCAGGAAGGTGTTGTACAGCTTGCGCTCGGCCGCGGCGCCCTGCCCCAGCGTGTCCTTGAGCTGGCCCTTGTCCATCATGTAAGCGAGCGCCCACAAACCTGTGATGTCGGCCTTCGCCTCCTCAATCGTCGAGTAGGCCTCCTTGAGGTCCTGGCGCGGGGTCGACGGCGTGCCGTTGACGGTGGTCTTGTGCGGACCGAGACCGTGCATGATTTCGTGCGCCAGGATGTGCGTGAAGAAAGAGTCGAAGTCGACGTCCTTCTGGTCGGCCGGCCGCAACACCAGCTTCGAGATCGGCGTCAGCGTCGACTTGAACTTCGCTTCCTGTATGTTCTTGAGCATCACGCGCTTCGAGCCGCGCTCGCTGATGATGCGCTCGTCGTTGGGCAGGTTGTACGCCGCGGTCTGCACGCCCATGTTGCCGTCGCCGGCCGAATACACCTGGTTGACCACGACCATCGGCGCCAGCGCGCCGACCTTCGGGTTGCGGTACTGCTTGTCGAGCGGCAGGTTGTCCTCGAGCTCCTGCATGTGCTTGCCGAAAAAGTCGAGCTTGCTCGTCTCTTTCTGGTCGCGGATGTTGACGTAGGCCTCGAACGCGGCCTTGTAGCCGAACAGCTCGTCGTTATACGTTTCGTACGGCCCGATCGTGATGTCGACCGGCGAGTCGAGGTCCATCCACGCGAAGTCCGACGTCAGGTAGTCGTTCGACAAGAACGCTTCGGCGCGCAGGCTCAGGAATTTTTTGAGCGAGGCGTTGTCGGTCACGGCCGCAGCCTCGTTGAGCAGCGCCGCCAGCTTGACCAGTTCGGCCTCGTACTCGTCCGAATACTTCACCACTTGCATCTTGCCGTCGGCGCCGCTGCGGATCGTCGTGAAGAACCATTGCGCCGCCTCCTTGTCCTTGGCCGGCAAGGCCGTCATCCACGCCTCGAGCGTGGCCTTGGTCGCGCCGGCCGGATAGAAGTTGGCGCCCTCCGGCTTCTTGGCCGGAATCTCGATGCCCGCATATTGCGCGGGCATGAAGGAGCTGTTGCCGTCGATGATGGACCAGGGGCCCTTATTGAGCCAGAAATAATTCAGGCGCGCCTTGCCGAGCGGCGTCGCGTCTTTCCTGAGCGCCGACCAGAGCGCCTCGTTGCCCGACCAGCGCTGGCGCAGCTGCAAGGTGTCGATGATCTTGGCCGCCTCGATCAACTTGACGATCGCGGCCTTGTCGCCGGCCGACAGCTTCGAGGTGTCGGCGCGTAGGCTGATCGGCGCGTAGCGCTGCGCCATTTTGTTCAATTGCGCCGCGCTGGCGACGCCCGGGACGGCCGCGACGGCGGCCGCCGCGCTTGCATTGGGTGAAGCAGTTGCCGCGGCGGCGAGTAGCCAGATGCAGGGAACGAGGAGGTTCTTCATGGGTCCTTTTGAGAGAGAAGTTTCAACGAGTCGAATCGGAATCATTGGCATTGTAATCCTTCATTCCGCCCCGCCGTCGAAACCTTTCTGCGCCCACGCTGTCGGCGCGCCGCGCCAGCGATCGACCCGCTTTCCGCAAAGGATGTGCGTTATCGCACCGAGACCAGGTCCGCTTTCGGGCATCCTTCGTTCTTTACAGGAGGCGTTTATGACGACCAAGAACGACAAGCTGGCACAACGCCGCAAGGAGGCACCATGAGCAACGCGGCCCGGCACGAATGGCGCGATCAACAAGTCATACTCAACGAACGCATGAAGGGTTTTTTGGCAAACCCGGGCAGTGAACAAATGGAAGCGGTGGTCGCGGAGATGCGCGCGTATGCCGATGCCGCCCGCACCGGCAACATCGACATTCCCACCACCTGGACCAGCTACGACTAATCAAAACTGATATCCGCACCGCGCGGACCTAGCCCGCCTTTCTTGGCGCGCCGCAGTAATACTGCATTCGGGACGTAAAAAAACCGGGGACACGCCGCTAGGCCTGTCCCCGGTTTTCATTTGGTGCGCAGGGTTGCCCCCGCGCGTGCCAAAGCACTGCTTTACTCTGCTTTACTCGGCTTTACCGCTTGCGCACGGGCGGCAGGTCGGTGCAGACGCCTTCGTAGATCTCGGCCGCCATGCCGATCGATTCGCCCAACGTCGGATGCGGGTGGATCGTCTTGCCGATGTCGGTGCCGTCGCAGCCCATCTCGATCGCCAGCGCGATCTCGCCGATCATGTCGCCGGCATGGGTGCCGACGATGCCGCCGCCGACGATGCGGTGGGTCTCGGCGTCGAACAGCAGCTTGGTGAAGCCTTCGTCGCGGCCGTTGGCCACGGCGCGCGCGCTGGCCGCCCACGGGAACAGGCCTTTTTCGAGCTTGATGCCCTTGGCCTTGGCTTCGTCTTCGGTGATGCCGACCCATGCCACTTCAGGGTCGGTGTACGCGACCGATGGAATGACCTTGGCGTCGAAGTAGGCCTTCTCGCCATGCGCCGCCTCGGCCGCGACGTGCGCCTCGTGCACCGCCTTATGCGCGAGCATCGGCTGGCCGACCAGGTCGCCGATGGCGAAGATGTTGGGCACGTTGGTGCGCATCTGGCCGTCGACGGTGATGAAACCGCGCTCGGTGACCGCCACGCCCGCCTTTTCGGCGCCGATCTTGCCGCCGTTCGGGCTGCGTCCGACCGCGACCAGCACCATGTCGTAGAGCTGCGCGTCCGGCGCGGCGACGCCCGGCTCGGCCGATTCGAACGTGACCTTGATCCCTTCCGGCAGCGCTTCCACGGCGACGGTTTTGGTCTTGGTCATGATCTTGTCGAAGCGCTTCTCGTTGTACTTCTGCCAGACCTTGACCATGTCGCGGTCCGCGCCCTGCATCAGGCCGTCGAG
>JAZKIN010000117.1:0-14956 GCA_040384885.1 Pseudomonadota bacterium | reverse complement strand
GGTGGCGATTGCCAGCATCCCGGAAGACATCCGCGGCTATGGCCACGTCAAGGAGCGCCACTTCAAGGCGGCCAAGCAGAAGGAGGCGGCGTTGCTGGCGGCCTTCGGCGCGCCGGCGGCGCCGACCACCGGCAGCGGTACCCGCGCTGCTTAAGACCAAATGGCCCGCTGAATGCGGGCCATTTTTCTTAGAAAGACTATTTATCCAGGCTAAGAATGAAAAAAAGTGAAAATAAGCTTGAAGCGCCAAGACCGCCAATCGATACAGCAAAATGGCTGAAAAAGCTTCTGAGCGAGAATCAGAAGGAGCGCCACAAGGCTGTGATGGCAATTGGCGGTTTGGAACCTGCTGACAATTGGATGATTGCGCCTTTTTTGGAAGGCTTAGGTTCGGCAAACGATGATATTGTTTTCTTCTCGACAGTAGGATTGGGGCGCATGCGCGAATGCGGAAAGTCCTCCCTCGATGCCCTTGCAGCTGTGGCACGCACACATCCATTGATCGGCGTGCGTCAAAGTGCTGTAGCGGCACTAGTAAAAATTGCACCCGCTGCGATGCTAACCAAGCTCGTTGTATTCGAGCTATTCGCCGATGATAGCTCTTATGTGCGCAGGGATGCCCTTCAGGCCAGCATAAAACTCGCAGAGCATACCGCCGCAGATCTTCAAAGAATTGCCGCCATGGGGGCGGACCCGGATGGGGACGTATCCCGTTGGTCGGAGATCGCTCTGCGCAACATCAGGTTCAATTCGGGCGATGTCGCGCAGTAGCACGTGCCCGCGTCCGCAAATATTGGTGCTCGCGTGAAAGTCTGTGTTTGATCGGTAGAACATTGCGAATATTTATTGATCGGCCCACCCCGGGGCATCCCTCCACAAACCTCTCTGGCATTCATGCTCAATTGACGCCTAATTCCTGCGCGTCTTGTCGCATTCTGTCTAAAAGTTTAATTGCATCTGTGAACCCAGGCAAAACGCGACAGAACAAGGCAAAACGCGCATACGAACGAGCAGCAATGCCAGACACAGTTGAAAAACACGCTTCGCCCCCCCGCTGATTATTGTGCTGGAACATCATCCTGGGGAGTGATCGTGCCGTTCGGCAACGCCACGCGCCCCGTCTTTTCAAGAAGCGGTATTATTGTTTGATTCTCATATTCTGACAAAAACGGAGCGCTTCATGACGTACATGGCCAAAGGCAGTTTTGCGATCACTATGCAGCCTCCGCCCGCGGGGGAGGGCGTGGACCGCGTCTCGGTCGGCCGCATGTTGCTTGACAAGCGCTACACGGGCGACCTCGTGGCGCATGGCCAGGGTGAAATGCTCTCGGCCGGCAATCCCTCCGCGGGCTCGGCCGCGTATGTGGCGATGGAGCATGTAACCGGCATCCTGGGCGGGCGCGAAGGCAGTTTCGCCCTGCAGCACGCCGGGACCATGCATGGCGGCGTGAACGATTTGACCATCAACGTGGTGCCAGGATCCGGCACCGGCGCCTTGGTCGGTATCACCGGCCAGCTCAAACTCGAATTGGTCGACCGCACGCATTACTACACGCTGGATTACACGCTCGAGTAAGGGCATTCGTAACCCAATAACTTGCCACTCTGACGTAGCCGCGACTTAACCCACACATCGTCCTCGCGTAGGCGGGGACCCATAGAACGCTGGCACATAGCAACCGTTCTATGGGTCCCCGCCTGCGCGAGGACGATGTGGTGGGTTGCGAATCTCGCGTAATCCCGCACCGCCACGTCCCAACTCGCCCATTCCGTCACTCATCGCCCACGCCGTCGATTCATCGCAATCCCCGGACAGCGCCCGCGCGGCTGCCGCATCCTGCACCCTGTATTCTTTTTAGCGGGGCGGGCCATGTTCAAACTATCACTCACGATGACGCTGCGCGACTGGCGCGCCGGCGAGCTGCGCTTTTTGCTCGTCGCGCTGGCGCTGGCCGTCGCCTCGCTGTCGTCGGTCCACTTTTTCACCGAGCGCATGGGAGAAGGCCTGCGGCGCGACGCCCACCAGTCGCTCGGCGCCGACCTCGTCGTCGACACTGTGGCGCCGTCCGACCCGGCCTGGCGCGCCGAAGCCGCACGCCGCAGCCTGCGCAGTGCCGTCATCGTCGAATTGACCAGCATGGCGATCGCGGGAGAGGGGGACAGCGCCGTCTCCAAGCTGGTCGCGCTCAAGGCGGTCGGCGCCGGCTATCCGCTGCGCGGCGCCCTGCGCCTGCAGCAAGGCGCACAAACCACTGCCACCAGCGAGGTGCCCGCGCCCGGCACCGCCTGGGTCGACGCCCGCCTGCTCACCGAACTGAAGCTGCGCGTCGGCGACCGGATCGGCCTTGGCGAACTACGCGTGACGATCGCGCGCATCATCGCGCTCGAGCCGGACCGCGGCCCCGCCTTCATGGCATACGCCCCGCGCGTGATGATCGGCAGCGCCGACCTGGCCGCGAGCGCGCTGGTGCAAGGCGGCTCGTACGCCGACCACCGCCTGCAAGTGGCCGGCGACTCCGGCGCCGTCGCAGCCTACGCGGCGTGGCTCAAATCGCAGCTCGGCAGCCGTACCGGCGTGGCCGTCGAAACGCTCGCCACCAAGAGCGCGAGCGCCGGCGAGACGCTGGCCCGCGCCGCGAGTTTTTTGTCGCTGGTCGGCCTGCTCTCGACCATGCTCGCCGGCGTGGCCGTGGCCATGGCCGCGCGCCGCTTCATGCTGCGCCATGCCGACGCCTGCGCCATGCTGCGCTGCCTCGGCCTGACCCAGGCGCGCGTGACGCTGCTGTACCTGATCGAATTCGTGCTCATCGGCCTGGCCGGCAGCGCGTTCGGCGTGCTGGCCGGATTCGCCGGGCACTTCGTGCTCATCGAATGGCTCGGCACCCTAATCACGAGCGAGCTCGCCGCCCCGAGCTGGACGCCGGTGCTGCGCGGCCTGGCCATCGGCATGCTGCTGCTGGTCGGCTTCGGCATGCCGCCGATCCTCCAACTGCGCAATGTGCCGCACAACCTGCTGCTGCGCCGCGAGAACACCGCCCCCAAGGCGCTGACCGTGGCCACCTACCTGATGGGGCTCGGCGTGTTCGTCGGGGTGCTGCTGTGGCAGGCCGGCGACATGACGCTGGGCCTGACCACGGCCGCCGCCTTTGTGCTCGGACTGGGCCTGTTCGCCGTGATCGCGTTCGGCGCGCTCGCCTCGCTCAAGTTCGCGCGCGACGCGCTCGACCACGGCGTGTGGCGGCTGGCGCTGGCCGACCTGCGGCGCCGCCCGGGCGCCACCGTGGCCCAAGTGGTCGCGTTGGCGATCGGCTTGATGGCACTGCTGCTGCTGACGATGGTGCGCGGCGACCTGCTCACCGCCTGGAAGAACACGGCGCCCGCCGATGCGCCCAACCACCTCGTGCTCAAGATCCAGCCCGAGCAGCGCGACGCCGTGGCCGCCCGCATGCAAGCCTATGGCCGGCCGGTGCTGCATCCGCTGATCCTGGCGCGGCTGGTCGCCAACAACGGCAAGCCGTTCGACCCTGCCAACATCGAGCAAAAGCGCGAAAAAGAAATGCTCAAGCGCGAGATCGACGTCAGCGCCGCCCTGCTGCCCGCGTCCAGCACCATCATCGCCGGGCATTGGTTCAAACCGGCGGCGACGCAACCCGAGGTGTCGGTCTCGCGCGGCTTCGCCAAGAACTTCAACATCAAACTCGGCGACCGCCTCACACTCGATGTGGCGGGCCGCGCCATCACCGCGTCGGTCACCAGCTTGCGCAAAATCGACCAGAAATCGCGCGGCGCCGATTTTTCGATGATCCTGAACGCGGCCGCCGCCGGCGGGCTGCCCGCCACCTACGTGGCGGCGCTGCATGTGCCCATCGCCGACCGCGGCTTCGCCGACGCGCTCGCGCGCGACTATCCGAATCTGGTCGTGTTCGACACCGGCGCGATGGTGGCGCTGTTCCAGAGCGTGCTTGACCAGGTCAGCGCCGCGATCGAGTTCCTGTTCCTGTTCACGCTCGCCTCCGGCATGCTGGTGCTGTACGTGACCTTGGCCGCCTCGCAGGACGAACGCATCCACCAGGCCGCGCTGCTGCGCGCACTCGGCGCGAGCCGGCGCCAGCTCGCGCGCGCGCAATTCATCGAATACGCGCTGATCGGCGGCCTGGCCGGCCTGCTCGCGGCGGCCGGCGCATCGGCGGCCGGCTGGGCGCTGGCACGCTTCGTCTTCAAGCTCGACTGGCAACTGTCGCCGCTGCTGTTGCTGGCCGGCTTGCTCGGCGGTGCGCTGTGCGCCGTGCTGGGCAGCTGGGCCGGCCTGCGCGAGGTGCTCAATCGCCCGCCGCTGGTCAGCCTGCGCTTCAATTAACCGCTTTCATTCCTTTCTGATTGGAACCAACATGAGCAATATGAACATTCCCGCCAGCACCGCGATCGAGGTGCGCGGCCTGTCCAAGCGCGTGGCCGACGCTTCCGGCGAACTGACCATTCTCGATAATGTCGAACTCAGCGTGGGCGCGGGCGAAACGCTGGCCATCGTGGGCGCCTCGGGCTCGGGCAAATCGACCTTGCTGGGCATTCTTGCCGGGCTCGACCTGCCGAGCGCCGGCAGTGTGCGCCTGCACGGGGCCGACCTGTTCGGGCTCGACGAGGACGGCAGGGCCTTGCTGCGCCAGCGCCAGCTCGGTTTCGTGTTCCAGTCGTTCCAGTTGCTGGCGCACCTGAGCGCGATCGAAAACGTCATGTTGCCGCTCGAATTGCGCGGCGAGCGCGGGGCGCGCGAAAAGGCCGAGAAAATGCTCGGGCGGGTGGGCCTGTCGGCGCGGCTGCGGCACTATCCCAAGTTCTTGTCCGGTGGCGAACAGCAACGCGTGGCGCTGGCGCGCGCGTTTGTGACCGAGCCGCCGCTGTTGCTGGCCGACGAACCCACGGGCAGCCTCGACGCGGCCAGCGGCGAGGCCGTCATCGACCTGATGTTCGCCATGAACCGCGAACGCGGTTCGACTTTGGTCATGGTCACGCACGACCGCTCGATCGCGGCGCGCTGTGGCAGGACCGTGACCATGAGCGCGGGGCGCTTGCAGTGATTAACCGATATAAAAGGCATCGAATGACGAAAATACTACTGCCGCTGCTTGCGGCGCTGTGCATGGCCGGCGGCGCCGCGCGTGCCGACGGCCTGGGCGACCTGAAGGCGGCGCTGGCGCGCAGCAGCACGGCGACGCCGGTCAAGGGCCGGATCGAAGCGCGCGTGGTGCGCCGCGTGGGCGAGGGCGCGGCCGCGTCCGAGACCAACGGCCGCGCGACCATACAGGTCGGCGACGGCGCCAACGGCCTGGTGCTGACCTACGGCGACGACCTGCTCGAACGGGTCAGGGCCGAGCAGAACGCGCGGGCCAAAGACCCCGACCTCAAGACCCCGACCCTGTACACGCTGGGCGAATTGGGGACCGGCGAGGTGCTGTCGGTGCTGTCGGCGGCGCCGCGCATATTGCGCAGCCTCGAAAAGGCGCGCTTCAAGGGCGAGAGCGCGGCCACCCACAACGGCAAGCCGGCCCGCTTGCTCAGCTTCGACATCCCGATCGAGAGCCTGAGTAAGCGCGACCGCAAGTACGCCAAGCGGCTCGAGTCGGTGTACGAGATCTGGATCGGCCCCGATGGCACGCCGCTGGCGAGCCGCAAACGCCAGACCGTGTGGGGCAGGGCCTTCGTGGTGATCACCTTCGAGGCGAACAGCGACGAGCAAAGCACCTACGGGCTGGTCGACGGGCGGCTGGTCGCGCTGCGCATCGACAGCCACGACAAGGCCGAAGGCATGGGCGAGCGCGAAGAAACCAAGTCCGTCAAGACGCTGCAGGTGCAGCCCTGAGCTTTTGGCTCAGGCCAGAATCGCTTTGACGATCATCACCAGGCCGACGAGCGACACCGCCCAGACCAGCGTGCGCAAGACCGGAATGCCGGCCGCGTACACCGGCACATAGACGACGCGCGCGCCGAGGTACAGCATCGCGCCGTTGACGGTGACATCGCTTTCGCGCCCGGCCACATGGGCGATCAGCACGGCGGCGGCGAACAGCGGCAAGGTCTCGAACAGATTGGCCTGCGCGCGCTGCAGCCGGGCCGTGATTTTGCCGGGGGGCGGCGCCGCGTCGTCGCGCGCGCCCATGTTGTAGCCGATGCCGGTCTCGCGCGTGCGCATCGCCCCGGCCAGGGCGATTTGCACGATTGCCAGTACCAGCGTCCAGGCCAAGATGGTCAGTGTCGTCGTCATTGGGGTTCCTAGGTTTACGCGCGCCCGGATGGGCCGCTCTTGAAGCAGCATAATAAACTCAAAAAAGCGCCGCATTTGCCCGGCGCGCGCGCGCTCGCAATGGTCGAGAATTAAAAAAATCAACCACATCGTCCTCGCGCATGCGGGGACCCATAGAACGTTAGCTCTGAGCAACTGTTCTATGGGTCCCCGCATGCGCGAGGACGATGTTGGTTTTTGATATTGAACTAGTTCGGGCACGACTTCTGACGCGACTTGGCACACAATCTCGTCCATCGTGACCTCAAGATAATTCTCCGCAACCCTTGCCCGCGCGCGACCGCGTCCCCCGTTTTCCCGCCCCAAGCAGAGTTGCGATGTTTACAGGCAAACACGACTATAATTTCCGGCACGGCGGGCCCGCCCCCGTCAACACCCCCAATCTGCCGGAGCCTTACCGATGATCCGTACCGCCTTACTGCTTGCCCTGTTATCCGCCATGCCGCTGTCCCACGCCGCGCCCGACCTGAGCACCGTCTCGGAACGCTCCGGCTTCACGCACACCGGCCGCTACGACGAAGTGGGCAAGCTGTGCAAGGCCTTCCAGGCGGCGTATCCGAAACAGGTCAAGTGCATCGAGTTCGGCCGCACCCCCGAGGGTCGCCCGATGCTGGCGCTGGTCGCCACGCGCACCGGCGCGATGACGCCGGCGGCGGCGAAAAAACGCGGCCTGCCCGTGGTGCTGGTCCAGGGCGGCATCCACGCCGGTGAAATCGACGGCAAGGACGCCGGCTTCCTGGCGCTGCGCGAAGTGCTCGAAAACCGCGCCGCCCCCGGCTCGCTCGACAAGCAGGTACTGCTGTTTATCCCCGTGTTCAATATCGACGGCCACGAGCGCTTCGGCAAATGGAACCGCCCGAACCAGCGCGGCCCGGTCGAAATGGGCTGGCGCACGACGGCGCAAAACTTTAACCTCAACCGCGACTACGTCAAGGCCGACGCACCCGAAATGCAGGCCATGCTCACGCTGGTCAACGCCTGGGATCCGCTGGCCTACGTCGACTTGCACGTGACCAACGGCGCCAAGTTCGAACACGACGTCTCGATCCAGGTCGAGCCGGTCAACGCGGGCGACGCCGAATTGCGCAAATCGGGGCTCGCTCTGCGCTCCAATGTACTTGCCGACATCAGCGCGAAAGGCGCAATGCCGCACGCGTTCTACATGTCGTTTGCCGACACCGACGAGCCGATGTCGGGGTTTATCGACGGCGTCTCCAACCCGCGCTTCTCGACCGGCTATTTCCTGATGCGCAACCGGATCGCGATGCTGGTCGAAACGCACGCGTGGAAGGATTACGCGACCCGTGTGCGCATCACGCGCGACACCGTCGTCTCGGTGCTGGCGCAGGTGGCAAAGCACGGACCGGCGTGGCAGGCGACCGCGCGCGAGGCCGACTTGCGCGCCTCGAAGGTGGCGGGCCGGCCGGTCGACCTGTCGTACGAGGCGACCGACAAGGTGCGCCGGATCGACTTCCGCGGCTACGCCTACACCCGCAAGCTGTCCGACGTCTCCGGCATCCTGATGACGCACTACGACGAAACCAAGCCGCAGATCTGGAACGTGCCGCTGCGCGACGAGATTTTGCCTTCGCTGACGATCAGCGCGCCGGGCGCCGGGTATATCGTGCCGGCCGCGCATGCGGCGATGGTGGCGCACAAGCTGGCGCTGCACGGCATCGCCTACCGCACGCTGGCGGCCGACCTGCCGGGCTTCGAGGTCGAGGCCTACCGCGCCGACAAAGCCACCTTCGCCGCCGGATCGGTCGAGTCGCACCAGCGCCTGGCGGTGCAGGGAAAGTGGGCGCGCGAGACGCGCAAGGTGGGCAAGGGCGCGCTGTATGTGCCGGTCGGGCAGCCGAAGTCGCGCCTGGTGATGTCCATTTTCGAGCCGCAGGCGCCCGACTCGATGCTCGCATGGGGCGTGTTCAACAACGCCTTCGAGCGCAAGGAATACATGGAGGAGTATGTCGCCGAGGACGTGGCGCGCGAGCAGATGGCGGCCGATCCGGCGCTGGCGGCCGCGTTCAAGCGCAAGGTCGAGACCGAGCCCGAGTTCGCCAAGAACGGCCAGGCGCGCCTCGAATTTTTCGCGCGCCGCCACAGTTCGTGGGATGAGCGTTTCAACCTGTACCCGGTGCTGCGTGCGAACGTGGCGCCCTGAAGT
Organism: Pseudomonadota bacterium; assembly: GCA_040384885.1. Lineage (GTDB taxonomy): Bacteria > Pseudomonadota > Gammaproteobacteria > Burkholderiales > Burkholderiaceae_D > Telluria_A. The sequence goes on along the minus strand of JAZKIN010000117.1, from coordinate 6,494 downwards.
GCGCAGCCTGTAGACCGCCTGGAAAACAAAGATGATCACCAACCCAGACACCGCCAAGAAAATCAGCGCGCTCCTGCTCGAAGTCTCCGGGTTGCTCGACGCCTCGGCCGGCATCATGGCCGAAAGCGATTGCGCCGCCGTGGAGAAATCGAACTACATCAGCGTGGTTGGTCAGTTGCTATCGATTATTGGGCTTGATGCGCTCAACGAGATCTACCAGATGCACCCGCATCTTTTGCCGCCTGGGTATTATCTGCCGAGGGGGGACGAGGATTAAAGTCGGTTTGGTTATTGCGTGGTGTCAGAATTCGTACCCCCTGAATACAAAAACACAAAACCAACATCGTCCTCGCGAAGGCGGGGACCCATAGAACGGTTGCTATGAGCTAAAGTTCTATGGGGCCCCGCATGCGCGAGGACGATGTTGGTTAGGTTTTTTTAGTTTCGTACTTCGCGATTTCTACAGCCGCATTGGTTGGCACGGGCGCTTGCACAGCAAGTAACCCCCATCAGTCTCGGTCAGGCGCTCCCAGTGGGAAAAGCTGCCGATAAGGACGCGCTTCTTCCACCGCTCTCGCAAACGATGGACGGGCTAGCAAACGCGCACGGTAGGCACGCAGCGCCGGCAACGCATCGGGAATCGGATCGATCCAGTCCGCATAGAACAGCGCGGGTGCGGCCGCGCAGTCGGCCAGGGTAAAGTCTGCGCCGGCAGCCCAGGTCTTGCCGGCGAGCTGGCCTTCGAGCCAAGCGTAGGCGAGACCGAGTTTCTCCTTGGCTTCGGCGAGAGCGGCTTCCCGCTTTGCCGGATCGCCCGTCAGCGCGCCGCCAACCGCGTGCTGAACCGGACTCATCAAATGCAGGTCGAAGAAGCGGTCGAGAAAGCGAACATCGAGCGCGTCCATTGGCGCCTCGGGCAACAGCCGGACCAGGCCAGGATGCGCCAGCTGCAGATATTCGATGATGATGCTGGTCTCGACGACGCTGCGCTCCTTATCGACCAATAGCGGAAACTTCCTCAGCGGCCAGCGCTGTAGCCATGCCGCCGCGTGCTGCGGCGTATCCGGCCCGAGACACCGGAATTCGAACGGTATGTCATTCTCGTAGAGCGCAATGAGCACTTTCTGGGTGTACGAGGAAAAGGGATGGCCGTATAGCGCTAAAGACATGATGGTGAACTCCTGGTGGCGACTACATGCGAGGGAGGATTAATTCTTTCTGAGGACGACGTGCGTCGCGGACGGGGTGGGCACGTGCTCCGTGCAGTGCCATCCCAAACCTTCAAGGTCGAGTCCCTCGAACAAAGTCTCGCCGGATCCAAGTAGCACCGGGGAGATCGCCAGATGCATTTCGTCGACGAGGCCTGCGCGCAGATATTCGCGAATCGTCGCCGCGCCGCCACCAAGTCGCACATCCTTTCCGTCCGCGGCCTCGCGTGCTTGCGCATAGGCCGATTCGATGCCATCGGTGACGAAATAGAAGGTCGTGCCCCCCTTCATTTCGAGTGGCGCGCGAGGATGATGGGTCAGGACGAACACGGGCATGTGGTAGGGCGGCTCCTCGCCCCACCAACCCTTCCACTCGTCGTCCGGCCAAGGCCCGCGGATCGGACCGAACATGTTTCGACCCAAGATACAGGCGCCGATGTTCGCGAAGCCGCGGGCGGCGAAATCCTCGTCCGGACCTTCGCTGCCTTGGCTAGCGTCGCCCATCATGCGCTGGAACGTGCGGGTGCCACGAAACCACTGGTGCAGCCCTTCGCTACGTTCACCCATCGGATTTTGCAGGCTTTGGCGCGGACCGGCGCCGAACCCGTCGAGCGAAATGGAATAACCCAGTACTTTAAGTTCAGACATCATATCTCCGTGGGAATGGGTGGGACGCTGCGGGATGCGAAGGCGGCCTGCTTCATCCGACCTTGCGCCTGGCAACGTGGAGGGCCAGTTTGTCGAGCGTCTGCCCGCCATAGACGACGGCGCCGAAGCCCAGTTTCGCGTCGCGCTGATGCTTCGACGGATGCATTTGCCGCAGCGTGAGGACGGTCTTGCCATCGCTTTGTTCATCGAACGTGACGAGCATCCGCCAGCGGTCCGGGTCGTTGTCCTGATCTGTACCGTGCTCGACCTCGATGAGGGCTGGCGCCTCCATGCGAAGAAACTGCATGCGGTTGCTATAGCGAAGGCCGTCGCTGGTGACCATGTCGAATCGCCAGAGTCCGCCGGGATTGAGGTCGATCTCCTTGGTGTCGATCGCCATGCCTTGCGGCCCGAACCAGTCTTGAATCTGATCCGGGTCGGTCCAGGCTGCGTACACCAGGCTTCGGGGCGCGTCGATGACGCGGCCCAGCACTATTTCGCGATCGATGGGCCAATCGTGCCAAGGGGAATCGGAGGGGTTGCTTGCGTCGCTCACGGCTTACCTCTTCATACGTTCAATGTGGGCTTCCATGCGATCGAGGCGGTCCTCCCAAGCAGAAATATGTTGGTGGATCCACGTTTCGGTCGCATGCAGGGCATGCTGCTCAATCTTGCAGGTACGCACGCGGCCGATCTTCTCGGAGCTGACGAGCCCGCTCTCCTCGAGCACACGGACATGTTTGAGCAGCGACGGCAGCGCCAACGCAAACGGCTCGGCAAGCTCGCTGACCGATTTCGGGCCGTCGCACAGACGGCTGAGGATGGCGCGCCGGGTGGGATCGGCGAGCGCGGAAAACGTCTTATCCAGATCTGTTAAAAACTTAGCCATAAGGGAAAGTATCGTCCGGGCCGGGCGTCATGTCAATCAAAACTTTCCGTACTAGCTAAGTATGGGGCTATGAATTTGCTACAGGAATCGTAGAGCGAGAACACAAACGCAAAAAAAACCAACATCGTCCTCGCGAAGGCGGGGACCCATAGAACGTTAGCTCATAGCAACCGTTCTATGGGTCCCCGCATGCGCGAGGACGATGTTGGTTTGGTTTTTCTTGTTTCTTAATCCACGATTTCTACAGCAGCACCGGCTAGCCGTTTTGAAGCACAATCGTCCCCGGCATACCAACCGGCGTCGAACACGGCTCATCATCAAACGCAATATCGCCGAGCGGGCTGGCCACGCCATCGGCCTTGAGGTCCTTGAACCCGAACATATTCGGATCCATCAAATGCGACGGCACCACCGTCGACAGCGCCGAAAAGATACTCTCGACCCGTCCCGGATGCTTCTTTTCCCACTCGCGCATGAGCCCCTTGATCTGCTTGCGCTGCAAGTTCTCCTGCGAACCGCACAGGTCGCACGGGATGATCGGGAACTGCTTGACCTCGGCGTAGCGCGTCGAATCCTCTTCCTTCACATACGCCATCGGCCGGATCACGATGTGCTTGCCGTCGTCCGACTGCAGCTTTGCCGGCATCCCCTTGAGTTTGCCTCCGAAGAACATGTTGAGAAAGAAGGTTTCGAGGATGTCGTCGCGGTGGTGCCCCAGCGCTATCTTGTTGCAGCCGAGCTCGTCGGCGACGCGGTACAAAATCCCGCGGCGCAGGCGCGAGCACAGCGAGCAGGTGGTCTTGCCCTCAGGGATCAGGCGCTTGACGATGCTGTAGGTGTCCTGGTTCTCGATATGGAACTCGACGCCGAGTTTCTCAAGATAGGCAGGCAGGACATGGGCCGGGAAATTGGGCTGCTTCTGGTCGAGGTTGACCGCGACGATGTCGAAATGGATAGGCGCGCGCTCGCGCAGCGTCAGCAAGATGTCGAGCAGGGCGTAGCTGTCCTTGCCGCCCGACAGGCACACCATGACCTTGTCGCCGTCCTCGATCATATTGAAGTCGCCGATCGCCTGGCCCACCTGGCGGCACAGCCGCTTGTGCAGCTTGTGGTTCTCGTGCGCGATCTTCTCGCGCTGCTTCGAGTTCAACTCGGCCTGCTCGGCGGTTTGCGGGGCCATCTGCGCATCCACCTGCGCGTCCATCTGCGCCGCGTTCGAAAGTGGCGCGTTCATAGCGTGCCTTCCTTGATCTGGAAAACCTCGACGCCCACGCCTTCGCAGTCCGGATACACGTCCGGCTTCATCGTCGACACGCGCACCGCGCGCACGCGCGGGTGCGCGAGCATCGCGCGCACCACGTCGTCGCACAGCGTCTCCTGCAAATGGATGTGGCCCTGCGCCATGCGGCGCGCGATGGTCTCGCGCATGAAGTCGTAGTCGACCACCTCGTCGAGCTGGTCGTCCTTCGGGGTCGACAGCGCGAGCGGGATATACAGCTCGACGTTGATCAGCACCCGCTGCTCGCCCTTCTTCTCGAAGTCGTGCACGCCGATGTTGACCATCACTTCGTAATTGCGCAGGAACAGCCGGCGGCAATCGCTCAGCAGGGGGTGGGACAGGGCGGACAGCATAGTGGTTACCTTTTTATTTTGCGATGAACATCACGTCGCGCGGCACGGGCTGCAGATGCTGCCCGCCGTCGACAAGAAGGGTGGTGCCGGTCAGCGCGCGCGCCGCCGCCACGTAGCAGACGGCGTCGGCGACGTCTTGCGGCGTGCTCGAACGGCCCAGCGGCGTGTTCGTGTGCGCCTTGGCGAAGGCGGCCTCGGTCTGGTCGCCCGACACCATCGTCAGGCCCGGCGCCACCGCGACCACGCGCACCTTCGGCGCGAGCGCCTGCGCCAGCATGGTGGTGGCCGTGTGCAGCGCCGCCTTCGACAGCGTGTAAGACAGGAAATCGGGATTCAGATTGTACAGTTTCTGGTCGAGCAGGTTGATCACGACCGCCTGCGAACCGTCCGGGGTGGCCGCGTGCAGCGCCTGCGCCAGCAAAATGGGCGCGCTCACGTTGGCCTGCATGTGCTGCACCAGCAGCGCCGGCGAGAACGCGGTGGCGTTGTCGTATTCGAACTGGGAGGCGTTGTTGACCACGCAGCCGATCGGGCCGAGCTTTGCCGCAGCCCGCGCGAACAAGTCGCGCACCGCGGCCTCGTCTTCGAGCTCGCACTGGAGCAGCACGGCGCGCCGCCCGAGCGCGGCGACGGCATCGGCGGTCTCCTGCGCCTCGGCCTCGGACGAGCGGTAATGCACGGCGACGTCCCAGCCGGCCGCGGCCAGTCCGAGCGCGATCGCGCGTCCGATGCGGCGCCCGGCGCCCGTCACCAGCGCTGCGCCCTGCCTTTGTGTCGATGTCAAAATTGCTGATCCCTCTGATTATTTTGGCTACAATGCCGGCATGTCCCTACCCGAACCAGACCAGGACGCGCTGGCCGCGTCCCACGCCCTGCAAAACGCGATCGCCGCCGAAATCGAACAAGCCGGCGGCGCGATCTCGTTCGCCCGTTTTATGGAGCTGGCGCTGTACGCGCCAAACCTGGGGTACTACAGCGGCGGCGCCGCAAAACTGGGCCGCGACGGCGATTTCACGACCGCGCCCGAGATAACGCCCCTGTTCGGGGCCGCGCTGGCGCGTGCCGCAAGCGCTATTATCGCCCAAAGCGCGCCGCCGATCCCATTCCACATCCTCGAGTTTGGGGCCGGCACCGGAAAGCTGGCGCGCGACGTGCTCGCCGCGCTGGCCGCGGACGGGGTCGAACTGGCCAGTTATTCGATCATAGAGTTGTCGGGCGAACTGCGCGCGCGCCAGCAGGAGGCGCTCAAGGACTTCGCGCAGGTGCGCTGGCTCGACGGTTTTCCGGATGCCTTCGAGGGCGTCGTGCTGGCCAACGAGGTGCTCGACGCGATGCCGGTGCAGCTGGTCACGCGCAGCGGCGGCGGCTGGCGCGAGCTCATGGTCACGGTCGAGCACGGCGTCTTTTGCCACACCGAGCGCGTGCCCGACGCGGCGCTGGCGGCCCAGCTCGCGCGGCAGGTGCCGGACGCCGACACGCTGCCCGACGGCTACGTGACCGAGGTGCATGCGGTCGCCTGCGGCTTCATGGCCTCGCTCGCGGCGATGCTGGGCGCGGGCCGCGGCGCCGCGATCATGTTCGACTACGGCTTTCCGGCGCACGAATACTATGTCGACCAGCGCGTCGGCGGCACCTTGATGTGCCACTACCGGCACCGCGCCCATCCCGATCCGTTCTTTTTGCCGGGGCTGCAGGACATCACGGCCCACGTCGACTTCACGGCGATGGCGCTGGCGGCCCAGGATGGCGGGCTCGACGTGCTGGCGTATATGAACCAGGCCTCGTTCCTGCTCGGCGCCGGCATCGGCGAACTGTTGCTGCGCACCGACCCGCAGGACGCGCTGCGCTACCTGCCGCAGGCCAACGCGGTGCAGAAACTGGTGTCGCCGGCCGAAATGGGTGAATTGTTCAAAGTGCTCGTGCTCGGCCACGGCGCGACCCTGCCGCCGGCGCTGGCGCTGGCCGACCGCAGTCACCGGCTGTGAGGCATATTGGCTCTGGGTCACGTCAGAAGCCGTGGTGCTCGAACTTCAATACCAAAAACCAACATCGTCCTCGCGCATGCGGGGACCCATAGAACAGTTGCTTATCGCCGCTGTTCTATGGGTCCCCGCATG
>JAZKIN010000116.1:0-34442 GCA_040384885.1 Pseudomonadota bacterium | reverse complement strand
AAATATCAAAAACCAACATCGTCCTCGCGGAGGCGGGGACCCATAGAACGTCGGCTCAAAGCTAACGTTCTATGGGTCCCCGCGTTCGCGAGGACGATGTTGGTTTAGGTCCTTATTGTAGGTCTCAAGTCGCACGATTTCTGCCGCATTGAACACCAATTCAAGTTTTGCGACATCCGCATGCGCGAGGACGACGTTGGTTTTTGATATTTAATTTTCTCCCACGCGATTTCTGAAGCGTATTAGGCGCCAATTCCAGCGTATTGGCTCCCTTTCGCGACAGCCTCGCTCGTCGCTATGTCAGAAATTTATTTTTGAAAGCAGTGGGCAACGCCGCCGGGGTGACTTGTTCAATAGCCAATCCAGACGATCGATTGCTCCATCCAAATCACCATCCACTATTGATCGGTCCGCCGCCGCCCGGGCCAGACCCCATTGATCGCGCCGCGCGCCGACGACAGCAACTTATTGATCCGGCGCTCGCGCACCTTGGCCAGCAGCACCGAAATATTATCCGTGCCGCCGGCCGCATTGGCCGCGCCCACCAGCAATTGCGGGCGGGTTTGCAGCTTGCCGGCCGACAAAATCGAGGTGATCGCCGCGTCGTCGACCATGTCGGTCAAACCGTCGGAGCAAAACAGATAGGTGTCGTTGCGCGCGATCTGGTACCAGTTGATTTCCGGCTTCACCACGCCGTCGACCCCGAGCGCCTGGGTGATCAGGTTTTGCGTCGGCATGCTCCCCTCCGGCATCACCAATCCGGAATCGATCTGCTCCTGGCGCACCGAATGGTCTTTCGTGATCTGCACCAGCTCGCCGGCGCGCAAACGATAGCAGCGCGAATCGCCCAAATGCGCAAGCAATAAGCTGTCGCCAAGGAAAATCCCGACCACCAGCGTCGTGCCCATCCCGGCGTATTGCCGGTTCGACTGCGACATATTGAAGATGGCCTCGTTGGCCATCGTGATGCAGCGTGTCAGTTGCGCCTCGAGTTCGCCGCGCACCAGCCCACCCTCCTGGCTTGATAAGAAAGCGCGCATTTCCGACTCGATGAAGGCGGCCGCCATCCCGCTGGCGACCTGGCCGGCATTGTGCCCGCCCATGCCGTCGGCCAGGATGCACAGCCCCGTAATCTCGTCGAAGGCGATCGCATCCTCGTTATTGCTGCGGGCGATGCCCGGATCGGTTTCGGCAGCGATTTGAATGATCATGGCTTAGCGGCTCCCCATCGTGCTATGCCTTCAGGGAAAACCGCATGGTCGTGCCCGCGATCTCCATGGTGTCGTTGTGGTCCAGTTTTTTCACCTCGCCGTCCATCGCCGCGCCGTTCAGCAGGGGCTTCGTCTCGCCTTCGACGAACACGAGGAAGTATCCGTCCGGCCGGCTTTCGATCGCCGCCACTTGCGCGCCGGTGCGGCCGAGCTTGGTGCGCGGTTTGGTCAGTGCGAGCGTGCGTCCGGCCGCGGGCCCAAACATCACCTCGACCTCGGCCGACCGGGGTGCCGGCGCTAGCTCCGGCGCGGCCGCTGCGTGCCGTTCGATCACCACCGTTTCGGCAAAGTCGGGTGGCAGCGCCACGGCGCGCTCAACGACGACCGTTTCGGCAAAGTCCGACGGCGGCGCCGCCGCACGTTCAAGCACCACCGTTTCGGCAAAATCGGCAGGCAGCGCCGTCGCGCGTTCAACAACAACGGTTTCCGAATAGTCCGACAACAGCGACTCCGAACGTTCCACCACCACGGATTCGGCATAGTCCGGCAGCGGCGTTTCCGGGCGCTCCACAAGCACCGTTTCGGCGTGCCCGGACGGCACCTGCTCCAGCTCCGGCACCGGCACCGGCTCCGGCTCGGGCGCCGGCTGCTGCTCGATCACGACCGTTTCCGCATACTCAGAATCGGCCGGCGTGGGCGCGCTGCGGTCGATCACCATCGTCTGCGCATGCGCTGGCAGGGGCGCGTCCTGCTCCGGCTCGTCGGCCTGCGCCGCATCGAGCGCCGGCGGCGCGGCAACTGGCACCACCCGTTCGAGCGCCATCGTCGCCGCATACTCGGTCGGCGCCGCCGCCGCGGGCCGTTCCAGCACCATCGTCTTGCCCATCGTCTCGGCCTGCGACAAGGCCGGCACGCCCGCCGACTCCAAGGTCGGGGATGCGGATGCCGAAGCATCGGTCGACGCCACGCCGTCGGCGCGCAAGTCGGCCGCAAACTGCGTGCCATCCTGGTAGCGATCCTCGGGCTTCTTGCTCATCGCCCGCATGACGATGCCGGCCAGCTGCGCCGACAACTCGGGGCGGATGGTGCGGATATCCGGGGCCGGGTCGGTCGCGATCATATACATCAGCCGGCCCAGCGAATCGGCCTGGAACGGCAACTCGCCGGTGAGCATCTGGAACAGCATCACGCCGAGCGAAAACAGGTCCGAGCGGCCGTCGATCTTCTCGCCGCCAACCTGCTCCGGCGACATATAGGACGGCGTGCCCAGGATCACGCCGGTCTTGGTCTTGCTCGAATCGGTGATGCGGGCGATGCCGAAGTCGGTCACCTTGACGGTGTCGGTGGCGAAGTCGCACATGATGTTGGCCGGCTTGATGTCGCGGTGCACCACGCCTTGCAGGTGCGCATAGGCGAGCGCGTCGGCCACGCGCGCGACGATCGACACCACCTGCGCCACCGGCAGCAGCGGCGCCTTGCTCGCCTCCGACAAATCGGCGCCCTTGAGGAACTCCATCGCGATATACGCGAGGTCGTGCTCCTCGCCGGCGTCGAAGATGGTCACGATATGCTGGTGCTGCAGGCGCCCCGCCGTCTCGGCCTCGCGGAAGAAGCGCACGCGCGCGTCGTCGAGCTCGCCGCCCTCGAATTCCTGGCTCAGCGCCATGGTCTTGATCGCGACCACGCGCCCGATCTTCGGATCGCGGCCCAGGTAGACCACGCCCATCGCACCCTTGCCGAGTTCCTTCTCGACCTGGTAGCGGCCCAGCATCGGTTTTTCGACCCCGCCGCCGTCGAGCAGCAAGGTGCCGCCGGCGTGCGAGGATCCGCCCAGCATCACCGTCTCGGACAACTTTTTGGCCCGCTCGAGCTTGAGCGCCACGTCCTTGTGCGCGGGGTCGTGCTGTTGCATGCATTCATACACGGCATGCGCCTTGTTGAACTGGCGCTTGCGTTCGAAGTCGAGCGCCAGGCTCGTCAGGTTGTCCATCAGCGCGTCCGAGAACGGCACCCGGCGGAAGCGGTCGAACGCGGCGTCGAGCTGGCCCTGCCCCTGCATCGCCAGCCCCATCATGCGGTTGGTCTCGGCCGACTCTTCGTCCGAGCGCAATTTGCCGGCCTCGGTCATGAGGAAGCGCTTGGTCGTGAGCACCAGGTGGCCGATGATCAGCAGCGAGGCCGCGAACACGAATTTGAGCCAGATCGCCGAGGCCGACAGCAGGCCGAACTCGGTCACGAGCAACAGCGTGAAGCCCGACAAGGTGATCAGGGCGGCCTTGCCCGCCGACAGGCGCGGCAGCCCGCCGATGAGGTAGGCGGCGACCAGAGCCAGCAAGCCGATGCTGAGCGCCCCGCCCCACGCCGGCTGGACGATGAAATGCTCGTTCAAAATGCTCGACGTCACGTGCGCGAGGTATTCGGCCGACGACATGGCCGGGCCCGCCGGCGTGGCGAACGACTGGCCGACCCCGGCCGCGGTGGCGCCGATGATGACGATCTTGTTCGCATACTTGGACATCGGGATCTTGCCGCTCATGACGTCGAAGAACGAGTCGACCGCGAACGGCGCCTTGCCGTCGCGCTCTTTGTAAAACTGCGGCAACATGCGCGCGACCGGGTCGGTCTTGATCTTGAGCTTGCCGAGCTGCACCGACACGCCCGGTTTGAGCCGCACGCCGCTGGCGTCGAGGTTGAGGCTCTTGGCCGCGATGAGCAGGCTCATCGAGGGAATCGACTGGCCGTAGTAGTCGACCAGCAAGGGCTCGCGCCGCACCGCGCCGTCGACCTCGAACAACTGGTCGAGGTGGGCCACGCCGGCCGCGCTGTCGCCGATGACCGCGATCGGCTGGGCGCCGGTCACGGCGGCGATGGCGAAGTTGTCGATCGTGTCGACCGCGCTCTTGGCCGCGAACGCGGGCAGCGGCGCGTCCGACTTGCCGAGCGGCTCGCCGAGCTCGAAGAACGAGGGGATCACGACGTTGCCCGCCGTTTTCATGCTCTTGGCCAGGATGCGGTCGGTGTCGAGCGCCAGTTCGGCCTCGCCGATGATCTCCTGCAACTGGGCCGCGGTGGCCGCGCCGGCCGCCTCGGGTTTCGCCAGCACCTCTTTCATCTTTTCGATATACGGCAGGCCGCGGTCGGTCTGCGGCTCGAAGAAGAAGGCGGTGTGCGCGATGGTCTTGCTGTTGGCCGCGGCCAGCTTGTCGATCAGCGCCGCATGGACGTCGCGCGGCCACGGCCAGCGCCCGATGTTGGCGATGCTCTGGTCGTCGATCGCGATGATCGCGATGCGCTCGGACGGCCGGCGCTGCGTGCTCGTGCTGGCGACGTCGTACAGGCGCTGCTCGAGCGTGTCGAAAAATCCACTCACGCCGTTGAGCAGTAATACTCCGAGCACGACCAGGACGCCGATGAACCAATCGGTCGTCCACCAGGTACCGCGCTTACCAGTTGCTATCGCCATCGCGCAGCCCTCTTGAAGATGTTTGCGGCAGGGCCGTCGCCGGCCCCGCCCTTACGCCGCCGATGCCGGTGGCAGGAATTCGAAACGCATCTGCGTGCCGGCTATTTCGATCGTGTCGTGTTCGCCGAGCTGGCGCGGTTCGGCGCCCAGCGCGCTGCCGTTGAGCAATGGCATCGCGTCGCCCGCCACGTGGGTGATGAAATACCCGGTCGGACGGCGCGCGATCACGGCCACCTGGCCGCCTCCGCCGAGCTTGGTCAGCGCCTTGGTCAGCGCCAGGCTGCGCCCGGCAGCCGCGCCCGTCAGCACATGCAGGGCCGCCTCGCGCGAGGCAGCGATCGGCGGCGGCAGCGGCGTCATCACCGTCGCCGCGCTCGGGGCCGGCGTGGCCGGCGGCGCCATCACGGTCGCCGGTCCCGCCGTCTGCCGTGGCGGCACGGGCGCGCCCGGCGCGATCTTCGGCGGCCGGCGGATCACGATGGTCTTGTCGAAGTTCTGGTTCGCGTCCTTCGGCGGATCGGGCACGAAGGTCAGCGTGTGCTTGCCAAGCTCGATGATGTCCTTGGCCCGGAGCAAGTGCTTGTAGATCGGTTCGCCGTTGACGAAGGTGCCGTTGGTCGAGGCGAGGTCTTCGAGGAAGGTGTCGTTGCCCATCGTCAGTACCACCGCGTGCGCGCCGGACACCGCCAGGTTGTCGACCTGGATATCGTTCTCGGGGCGGCGCCCGAGCGTCATGCGCTCCTTGTCGATCAAGTAAGTCTTTTGCACGACGCCTTCAAAACTCAGAATCAGCTTTGCCATGATGTTGCCCTTAAATAAATTCGTTCTGTGCGCCTGGCTGGCCGCCGGCAATCCGTAGCAAGACCACCGATATATTGTCGAGTCCGCCCGCGTCGTTGGCCGCCTGCACCAGTTGGCTCGCCACGAGGCCGAGGTTGTCGCTCATGATCGAGATGCTCATCTCGATGTCGGTGTCCTCGACCATGCCGTACAGGCCGTCCGAACACAGCAGGTAGATGTCGCCGGGCTCGGTGTCGTAGCTGTGGATTTCGCCCGGTTCGTCGGGATCGATGCCGAACGCGCGCGTGAGCAGGTTTTTATTGGCCGACAGGTGGGCGTCTTCCTTGCGCAACAAACCGGCATCGATTTGCTCCTGCAACAGCGAATGGTCGCGCGTGATCTGTTCGAGCGCGTCGTTGCGAAATCGATACAGACGCGAGTCGCCGACGTGGGCGACGCTCACAAAATCGTGGTGGAAAACGCAAGCGAGCACGGTGCTGCCCATTTGCTCGCAGTCGGGATCGGTTTCGGCCTTTTGGAAGATCGCGAGGTTCGCCTCGTTCAGTTGCTGCTGCAATTGGGCGCGCGACAGTGCGAGCGCGGCATCGCGGTCGAGGCCGTCCAAAGCCTGTGCGGTCCAGCCGCCGGCCAGCCCGGCGCAGATCAGCGAAGTCGCCATGCCGCTGGCCACTTCGCCCGCGTTATGGCCGCCCATGCCGTCGGCGAGCACGACAATGCCGAGTTCGGGCACGCAGGCCAGGCTGTCCTCGTTATGCTCGCGCGCCAGCCCCGGATCGCTCAGGCATACAACTTCAAATGCTTGGTTGGGCGCCACACTTTCTCCCCCTGGTCGGACATGCGGAAATCGCGGCGGGGCTTGCCAGAAGCCCTGCCGCAACTGTAAATATAGTCGTCAACGCATATCGTAGCGCAAGTATTGCCGGATTGACACAATCATTTTTGATCGGCCGGCCCCGATTAGTCCGCTTGCAACAGCGCCGCCAAAGACTTGACAAGTGCCTCGATAGCATCGCCGTCCACCTGCGAATAGCCGAGCAGCAAGCCGTTCCAGCCGTGTTGGCGCAGTCCGGTCGTGTGCGCCGACAGTGCGCGGGCGACCACGCCGCGTGCGAGCGCGGCGGCGGCGACATCGGTGTCGACCAGCGTACGGTCGAGCAATTGCAGCGACAGGTGGATGCCGGCCGAGGCGCCATGCACGGCGACCGCGCCGCCCGCGTGGCGCTGCAGGGCGTCGAGCAGCAGGTCGCGCCGGCCGCGGTAGAGCCGGCGCATGCGCCGCAGGTGCACGCCGAATTGCCCGCTGCGCAAAAAATCGGCCAAGGCGAGCTGGTCCGCCACGCGCCCGTGCGGCGCCATGCGCGCCATGACGGCGCGCAGCGGCGCGAGCAGGTTCGACGGCACCACCATGAAACCGGTGCGGATCGCCGGGAACATGGTTTTGCTGAAGGTGCCGAGGTAGATCACCGGCGCGTCCGGCGCCAGGCCCTGCATCGCCGGCAGCGGCGGGCCGTCGTAGCGGAACTCGCTGTCGTAGTCGTCCTCGATGATGAGCGCGCCGGCCGCCTTGGCGCGCTCGAGCAGGGCGAGCCGCCGCTGCATGCCGAGCACGGTGCCGGTCGGATACTGGTGCGACGGCGTCGTGTAGATCAGCTTGGGCTTGTGTTGCTGCCAGTCCTGGACGCTCGGATCGATTCCGCCGGCATCGACCGGAATGCCGATCGTGCGCAGCTGTGCCGCCCGGAACGCGGCCAGCGCGCCCAGGTAGCCGGGGTTTTCGATCCACGCCGTGGCGCCGGCGTCGGCGAAGGTGCGCGCGCACAATTCGAGGCTGGCCTGGGTGCCGCTGGTGACGAACACCTGGCTGGCGTCGCAGCGCACCCCGCGCGAGGCGCCGAGGTAGGCGCTGATCTCCTCGCGCAAGGGCAACAGGCCGGCCACGTCAGCGTAGTTGAGGTCGTGCTGGTCCATCGAGCGCCAGGCGCGGTCGAGCGTGCGGCGCCACAAGGCAATCGGAAACGCGTCGAGCGCCGGCACCCCCGGCGCGAAGGCGCCCGCCTCGGCGCCCGAAGGCGGGATCGCGCGCACGCCCTGCATGCGCCGCGCGATGGCCGCGTTGGCCGGATTGGATGAGCTCGCTGCGTTGGCCGCGGCGCCGGCGCGCGCCTTGGGCACGGCCAGCGGCGCGACGACGCTGCCGCGCGGCGTGGCGAGTATCAGGCCTTCGGTGGCAAGTTGTTCGTAGGCATACACGACCGTGTTGCGCGCGATGCCGAGCTCGGCCGCCAATGCGCGGCTCGCGAGCAGGCGCGTGCCCGAGGCGAGGCCGCCGCCAACAATCGCGGCGCGCAGGCAGGCGTGGATGACGCGCTGGCGCGGCCAGTCGTGCATGTCCTGCGTGCGTTCGAAACTGCTCAGGAGAACCTTGTAATCCATGCGCGAATGTCCGCCAGGCCGGGGTGAACGGTCGAGTTTAACGCGTTTACGGGCCCATGAGTGGTTCTAAGAAATCCGCACAGACTGGAGCTTCCTTTGGGATAGCCCGGTCGTTAAGATGGTCCATCAAACTGGATCGCGATCGATACGCGCCGCAAACCTGCCACCACCGGAGAGACCGAATGAAACAACTTTTTGCGGCAGCAGCCGGCGCCAGCCTCGCCGCCCAACTGGCCGTCGCAGCGCCGGCGCAAGGCTCCGATTGCTGCGCCGTCATCGAATTGCGCCAATACATCACCTACCCCGGCAGGCGCGACGAGCTGATCACCCTGTTCGAGCGCGAGTTCATCGAGCCGCAAGAGGCGGTCGGCATCACCGTGCTGGGCCAGTTCCGCGATTTCAACGACCCGCACCGTTTCACCTGGCTGCGCGGTTTCCCGGCCATGCCTGAGCGTAAGCAGGCCTTGGGCGATTTCTATTCGGGCCCCCTGTGGAAAAATTTTAGCCAGCAGGCCAATGCGACGCTGTACGACAACGACGACGTCTTGCTGCTGCGGCCGGCGTGGCCGGGCGCCGGTTTTGCGCCCGCCCCTGCCGCACGTGCGCCGAAGGGTGCGACAGCCGCCCAGCCAGGCTTCGTGGTGGCCACGCTTTACCATTTCAAGCAGGAGGTGGACGCGCAATTCATCGCCGCTTTCAAGGCCGAGCTCGCGCCCGCGTTCGAACGCAACGGGGCGCAGATCATCGGGCGCTTCGTGTCCGAGAAAAGCGCCAACACCTTCGAGCGCCTGCCCGTGCGCGACGATGCCAATGTGTTCCTGTGGTTCGCGCGCTTCGCCGACCGTGCCGGCTACGAGCGCTACAACGCCAAATTGGCGCAGGATGCGCGCTGGCGCGACATCTTGTTTGCGCCGCTCTACACAAGCCTCGCGCGGGCGCCCGAAACGCTTATGCTCGAACCAACGGCCCGCTCGACGTTGCGCTGACCCACTCAAGACAAATTAAAGAAAGAAAAACATGCTCGAATCAGCACCGCAGATCATCGACGTCGTGGCCATGCAGACCGCCGTGATCGGCCTGACCATACCGCGCGGGAAAATCCACAACTGAACCAGCCCTTGCTCGACTAATCCCAAGCCCAACGCCATCGCAAAGGATCCCATGCGCTTAATCGGTATGCTCGACTCGCCCTATGTCAGGCGCGTCGCAATCTCGCTCGACTTGCTCGGAATCGCCTTCCAGCACGAGTCCATTTCGGTTTTCAGCACTTTCGCGCAGTTCAGTGCGATCAACCCGGTCGTCAAGGCGCCCTCGCTGGTCTGCGACGATGGCGTCGTCCTCATGGACTCCTCGCTGATCTTGCAGTTCGTCGAGGCCAGCGCGGGCCGCTCGCTCTGGTCCGCCCCGCCGGCGCTGCTGGCGCACGAGTTCCGGGCCGTGGGCCTGGCGTTGGCGGCCTGTGAAAAGAGCGCGCAGATCGTGTACGAGCGCAACTTGCGCCCGAAGGAGGCGCAGCACGAGCCGTGGGTAGAGCGCGTCTCGGGCCAGTTGCTGGCGGCCTACGACGCTCTCGAGCAGCAGGTGCTGTGCGATCCCGCCGTGTTCGCCGATCCCGCGAAGCAGCCCGCGCTAAGCGCCGCCGTGGCGTGGGGCTTCACGCAGGCGATGCTGCCAGCGCTGGTGCCGGCGGCAAACCACCCCGGCCTGGTCGCGCTCGCGCACAGGCTCGAGCAAACGGCGCCGTTCCTGAAGTATCCTGCGGCGGGCCCGGGTGTCTCGGGCCAGCTTATTGCAAGGCGCGACGCCGGTCGAGCATGAACCCCGCGGCCAGCAAAACGACACCCGCCACGACTTGTTGCGCGATCGACGCCGCCGTGGCCTTGCCGTGCATGCCGAGCAGGTCCAGCACGGCGGGATCGTTCGACTGGCTCGCGATGTACAGGCCGAACAGGAACAGCACGGTGAAGGCGCGCCCGGTGCGCAGGGTGCGTCCCAACAACTGGGCCAGCCCGGTCAGCGCGAGCAGGCCGCTGAACAGGCAGAAAGCGCGCAGCGGTTCGGCCGCTGCCCAGCGCGCCATGACGGGGGCCGTCAACAGCAAGCCGAGCAGCATCGCGGTGGCGCACTGGCGCCAGTAGCGCAGCGTGGCGCCGCCCGGCATCGACGAGCTCATGTGCTCGGTATCGGCCTGGTAATCGCGCACGCTCAGGTCCGCGACCGCGATGCCCCAGTAAAGCACCACGGCCAGCAGCAGCCACGGCAGCAGCGCGTAGTCGACCAGCGCGCCGGCGCCCACGCACACCAGCAACAGCGGCCCGGTGAGCGGGTTGGCGGCG
Source organism: Pseudomonadota bacterium (assembly GCA_040384885.1). GTDB lineage: Bacteria > Pseudomonadota > Gammaproteobacteria > Burkholderiales > Burkholderiaceae_D > Telluria_A. The sequence goes on along the minus strand of JAZKIN010000116.1, from coordinate 24,198 downwards.
AAGGTCAGGGCCAGTTCCGCATTCAGGCGCCGCAGCAGGCGCGGTCCGCGCGCCGAGCAGCGCAGCAACAGGTGCGAGCACACGTCGAGCGGACGCAGCACGCGGTTGATGCCCGCGCCGATCGCCCAGGTCTTGCGCGCCGCCCGGGCGTGCACCTGGTCAGGCGAAAACCGGTGGAACAGCCGGGTCGCGATGGCGAGCGGAATGAGCGCCAAAAACGCCGCCGCGAAGCGGGTCAGCACCATCGGCCAGGTCCAGAAATCGTCGGCCATGACGACCGGCGCGAGCGTCTTGTCGAACGTGTTCAAGCCGACCGCGAGGGTGGTGGTCTGCAACAATTGCTGGCCGCGATCGGTCAGCACGCCCACGCCGGTCGCGTCGAACACGAACGCGAACGTGGCGCCCGTGTCGAGGCTGACGAATACGGCGGCCGCGGCGACCTGCATCAACCAGAACAGGAAGTACAGGACGTCGCCCAGCTTGCCCATCAGCGGCCGCGTCGATTCGCACAACACGGCCATGGCGACGATAAAGAAAATGTTTGGCAGAATAGTCAGCGCGTAGAACTGCAGAAACAAGATGGGTGAAACGCTGCCTTCGCCGCGCACGGCCTGCAGCACGCACATGGTCAACGCCAGCACCGGCACCAGGCTGCCCAGACATACCACCCCGCCCGCCCAGCGCCCCAGGATCAGGCTGGCATTGCTAACCGGCATAGTCGCCAGCACCCCGCCCATGCCGCTGCGCAAGTCCTCATCGACGCGGCCGCGCACGAGGTAAAAGCCGAACAGCCCGAACAGCGATGTGGCCAGCAAGCTGCTGCCGAGCGCCAAGCCGGTGCTGTTGTAGGCCACGCGCGCCGAATTGGCGGCGAGCATGGTGTAGCCGGTCGCCGGATCGACGACCAAAAACCATGCGAGCAGCGCGACCACGAGTAGCAAGACCTGGGTGCTGGCGCGGCGCAGGCGCAGGCGCGCTTCGTTTAGCACCATCGCTAGTAACAGTTTGCGCTTCATGCCGCCAACTCCCGGACCGCGTAGCGCTGTGCCATGAGCGACTCCTCGAGCATCGGCTCGACCGCGACCGCGGTGCTGCACGGCACGCTCGGATGGGCGATCCGGACCGCGACACCGGCCGCGCCGCGCTTTGCCTGCAGCACCTTGACGCGTTGGCTCAGCGCCTCGTACTCGTCGGGCACGAGCGTGGCCGACCAGATTTGGCCGCGCGCATTCGCGATGAAGCTGTCGGGCGTGCCGTACGACACCAGCTTACCGGAGCGCATGATCGCCAGGCTGTGGGCCATGTCCTCGATGTCGGACACGATGTGGGTCGAGACGATGACGAGCTTGCGCATGCCGAGTTCGGACAGCAGGTGGCGAAAGCGCAGGCGTTCTTCCGGGTCGAGTCCGGCGGTCGGTTCGTCGACGACCAGGATGTCCGGATCGTTGAGCAAGGCTTGGGCGATGCCGAGCCGGCGCCGCATGCCGCCCGAAAAAGTCGACGCCTGGCGCGCGGCCTGGCCGTGCAGGTTGACCAGTTCGAGCACCTGGGCGGGCCGTTGCGGATCGTCGACCCCTTTGAGCGCCGCAAAGTATTGGAGGAATTCGAGCGCGCTGAGGTTGGGATAGACGCCAAAGTCCTGCGGCAGGTAACCGAGCCGGCGGCGGATCGCATCCGGCTGCTTGACGATGTCGATGCCCTTGAACAGGATCTGGCCGCTCGTCGGCCTGGTCAGTGTGGCGATCATCTGCATCAGTGAGGTCTTGCCGGCCCCGTTATGCCCGATCAGGCCGACCACGCCGGTTCCGAGGCTCAGTGTCAGCTCATCCACGGCGATCACGTTTTTGCCGTAGATTTTTCCTACCTTCCGCATCTCCAACATGGTGGCCGCGCTTTCCGAATGGGGTCAATGAAGTTGCCACTGTAGTAAATCGGCGCGGCGCCGGTGCGCTGAAAGCGACGGACCGGCCTCGAAACGCGACCAAGGCCCGAAAGCGGCGACAAAGGTCGCGCCGACGCGGCTGTCAACAAACTTGATAGCCGCGCGTCGCCGGCTATACAGCGGCCTTACAGCGGGCGCGCCTTCAGGAACATAAATCGGCGCCGGATCAAGGACTTGGCGACCTGTGGGCGGTGGCACGGCGTTTGCGTACCAAGAAGTGGACCGAACCGGTTTCCTTCAACGTCGCAAATAAAAGCCGAGGCATCCATGAATAACGCATCCTATGAATTTTTCAGGAATAAGGGATATTCCCTCGCAGGCGGCCTGGGCGACCTGCGCCAGCGCGCCTGCGTCTACCACCACCTGTATGCGGATTCGGGCAAGAGGAACGTGTTTCCCCTGATCGCCGCGCATGGCGCCTTATGGGCATGCGGCTATTTTAAAAAAGGGATGTTGGGCGGCCGGGTGGTTTCCTTGCCCTATATGGTGATACCGGCCGTGCACCGCGTAAAACTGAAAGCCATCGCCGACTTCGCCGACAGATTCAGGGATATCAACCGGCGCGTGTGCGCGGAAGCCTACGCGATCTATCACTACACCAAACGCCATGGCGGCGACGATTTTATCCGCGGCGTGATCGGCGACGCGTCCGCCGACATCCTAAGCGCATGCCATGCGTCGGCCGCGTGCGATTCGCACTTTTCGAGGCAGCAGCGCGAAATGCTGTTCAACGCTTTCTTTCGATGGGAGCAAGAGAACATCGTCGCCCCCGCCGTGGCGCAGGCGTTCGAGGCGATCGATATAGGCATCATCAAATACCTGGCATTGAGGCCGAGGATCGCCTTTGCCTACTTCGGTGACGATTTCCGGGTCCAATTCAAGGACTTTTCTTCGCAGGCCGAGCGCGTCGAACGCGGATTGCAAGCCTACCGTCGCGCCGAAGAAGTCGGGGTCGACCGCGTGGAGCAGGCGCTTGGCCACTATAAGCTGATGCCGGCCGATTTTCACCGGGACCCCGGCGCCTATTATCAAGGCATCGAACTGGCCCACGCCTGATCGCTTCCGCTATGCCCATCGGGAACAAGGAAAGGTTTGAGCCTTGCCATTTTTGCTGTAATATTTGAAACGTTGCGAAAAAACTAAACCAGCGACCGGTGTCGGCTTTGGTCGCACAAACATACGGATTTGATATCATTTGGCGCGCCCAACCGATAAAGGAAAGACCCGGCATGAAAATTCGCCCACCAGCAGCGTTCAGTTACTCCCTTGCAGCGGCAACGGCCGTTTTTTCCACCGCGGCCCTGGCGCAGGCAGCGGCTGGCGGCGAAACAAGCGCCAGGCCCAAGGCGGCCGCGATGTCGGAGCAGATCGAGGTCGTCACGGTGACCGCGCAAAAGCGCAAGGAAGACCCGAACAAGGTGGCGATGAGCATTTCGGCCGTCAGCGGCGAGCAGCTGCAAAATCAGCACGTGAACGACATCACCGACTTGACCCGGATCGTGCCGAACATCTCGTTCACCGCCGCCAGCGGCAACGGCGGCGCCGGGCCCGGCACCTCGAACATCGAGATACGCGGCATCAGTTCGGCGGCCGGCGCGGCCACCGTCGGCATCTATCTGGGCGAAGTCTCGATCACGGTGGGCAACGTCTACACGATGGGTTCGGTCGAGCCGAAGTTTTTCGACATCGACCGCGTCGAAGTCCTGCGGGGCCCGCAGGCAACCTTGTATGGCGCCAGCTCGATGGGCGGCACCATCAAGTTCGTGCCCAACGAACCGGACCTGAAGGCGCGCGAGTTCAGCGTCTATGGCGAGGCGTCCAGCACCAAGGGCGGCAGCGCGAATTATGCGGGCAACGTGGTCGGCAACATCCCCCTGATCCCCGGCGAGCTGGCGCTGCGCATCGGCGCCCAGGCCCAGCACACGGGCGGCTTCATCAAGCAGGTCGACGGCGGCGGCCAGGTGCTGGCCAAGGATATCAACCAGGTCGGTGACCAGGAACTGCGGATGGCGCTTAAATGGAAGCCGACGCCGGCGCTGACCATCTCGCCGTCCCTGTATTACCAAAAGGTCGACGCCGAGGATATTTCGGCCTTCAATATCGACCTGCCGAACTACCAGGCGCAAAAGCAGGTGCGCGAGCCGTCCAAAGACATCTTGCTCACGCCGAATCTGACCCTGAACTGGGACATGGGCAGGGCCGACCTGACCTCGAGCTCTAGCTACTTCGAGCGCAAGTTCGACCGCGCCCAGAACGGCTCGGCCTACAACAGTTACTCGCTGTCGACCTTTTTGACTTCGACCGACGACGGCGGCACCGCGCCGCCGGCACTGATCGACGCCATCGCCGCCCTGCCGTCGGCGGTCTACCTGAACAACAAGGTGCGCCAGGTGTCGCAGGAATTCCGGCTCGCGTCCAAGCCCTACGACGCGGCAGTGTCGCCGTGGACCTGGATCGGCGGCGTCTACTTTTCGAAGCAGCACACCAACATCGCCGAAAACGATCCGATCTTCGGCATCAACGCCACGTTCGCGCAATTCGGCTTGAGCAGCGAAGACCCGAACATCCTGCCGGACTCGTTCCCGGGCGCCTTCCCCAACGATAATTCGTTTTCGGGCGCGTTCCACTACAGCGAGAAGCAAGCCTCGGTGTTTGGCGAGGCCAACTACCATTTCACGCCGTCGCTGCATGGCACCGTCGGCGCGCGCTACCTCAAGGGCAAGTCCACGCTCGACCAGAAAAACGGCCTGTACCTCGCCGGCGCCGGCAACAGCAGCAGCACCAGCCTGTCGTCGACCGCGTTCACGCCAAAATTCGCGCTGAGCTGGGAGGTGAATCCCGCCAACACGCTGTACGCGAGCGTGGCCAAGGGCTTCCGCCTCGGCGGCTCCAATGTGTTCGTGCCGCCGACCACCTGCGGCCCCGACCTGCAGCTAAACGGAATCGACAAGGGCCCCGAAACGTACGCGCCGGACAGCTTGTGGAGCTATGAGGCCGGCAGCAAATCGCGCTTCCTGGGCAATCGCCTGTCGGTCAATGCGAGCGCCTTCTACGTCAAGTGGAGCAACATCCAGCAAGGCGTGTACCTGCCGACCTGCGCCTACACCTACAACGCCAACGCGGGCGACGCCGTCAGCAAGGGCGTCGAATTCGAGATCAAGGCCAAGCCGATGGCCGGCCTGACGCTGAGTGCGTCGGGCGGCTACGTGAAGGCGGAACTGTCTAACGACAAGGGCCTGCAAAACGGCATCGTCGGCGCGGTCAAGGGTGCGCAAATCCAGGGCGTTCCCAAATACAACGCCGCCGTCAATGCGCGCTACAGCTTCCCACTTGGCGACCAATTCGCTTTCGTCATGGGCGGCATGCAATGGGTAGGTTCGAGCAAAGGTTCGCTCAACCCGGACCAGACCGACTACCAACGGCCGGCCTATCATACGGCGGACCTGAGCGCCGGCGTCTCGCTCGGCCGTTACGACCTGAGCGTGTTCGTCAAGAATGCGCTCGATGCCGATACCGTGATCCAGCATCCGCAGGTGGCGTCGATCGTGCAGGGTTACCGCGTGGCGCCGCGCAGCATCGGCATGGGCGTGGCGGCGAAGTTCTAGACGGCGCTGTACGCACGGAAAAAGGGGCTGCATCGCAGCCCCTTTTTTCGATCCCCGTCCGGGTCCGCGCACAGCATTGCTGCCTTTAGATGGGTGGAAGTTGTGTGTCTGGCACTTCGGCAGGATAATGGTAACGCAAATCGGTGCCGCCGCCGTCCGCCGCGGTGTCGACAACCACTTCCCGATAGCTTCGTCGTCGGTTGGCGCCCGCGATTTATAGCCTGGCCTGTAAAGGGGGAGTACCCTACCTGAAATGGCATGAGTTATTAAGCGCCTTCGCTTTTGTTTTCGCCCCCTGTCGTACCGACCGCCAGAAAGTTTACTATGAATATAGATAAGTTCAAGAACGAGCACGAGACGATCCTCGCCTCGGTAGCGGAATTGAAAGGCCTCGTGCGGAGCGGCATTCCCGAGAACGCGTTCGCGATCGCCAAGGCGATTGTCGACATGAGCGCTGCCATCAAGATGCACCTTGCCTCCGAAGACAGATTTCTCTACCCAATGCTCGCGCAATCGGCGACGCTATCCGTCGTCCGCCTTGGCCAAAAATACCAGGACGACATGGGCGGCATCGCCTTCGCCTATGCCGAGTTCGCAAGCAAGTGGAACACCGGTCCGCGGGTCAAAAGCAGCCCGGAGGAGTTCAGGCTCGACGCCAACACGATATTCAAGGCCTTGCATAATCGGATTCAGCAGGAAAACCTCGAACTGTATCCGCTGTTCGAGCAGGGCGTCGTGTGAGCTGAAAGCGGTGCCGAGGAACTTTCGCCAAATTGAGGTATCTGACAACAAAGCGGGGGCCATCCGGAGGAGCCAATGGACAAGCAAACACAGCAGGACGCCGACAAGAGCAATATGGTCAAGGATCCCAAAGACTGGAGCACCGGCGACGAGCCCATGACCGGCGCGCAAAAATCCTATCTCAAGACCTTGTCCGACGAGGCGAAAGAAGAAATGGACGAGAACCTGACCAAGGCACAGGCCTCCGAGCGGATCGAAGAACTGCAGAAAAAAACGGGCCGCGGGCAACAGCAGTAGCCGAACGAGGCGTTCGGCGCTGTCGGTGCCGCCGTCGCGATTGTGGAACAGCGTCGAAAGCGTGTAGAGTCGCTGGATGTTGCCAGAACCCACAGACCCCAAAGACAGCGCCTTGCGCAAAATGCGAAGAAAACTCTTCGCGATCTTGCACCGCCCTTCGCCGACGACCCGGTTTGCCGCCCCCGTCGCCTACATCCTGACCGCGCTCATCGTCATCAATTGCGTCGCCGTTTCTCTCGAAACGGTCAATGGGATCTACGAGCCGTACAAGGCCGCGTTCGGCTGGTTCGAGCTTGCGTCGACGTCCATTTTTCTGCTCGAATACCTGGCCCGGCTGTGGGTTTCGGTCGAACAGAAAAAGTTCTCGCGCCCTGTGGCCGGCCGCCTGCGCTTTGCGCTGCAACCGCTCCTGCTCCTCGACCTGGTGGTCCTGCTGACCTTTTTCGCGCCGATCGACTTGCGCTTCCTGCGCATATTCCGGATCACCAGGCTGCTGCGCGTGTTGCATCTGGAATTGTTCGATCGCTCCCTGCGGGGAATCACGCATGCCGTGATGCTGCGCGCCCATTTGCTGGGTGTCTCGGCGGCGATCATGCTGACGGCGGTCTATTGCACGGCGGCCTTGATCTACATGGTCGAAAATCCCGCGCAGCCGGATAAATTCAGCAGCATCCCCGAAACGCTGTGGTGGGCCGTCATTACCCTCACCACGATCGGGTATGGCGACATATTTCCCATCACACCATTGGGAAAATTCTTGACGAGTGTGATCACCCTGTTCGGCGTCGGCGTCTTCGCCTTGCCGGCGGCGATACTCACCGCGGCGGTCCTCGATGTGGGCAAGCGCGAATCGCATGTGTGCCCACACTGCCACAAAGATTTCTTGGAGTAATAGATCGCGCAGGCCGGATCGAGAAATGGCAACCATATGGTTGCTATTTTTTTGAAAGGAGCTATACTGGCATCATGCAACCATATGGTTGCTAAAAGTCGGCGCGGTGCCGGCCCAATCACTTGACGGAGAAAGCAACCATGAACACACCCTCGGAGACCGACCGCATCGAACGCAGCGTCGTCATCGATGCACCACGCGAGCGCGTCTGGCTTGCACTGTCGAACGCAGAGAAATTCGGCACCTGGTTTGGCGCCAAGCTGCAGGGCCAGGCCTTCGTGCCGGGCCAACGCGCGCGCGGCCAAATCACCATGTGCGGCCACGAGGACGCCTTCTTCGACGTCCTCATCGAGCGCATCGAACCGCAAAAGTTGTTTTCATTTCGCTGGCATCCGTACGCCGTCGATCCCGCCGTCGACTACACGACAGAGGAACCCACGCTCGTGACTTTCGTGCTCGACGACGCACCCGGCAACGGCACCCTGCTCACGGTGGTCGAATCGGGTTTTGACAAAGTGCCGCCGGGGCGCCGGCTCGAGGCGTTCCGCATGAACAGCGGCGGCTGGGAAGCGCAGCTGCAAAACATCGTGCGCCATGTCTGCGCATAGCGAAAAAGGCGGGCGCGGCGCAGGCCTGCCCGCGATCATCGCCTCGAGCGAAGCGCTTGCCGCCATCTTCGCCGCACTCGGCGATCCGACGCGGCTTAAACTGGTTGCCGTGTTGTGCGCGGGCGGCGCGTTCTCGATCGCGCAGTTGACGGCCAACACCGAGATCAGCCGGCAGGGCGTGACCAAGCATCTGAAGGTGCTGGCCGAGGCCGGCGTGGTGCGCGACGTCAAGCTTGGACGCGAACGCCACTGGCAGCTCGACCCCGGCCAGATCGAGGAGGCCAAGCGCACGCTCGACGTCATCGGCAGGGAGTGGGAGCTCGCGTTGGGACGGCTCAAGGCGTTTGCCGAGGCGCCTGATTGATCAAGCCTGCGTGTTCATTTACCAGGGGCGGGTTCCGACGCTTGCCTGAAAACGTCGAAGACCTTTTGCCCTGGCTGTGCAGCGCAGCCTGTAATGGTATTCGCATAGCGGCCCTGCAAGCCCTTCGCAAAGCCGATTTTATCGGCCGGCACTTGGGCGAGATACAGCGCACCGGTCGCCAGTTTAAAAAACTTCAACTCGCTCGGTCGGCGTTCCGGGAACGTGGCCGTAAAGTACGCCAGATCCGTGTTCAGGTCTGCGCAGGTTTTTTGGAGAAGTCCGGCAAGCGTGTCCTTTCGAAACTCCACTGGGACAAGGATGGTCAGTGGTGTTGCGGACGCGCTTTCGCGCGCTTTGTATCTAAGCCGCTTGACGATGGTGACGGCGATCTCGTCCAGCTTTGCCGAACGCGACGTCTCTTTGACGCTAACCTGCTCGGTTGTTCCATCCGGCTTGAGTAAGGCCGTTATCGTTGTATTTCCCTGCACCCCAGCTTGTACTAGTTCGGGCGGGTAAATAGCACTTTCGGGAGACACTGTCACTTCGTCGGCCTGCAAGGGCGCCGGCTCGATCGCCGGTAACGCCGGGGACGGTGCTTGCGCGTACGCGGCCGAACTGATGGCAAAGCCTGCAAGCGCCATTAAAAGCGGAATCTTCATTTGAATTTCAGTCTTGAGAAGTTGGTGGACCGGTATTACACCCGCAGGATGGTTCAGGCCTCGGCGCGGATCGACGCGATGATTTTATACGCCAACGCGCGCGCGGGCGGGGAATCGAAGTAGGCGGAGATTTGGAGATAACCCCGCGCCGAGATCACGTAGGCGCAGACCGAATGGCACTCCGCGGAGGAGGCATCCGGGTCCTCTTCGGCCAGCTCGTAGCTCAGGCGTGTCGCGGTCGCGCTTTTTTCGATACGCTCGTCGCGCCGTTCCGGGCTGACGCTTGTCAGAATCAAGGCGAGTTGTTCATCGACGCTGATTTGCTGGTCATTGTTCCATGCGTTGATCCAAAACGTCAGCTCCGGCATCCAGAGCACGAGGCTTCCGTCCTCGATGCGCCGATTGAATTTTTCGGGCAAAACCAGGCGCCAGCCCGCCGTGAGCAGATAGTCGCCGGTGACGACGGGATAATCCGGATGCAGGTCGGTTGGCAAGATGGGTGTTCCTGGAGTGGGTTAGCTTGACAGCAGGGGCTTGCACATGAGGCGGCCAGGCCAATGGCCTATCGGCGCGCTTCTTTGAGCATACCCGACAAGCGCACTTCGGTCAGCCGCCAGTGCGCAAAACCGTCGCGCTCGAGCACCAGGCCGAGTTTCTCATCGTTGGTCTGGCTAGGCTTTTGCGGGTCGGTGGCGTACGCGACGAGCTTGTTCACGCCTTCACGCTCGTAGCTCCACTCCAATTTTGGCTTGCTCGCCTGCGCCTGCCCGCCGGCCCCGCCCGGCTTGTTAGAACCCGGCACCGCGGCCAGCCGGCCATCCTGCATTGCCCGCATGATCGTCTCCGGGCGCACCATCGCATCGACGAATTTGTTGACCATCATCGCGCCGAGTTGTGCGCCGAACGCGGCGCCGGCCTTCGCGGCAGGGTCGTCGAGATCGGCGGCCGCCGGCAGGCGCTCCTCGAACATCGCCGAAAACTGGGACTTGAGGCTGTCGCGCACCTTGGGGAAATCGATGCGTTCGTTGAACGCGACCGCGTCGTTGTTTTGCGCCGCCGACTTCAATTGCCAAAGTGCGAGAAAGGGCGACCAGTACCAATATCCAGCGATGGCCACAAGTGCGAGGGCAAGCAGAGTCTTCAGCGATTTAGATGTCATGGCCCGGTACGATCGAATAGGAAACAGTTTTGGCATCATTGCCATTTCAGTATCCCGGATCATAGCATTGGGGGGCGCGGCCGATGCCCGATGAAGTTGGGCGCGCCGATCCGGCGAGTGACGTCGCGCTAGTGGCTTGTGCCGGCCTTGCTCGGCTACACTGGCATTCCAGACTGATTACCAGGCCTACGACCATGTCCGATCAAATTTTCAATGCCAAAATCAACCCCTTGATCAAACCCTTCCTGGTCGTGCAGATCGGCGCCTTCATGCTTATCACGGTCATCGGCATTCCCTTGGCGATCGTGTGGTTCCTCGGCGTCGGGCGCTGGTGGGCGCAGCACTATTACGACAGGCTCGAATGCCAGCTCAGCGACAAGACGCTGCGCTACCGCAAGGGGATTTTGGTGCAGATAGAAAAAACCATTCCGCTCGAAAACATACAGGACGTGACCTTCGTCGAAGGCCCGATACTGCGCCACTTCCACTTGAGTACCTTGAAATTCGAGACCGCGGGCAGCAGCGCGGGCCAGGCCAACGATATGCACCTGACCGGCATCGTCGATGCGCAAGAGTTTCGTAACCGCATACTGGCCGCGCGCGACGCGCTCAAGCAACAACGCCAGGCGCCGCCGGCAACGGCGGATGCAAACACCGAAGTGCTGCGCGGAATCGAGCGCAAACTTGAAGAAATCATCGCGCTCATGAAACGGTAATGCCCAACGCAAAGTGCAGCCGGGGTGGCTGCACTTTGGTCCTGGCGCGCCGTCCGGCGCGCGATGTCAAGCAACCGTGCGAGGCGGCCGGATTAAGCGGCCATATCGGCGAGCAAGCGGCTGTATTCGCTCTTGGCTACCTTGTAGCATTCACCGGCGCACATTTCGAGGCCGGCACGGTCGGTCACGGTGATCGTGCCGCGCCGGTATTGAATCAGGCCCTCTTCCTGCAACTTGCCGGCAGCAGCCGTGATGCTCTCGCGGCGCACGCCGAGCATGATGGCGATCAGTTCCTGGGTGACCTTGAGTTCGTTCGAATCCGAACGGTCGATACGATCGAGCAACCAGCGGCACAGCTTCTGCTCGATCGAGCTGTGGCGTCCGCCGACAGCGTTTTGCGTCATCTGCGCGAACAGGGCGTTGGTGTAACGCATCAGCAGTTGGGCCATCGCGCCGCCGCGGGCAAACGCCTCGCGCAGGTAGCTGGCCTTGAGCCGGAAACCGTAACCGCTGCTTTGGACGACCGCGCTGCAGGTTGCCGTCTGGCCCGCGAAAATCGACACACCGACCACACCCTCGTGGCCGACGACCGCGATTTCGGTGGTTGCGCCATCTTCCATCACGTACAGCAGCGACACGATCGACGAGGTCAGGAAATAGACGTATTCGAGCTGGCTGCCGTAGGCGAAAAGTTCTTTGCCGGAACGCAGTTCGACGAGTTCGAGTTGCGACAGCAGGTCGTTCATTTCATGCTCGGGCAGGGCGGCGAGCAGTTCGTTCTGACGCGTGCTGAACAGGCTTACAGGAGGACGCGCCGGCGCCAGTAGTTCATCGACACTCAATGCGTGCAAATGGTCCATGTTTTTGGTGCCGGCGGTGCTGCTGAAAGGTGTCGAGTTCATTTTGTTCTTTTCTCTATCGGGTGGCGCTGTGTGACTCATCAGCGAATGTGACCAGAATAATTCTTATGGCGAATGTTGCACATCGGATGAATCGCAGTGCTCACGTAGGTTGCAAACATGCAAAGCTGTAGGGGTAGTCCTACTGGAAACAATTTTGCTTACACTTCCTAAACGCGAACGCCCTGGCCGCCGTGTCAGCGCACGCCGCCGTGGCCGCGGCGGCAGATCCGCGCGGTGTGGCGCGTGCCATCGCGGCACACAAACCGGCGCGCCTTTGGACGCGGATGGGCCTGTTGCCGGTTGAGATCCTGGGTCGCCGCGCCCGGATTGATGGGCTTGGCGCTTCCTGACGGGAAATAAACTTGGGCTTGTGAGGCTTGGCAAACGCCGAACATCAGTGTGATGGCGCAGAGGAGGTTTTTCATGGTTCATCCTAGGTTGGGCTTGCTTGAACAGACCCCCAACGTAAGCGCCGGACCGCCCGGTGTCTGTGTGGTGCCGAACACGGCCTTGGCGGTCATGCCCGTTTGGCCCCCTTGCCGCGGCCGGGGAAGTCGGCCAATGCCCTTTGGCCAGGTGGTTTTCACTTACACTCAAGGTTTTGTCGCCCGAAGGCACCGATGAAGCGCTTACTGCTCTCCCTTGTTTTTCTGGGCGCCGCCTTGGCCCCGCCGGCCGGCGCAGCCGACAGCGTCTGTTATGGCAGCAGCAGCAAGGGCCGGCTCGAAGGCGGCGTGCGCTTGCCCGACGGCGGCACCAACTTCGAACCGTACAGCCGGCTTGGCGTGCAACTCGGCCGCACGCACGTGCATTCGGCGGTCGCACGCACCCTGCTCGACGCCTACGCCGTGCTGGCCTTGGCACGCCCGGCGACGCGCTATGTCTACGGTGAGACGGGCTGGGCCAAGGGCGGCCGCATCAGGCCGCACCGCACACACCAGAATGGCTCGGCAGTCGATTTGATGGTGCCCGTGCTCAATGTCGAAGGGCGGTCCGTGCCGCTGCCATCCCACGCGGGCAACAAGTTCGGCTATGCCGTCGAATTCGACGCCGCCGGCCGCGCAGCGGATTTGCGCATCGATTTCGAGGCCATCGCCGATCACCTCGCCGCTTTGCACACGGCGGCGCAAAAAAACGGCATCCGCATCGAGCGCGTGATCATCGAGCCCGCTTACATCCCCTTGCTCGGCGGGGCCAGGCAGGGCGAATTCATCAAGCGCCACATTCCCTTCATGCAGGGCAAGGCGTGGATCAGGCACGACGAGCACTACCACGTCGACTTCACCTTGCCGTGCCGGCCGCTTATCTGAGAAAGCTTTCACAGACGATAAGTCGCGCGGCGGTTGTTGCGTCGATGTAAGGTATTTTGCCCATCGCCCTTATGCAATGTGCATTGGCGTAGCGCAAGGGTTATACTTTTTTCACGCGCTACTCAACCCTGCTGGCCGCATGCACCCCCTGCGGAACACCCGGCAAGGCTGACCCTGACGGCGCGCACTGTGCGCGTTGCGCAAGAACAGGACAGATCATGGTCGAGCTTCGTTCCCCAGTCCGAAAAATTGTCATGGCGGTGCTCGCGTGCGCCGCCGGCCTGTCCGCCCTGCCCGCGAGGGCCGCCGACGAGGCCGCCGAATCGAATTTCAAAGTCAGCGGTTTCCTGTCTATTGTCGGCGGCAAGATCACCAGTGCGAGCATGCCCGCCGACTATTCGGGACCGGCGACGATCGACGGCAACGCCTGCCCCTGCTACACGGCCGACTGGGGCAACGCGGGCGTGTACCGCGAGCGCTTTTCGCTGGCGCCCGAATCGCGCGCCGGCATCCAGGTCAAATACACGTTCAACAAACAATTCAACGCCGTCGCCCAGGTCGTCACACGCGGCAGCGACCCGACCCCGAACGTGCAATGGGCCTATGCGAGCTACGCGCCGAGCAACAACTGGGAAATCCAGGTCGGGCGCAAACGCATTCCCCTGTACTACTATTCGGACTTCCAGGACATCGGCGTGTCCTATCCCTGGCTGGCGGTGCCGCCCGAACTGTACGGTTGGGAGGCGACCAACTACAACGGCGTGAGCCTGCGCTACAAGCATGAGGTCGGCGACGGCAACCTGAGCCTAGGCATGTTCGGCGGCAAGGAGACGGTCAAGGACGCCTTGTACCAGCGCCTCTACTACGCCGGCAAGACCGAGGTCGTCTGGAGCAAGCTCGTCGGCGGCGACGCCGAATTGACGCGCGGCCCGATGACCTTGCGCGCGATCTACATGCAGGCCGACGTGCGCAGCACCAACCCCGGCATCGGCCTCGACGACTCGGCCGCACTCAAGGCCTACGGCGTCGCCGCCAACTTCGATTTCGAGAACTGGTTCGTGCTCAGCGAGCTCACGCGCCTGACGCGCGACTTCGCCATCGATTACCGCGTCACGGCGCCGGCGTTCACCCTCGGCGCCGGTTACAGGTTTGGCAGCTGGACCCCGTTCCTCAATTTCGCGCGCTACAAGGAGACCTCGAGCGACCACAGCATTTACATGCCGCAGTCGTACCAGCGGGCCTCGCTCACCTTGCGCTACGACCTCGATTCGCGCAGCGCGGTCAAGGCCCAGCTCGACCGCCACACGGATGTCTCGCACAATTTCGGTGGCAACGTCACGATGGTCCGCTTGTCGTACGATCGCCTGTTTTAATTCCGGACAATGGCGCGCGCGGTCTGCGCGACGCACGGCACGAATTAGGAGAACATGATGAAAAAGCTTGCGCTCGTTTTGTGGCTGATGGCGGGGACGCTATGCGCGTTGCCCGTCAGCGCGCAGATCGTCGTCGTCACGAACACCGCGAACCAGGCCTCGCGCATGTTCTCCGAACAGGCCGCGCAGTTTTTTCTTGGAAAATCGAACCAGTTCACCCCGATCGACCAGGCCAAGGAATCGGCGATCCGGCGCGACTTCTACCAGAAGATCGCGGGCAAGTCGCTCGCCCAGGTCGAGGGCGGCTGGGCCAAGATCGAGTTCTCGGGAAAGGGGGCGGCGCCCAAGGCCTACGCCAGCGACGCGGCCGTCAAAAAAGCGGTCGCGGCCGATCCGAGCTCGATCGCGTATATCGACAAAAGCTCGGTCGACGACACCGTCAAGGTGCTGCTGACGCTGCCTTAAGCCCCCCGACGCAAGCGGCAGGCGCGGCTTGGCCCGCTGCGAACGGTCGCGCACGGGCGTATACCGAAAAGCACGCCACCACCGCTTAAATGGTATCCTGATGCAAATAATTTCGTCCGCCTCCACACGGGGCTGACAGACGGGACCATACCCCATCTTGCCGCCCGACAGCGCGAGGCGTGGCGCAACCCGATCCGCCGATGCACACGGAGTGGCAATGAGACTTGATTTGTTCATCAACACGCACATGGCCCAGATTTTGGCCGAGTGGGAGTCGTTCGCCGAGACGCTCGGACCGGCCGCCGGCGCTATGACGCCGATGGCCTTGCGCGACCACGCGCGCGAAATCCTCGAGGCCGTCGCGCTCGACATCAAGACCTCCCAGACGCGCCAGGAGCAGCACGACAAATCGCAGGGGATGGCGCACGAGGATATCGAGGACAAGCCGAGCGCCGCGGCGATCCATGGCGCGCTGAGGCAGGCGAGCAATTTTTCGCTGACCCAGCTCAGCGCCGAGTTCCGCGCGCTGCGCGCCTCGGTGCTGCGCCTGTGGCTGCCGACCTTGACCGAGATGTCCGGGGCCAGCAGCTACGAGATGGTGCGCTTCAACGAGGCGATCGACCAGGCGCTGGCCGAATCGATCGTGACCTACTCGGCGCGCGCCGACCAGACGCGCGAACTGTTCCTGGCGATCCTCGGGCACGACCTGCGCGCGCCGCTGGCGACCATGTCGCTGGCCGGCGACCTGCTGGCGCGCAACATCACCGATCCGGACGTGCTCTCGCAGGTCGGCGCGCGGGTGCGCCGCAGCGCCCGCCTGATGGCGAGCATGGTCGACGACCTGCTCGGCTACACGCGCACCCAGCTCGGCAGCGGCATGCCGATCACGCTGCAGCTGACCGACATCAAGATGGTCTGCGAGGCGACGATCGAGGACGCGAGCGCGACCCACCCCGACACCAACTTCGTGCTCAGCGCCGAGGGCGACGTGACGGCGGAGTTCGATCCCGTGCGGTTGCACCAGTTGTTCGTCAACCTGCTCGTCAACGCGGCCCAGTACGGCACCAAGGGCGAGCCGGTGGCGATGGCGGTGTCGCCCGAGGCGGGCTGCGTGCTGATCCAGGTTAACAACAAGGGCGACATCATTCCGGCCGAGTCGCTGCTGACGATTTTCCGTCCGCTGGTGCAGCTTGCCGCGAACGAAGAGGGGGGCGACGGGCGCCCGCCGACAAGCCTCGGACTGGGCTTGTACGTGGCCCAGGAGATCGCGATGGCGCACGGCGGCACGATCGACGTGACCTCGACCCCGGGCAGCGGCACCACGTTCACGGTGCGGCTGCCGAAACCGCCCGCGAGTGTCGATGCCGCTGCGGATGCGCCGTCGGAGTAGCACGTCGTCCTCGCATAGGCGCGCGCGAAATCAATGTTTGACGTGACAGAAATCGCGACCTTGATACTGTAGAAAACCCTAAACCAACATCGTCCTCGCGAATGCGGGGACCCATAGAACAGTGCTGCATAGCAACCGTTCTATGGGTCCCCGCCTGCGCGAGGACGATGTTGGTTTAGGTTTTTATAGGTTCGGCGTGCGCGATTTCTATCGGCGCCCCGTTCCGTGAACGCCCGTTCTAGTCCGGCGTACGCGTCAGGTAGATATCGAACCGCGTCTCGCCCTGGCCCGTGGCAGCCAGCCGGTAGCCAAAGCCGTGCCGCGTCAGCACTTCGCGCACGAACAACAAGCCGATGCCCTGCCCGCCCTTCTTGGTCGTGAAGAACGGCGTGAACAACTGGTGCGCCGGCAACTGCCCGAGCAAATCGCCCGAGTCCGTCACCGACAGCGTGACGCCGTCCGCCCCGTGCGCGAGCTCCAGGTGCACGTGCCCGCCTCCGCGGCCCGTCTCGTCCTTGCCCGCCTGGACCGCCTGGACCGCCTCGATCGCGTTCTTGACGATGTTGAGCATCGCCTGCTCCATCAATTGCCGGTCCATCGGCAGCGCCGCCACGGCGTCGCAGCGGCTCCATCCGATCTCGATGCCGCGGCTCTTGCATTGCTCGCGGTTGAGCCAGAGGATGTCGTCGATCATCTCCTTGACCGAGGTCGGGCGCAACTCGGGCTCGGGCATCTTGACCACGCGCGTGAAGCGCTCGATGAATTCGCCGAGGCTCACGTTGCGCCGCTGCACCGCCACGATCGCGGTGCAGAAGTCCGCGCTGTCGCGCTCGGCAAGCTGGCTGCGGTAGTACAGCAGCGATTCGAGCACCGAGCCGGTCGCCGCCACCGTGTTGTTGACCTCGTGCGCGAGCACCCGTATCAGTTTTTCATAGGCGCCGCGCTCCGAATTCTCGAGCTCGGCCGTGAGCTCCTCGAGCAGCAGGAAGTGGCGCGCGAAACCGCGGTCGACGAACTGGCCGCGCTGGCCGCGGTAGCGCCGCCCGTCGGGGTCGGTCAGCATGGCTTTCTCGCCGGGCGCGAGCGCGGCCAACTGCCCGAGCAGGCTCAGGCAGCGGGCGCGCTCGCCGGCGCTTGCGGTGGCGCGCAACTGCCCTTCGCCGCCTAGCCAATGGGCGAGCGGCTGGCCCTTGGCCTGCGCCGGTTCGAGCCCCAGCAGCGCCTGCGCGCTCGCGTTGACCAGGCTGATGCGCGAGTCGAAGTCGAACACGAGCACCGCGCTCGGGGTCGCCTCGAGCAGGCGGTCGAGGAAGCCCTGTTGCTCGCCGAGCGCGAGCCGCTCCTGGTAGAGCGCGTCGAGCATCTTGTTGAACATGCGCACCAGCGCCGCGATCTCGCTGGCGCCGCCGCCCTTCATGCGCGCGCCGTATTCCTGGTCCTGCAGCAGGTCCTGGAAGCGGCGCGTGTAGTCGAACGGTTCGAGCGCGCGGTTGACGAGGTGGAAGCCGCCGGCCAGCGTCAGCAACAGCAGCACTTCGAGCCCGACGAACAATCCCAGCTGCGTCCGGTAGAGCCCGATCGTGAGCGCGAAGAACACCAGGTGCAGGCCGAGCACATACGCGTGCATGCGCCGCCGCAAGCTCATTGGCCGTCCCCGTCGCCGTCGTGCGCGGGGCCGAGGCCGTGCCGCTCGAGCCGCCGGTACAGCGCCGTGCGGCTCAGGCCGAGCGTCTTGGCCACGCGCGAGATATTGCCCTGGTGCTGGAGCATGGCCTTGCCGATCATATGGCGCTCGACCTGCTCGAGCGTCATGCCGTCGACCCCGAGGCCCTGGCCCTGGCTGTCGACGCCTTGCTCGGCGTTCATGAAGTCGAGGTGCGTGAGCTCGCGCTTGTCGACCAGCAGCAGGGTGCGTTCTAGCGTCTGCTTGAGTTGGCGGATGTTGCCCGGCCAAGGCTGCGCGCCGAGCCAGTCGAGCGCCTGCGCGCTCAGGCCGACCGCGCCGAGTCCGTAGCCGGCCGCGACCGTGGCGACGATGTGCCGCGCCAGCAGCGCGATGTCGCTGCGCCGCTCGCGCAGCGGCGGCAGCCGGATCGTGATCAGGTTCAGGCGGTAGAACAGGTCTTCGCGGAACTCGCCCGAGGCGACCAGTTCGGCGAGCTCCTGGTTGGTGGCCGAAACCACGCGGATGTCGGCCTGCTCGGCCCGGCTGGCGCCGACCGGCAGGTAGCTCTGGTCCTGCAGCACGCGCAGCAGTTTGACCTGGTCGGCGCGGTTCAGTTCGCCGATCTCGTCCATGAACAGGGTGCTGCCGTTGGCGCTCGCGACATAGCCCTTGCGGTCGGCCCTGGCGTCGGTGAAGGCGCCGCGCACATGGCCGAACATTTCACTTTCGAACAGCGAGGGTGTGATCGCGCCCATGTTGATCTTGACCGGCGCCAATGCCGCGCGCGTGCTGTTGCGGTGGATCGCGTCGGCCACGAGCTCCTTGCCGGTGCCGCTCTCGCCGAGGATCAGCACCGGCGCCTTGGTGCGTGCGACCTGGCCGAGCGTGGCGAGCACGCGCAGCAGGGCCGGGTGCTCGCCGACGATGCCGCCGAAATCGTACTGGGCGTCGAGCGCGGCGCGCGTCAGGCGGGCCGTTCCGGGCGCCTCGCCGAGCTCGAGCGTGGCTTTGATGAGCTCGACGAGCTGGGCGTTGTTCCAGGGCTTCGTGAAGAAATTCGCCGCGCCCGCCTTGACCCCCTTGACCGCGAGCGCGATCGAACCCCAGGCCGTCATCAGCAACACCGGCAGCAAAGGGTGGCGCTGCTTGATCCGGGCCAGCAGCGCGAGGCCCTCCTCGCCGCTGGTCTGCATCGAAAAATTCATGTCCTGCAGGACCAGGTCGACCGGTTGCGCCGCGAGCAGGGCCAGCGCCTGCTTCGGGTCGTCGCAGCACAGCGCCTCGAAGCCCGACTGTTTGAGCAGCAGGGCCACCGAGACCTGTACCGCGGCGTCGTCGTCGACGATGAGGATGCGTTGCGTTCTGATGTGGTTCATTGTTTCTTGTCGCTCACTCGTAATGCAGCGCCTCGGTCGGGCTGAGCCGGGCGGCACGCCAGCCGGGATAGATGGAGCACAGCAAGGATATCAGATAGATCACCGCCATTGACAGCACCGTCGCGAGCAGGAACACGTCCCAGCCGAGGCTGTCGCCGAACGCACCCGTGAGCGGCAGCTGCACCAGCAGCACGAGCGCGGCGAGCATCGCCACCGAACTGAGCAGCATTTGTTCGGCGATGATCTGGCGGTAGATGTGGCCGGCGCTGGCGCCGAGCGCGCGCCGCAGGCCGATCTCGGGGATGCGCTGGGTGGTGTTTTGCCATAGCACCCCGAACAGGCCGAACGCGACCATCACGAGCATGAACACGGCCACCACCGCCATCGCGATCAAGGGGCCGAGCGCACTTTTGAGCCGGTCCGCGCGCATCGCGTCCTGCGGCGAGATCTCGTAGCTCCAGTCGTTGCGGATCGATTTGAGCCGCTCGCTGAGCTTGGCTTCGAACATGCGCTCGGTGCCCGGCTTGACCTTGAGCATGACGGTCCAGACGGAATCCTTGCTCGACAGGGGGGAGAAGCGCATCAGGATGAAGTTAACCGGATTCATCAATTCGCCCTGGTTGCGGTACTCCTCGACCACGCCGACGACCTTGAACATGCGCTTTTCCTTGGTCTCGGCCTCGCTGTCGGTGAATTGCCTGCCGATCGCGGACTCGCCCGGGAACAACAACTCGGCCATGCTGCGGTTGAGCACCACCGGGGTGCCGGGGGCGCCCTCGTCCTCGGCCGAGAACGCGCGGCCCTCGACGACCTTGATGCCGGAAATGGCGAAGGCGTCGTCGCTTAGCTCGGCCATGTCGGCCGACACGCGCCTGCCGTTGCCCGGCAGGTTGAATTCGGTGCGCATGGTGCGGCGGGTGAACGGCGTGCCGCCCGCGAACCCGACCCGCTCGACTTCGGGCAAGGCCTCGAGCCCGCGCTTGAGCTGGTCGTACACCCGGGGATCGAAGCTGCCCGCGTTGTAGTCGTTCTCGGCCGGTTTGATGTCGGCGGTCCACACGTCCCGGTATTCGAAGCCGATCGGCAACTGGTACAGCTGGTAGTTGCGCACGGCGAAGCAGGTGACGGCGAACACGATCACGAAGGCGAGCAGGATCTCCAGGCTCAGCATGAGGTTTCTGGCTTTGCGTTTCCAGACGAGTTTAAGCAGGTGGCGGAACATCAAGCGGCTCCCTTCAGAGCGAATACGGGGTCGAGGCGCGACATCTTCCAGGCGGGGATGACGCCCGAAAGCAGGCCGAACACGATGGTGATGAGCATGCCGTAGCCGAACACGGCCAGGTTGACGTTGATCTTTGTGTAGGGAATCAGGTCAGAGTTTCCGAGCCACATCAGCACGCCCTGGGCGCACAGCAGGCCGATCAGGCCGCCCACGACGCACAGCAGGATGTTCTCGATCACGAGCTGCCAGACCAGTTGCGCGCTGGTCGCGCCGAACGCCTTGCGCACCCCGATCTCGGAGCTGCGCTCCATGATCCGGCCCATGTTCAGGTTGACGAGGTTGAGCGCCGGCAGCAGCATGAACAAAAGCATCAGTGCGCCGATCACGGCGAGCAGGCGGCCGGAACCGGAATCGGCCTGGTTCTGTTGTCCCATGATCTCGCGCGCAAACATGTCGAGCTTGCTGTCGGCCCAGAATATGGCTTCATTCCATTTGACCGGATCGTCGAACTGCATGTTCTTGGCGATCAGCGCGACCTCGTCGCGGATTTGGGGGATATCGTCCGCGCTCCGGGCCAGCAACAGGGCGGCGAATTCGCCGTTCATGTCGTTCTTGTAGCTGGTCGAGGGAAAGGTCGTCACCGGCACCCAGATGTCGGCGTAGGCGTTGACATGCATTTCGTCCTCGACCACGCCGATGACCTCGAAACGCTGTCCGCCGGCGGTGAGCTGTTGCCCGAGCGCGGCGCGGCCGGGAAACAGCCTGGCCGCCGTGGTGGCGTTGAGCACGGCGACAAAACGGCCTTTCTGCACATCGTCCTCGTCCGGCACCCGGCCCGACAACACGGTGAAGTCGAGGATTTTCCAGTAGTTGGCGTCGGCGCGCCGCAGCTCGACCGTGGTGACCCGTCCTTCCTGGTAGACCGACACCGTGCGCGGCAGCGTGACGGCCGACACCAGCTCGACCGATTTCATGGGGCGGAAGTATTTGTCGATGATCTTGTAGCCGACCGGCGTGCTGATTTGACGGTGCCCCGTCTTGCCGGCCGGTCCGCGCAGCTCGACCTTGAGCACTTGCAGGAAGCGCTCGCTCCTGCCTTCCACGCCGACCGGATAGAAGGCGTGCTGCAGCATCGCGGTGATGACCAGCAGCACCACCAGCGTGAGCACGATGCACAGCAGGTTGATCGCCGTGAACAGCTTGCGGCGCATGAAGACCTTGTAGGCGGTCAATAGATAATTTTTGAACATGCGCGCCCCTTAGGCGACCAGCTGGCCGTCGAACACGCGCACGATGCGCGAGACGCGCTGCGCCTCGCGCTCGTCGTGGGTGACCATGACCACGGTCGTGCCTTCGCGGTTGAGCTTGAGCAGGATCTCCATGACCTCGGCGCCCATCTTGCTGTCGAGGTTGCCGGTCGGCTCGTCGGCGAGCAACACCTGCGGCTTGCCCACGATCGCGCGCGCGATCGCCACGCGCTGCTGCTGGCCGCCCGAGAGCTGGTTCGGGTAATGGTCCATGCGCGCGCCGAGGCCGACTTTCTCGAGCGCCTCGCGCGCCATCTGGCGCCGCTCGGCCGCCGGCAAGCTGCGGTACAGCAGCGGCAGCTCGACGTTGTCGATCACGCGCAGGTCGTTAATCAAATGGAAGCTTTGGAAGATGAAACCGAAGGTGCTGTTGCGCAGCTTGGCGACCTCCTTGTCCTTGTACGACTTGAGCGCGATGCCGTCGACCGAGATCGTGCCCGAGCCGGGGCGGTCGAGCAGGCCGATCAGGTTGAGCAGGGTGCTCTTGCCGCAACCGCTGGGGCCCATCATGCCGACGAACTCGCCTTTTTTTAAGTGCAGATTGATTTCTTTTAGCGCCAGTGTTTCCACTTTGTCTGTCTGGTAGGTTTTGCTCACGTTGTCTAATTTGATCATGACTGGTCTCGTTGGTTGATCGTGCGTTGTGTTTGGTGCGTTTGTTGTGTTTGATGCGTTTGTTGTGTTTGATGTGTCTGATGCGTTTGTTAGGGCGTCGAAGCGGCTTACTTGGTGATGCGCACCGTGTCCTGGTCCTTGTGGCGCGCCATGCCCGAGACGATCACGCGCTCGCCGGCCTTGGCGCCGGAGACGATCTCGACCGCCTTGCCGTCGCCGCTGCCGACCTCGAGCACGGTGTTGTAGGCGACCCCGTCGCGCAGCACGAACACGTTCTGGCGGCCTTTGCCGTTGAAGGCCGGCCCGTTGTCGATGACAAGGGTGCCGGACTTTTCCTCGGTGACGATGTTGACGTCGACGCGCATCTTGTTGCGCAGCAGCGGATGGCTGGGCTGGTCGAGGTGGACGATCAATTTGATGCTGCCGTTCTGGATCTCGGGCAAGATCGTGTGCACCTTGCCGGGCAGGCGCTGGCCGCCCTGCTCGACGCGCACGAGCTGGCCCGGGTTGAGGATGTTGGCGTGGAAGTCCGAGACCGAGGCCTCGACCCGGTAGTTGTTCAACTCGGACACCTTGGCGACGAGCTGGCCCGTGGCCACGCTCGCGCCCTCCTCGGCCATGAGCGAGGTCAGCATGCCGGCGAACGGCGCGCGCACCTGGGTCTGGCCGAGCAACTGCTGCTGCTGCGCCATCTGTTTCTGGAGGATCGTCTTTTGCAGGCGCGCGCCTTCGACGCTGCTCGAGGTGGCGCGCCGGTTGTCGTCGATGAGTTCGCGCTGCTGGCGCAACTCGATCTCGCGCCGTTTGACGTTCAGTTCGGCGGTGAGCATGTCCTCGCCCGAGACGGCGCCGCTTTTGCGCAGCGTCTGGTACCGCTCCCACTTGACGCGCGCGCTCTGGAGGTCGAGCTCGAGCAGTTCGATATTGCTCACGAGCTGCTTGCGCTTTTGTTCCATCTCGAGCGTCATGCCGAGGATCCGGTTCTCTTGCTGGGCAAGTTGCTCCTTGAGGCTGTCGGCAGCGAGGCGCAGCGCCTGGCTGTCGAGTTCGAGCAGCAACTCACCGGCCTTGACCTCCTGGCCGAGCTTGGCGTGGACCTTGGCGACGCGCGTCTGGATCGGGCTCGTCACGAGTTCCTCGTGCACGGGGATGACGACGCCGGCGGCGCTGATGGTGTTGGCGATATTACCGCGTCGGACCTCGGCGACGACGATCTCGCCCGCGTTCATGCTCGGACGCACCACCCGGTTGACGCCCCATGCGGCCGCGGACAGCGAGGCGAGCACGCCGACGGCGACCGCGATCTGGAGTCGGCGGCGACGGTTGATGGTCTTGTTGCTGATGGGCTGGTCCATGTTTGCTGCGCTTGTTCTGGTTGCACTTGCAGCCATAACAGCAAAGACCGTGCCAATGGATCAAAAGGCGCGCCGTGGGGTAAAAGCGCATTTTCCAGGCGCCGAGCGATTGCCGCGCATGCCCGCCACCGTTCACCAGTGTCCGAATCCGGGCACTGCCGTGCAACAACCGGACCGAGCCGGGGACAGACCGGGGACAGACCGGGGTCAGACCCGGGTCTGACCCCGGTCTGT
>JAZKIN010000115.1:0-8261 GCA_040384885.1 Pseudomonadota bacterium | reverse complement strand
GTCAAGGGCGTCAACTTCACCGAGCTGCGCGACGCCGGCGACCCGGTCGAAATCGCGCGCCGCTACGACGAACAGGGCGCCGACGAGATCACCTTCCTCGACATCACCGCCTCGAGCGACGGCCGCGACCTCATTTTGCACATCATCGAGGCGGTCGCCTCGACCGTGTTCATTCCGCTCACAGTCGGTGGCGGCGTGCGCCAGGTCGCCGACGTGCGCCGCCTGCTCAACGCCGGCGCCGACAAGGTCAGCATGAACACCTCGGCCGTGACCAACCCCGAGCTCGTGTTCGAGGCCTCGCAAAAGCACGGCTCGCAATGCATCGTCGTCGCGATCGACGCCAAGCAAACCGCGCCCGGCAAGTGGGAGGTGTTCACCCACGGCGGACGGCGCGCGACCGGCCTCGACGCGATCGAATGGGCGCGCAAGATGGAGTCGCTGGGCGCCGGCGAAATTTTGCTCACCAGCATGGACCGCGACGGCACCAAGGTCGGCTTCGACCTCGGGCTCACGCGCGGCGTGTCGGACGCGGTCGGCATCCCCGTGATCGCCTCGGGCGGCGTGGGCGGCCTGCAGGACCTGGCCGACGGCATCCTCAAGGGCCACGCCGACGCGGTGCTGGCGGCCAGCATCTTCCACTACGGGCAGCACACGGTGCAGGAGGCCAAGCGCTTCATGGCCGCGCAGGGCATTCCGATGCGGCTGGACTGATGCCCACCCACGTTTGTTTTAGTAATTAAACAAGGATTACGGCATGGCTAATGAAACCGCTAATGTGTCGGGCGCCAACCCGCCGACCGCCAACGCGCCGATCGCCAGCGCGGGCAACGCCAAATGGCTGCTCAAGGTCAACTGGGACGAAAACGGCCTGGTGCCGGTGATCGCGCAGGAGGCCGGCAGCAAGGACGTGCTGATGTTCGCCTGGATGAACCGCGACGCGCTCGCCAAAACGGTGGAGCTGGGCGAGGCCGTCTACTGGAGCCGCTCGCGCCGCAAGCTGTGGCACAAGGGCGAGGAATCGGGCCACACCCAGAAGGTGCTCGAGATCCGCTTCGACTGCGACGAGGACGTCATTTTGCTGACGATCGAGCAGACCGGCGGCATCGCCTGCCACACCGGGCGCCACTCGTGCTTCTACCAAAAATTCGAGGGCGACGCCGCCAGCGGCGACTGGGTCGAGGCCGACCCGGTGCTGCGCGACCCGGCCACGTTCTACCCATCCAACGCGAAGAAGACCCCATGAGCGTCACACTGGCCCGGCTGGCCGCGGTCATCGAATCGCGCAAGATCGAGAACGGCGGCGACCCGGCGAGCTCGTACGTGTCGCGCCTGTTCGCCAAGGGCGACGACGCCATCTTGAAAAAAATCGGCGAAGAGGCGACCGAGACCGTGATGGCCGCCAAGGATGCGCGCGTCGACGGCGACGCCTCCAAGGTATTGTACGAATGCGCCGACCTGTGGTTCCATTCGCTCATCATGCTGGCCCAGTTCGGCCTGACGCCGCAACAGGTGCTCGACGAGCTCGCGCGGCGCGAGGGCGTCTCCGGCATCGAAGAAAAAGCCGCGCGCAAGGACGTGCTGCGCGACGCCGCCGAGAACGACAAACATTAATCCGGGAGTGAGCATGACCGACTGCCTGTTCTGCAAAATCGCCGCGAAGCAAATCCCGGCCACGATCGTCTACGAGGACGAGCAATTGCTGGCCTTCAAGGACATCAATCCGGCCGCGCCCGTGCACCTGCTCGTCATACCGAAGCTGCACGTGGCGACCCTGTCCGACTGCGACGCGGGCCACACGGCCCTGCTGGGCAAGATGCTGGCGCTCGCGCCGAAACTTGCTGCGGAGCACGGTTGCGCCGTGAGCTACGACGCCGACGGCACGCCCGGGGGCGGCTACAAGACGCTCATTAATAGCGGCCCCGACGGTGGTCAAGAGGTGTACCATCTGCACCTGCACATGTACGGCGGTCCCCGGCCATGGCGTGGCCAGCGTTAGCTAGCCGCATGCGATCCACACATCGCGTATACTGTGGCAACAGGCCGCCGCTTTGGCCGTAAGCAGATTCATTTGACGTATTCGCGGGCGCCTTCGCGCTGCAAGGAGAAATAGCATGGGTGGAACTAGCTGGATTCATTGGGCGATTGTGCTGGTAGTGGTCATTCTGATCTTTGGCACCAAAAAGCTCGGCAACATGGGTGGCGACATCGGCAAGGCCGTCAAGGGCTTCAAAGACGGCATCAAGGGCGACGAAGATAAAAACGCGCCGCCTGCGCGCACCGGCGAGCTCGCCGACAAATCCACCATCGACGTCGACACGAAAGAGAAAACAAAGCACTGATGCCCGTGCGCCGCGTGCGCCCGGACAGCTGCTTTGACATTCAATGATCGACCTCGGACTCACGAAAATCGCCATCATCGGCGTTGTGGCACTTGTTGTGATCGGCCCTGAGAAGCTGCCCAAGGTGGCGCGCATGGTCGGGACCCTGTACGGGCGCGCGCAACGCTACCTGCACGATATCAAAACCGAAGTAAGCCGCGAGATCGAGCTCGAAGAGCTGCGCGAGCTGAAAAAAGAAGTCCAGGACAGCGCGCAGTCGATCCGCAACGAGGTCGAACAGTCGCTCGGCCAGCATGTCGAGGACGTCGACGACGACGCGGCGGCGGCGGCCTGGCGCGGCAGCTTCACGCCCAAGGCGAGCATGTCGGACCTCGAGCGCAAGGCGCGCGACTTCCGGCGCAAAAAGCTGTCTCGCAATTCGGCCGTGCCGGGTTGGTACAAGCAGCGCCACGGTGGCAAGACGCATATCATCTCCGGTGCCGCGCGCGTGCGTAAACACCGTCCACGCGCCACCTCCACCCAGTCGTTCTTCTAACCCGCGCTCTTCTACATGACAGACAAAGCCCCCGTCGAAGAGACCTTCATCTCGCACCTGATCGAGCTGCGCAACCGCGTCATGCGCGCCGTGATCGGGGTGGCGGTCATTTGCATCGGCCTGATGATCTTCCCCGGCCCGACCACGATATTCAATTTCGTGGCCGCGCCGATGGTCAACGCCCTGCCCGCCGGCTCGACCATGATCGCCACCGGCGTCATCTCGCCGTTCATGGTGCCCATGAAGGTGGCGCTGGTGGTCTCGTTCATCATCGCGCTGCCGTGGGTGTTCTACCAGCTGTGGGCCTTCATCGCGCCCGGTCTCTACACGCACGAAAAGCGGCTCGTGCTGCCGCTCGTGATCTCCTCGTCGCTGCTGTTCATCGCCGGGGTCGCGTTCTGCTATTTTTTCGTGTTCAACCGCGTGTTCAGCTTCATCGGGGCGATCGCGCCGGCGTCGATCGCGGTCATGCCCGACATCGAAAACTACCTCGATTTCGTCATGTCGATGTGCCTCGCCTTCGGCGCCACCTTCGAGGTGCCCGTGGTGGTCGTGATCCTGGTGCGCATGGGGATCGTCAGCATCGACAAATTCAAGGAAGTGCGGCGCTACGCCTTTGTGGGCGCGTTCATCGTCGCCGCCATCGTGACCCCGCCCGACGCGGTGAGCATGCTGTCGCTGGCCGTCCCGATGTGCCTGTTGTACGAACTCGGCCTCCTGATCGCGCCGATGTTCGTCAAGGCGACCCAGGCCCCCGAAGAACCGGCCTGAGCCGCCTAGGCGCGCCGCAGTGTCGCGTGCGCGCTGCCGCCCGCCTGCTTGCGCCGTGGCCGCACCGCAGCCCGACCGCTATCCGGCGCCCGCGCGCGCCGCACCGGCGTCGCAGCTGACCCGGCTCATGGGAAACTCCACCACCTTCATTTTGCCGCCGCGCATGCCTTCGATGCGCGCGCGCAGCTTCGCCTCGCCCTCGCGCGCATAGACCACGCGCTGCGGGAAATCGTGTTTGGGGTTCTCGAACGCCACCTCGACGGCGCTGATGCGCAGCAAGGGAAACGTCGCCGTCGGCTGCCCCGCCGGATGGGCCACGAAGGCGAGCCTGCCGTCGTCGAGCGTGCGCAACTGCATGAACTCGAAGTCGACCGTCTTGCCCTGCCTGACGGTGCGGCCCGCACCGAGCATGGTGCCGCCGGCCAGCGCGCTCCATTGTTCGCCCGAACCCGGTTCGCCCGTGTCGCTCTGCCAGCACCCCGACAGCCAGGCGAGCTTGTGAATGTCGGATTCGGCCGCGCGCGCTTGCGCGCCAAGGACGGCAAGGCTGATGGCGGCAAGCAGCATGATTCGCATGGGGTTCCTTCAGGATGGTCGGTCCCGCCAGTCTAGCACCGTCCCCGCCGCCCCCGCAGGCGCGCTTCAGGGAAGCCGCAAGCCCGGCTGCTGCGCGAGTTGCAACGCTCGCAGTTCGTCCATGGCGCCGGATACGCGCTCCTCCACGATTTCCTCGAGCTGCGCGATCTCGTCGCGTTTATCCTTGATCCACCGGTCGTAATGGCACAGCGACTCGCGCAGGTGCAGCGCGATCGTCAGGCGCCCCGCGCTCTTGGCCAGCGCCAGATCCTTGTTGATCTCGGCGCGCTCGGTCAGCAGGCTGTCCAGTTCTATTGCAAGCTCTTTGATGCCCATCCGATCCCCCCAACGGTATTGATCGAAGGAAAGGGTATCATGGCAAAACTGCAATAAACAGAGCGTACTATTGAGCTAGATCAAGCCATTGCTTGGCTTGCCGCATCGCCCCCCTATTCGAGGCTGTCGCGAAAGGGGGGCAATGCGCTGGAGTGGACCTAAGACGCTTTAGAAATCGCGTCGAAAAAATAAGTAACAAAAACCAACATCGTCCTCGCGCATGCGGGGACGATGTTGGTTTGAGTTGTCAGAGGCTAGTGATGTCGCGATTTCTGCGAATCACGCGGCGCATTTCAAGTTTTGCGACAACCTCATTCGCGCGCGATTTGGGCGAGTGCGGCCTCGTAGACGGGTTCGCCGGAGATGGTGTTGTGGCCGGCGTCGGGAACCAGCACGTAGGATGCGAGGCCCGGTTTGAAGCGCGCCTGCAATTGCCGCGAGCTGGCCGGCGGGATCAAGGTGTCGTTTTGCGCGGCCAGGATCGTGGTCGGCGCGCCGACCTTGGGCGCATAGCGCCACGATTCGAATTTATCGGTCAGCAGCCAGCGGACCGGGAAATACGGGAACTGGCCGGCGGCGATCGCGGCGATGCTGTCGTACGGCGTCACGAGCACCAGCCGTGACACCGGCCGCATGCTGGCCAGCCGCACCGCGAGGCCGCTGCCAAGGCTGCGTCCCATCGCCAGCACCTGCGGATGCTGCGCGTGGACCCGGTCGAACAGCGCGAGCGCGTCGGCCGCGAGCGCCGCTTCGGTCGGCTTGCCGGTGCTGCCGCCGTAGCCGCGGTAGTGCATCAGGTACAGCGCATGCTGCGGGAATAGCCGCGCCAGCGACGGCAGGCTGGCCGCGACGTCCTCGGCGTTGCCGCCGAAGTAGACCAGCGCCTTGGCGCCCGCGCGCGGCAGCACCGACACATTGAGCCGCGCGCCCGGCACCTCGAGCGCCATGACGGGCGTCGCCAGCGTGCGCGGCTGGGGGAAGTAGATCATCGAGCGCTGCATCAAAAACAGCGCGATGCAGGCCAGCGCGTAGGCGGCCAGCACGCTGGTGAGCACGAGGGTCAGCATGCGCCTGGCCGCCTTGCGCATGTTATTGCATGAGCTCTTTGATGACGCGCACCGGCGCGCTGCCATAGCTGAGGAATTTGTCGTGGAATTCCTTGAGCACGAAGCGCGGGCCGAGCGCCTGCTTGCGCTCCTCGCGCAATTCCATGATCTCGCTGTAGCCGCTGAAGTAGCTGGTCAGCTGCACCGAGCTGACCTGCGCGCGGTGCCATTTTTCGGTCGCCTCGCTGCGGGTCTGGAACGCCTGGCGCGTGAGCATGTCGACCGCCTCCTGCTCCTGCATGCCGAGCACGTGCACGCTGTAGTCCAAAATCGTGTTGGTGACGCTGCGCAGGTTCCACTTCGAGTACATCAGCCACATCTCGGGCGCGTTGTCGCCGAAGCCGTTCTCGAGCATCATGCGCTCGCCGTAAACGGCCCAGCCCTCGACCATCGCGCCGTTACCGAACAGCGATTTGATCAGCGACGGCGATTTGTTCGCGTGCACCAGCTGCGCATAGTGGCCGGGGATCGCCTCGTGGATGTTCAGGATCTGCAAAATCCAGTGGTTGTACTCGCGCAGTTTGCTCTCGGCCGCCTCCGGCGTGTCGCTATCGAGCGGCGTGACGTTGTAGTAGGTGCGGTCCTGCGGGCGGTACGGCCCTGGCGCCTCGATGCTCGCGCCGGCCACGCCGCGCTGGTACATCGGGGTCTCGCGCACCGTCAGCGGCTTGTCCGGGTCGAGCGTGAGCAGGTCTTTGGCGATCACGAATTCCTGCAGCAGCGGAATCTGGCGCCGGATCTCGGGGAAGAAGTCGGCGCGCGCCACGTGCCGGATCGAGAGCTGGTCGATCACCATCCCGATTTTGGCGGAGCGGTCGGACGGCTTGGCCGCATTGCCCATGACCTTGGTCCACAAATCGTCGGACAGGGTGTTCATCTGTACCAGCAGCAGTTCGCGCGCGGCCAGCGCCTTGCGGTAGGTTTGCTCGGCGCTGCTGCCCGACTGGATGTCGTGCCTGAATTTGGCCTCGTACATGGCCTGGCCGATGCGGAACGAGCGCGCGCTCCTGGTCGCCTGCTGCAAGGCATCGAGCGTGGTCAGCTGGGCCACGTAGCCGTGGACGGCGTCGATTGCGGCGGCCACGCGCTGTGCGGCCAGGGTCTTCTCGGCCGGCGTGAGGATCGATTCGAGCATCTCCTTGCGCAGGTCGCCCAAGAGAGCGATTGTGCCGGGCGCCTGCTTGATGGCGAGCTGGGTGTGCTCGTGGGTCGGGGTGGTGATGCTCTCGCGCGCCGCCTTGTAGTAGGCGGGCACGCCGGCGATGCGCGCGAGCAGGGTGCGCAGGCGCTGCGGCTTGGACGCGTAGCTCGCGTTGAGGACCATGTCGATCGGGCCGGCCACGTTGTAGAGCGAGGGATTCCATTCGAACTCGCGGAAGGTGGTCAGGTACCAGCGGTCGGCGTTGAGTTTATTGGTCAGCAGGGCGAGGTCGGTGCGCTGCTTGTCCGACAGCTGGCGCGGATCGAGGCGCGCGAATTTTTCGAGCCATTCGTCGGCGAACATGACCTGCTGGGCGCGCGTGGCCACGTTGGGCAGCGTCAGGCGGGCCGCGGTTTCGTATTTGCCGGCCGCGATCGCGCTTTCGGGGTCGATGCGCCAAAGTTCGCCCAAAAAGCGCATGCTCAGGGTATTGAAGGCGCGGTCCTGGCGGCTGCCGGTGTCGACCACCGGCGCCGGGGCCGGTGCCACGGCTTTGCGCGCTGCCACGGGCGCCTTGGCCTTGGCGCCGCGCGCCTTGACCGTCTTGCCCGACTTGGCCTTGCCGCCGCTTTTTTTGGACTTGGCGGCGCTTGCGGGCGCCACGGCGAACATCGCCAGCACGGCGGCGAGCGCTATCTTCTTTTTCAACATATTTGGACCACCTTATGACTTGTATTTACCGCCAGTAGTTGCGGCTCGTATGTACGGATACGGCGACGATCAATCGATCACGCCGGCGCGCATTAATTCCTGCTGTTTCACGTTGAGACGGGCGGCCACTTCGCGCCCGTCGCCGATATGGGTGAGGTAGATTTCGCTCGCCTTGGTGAAGCGGTGCCCGATGCGCACGGAGTACGAGCCCGAGACCCAGCTCCAGAACCCGGGTTCGAAAATGGCTTCGTCCATGTCGCGCCACTTGACGCCGGCGACGCCTTTTTTCCAGGGCAGGATGCCAGAGTAGACCCAGACCCCGATGTCGTCGTAGTACAGCTGGACGCTGCGCAGCGACAGGAAGCGGTAGCCGACGACCAGGGCCGACACGGCCAGCACCACGGCGGCCGCGATCTCGTCCCAGAGGAAGGCGAGCGGCAGCAGGCCGCCAAACAGCACCACCGCCAGCAGCAGCGTGCCGACGTAGGCGACCCACGACTTGGTGCCGACCACGATGGCGCCCGCGCCAGCCCGTCCTGCGTTGTCTTCTTCCATCTTTGTCCTTTGACGCGAAAACGATTTGCCACGATGATGTCACGAAACTGCTTGGACGCCAAACGGTAGTGTTTCAATCATTTATCCGTAGTCCCCGAACTAGCGCCGCAAACTTAAGCAGCGAAATTCCAAAACCCACCACATCGTCCTCGCGCAGGCGGGGACCCATAGAACGGTTGCTATGAGCTGAC
>JAZKIN010000114.1:0-5955 GCA_040384885.1 Pseudomonadota bacterium | reverse complement strand
ACGAGTGACGCAAATTTCGTTTTGCAACACCGTGGCATGCGGGGACCCATAGAACGCTGGCTCATAGCAACTGTTCTATGGGTCCCCGCCTTCGCGAGGACGATGTGGTGGGTGGTTTGGGTTTACGATTTTTTGCTGCGCGTTGAAGCGCGGCGCGGGCGTTGCCTGGCTTGTTTGCGTTTGAGCGCAGACTCCGCGCGCTCCCTTTCCCCCCGCGCGACCACCAGCTCGCGCCGGCTCTCCTCCAACGCCTCCCCGCTCACGCGCACCTGCTCGGCCAGGCTTTGGTGATACTCGCTCAACTGCCTCTGCATCTGATACGACTCCACCCCGCGCCGCACCGTCAGCAAAAAATCATAAGCATCAAACGGCTTGACGATGAACTTATAAATCTCCGCCTTGTTAATCGAGTCGACGATCGAATCGACATCGACATACCCGGTCACGATGATGCGCACGGTCAGCGGCATGATCGACTGCACGCGCTGGAACAGTTCGACGCCGGTCAGGTTGGGCATGCGCTGATCGCTGACGATGCAGGCCAGCGAAACCGCCGGATCGAGCGCCTCGACCAGCTCGAGCGCCTCCATGCCGTCTGCCGCCTCGAGCAACTGGTAGTGCGGGCGCAAAATGGTCGCCATCACCGCGCGGTTTGCGGCCTCGTCGTCGACGATCAGCACCGTCTGCAGCGCCGCGCGCGGCACGCTCCTGGCCTCGATCTCATCGAGCTTCTGCTTGCTGAACAGGCCCATGCCGCCGCCTCCCTTTTGAAGCCGATTGTAATGACCCATTCTTACACCGAGCGAACCAGGCCGCAAAGGCCCGCGTCCGCATCGGTAAGCGATCCGTAAGCCTCAATCACCGCCGTCCCGGGCCAAGGGCAGGCGCACGGTGAAACTGGTGCCCTCGCCCTCGACCGACTCGACGCTGATGCCGCCGCGGTGCTTTTCGACGATGCCGAACGAGATCGACAGCCCGAGCCCGCTCCCCTCGCCCACGCCCTTGGTCGTGAAAAACGGCTCGAAGATGCGGTCGAGCATGGCCGGCGGCATGCCGCAGCCATTGTCGCAGAACGCGAGCAGCAGGTGGCCCCCGTCGATGCGGCTGCTGATCTCAAGCCGCCCCGGGCGCGCGTCGCCGCGCTCGAGCCTGGCCTCGACCGCCTGGCAGGCGTTGACGATCAAATTCATGAACACCTGGTTGAGTTGGGCCGGGCGGCACTCGAGCACGGGGTTGGCGGCCAGGTCGCAGGCGATGTCGACCGTGTGCAGGTACTGGGTGCTGACCAAATGGATGGTCGCCAGCAGGCTGTCGGCGATCGCGACCGCCTTGGTGTCGGCCTCGTCGAGGCGCGAAAAGGTGCGCAGGTCCCTGACGAGGTTGCGGATGCGCATGGTGCCCTCGACGATGGTGTCGACCTGCGCGGCCAGGCCGTCGATGTGCCCGTTGAGCTTGGCCAGCACCTCGGGCGCGGCGTCGTCGCCCGCCAGTTCCAGCAGGAAATGGCGGAAGCGCTCCAGCTCGGCCCCCAGCGTCTGCGCCCCGGCGTGGGCAAAATTGGCCGGGTTGTTGATCTCGTGCGCGACCCCGGCCGTCAGGGTGCCGATCGCGGCCATTTTCTCGGTGTGGATCAGCTGCGCCTGGGAGGCCCGCATCTGGTTCACGCGGGCCGCCTCGATCATCGCCGCGGTCAGGCAGATCAGGGGCCGCAGGTGCGCCGCGAGCGCGCGGTCGTAGCCGCCGGGCCGGTTGGCGATGCCGAGCATGCCGACGAAATTGCTGCCCATGAACAGGGGGATGCCGAAAAACGTCGCCAGCGCCGGATGCTTGGGCGGCAGCCCGCCGGCGCGCGGATCGCTCGCGGGGTGGTTCGAGATCACCATGTGCCCGTGCTCGATCACGCGCCCGAACAGGGTCCCCAAGTTGCGGAATTCGAGCCCGCGGGCGATGTTGTCCTGGTAGAAGCGCTGGGTCTCCTCGTTCCAGGCGATGTTCGTGATCGCGTGGGTGCGCAGGTAGGGCTTGCCGCCGGACTTGAGGATCTCGCCGATGAAACCGTACTCGGACTCCGTGAGCGCGAGGAAGTTGCCCAGCAGCCGGTCGAACAGGGTGCGGAAATCGGCGCCGCCGACATAGTCGCTGTTGAAGTTGCCCAGGATGTCGATCAGGGCGTCGTTGAACTGCGCCGTACGCTCGAACGGACGGGTGCATTCGCCGAAGCTCTCGCAATTGTCGATCGTGTTCATATCCCCCTCCCTTGTTTCGCAAACATTCTTGCAATCCACATAGTCACACGATTCCGGGCGCGCACCAATTCGCTGTGATGAATATGAAAGCGATGCGTATATGCCCTCTGGCTATATTCCGGCATCGGCACCGGGCGCCTTTCCGACCCCATGCTTTTTTCAAGGACAAATATATGACATCGATAAACACCAACGCCGAACCGCGTTCAATGCTGCAATCCATGCTGCTGATCCGCGCCTACGAGGAAAAGCTCGTCGCCCTGCACGCGGCCGGCAACTTCCCGGGCACCTGCACGGCGGTCGGCCAGGAGGCGGCCGCGGTCGGCGTGGTCGGCGCGCTCGGACCGGACGACCGGATCCTCACCAACCACCGCAGCGCCGGCCACCTGCTCGCGCGCGGCGCCGAACCGGGCCGCATGCTGGCCGAGGTCATGGGGCGGCGCGACGGCTATTGCAAGGGCAAGAGCGGCTCGCTCCACATCTCGGCCAAGGAGCTCGGCGTGCTGCTGACCTCAACCATCGTCGGCGGCGAATTGTCGATGGCGCCCGGCGTCGCGCTGTCGATGAGCATGACCGGCGGCAAGGGCGTGGTGGTCTGCTTCTTCGGCGACGGCGCCGCGTGCGAAGGCATCTTCCACGAGTCGCTGAACCTGGCGGCGGTGTGGAACCTGCCGATCCTGTATGTCTGCGAGAACAACCAGTGGCAGGCCTTCGTCGCGCGCGGCGAGACCATGAACGTCGCGCACATCAGCTCGCGCGCCTCGGCCTACAACATGGAGTCGCAGACCGTCGACGGCAACGACGTCGAGGCGGTGCGGCGCGCCACGCTGCACGCGCTCGCGCGCATCCGCGCCACCGGCAAGCCCT
Organism: Pseudomonadota bacterium; assembly: GCA_040384885.1. Lineage (GTDB taxonomy): Bacteria > Pseudomonadota > Gammaproteobacteria > Burkholderiales > Burkholderiaceae_D > Telluria_A. Next base: position 2,842 of record JAZKIN010000114.1, on the reverse strand, counting down.
ACCTGCTCGAAACCTACACCTACCGCCTGCGCGGCCATTACGAGCCCGACACGCAGGGCTATGTCGACCAGGCCGAACTGGCCAGCTGGCAGGGGCGCGACCCGATCGCGCTGCTCAAGGCGCGCCTGCGCGACAAGGAGGGCGCGAGCGCGCCCGAGCTGGCCGCCATGGAACAGGCGGCGCGGCAGGCGATCGACGCCGCCCACGCGTTCGCGGCGGCATCGCCGTTCCCCGACATGCTCGAACTGACGACCGACGTCTACGCCGAAGGAGCAATGTAATGGCCCACATCACCGTCAACCAGGCAATCGACCAGGCCCTGGCAGAAGAAATGCGGCGCGACCCGCGCGTGCTCATGTTCGGCGAGGGCGTGGCCACCACGCGCCCCGAACTGGTCGACGAGTTCGGCGCGGCGCGCGTGCGCAACACGCCGCTGGCCGAGGGCATCATCGCCGGCACCGCCGCCGGCGCCGCCGCGACCGGCCTGCGCCCCGTGATCGACCTGTTGTTCGCGCCGTTCCTGACGCTGGCGATGGACGGCATCATCAATTCCGCCGGCAAGCTGCGCTACATCTCGGGCGGCCAGTTCGAGTTCCCGATGGTGGTGCTGGCCAAGACGGGCGCGGGCTGGGGCGTCGGCGGGCAGCACAACCACAACCTCGAGGCCATGTTCGTCCATTGCCCCGGGCTCAAGGTGGTGATGCCCTCGAACGCGGCCGACTTCAAGGGCTTGCTCAAGGCGGCCATCCGCGACAACAACCCGGTGCTGTTTTTCAGCGACCTGGCGCTCGGCTACAACGGCGGCGAGGTCGACGACAGCGCCGACATCGTGCCGCTCGGTAAAGCTGCCGTCGCGCGCGAAGGGCACGACCTGACCTTCATCTCGTATGCCAAGACCGTGCACACCTGCCTGCAGGCGGCCGAGGTGCTGGCGCAGTCGGCCGTTTCGGCCGAGGTGATCGACCTGCGCTCGCTCAAGCCGCTCGACGAGGCCGCCATTCTGGCCTCGGCGCGCAAGACCGGGCGCGTGATCATCGTGCACGAGGCGAGCGGCATGTGCGGCGTCGGCGCCGAGGTCGCGGCCTTGCTGGCCGAACACGCTTTCGCCTCCTTGAAGGCGCCGGTGCTGCGCCTGACGGGGCCGGACGCGCCGGCGCCGGCCAGCTATCCGCTCGAACAGGCCTTCGTGCCGCAGTGCGACGCGCTCGTCAAGGCGGCGATGCGGCAATTGAGCTACCCCTGATCCATCCACAAAAAATTCAACCATACCAAACAAGGAGAATCACATGTTCCACCCTACACCACTCAGCAGCGAGCAGGACCACAACGGCGCGGGCGTCATCTGGCTCAAAGTTTCCATCCTGTATTTGCTGGTCGGCATTTGCATCGGCATCGGCATGGGCGTGAGCCAGAACTTCACGCTGCGCCCGGTGCACGCGCACGTCAACCTGCTCGGCTGGGCCACGATGGCCGTCGCCGGGCTGGTCTACAGCGTGTTTCCGCGCGCCGGCGCCAGCCGCCTGGCCAAGGTGCATTTCTGGGCGCAGAACATCGCGCTGCCGGGGATGATGGTGTCGCTGGCGCTGGTCTTGCAGGGCAACAAGGGCATGGTGCCCTTGCTGGCCGGGTCCGAGATCCTCGCCTCGGTCGGCATCCTCGCCTTCGCCCTGAATATTTTCATCAACGTCAAACGCAGCTGAACAGACCATGAATCCAAACTTTTCCACGCCCGTCAAGGCGGTGCTGCTGGCCGCGCTGGCCGCGGCCTTCACGCCGGCGCAGGCCGCCAAGAGCGGCAAATTGATCGTCGAAGTGAAGGTGCACGGCCAGTCGGTCTGGACCGAGGGCGAAGACGGCGCCACCAGGACCGTCTCGCATGTGTACCGGCTGGCGACGCCGAGCGTCAGCGACGGCGAGCTCGACGCGGTCAACAACCTCGATCCGCGCTATCTTAAAAAAATCAGCGCGCTGGGCGCGTCGCAGCCGGGCGCGCTGCCGGCGGCGCCGAGCGCCGGCCAGCAGGCCAAGCTCAAGCAGATGTCGGCCGTGTTTGAAAAGCGCGCGCAAGATTGCAAGGGCAACCAGCAGTGCCTTTACCAGATGGCGATGGATGCGAGCGCGCAGATGAAGGGCGTGATGCCGGGCGCGTTCGGGCAGCCGTCGGTGGCGGCGATGCAGGAGTTCGACGCCGACGAGCGCTATCTGAACTATGTGCCGCAGCGCGGATGCAAGAGCGAATTCACCGCCGTGGTCAACGACAAGGTCGAAGGCCGCTCGGGCGATGTGCAGGGGATGGTGCCGTATCTGATCACCTCGAGCGCGAACATGCGCGCGACCGGGCAAAGCGCCGAGATGGCGTGCATGGCGGGGGCGGTGATTGTCGATGTGAAGACCAATATGCTGTTCACGCACGGCTTGCAGTGGCCGGGCATCAAAGTGAGCACGGTGCGCAAGGAGGGCGGCAAGCATGTCAGCACGGAGGAGGATGCGATGCTGCCGACCGAGGTCAGCGAGTATATCGGCGCGCATTTCAAGCATGCGCCGTTGAAGGGGACGAAACGGCAGGTGATCAAGGCCAAAGGGAAGCCGGGCAAGCCGAACGAGACATTCAGCGGCGCGTACACGGTTGATTTGACCTGGCGCTTCGAGACCAGCTGATTGGATCGGATTGATGAAGGGAAAAGGCGCCGGTGGCGCCTTTTTTTCGTCCTCAGAATGACGCGTTGATCCGCGAGCTCACTTCTGCAAGCGCCGCAGAAATCGCGCACCAACCAACACCAAAACACCAAACCAACATCGTCCTCGCGCATGCGGGGACCCATAGAACGTCAGCTCATAGCAA
>JAZKIN010000113.1:0-42195 GCA_040384885.1 Pseudomonadota bacterium | reverse complement strand
GCCAGCGGCAGGTCGGCGTCGCGCGTTTCGCGGATGGTCTTGCCGTTGTCGAGCGTCTCGATCACCGCGAACAGGCGCGCGTGCTTTTGCAGCAGGCGGGCCAGCGCGTACATCACGCGCGCGCGGCCATGGCCGCCCAGCGCGACCCAGCCCGGCTGGGCGCGGCGCGCCGCCTCGACCGCGCGCTCGACATCCTGCGCGCCGGCCTGCGTGATCTGCGCGAGCTCCTTGCCGTCGGCCGGATTGGTCGAGGCGAAGGTGGTGCCGGCGGCGCTCCAGGCGCCGTCGATGAACAGGCCGAAACGGCGCTCATGCTGGTCCAGCCACGCGTGCGCTTCCTTGGTGCTCTCGGGTGCAGGGCCGTAATCCATAGTGGTGAGAATCTCGCTAATTGTTGGCATGACGAATCCGTTGCTGTTTATGGTTGCGCGTGGCGGTGGTTGGCCGAGTAGTTCCCGGTGACGTAGTGCTCGAGCTGTCGCTCGATGTCGGTCAGCAGGGTCGAGGCGCCGATGCGGAACAGGTGCGGCTCGAGCCAGTCGCGGCCCAGCTCTTCCTTCATCAGGGTCAGGTACTGCAGCGCGGCCTTGGCCGAGCTGACGCCGCCGGCCGGCTTGAAGCCGACCTGGAAGCCGGTCTGCTCGTGGTATTCGCGGATCGTGCGCACCATTGTCAGGGCCACCGGGATGGTCGCGTTGACGCCTTCCTTGCCGGTCGAGGTCTTGATGAAGTCCGAGCCGGCCATCATGCACACCCACGAGGCCTTGGCCACGTTCTCGAGCGTGAGCAGGTCGCCGGTGGCGAGGATCGCCTTGACGTGGGCCTCGCCGCAGGCTTTGCGGTAGGCGACCATTTCGTCGTACAGGGCTTGCCAGTTGCCGGTCAGGACGTGCTGGCGCGTGATCACGATGTCGATCTCGGTGGCGCCCGCGGCGACCGACAGTTCGATCTCGCGCACCTTGGTTTCCATGCTGGCCAGGCCGGCCGGGAACGCGGTCGACACCGCGGCGATCGGCAGCCGGCCATTCAGGATCTTGCCGGCCGGGGCGATCATCTCGTGGTACACGCAGACCGCGCCGGTAGACAGTTTTTCGATGCCCAGCGCCTGCATCAGGTCGGTGCGCAGGGGGCGCATCGCCTTCATGCACAGGCGCTCGACGCGGCCCGGGGTGTCGTCGCCGCCGAGGGTGGTCAGGTCGATGCACTCGATCGCCTTGACCAGCCACGCGGCCTGGTATTCTTTTTTGACGGTGCGGCGGTTGGCCAGGCTGGCCGCGCGGCGGTCGCTGGCGTTGCGGTTGACCTGGATCTGGTTGACCCAGCCGAGGTCGAGGCCGATCGCCTCGTTGCGTTTGAAGTCGGCGGGTTGGCTCATAACAGGCTGGTTCCGTTCAAGGTTGGTTGGACGCCGAGGTGCTTGGCCAGCGTGGCGCCAATGTCGGAGAAGGTCTCGGAGACCGGCAGCTGGCGCGCCTGCAGGCCGGGGCCGAAGAAGATCATCGGGATATGTTCGCGCGTGTGGTCGGAACCGGGCCAGCTCGGGTCGCAGCCATGGTCGGCGGTGATCACGGCCAGGTCGCCGTCCTTCATCGTGGCGATGAATTCGGGCAGGCGCGCATCGAGTTCGTGCAGCGCGTTCGAGTAGCCGGCGATGTCGCGGCGGTGGCCGAACGACTGGTCGAAGTCGACGAAGTTGACGAAGGTGAGCGAGCCGTCGCCGGCCTCCGCGCCCACCTTGAGCAGCGCGTCGAACAGGGCCATGTTGTCGGCGCCCTTGACCACGCGCGAGATGCCCTTGGTCGCGAAGATGTCGCTGATCTTGCCCAGGCCGATGACTTCGCCGCCGGCGTCCTTGACATGGTCGAGCAGGGTCGGGCTGGGCGGCGGCACCGCGTAGTCATGGCGGTTCGAGGTGCGCTTGTAGTCGCCGTTGGAGCCCACGAAAGGGCGCGCGATCACGCGGCCGATGTTGTAGGGCTTGACCAGTTCGAACGCGGCCTCGCACATGGCGTACAGGCGCTCGAGGCCGAAGTGCTCTTCGTGGGCCGCGATCTGCATGACCGAGTCGCCCGAGGTGTAGAGGATGACCTTGCCCGTGGCGATATGCTGGTCGCCGAAGCGGTTGATGATCTCGGTGCCCGAGGCGTGGCAGTTGCCCAAAAAGCCCGGCACGCCTGTCAGCGCCGCCAGCTTGTCGGTCACTTCAGGCGGGATCGACGGCACGTCGCGCGGGAAGTAGCCCCAGTCGAATTCGACCGGCACGCCCGCGATCTCCCAGTGTCCGCTCTGGGTGTCCTTGCCGGTCGAGCGCTCGCGCGCCGCGCCGTACACGCCCGTGAAGCCCTCGCGCAGCGCAAACCCTTCGGCCCATGCGCCGCTGGCCTGGTGCGCGGCGGCGGCCAGGCCGAGGCGCTCGAGGTTGGGCAGGCTCATCGGCTTGCCCTGGCCCGAGGCCCAGCTTGCGATGTGGCCGAAGGTGTTGGCGCCGGCGTCGCCGAACTTGTCGGCGTCGGGCGTGGCGCCCAGGCCGAAGGAATCGAGCAGGAGGATGAATGCGCGTGACATGGGGGGCTCGCTCAGGTGGGGTTGCGAAAGGTGACTAGGCTCAGGCGGCGGCGCGCGGCTGCTTGGCCACGTTGCCGAGGAAGGCCAGGATCAGGGTCACGAGGTCCTTGGCGCCGATCGCCGCGTACTTGAGCGTCTGCTCGTGCGACAGCGGGAACGGCGACATGCCCTCGGCCAGGTTGGTGATGACGGACACGCCGACCACCTTCAGGCCGCAGTGGCGCGCCGACACCACTTCGGGCACCACCGACATGCCGACGACGTCGGCGCCGAGGCGCGCCATCATGCGGATCTCGGCGGCGGTTTCAAAGTTCGGGCCCGGGTAGGCGATGAACACGCCCTCGTGGATCGTGATCGCGTTGGCGGCGGCGGTCTCTTTGACCAGGCCGCGCAGATCGCTGTCGTAGGCGTTGCCCATGCTGAAAAAGCGCGGGCCGAAGCGGTCGTCGTTGGGGCCGACCATCGGGGTGCCGGGCAGCCAGTTGATATGGTCGGTCAGCGCGACCAGGCTGCCGGCGTCGACCTCGGGGCGCAGCGAACCGGCCGCGTTGGTCACGAACAGCATCTCGCAGCCGAGCAGCTTCATGGTGCGCACCGCGCTCGTCATCACGCCCATGCCGTAGCCTTCGTAGAAGTGGCCGCGGCCCTTCATGCAGACCACGTCGACCCCTGCCAGCGTGCCCACCACCAGTTGGCCGGCGTGGCCGTGCACGGTGCTGATCGGGAAGCCGGGCAGTTCGTCGAAGCCGATCGTGACGGCGTCAGTCATCTGCTCGGCCAACACGCCAAGGCCGGAACCGAGGATCAGGGCCACGCGCGGGGTGAAGCCGGGCTTGCGGGCGCGGATGATGTCGGCGGCGTCGTAGGGGGTGTTGTTCGACATGGTCATTTCCTTGTACTGTACACGGGGTGGAACGTCAATCGGGGCGGGTGCCGGGAGCGTCGCGGTGGCCGGTTCGGGCGCGGCGACCTTGACGTGCTGGTTAAGTATTATAACTATGCATGAACTCGTATATGTATGGCAAATACCCTTTTTCTTCGCCATTTATATTCGATTCAAATAAATAAGGCAGGGGATGTGTTGCCCGCAGGAGACACGGCGAAGCCATCTTCCGAGAGCGGGAGCGGCGCATCATTGACAGGCGAAAAACATATGTCTACCATCAATAACAATTGTTTACATGCGCCCAAAGATGACCGAGCCCACGAAAAAAGACCAGTTGTACGCGCTCATCCGCGCCAACCCGTTCATTTCGCAGCAGGACCTGGCGGCCCAGCTCGGCCTGTCGCGTTCGGCCGTCGCCGGCCACATCGCCGGCCTGATCCGCGAGCGGCGCGTGCTCGGGCGCGCCTACGTGCTGCCCGACCAGCGCCCGATCGTCTGCATCGGCGCCGCCAACCTCGACCGCAAACTGCGCTCGCTCGCGCCGCTGCGGATGGGCACCTCGAACCCGGCGCGCCAGGACGAGTCGTTCGGCGGCGTGGCGCGCAACATCGCCGAGAACCTGGCGCGGCTCGGCGCCCCGGTGGCGCTGATCACCGCCGTCGGCGACGACGCCTCGGGCGCGGCGCTGCTGGCGCACGCGCAGGCGGCCGGCATCGACAGCGGCGCCACGCTGCGCCTGGCCGGCAGCTGCAGCGGCACCTACACCGCGGTGCTCGACGAGCATGGCGAGATGGTGTTGGCGCTGGCCGACATGGCCCTGTACGAGCAGCTCACGCCGGCCTTCGTGGCCACGCGCCAGCCGCAGCGCGCCAACGCCGCGCTCACCATGGCCGACCTCAACCTGCCGCTCGAGACCGTGCAATGCCTGCTCGCCGACGCCGTGCGCGACGCCATCCCGCTGGTGCTGGTGGCGGTGTCGCAGCCGAAGATGGCGCGCCTGCCCGAATCGCTGTGCGGACTGCGCCTGCTGATCCTCAACCAGGGCGAACTCGAGACCCGCTCCGGCGCCCCGCTGCGCAGCGACGCCGACTTCCTGGCCGCCTGCCGCGCGCTGCAGGCGCAGGGCGCGCAGGACGTGATCGTCACGCGCGGCGCGGCCGGAGTCACATACACTACACTGGACGGTATCGCCCACCTGGCGGCCTTTGAAACCCATGTGGTCGACGTCACCGGCGCCGGCGACGCGTTTTCGGCGGCGGTCGGCTGGTCGCTGTTCCAGGGCAGCGCCGACCTCGAACTGGCGTGCCGGCGCGGCATCAAGCTGTCGGCCATGACGCTCGCCTGCGAACAAACGGTTTGCCCCGACCTGGCCTTCGACAGCCTCGACGAGATTCAAGAGACACCCGACGGGCACGCGCGTTCCGGCGCGCCGCTCCCCTACAACGCCCTTTTCCAGGACTGACCATGCACCAGTTTCTCTTGTTTTCGCCCGAAGTCGCCTCCGCCCGCAGCGCCGGCAAACCGATCGTCGCGCTCGAATCGACGATCATCTCGCACGGCATGCCGTATCCGCAAAACGTCGACACCGCGCGCGAGGTCGAGCAGATCATCCGCGACGCCGGCGCGGTGCCGGCCACGATCGCGATCATGGACGGCAGGATCTGCGTCGGCCTCGGCTCGGAGCAGCTCGAATTGCTGGGCAACTCGCCCGAGGCGATGAAGGTCAGCCGGCGCGACCTGCCCTACGTGCTGGCCACGCGCCGGATCGGCGCGACCACGGTGGCGGCGACCATGATCTGCGCCCGGATGGCCGACATCAAGGTGTTCGTCACGGGCGGCATCGGCGGCGTGCACCGCGGCGCGGCGACCAGCTTCGACATCTCGGCCGACCTGCAGGAACTGGCGCGCACCAACGTGGCCGTGGTGTGCGCGGGGGTCAAGTCGATCCTCGACATCGGCCTCACGCTCGAATACCTCGAGACCCACGGGGTGCCAGTGATCAGCGTCGGCCAGCCGGGCTTCCCCGCGTTTTTCACGCGCGAGAGCGGTTTCAATGCCGACTTCCAGCTCGACACCGCGCTGCAGCAGGCCAACTTCATCCAGACCAAATGGTCGCTCGGGCTAGACGGCGGGGTGGTCGTCGGCAACCCGGTGCCGGCCATGTTCGAGATGCCCAAGGGCGAGATCGACCGCCTCACCGAGCAGGCGCTGGCCGAGGCCGGCGGTCTCGGCATCAGCGGCAAGGCCGTCACGCCGTTCCTGCTCGACCGCATAAAAACGCTGACCGCCGGAACCAGCCTGATGACAAACATCGCCCTCGTGAAGCACAATGCACTGGTCGGCGCGCAATTGGCCGTCGCCATGCACGAGCTGCCCGGCATGAAACCGATCTGAGTCTTAAGTTAAACCCGCCCATGTCGATCGATCTGAAACAGTTAAAGTACTTCCTGGCCGTGGCCGAAGAAAAGAGCTTCAGCCGCGCGGCCGAGCGCCTGCACATCTCGCAGCCGCCGCTGAGCCAGCAGATCATGAAGCTCGAGAGCGAGCTGGGTGTGCGCCTGTTCGCGCGCACCACGCGCACGTTCGAGCTGACCGTGGCGGGGCGCGCGCTGATGGGCGAGGCGTCCGACCTGCTGGCCAAGATGCGCATGACGATCGACACCATCCGCCAGATCGACCGCGGCGAAGTGGGCCGGCTGCGGGTCGGCATCGTCGGCTCGGCCATGTGGGGCCCGATCCCCAGCCTGCTCGAGCAGTTCCAGACGCGTTTTCCGCGCGTGACCTGGACCTTGCACGAGTCGGGGCCGAACGTGCAGTACGAGGCGCTGCGCGCCAAGCAGATCGACGTCGGCTTCTGGCGCGAGCCGAAACTCGACGTCGACGAACTCAAACACCACAACCTGCGCCAGGAGCTGTGCTTCCGCGAGAACGTGTGCGTGGCGGTCAACGAGCACCACCCGCTGGCGGCGCAGGAATACATCGAGCTGACCGACATCGCCGAGCAGCCGATGCTGACGCTGGCGCTCGACAAATCGAGCTTTCCGCGCTACCTGATCCAGTGCTGCGTCGACGCCGGCTTCGAGCCGATGATCTTCCAGGAGGCGTCGGAGCCGCAGACGCTGCTGGCGATGGTCGGCGCCGGGCTTGGCGTGACGCTGATGCCCGAGACGACCAGCCGCATCGGCTGGCCCGGCGTGAAGTTCCTGCCGATCAAGACCAAACCACCGTCGGCCAACCTGTTCATCTGCTACGCCACGCTCGACGACGCGCCCGTGGTGCGCGCCTTCCTCAACATCCTCAACCCGTCCGCCTGCGCAGCCTGACCCGCGACATATTCAAAAACGAATAACAGCCGCCCCAGCCATACGTTTTTGAATAGCACCATGGAACTAGCCCTCGATCGGGGACAGACCGGGGTCAGACCCGGGTCTGACCCCGGTCTGTCCCCGGTCTGTCCCCGGTCTGTCCCCGGTCTGTCCCCGATTGGGGAATGTTTCGGTTCCGGAATAGACGCTGGGGAGGCTGCGGGTCTGAATTAATGCGTGCGGCCGCCGGCTTCGCGCACGTCTTCGGCGCCGGCCAGCGCCACCGACACCGCGATGCGCAAGCCCCTTGCCATGTCGGCGAGCGCCATGCTCGGCGCGCCCGGATGGGCCGCCGCCTGCGCCGGCAGGTACGGAATGTGGATGAAGCCGGCGCGCACCGGCGTCGCCGCCAGCGCGTCCATCAGGCCGTAGAACACGTGGTTGCAAACGAAGGTGCCGGCCGTCTGCGAGACCGACGCCGGCAGCCCCGCCGCGCGCAGTTCGCGCACGATCGCCTTGATCGGCAGCGTCGAGAAATACCCCACCGGACCGCCGGCCACCACCGGCGTATCGATCAGCTGGCATTGGGCGTTGTCGGCGATCGGCGCGTCGTCGACGTTGATCGCCACGCGCTCGAGCGATATGTCGCTGCGCCCGCCCGCCTGCCCCACGCAGATCACCAGCACCGGCGCCAGCTCGGCGAGCGCCTCACGCAGCGCCTCGTTGGCCAGCCCGAACACGCACGGCAGCCGGCGCGCATGCACCACGAAGCCGCCCTCTTCCTCGCTCCCCTCGCCCCAGCCGTCGAGCAACCGGACCGCCTCCCACGCCGGGTTGACGCTCTCCTGGTTGAACGGCTCGAAGCCGGTGAGCAGCACTGTTTTCATGGCGGTCAGTGGTTCATCAAAAAATACAGCAAGACGATATTGGTCGCCAGCAGCGGCAAGGCGGTCGGGATCTGCGCCTTGATCACCGCGTTCTTGTCGGGCAGCCCGAGCAGCGCCGCCGGCACGATGTTGAAGTTGGCCGCCATCGGCGTCATGAGGGTGCCGCAATAGGCGCTGAACATGCCGATCGCCGCCATCACGGCCGGGTTGGCGCCGTACACGCCGACCAGGATCGGGATCCCGACCCCGCCCGCCATCACCGGAAACGCCGCGAAGCCGTTGCCCATGATGATCGTGAACAGCGCCATGCCGACGCAGAACACGGCCACCGCGACCAAGCGTGAATCCATGCCGATGTAGGCCGTCGTCAGCTGCGCCACCGCCTTGCCCACGCCGGCCTCGGAGAACAGCAGGCCGAGCACGGCGAGCATGTGCGGCAGCACCACCGCCCAGCCCATCGAGTCGACCAGCCGGCGCGACTCGCGCATCCCCTGCATCGGCGTCGAGCGCGTCAGCCAGCACGCCGCCCCTAACGCGAGCAGCGCGCCGCAGCCGAGGCTCACCAGCGTGACGTGCTTCGGTTCGAGTAAAAACAGGCCGCCGAGCTTGACGTCGGCCAGCACGGTCGATCCAAGCATCGTCACGGCCGGGATCACCAGCGCCGGGATGAACAATTTGTGGCCCAGGCGCGCCGCACTGGCGCGCCGTTCGGCCTCGGGCAGCTCGCCGTGCCTGCCGAAACTGACGCCCTTGAAGCCGGCGATCAGCGCCATGGCGACCATCACCAGCCCCGCCAGCGCCGGCGCCATGTAATCGCCGACCAGGTAGAGCAGCGCGTACAAGCCCCAGAACAACGCGGTCGTATGGCGCCGCGGGTTGTGCGTGTCGCGCAATGACATGACGGCGATCATCGCCAGCATCACGCCGAGGATTAAATACAAGTGGGCCAGCGTGAGGATCATGTGGCCTCCGCTTCAGGCTTGGCGGCCGCACGCTCGCCCGCCTCGCGCGCGATCTCGGCGTCGAGCCTATGCAGGCGCCAGGCGTGGATCACGAACGCGGCGACCGCGGTCGGGATGCCCCACAAGGCGATGTGCAGCGGATTGACGTCGAGCCCCTCGGCCAGCAGGAAGGTGTGCATCAAGACGATCGCGCCGAACGCGACGAACACGTCCTCGCCGAAGAACAGGCCGACGTTGTCGGTGGCGGCGCACATGGCGCGGATGCGGTAGCGCAGCACGTCGCCGATGCTGCCGTAGCGCGCCTCGGCCGCGCCCTCGGCCATCGGCGCGACCAGCGGGCGCACCATCGAAGGGTGGCCACCGAGGCTGGTCAGGCCGAACGCGGCCGACACTTCGCGCACGAACAGGTAGGCGATCAGGAGGCGCCCGGTGGTGGCCACGCGGATGCGGGCGATGGCCGCCTGCGCGTGCTCCTTGAGGCCGAAGCGTTCGAGCAGCCCGATCGCGGCCAGCGGCAGCAGCAGGATCAAGGGCAGGTTGCGCGTCTTGATGAAGGCGGTGCCGAGCGCGGCGAGGATCTGCCCGGGCGCCATGGCGGCGGCGATGCCGGTGGTCGCGCAGGCGGCGATCACGACCAGCACCGGATTGGCCCGCAGCACGAAGCCGGCGATGATCACGGCCACGCCCAACAGGGGCCACAAATTGACGGCGTCTATCATCGCTGCATCCTGCTCGGAGTCGGGGTGGCGGCCATGTTACAGCAACAAGGCGCCTAAACCATCTTGATCTGGTTCCAGTCGGTCAGCCCCTGCAGGATTTTCTCGATGCCGTCCTGGCGCAGCGAGCGCATGCCCTCCTTGCTCGCCGCGTGCACGATCTCGGGCACATTGCCCTTGGCGTGGATGACCTTCCTGACGGCGGCGCTGTTGATCAGCAGCTCGTGGATGCCGAGCCGGCCCTTGTAGCCGCTGTTGTCGCACGCCTGGCAGCCGATCGCCGCATACAGGTTCAGCGCGCCGTGTTCGTCGCTGTAGTGCTTGATCCATTCGGACTGCACCTCGGTCGCATCGAGCTCGGTCTCGAAGCAGTACTCGTGCACCAGCAGGTCGATCTCCTCGTCCGAGGCCTGGTAGGACCGGCGGCAGTTGGTGCACAGGCGGCGCGCGAGGCGCTGGCCGACCACCCCGATCAGCGCGTCGGCGAAATTGAACGGGTCGAGCCCGAGGTCGAGCAGGCGCACCACGCTTTCGGCGGCGCTGTTGGTGTGCATCGTCGAGAACACCAGGTGGCCCGTCAGCGAGGCCTCGATCACGATGCGCGCGGTCTCGGGGTCGCGCGTCTCGCCGACCATGATCACGTCCGGGTCGGCGCGCAAAAAACTGCGCAGCACGGCGGCGAAGGTCCAGTCGATCTTCGACTGCACCTGGACCTGGCGCAGGCCGTCCTGGGTGATCTCGATCGGGTCCTCGACGGTCCAGATCTTGCGCTCCGGGGTGTTGATGAAGCTGAGCAGCGAGTGCAGCGTGGTGGTCTTGCCCGAGCCGGTCGGGCCGCACACGAACAGCAGGCCGTGCGGCTTGAGCGCCAGTTTTTGCAGGCCCGCCAGCACGTACGGCGACAGCCCGAGGCTGTCGAGCGAGACCGACTTGGGCGCGGCCAGGATGCGCATGACGATGTCCTCGAGCCCCTCGCTGGTCGGCATGGTCAGCACGCGCAGCTCGATCTTGGCCGGGCCGAACTGCTCGAAGTTCATCTTGCCGTCCTGCGCGTGGCGCCGCTCCGAGATGTCGAGCCGGCTCATGATCTTGATGCGCGAGACCAGCGCGTTGCGGAAGTTGGCCGGGATGTTCGAATACGGCCGCATCACGCCGTCCTTGCGGAAGCGCACCCGGGTCGGCGCGTTGCCTTTCATGGTCTCGATGTGGATGTCGGAGACGCCCTGCTCGTAGGCGTCCATGATGATCTTGTTGACCAGGCGCACCAGCGTGTTGTCCGATTCCGTGATCAGCTCGGCGCTTTGCACGCTCACCGCCTCGTTGCCCGCGCCGAGCTCCGACACCAGCGCCGCGATGTTCTTGCTGGCGCCTTGGGCGCCGTAGAACTGCTTGATGACGGTGTCGAGCTCGTCGGCGCTGGCCATCACGGGGTCGATCTTGAGCTTGGTGAAGAAGGCGAGCTCCTGCAGCGCCTCGAACGCGAGCGGGTTCTCCATCGCCACCACCATGCGCGTGGCGGTGCGGTACAGCGGCATCACCATGTGCTTGCGCACGATGTCGCCCGAGACCGCCTTGATCAGGTTCGGTTCGAACTCGAATTTACTCAGGATCACGAACGGGATGCCGAGCTTCTGGGCCAGCACGCGTTTGATCGTGTCCTTGCTGACGAGCTTCATCTCGACCAGCAGGTCGCCCAGCGGCATCTTGCGGTCGGCCGTCTGCATGTTCAGCGCGTCCTGCAATTGTTCCTCGGTGATCAGGTTCTCCTGCAGCAGCGCCTCGCCGAGGCGCACGGTCGGCCTGCCGCTTTGCCCCATCAGCGCGAACTCGACCTGCTTCTGGCTCACGATCTGCTTGCGCTGCAGGTAGTCGCCGAGCTTCTGGGTGCGCAGCCGCTCCTGCGCCTCGAGGCCCGCGTTGACCTGCTCGGCGGTCACGATGTTCTCGTCGACCAGCAGTTTGCCGAGCTGGTCGCCGATCTGGTAGCTCGCGATGGCGTCGGTCGGGATGAACCAGCGCAGCACGTTTTCGCCGTAGCTGACCAGGAACAGGAAGATCCCGTAGCGCTGCGGCACATAGCCGACCGTCTCCGAAACGAGTTGCTCGCCGTCCTTGAAGATGACGATGCATTTCTGCTTGATGTTGGCCGGCTGGCTGCGCGTGTCGCCGGCGCCGGGCGGCAGCGCCAGCCGCCTGAGCTCGACCGCGCCGTTCAGGCGCAGGCTTTTGAAGGTCGAAAAGCCGAGGCTCACGTTCGAGGCGCCGCGCTCGGGATGGAATTCGAGGATCTCGGCGTGCGGGTCGAGCCCGCCCATGTTGCCGACCTGGCGGCGGCCGTCGTTCATGACCACCACGGCCGGCGCGAAGCCGCTGTTGGCAACCATCGGTTTGACGACCACTTCAAAATGCGGCGGTATCGGCCATTCGAAATCTGTGCTCATGTACTTCCGATCAGAGTTGCGCAAGGTCGGCCGTGGCCGGCTGCGGGAGGGCCCGTGCGTTTCATTCTGGCGCATTGTGGCGGCAAGTGCAAGACTGCAATCAATTGTGCAACAGTAATAAAAAATGCCGCCCGGCTGGCGCGCGGCGGCGTGTTGGCGTGCCGGCCGGGCGTGCGCCGCGGCCGGAAAAAAACCGCTTAGAACGTGGTCTTGAGCTGCAGTCCCAGCGTGCCCGGCTCGTTGAGGATGCCGGTCGGCTTGTTGAAGTCGATCGCGCCGACCAGCTGCACCCGGTTGGTGGCGTTGCGGGCGAAGCCGGCCACCTCGCACTTGCCGCCGCCCCACTTGTAGCCGACCCGCAGGCCGCCTTCGAGCAGCGGCTTGGCCGTGGATTCCTTCGCCTCGTACAGGAGTCCTTCCTGTCGGTCGTGTAACGCAGGCCGCCGCGCAGCTTGCGCCTGTCCCAGACCGTGTAGTTGAGCGAACCGAACACGGCGAACGACTTCGCGTCCTGGGTCTGGCTCGCGTGGAACGGGTTCTGCGCGTTGCCTGCATTTATATTTTCATCATATAAATGACTAACAAAAAACGTATTTGCCATACATATCGGCGCTGATGCATAGTTGTATCGCTTGGAGGCCGGCAATGCGCATCCCGCCAACGGCGCCATCAAAAATGGCCCGCGGCACGGGAAGCGGAACGTGTTGTCTTCGATTGGCCGGCGCCGCTACAGCGGGCCCGGCATTGCGCCCGCCTCCAAGCGCAGCGCCTTGTTGCAGCAATGCGACAGAACATTCCTTCCCGACAGGGACAATCGGGACAGGCGCGGCAGCCCGGCCACCCCACGATGCAAGCCTGAACGGGAAAAACTGTTAATGGACGTAAGGAACGTAACAAGCGTGAGCACCAGCCGCCTGAAGGCGGTCGCAGCGTTGGGCCAGCAGGTCTGGCTCGACAACCTGAGCCGCGAGCTGGTCACCAGCGGCGAGCTCGAAAGCTGGATCGCCGACGACGGCATCGAGGGCGTGACCTCGAACCCCGCCATTTTCTACAACGCGATCCGCAGCGACGCCGCCTACCAGGCCGCCCTGCCCGCGCTGCGCCTGCTGCACGCCGACCCCGAGGCGTGTTTCGAGGCGCTCGTGCTGCCCGACGTGCGCCGCGCCTGCGAGCTGCTGGCCGGGGTCTACGCCGCCAGCGACTGCCGCGCCGGCTTTGTCAGCTTTGAAGTCTCGCCGCGGCTCGCGCACGACGCCGCCGGCACCGTCGATTGCGCCCGCCGCCTGTGGGCCGCGATCGACCGCCCGAACGCGATGATCAAGATCCCGGCCACGGCGGCCGGCATCGAGGCCCTCGAGGAGGCGATCTTCGCGGGCATCAACATCAATATGACGCTGCTGTTCACGCGCGCCCAGGTGCTGGCCGTGCGCGCGGCGCACCGCCGCGGGCTGGCGCGCCGGCTCGAAGCCAAACTGTCGGTGCAGCGCATCGCCAGCGTCGCCAGCGTGTTCATCAGCCGGGTCGACGCCGTGGTCGACGCCCTGCTGCCGCCGAGCGCGGCGGCCTTGCGCGGCAAGGCCGCGATCGCCGCGGCCCGGCTCGCCTACCGCGAGTGGCAGAACGACGGCGCGTTCGCCGTGTTCGCCGCGTTCGGCGCCGCCCCGCAGGCCCTGCTGTGGGCCAGCACCGGCACCAAGGACCCGGCCATGCGCGACGTCACGTATGTCGAGGAGCTGATCGGCGCGGGCACCGTCAACACCGTGCCCGACGCCACCCTGGCCGCGTTCCGCGACCATGGCGAGGCGCGCGCCGCGCTCGCCGAGGGCGTCGACGAGGCGCACGCGGTGCTCGCGCAGCTCGGCCGCCATGGCATCGACCTCGATACAATTGGTAACGACCTATTACTGAAAGGACTGACACAATTCGAGCAGGCCCATGCCAATTTGCTGGCGTTGGTTGTCGTGTCCGTTTAAGCTTACGCAGTTGGGCCCGTTCCCACGGGCACGCCGGGTACAATATCGCAATTCCCAGGAGCCACACATGAAATTGAAGCAACTTAGCCTTTCGATCGCCGCCCTCTGTGTCGCCGCCAGTGCCGCCGCGGCCCCCGTCGCCGCGCCGAAACTGGGCATCATTTACGATGCCGGCGGAAAGTTCGACAAATCGTTCAACCAATCCGCCTTCGAAGGCGCCGAGCGCTTCAAGAAGGAAACCGGGATCAAGTTCATCGAAGCCCAGGCCAGCAGCGACACCCAGGCCGAGCAGGTGCTGCGCGGCCTCGCGCGCAAAAAGCTCGACCTCATCGTCGGCGTCGGCTTCTCGCAGACCCAGGCGATCCAGAAGGTCGCGGCCGAGTTCCCCAACGTGCGCTTCGTGCTCATCGACAGCATCGCCAAGGGCAACAACGTCAATTCGATCATGTTCCGCGAGGAGGAAGGCTCCTACCTCGTCGGCGTGGCCGCCGCGATGGCCTCGAAATCGAAAAAAATCGGCTTCGTCGGCGGCATGGACATCCCGCTGATCCGCGCGTTCTCGTGCGGCTACTCGCAGGGCGCCAAGGCCACCAACCCGAAAGTGGAGACCTTCCAGAACATGGTCGGCACCACTTCGGCGGCCTGGAACGACCCGGCCAAGGGCGGCGAACTGGCGCGCTCGCAGTTCGAGCGCGGCGTCGACGTCGTGTTCGCGGTGGCCGGCGGCAGCGGCATGGGCACCTTGCAGACCGCCAAGGAGAAAGGCAAGCTCGGCATCGGCGTCGATTCGAACCAGAACTACCTGCACCCGGGCACCATGCTGACCTCGATGGTCAAGCAGGTCGGCAACGCCGTCTACGACAGCTTCACGCAGGTCAAGGCCGGCACCTGGAAGGCCGGCGTCTCCTACCGCGGCCTCAAGGAAGGCGGCGTCGACTGGGTGGTAGACAAGGACAACCGCGCGCTCGTCACGCCGGCGATGGAAAAGGCCGTCAACGACGCCAAGGCCGCTATCATCAGCGGCAAGACCCGCGTCGTCGACTACCGCGTCGCGGGCAAGTGCCCGGTCTGATTTTTCCCCGTTCGACTTAAACAGCGCGCCGCCCCGGAGCCCCGGTCCGGCGCGCTTTTGAATGTATCCCTGAATGTATCCCGAACGTTTCCCGAGTGTTCCCGGAATGCTCCCCGAATGTTCCCCTTTAGCAGCGTCCCTACCCAGTGTCCGATCCTATGCAGCCAGCCGTAGAATTTCGCAACATCAGCAAGGCCTTCGGGCCGGTGCAGGCGAACGTTGACGTCAGCTTCGCCATCGCCAAGGGCTCGATCCATGGCGTGATCGGCGAGAACGGCGCCGGCAAGTCGACGCTGATGAGCATTTTGTACGGCTATTACCGCGCCACCAGCGGGCACATTTTTATCGACGGCCAGCAGCGCGAGATCCGCAGCAGCCACGAGGCGATCGCGCTCGGGATCGGCATGGTCCACCAGCACTTCATGCTGGTCGATAATTTCACCGTGCTCGACAATGTGATGCTCGGCACCGAGGGCGGCTTCCGCCTCGGCGCCAAGCGCGCCGCGGTCGAGGCCAGCTTGCGCGAGATCTGCCAGCGCTACGCACTCGAGATCGACCCGCTGTCGGTGATCTCCGACCTCTCTGTCGGCGCCCAGCAGCGCGTCGAGATCCTCAAGCAGATCTACCGCAGCGCCAACATCCTGATCCTCGACGAGCCGACCGCCGTGCTCACGGCGCAGGAGACGGCGTCGCTGTTCGACATCCTGCGCCAGTTCAAGGCGCAGGGCAAAACCATCGTCCTGATCACCCACAAGCTCGGCGAGATCATGGAGATCACCGACCAGGTCACGGTCATGCGCGGCGGGCGCGTGGCCGGCGCCACCGCCACCGCGACCACCTCGAAGGAGGAGCTGGCCAACATGATGGTCGGGCGCCCGATCCAGAGCGAATTGCCGCGCGCGCCGTACGCGCCGGGCGCGCCGGTGCTCGAGGTCAAGGGCCTGCAGCTCGAGGACAAGGACAAGGTGCGGCGCCTGGCCGACATCGACCTGACGATCCGCGCCGGCGAGATCGTCGCGCTCGCGGGCGTGTCGGGCAACGGCCAGAGCGAACTGCTCGAGATCCTGTCAGGCATGCGCCTGCCGTCGTCGGGCACGGTCGCGCTGAACGGGGTCGCGCTGCCGTTCGCGAAACGGCGCGACGCCGACGGCCTGCCCGCGCGGTTCCGCGAGCTCGGCATCGGGCACGTGCCCGAGGACCGCCTGCGCGACGGCGTGATCAAGGATTTCTCGGTCATGCAAAACACCGTGTTCGGCTACCAGGACAAGGTCGTCAACCGCTGGGGCCTGTTCGACTTCAAGCGCATCGCGCAGCGCTGCGCCGCCCTGCTCAAGGACTTCGACGTGCGCCCGGCCGACCCCGACATGCGGATCGGCCTGCTCTCGGGCGGCAACCAGCAAAAGGTCGTGATCGCGCGCGAGGTGCTGGCCGGGCCGACCCTGCTGCTGGTCGGGCAGCCGACCCGCGGGGTCGACATCGGCACCATCGAAAGCATCCACAAGGAGCTGCTCAAGCTGCGCGACGCCGGCGTCGCGATCCTGCTCGTGTCGGTCGAACTCGAAGAGGTGCGCGCGCTCGCCGACCGCATCGTCGTCATGTCCGGCGGGCGCATCACGGGGGAACTCCCGATTCAAGAATTCGACACCACGCGCATCGGCTTGCTGATGGGCGGGATGCACACAAAATGAAACCGGCACAATGAAAACAACCGAACTCCCGCGCTGGGCCAGCGCCTTCGTCCTGCCCGTCCTGAACCTGCTGTCGGCGCTCTTGGTGGCCGCGCTGGTGATCCACATGCTCGGGGAAGATCCGCTCGAGTCGCTCAAGATTTTGATCGACAGCGCGATCGTCAATCCGGAGGGCCTGAGCTACACCCTGTTCCACGCCACCACCTTCATCTTCACCGGCCTGGCAGTGTCGATCGCGATGAAGGCCGGCTTGTTCAACATCGGCGGCGAGGGCCAGATGTACCTCGGAGGCCTGGGCCTGACGATCGCCATGCTCACGCTCGACAGCAGCCTGCCGGCGCTGGCGCTGATCCCGATCGCGATCATCTCAAGCGCCGCGTTCGGCGCCCTGTGGGCCTTTTTGCCGGGCTACCTGCAGGCGCGCCGCGGCAGCCATGTGGTGGTGACGACGATCATGTTCAACTTCATCGCCGCCAGCCTGATGAACTTCATCATCGTCAAATATCTGATCCCCGAGGGCGCGCAGAATCCGGCCAGCCGGGTGTTTTCGGGCGCGGCCGAAATGCCTGCCCTGAACACCCTGTTCCCGGGGCTGGTCAAGGACACGCCGCTCAACATCAGCTTTTTGATCGCGATCGCCGCGCTGGTGGTGTACGGAGTGATGGTGTGGCGCTCGTCGTGGGGCTACAAGCTGCGCGCGAGCGGCCTGAACCAGCACGCCGCGCATTACGCGGGGATCTCGATCAGCCGCATGATCATCGTCGTCATGCTGATCTCGGGCGCGCTCGCGGGCCTGGCCTCGGTCAACTCGATCATGGGCTCGACCCACTACCTGAGCCTCAATTTCCCGGCCGGCGCCGGCTTCGTCGGCATCGCGATCGCCCTCATGGGGCGCCAGCACCCAGTCGGCATCTTTTTGTCGGCGGTGCTGTTCGGCGCGCTGATCCAGGGCGGCTTCGACCTGTCGATCGAAAAACCGAACATCCCGCAGGAGACCTTTATTCTCATCCAGGGCCTGATCATCCTGTTTTGCGGCGCGATGGAGAATCTGTACGCTCCCGCGGTCCTCAAAATGCTCAATCTGCGCAAGGGATAAGCCATGTTCGAAGACTTCCAACTATCCAGCATCGTGGTCTCGACCATCCGCAACGCGCCCGTGCTCATGTTCGCGGCGATGGCCGGCCTGTTCGCCGAACGCAGCGGCGTGGTCGACATCGGCCTCGAAGGCAAGATCCTGGCCAGCGCGTTCGCCTCGGCGGCGGTGGCCTACACCACCCAGAACCCGTGGTACGGCGTGGCCGCCGGCATGGCCGTGTCGGCCGCGCTCGCGCTGCTGCAGGGCTTCGTGAGCATCACGCAAAAGGGCAACCAGCTCGTGTGCGGGATCGCGATCAACATCGCCATGAGCGGCCTGACCTTCGTGCTGGCGCAGTTCTTCTACCAGCAGGGCGGGCGCACGCCGGACCTGGGCCAGGCGCGCCTGTTCGACATCGTCCTGCCCGGCACCGCCGCGCTCGAGGGCGTGCCCTTCCTCGGATGGTTCTACGGCCACGTGATCGGCGGCCATTCGATTTTGGTCTACCTCGCGTTTTTGCTGGTGCCGATCGTGCATTGGGTGGTCTACCACAGCCGCTTCGGGCTGCGCCTGCGCGCCTGCGGCGAAAACCCGCACGCGGCCGATGCGGCAGGCGTGAGCGTCGAAACCACGCGCTACATCGCGATGCTGATCGCGGGCGTGTTGTGTTCGTTCTCGGGCGCCTACCTCGCGATCGTGCAAAGCGGCTTCTTCCTGCGCGACATGTCGGCCGGCGCCGGCTTCCTCGCGCTCACCGCGCTCGTGTTCGGCAATTGGCGGCCGCTGTACACGGTGCTCGGCTGCATCATGTTCGGCTTCTTCGCGGCGGTGCAGATCCAGATCGAGGGCGTCGACCTGCCGCTGGTGGGCCGCATCCCGGGCTCGCTGATCCAGATGGTGCCGTACGTGGTCACGGTGATCGTGCTGGCCGGCCTGATGGCCAAGTCGGTCGCGCCGAAGGCGATCGGCAAGCCGTTTATCAAGTCGCGTTAAGCAATCCGGAGCCGACAATACTTGCCCCCCTGCGCCGCGATGGCGTTTGGGTCGGAGCAGAAATCGTGCGGATAGAACTTCAATAGCAAAAACCAACATCGCCCTCGCGCAGGCGGGGGCCCATAGAACGCTAGCTCATAGCAACTGTTCTATGGGTCCCCGCCTCCGCGAGGACGATGTTGGTTTAGGTCTTTACTTGAGGTTTCAAATTGCGCGATTTCTGCCCATTTTAAACACCGGCATCAGCAAAGCTTAGTTCTCGGCCGGCCGGCTCGACCGGCGCAGCGTCCATCCCAGCGCGATGCCGGCCGAGGTCCCGCTGTTGCGCTTGACCAGCGGGCTGTCGCGGTTGGCCGCGTTGGCCAGGCTGTCGTGGCGCACGAATCCAAACACCAGCAAATCGGGATTGACCCGGTATGCCCCCGACACGCCGAGCCGCATGAACATCAGGCCGGCGTCGGCCTCGTAGGCCGCGCGCGTCGGCGTGACGAATTCCGGCCGCACCTCGTAGAAATGCCGGTTGACGCCGCGGTTGCCGAGCGCGAAGCCGGCGCTCGTCTCGATGCTCCAGACGTCGCTCGCGGCGCGCAGCTTGTGCACCAGCTTGGGCTCGAAGATCCAGCCGCGGTGGCGCACGCCGTGGTTGACCTCGAGCACCGCGCGCAGCGGCAGCTCGAGCCGCAGGCCGCTGTCGGGCCGCGGCTTGGTGATGTGGTAGGTCAGGCGCGGGCCGACCTCGCCGCCGAGGCCGATGTCGGGCATGCCCTCGCGCGCGGCGACGTCGCGCGCACGCGACGGCAGCGAGCCGGCGAATCCGAGGTCGAGCTCGACCTTGTCGGTGCGCAGCAGGCGCGCGCCGAGCCCGGTCTCGTCGGAGCGGAAGATCTTGCCGCGGTAGATGAACAGGGGCACCAGGATCGCGCGCGAGGCGTGCTCGCGCGCGCCCGGATAGGCCGGCGTGCTCGCCGCGCCGGCGCCGAGCATGAGCTCCCACAGGGGCTCGACCGGCGGCGTGGCCGCCTGCGCGGGATTGGCAAGCGAAGCAAGCAAGGCGGCCGCGAGCAGGGCGGCCGGAAGCAATGGCGGGCGGATCATCGTGTTCGTACTCCGGTGCGGCGTCAGCCGGCTGGGTGCCGGGCTCGGACGGGGTCGGCGCAGCCTACCATAGATGCGCCGCCCGCGACCGCGCGCCGGTCAGGGCCAGATCGCGCGCAGCAGGTCGGCCAAATGGTAGCCGCCCTTGGTCAGCTGGATGCGCGCGAGCTCCGAGCTCGGCACCGGGTAGTTGTCGGGCACGTCGATGCCGAAGGTGTAGTAGGTCTCGCCCTTGCGGCTCGTTTGCGCCGTGCGCGCGCCCGGCGTGACGTGCATGTACGCGACCTTGGCGACCAGCAAGGCGTCGTTGGCCCACTGCAGCGGCCAGCCGCCCGGCGCGCCGTGGTTCTTGGCCACCTCCGGCTTGGCGTCGATCATCATCTGCGCGTACTGCTCGGGCGTCCTGGCGCCGACCCGGCGCATCGCGTAGTCGACCACGGTGCTGTCCCAGTACGAGTGGAACGGCTTGGTCAGCGATTTTGTCATGCCGGCCGGCAGCGCCTTGGCCTGACCCGGGATCAGCGCGGCGCTGCTGCTGTCGATTTTTTCTTCGCTCAGCAGCAGGCTGTTGCCGCCGCGCGAGTCGACGATGTTGTCGGAGTCGACCTCGGCGTGCGTGTGCGGCACCGTGAACATGCCGTTTTTGCCCACGAACGCGGCGCCCACGTGCAGCGGCTGGTGGATGTCGCCGGCCAGGTGGGCGATCAGCAGCAGCGCCTGGCGCGGCGTGAAATTGTGCGGGTTCGAGGCGGCGTCGGTCTTGCCGCGCAAAACGGCGATCGCCTGCTCGAGCGTTTTGACGATGTCGTGCCCGGAGCCGCCCACCGCGCCGTGCGTGTACGCGGTGTTCTGGTACGGGATGTCGGTGTAGTGGTATTCGGCGTGCCTGGCGTTGGCCGCGACGTAGGCGGCCATCTCGGGCGTCTGCGGGCCGCAATAGCTGCCCTTGACGCAGTCGGCCCAGTTGGCCACCGAGGCCAGCGTCTCGCCCGGCAGCAGAAGGGCCTTGATGCGTTTCTCGGCGCGGCTGCCCTTGAGCAGTTTGTCGGCCATCGCGCCGACCGCGCGGTGGCCGTCGTTGCCCCACGCGTGCGCGGGCTGGGCCGCAAAGGCGGCGCCGACGGCGAGCACGCAGGCGAGCGCCTTGCAGGTCAATCTGGTGCGGATTTTCATTGCGGCTTCCTTACGGCTTTCGTGGATTGGTGGGAGCTCATTTGCCCTGCTCGATGCGTCCCGCGGTGCTGTAGCTGCCGGCCGGCTTGCCCGCGCGCTCGGCGGCGACAAGGTGGGCCACGAAGGCGTCGAGGTCGACGATGTTGGTGTCGACCGGGTTGCGCCCCTTGGCGAACAGCGGGAAACCGTCGCCGCCGGCGGCCAGGAAGTTGTTGGTCGTGATCCGGTAGCTCTTATTGTCGTCGAGCGTTTCGCCATTCAGTTTGACGCTCCTCGCGAGCACGCGCTTTCCGACCGGCGCGGCCGGGTTCCAGCGGTAGCTGAAACCGTGCGAGACCTGCAGCATCGAGTGCTGGGCGTCGGCGTGGGCGCGCATCCATTGCTGCTCGAGCAGGGCGCGGATCTCGGCCCCGCTCAGGTCCATGACGACCAGCGTGTTCGAGAACGGCAGCACGATCTGGGCCTCGCCATACTCGGCCGAGAGGTCGTCGCCGACATCGAGGTCCTTGCGGATGCCGCCCATGTTGGTGAAGGCGATCTGCACCCCCTGGGCCTTGGTGGCGGCGAGGAAGGCGTCGGTGACGAGGTCGCCGAGCGGCGTCTCGCCCGACTTGGTGGCGACCCGGCCGACCAGCGGCACCGCCAGCTTCGCGACCGGACGCATCAGCGCGTCCTTGCTGCGCGCCTTGACCGCGGCCAGGTAGGCGTCGATCTCGGGGTCGGCCGGATACTGGCCCGGCTTGACGGCGACGTTGCGCACCGCGATCTCGCGCACCGTGCGCGTGGCCGGGTCGAGCGTGAGCTTGATGCGCGAGAGCGCGTGGCCGCCCATCTCGGCCTGGGTCACCACGCGCGTGCCGACATCGCACTGGTAGCCGTTGTGGGTGTGGCCGCTGACGATCAGGCGCAGCGCCGGATCGAGCTTGTTGGCGATGTCGACGATCGGCCCTTTGAGCTGCTTGCAATTGGGTTCGTCGAACGCTTCGACCGTGTGCCCGCCCTGGTGGATCATCAGCACGAACACGGTCGCGCCCTGCGCGCGCGCGTCGCGCACGGCCTGGTTGACGGCGTCCGCCTCGTCGCCGAAGCTCAGGCCGACGATGCTGGACGCCATCACGACCGAGGCGGTGTCCTTGAGCACGGCGCCGATCAGGGCCACCTTGACGCCCTTGGCCTCGACGATCGTGTAGGCCGGCAGGATCGGTTTGCCGGTCGCGCTGTCGATCACATTCGCGGCCAGGTAGCGGAACGGCGCGCCTTTGAATTCGGCGGCCAGCTTGCAGGCCTTCTCGGGGCGCGGCGAGGCGCAGCCGCCGTATTGCTGGCGCAGCAGTTCGGCGCGGCCCGCGTCGAACTCGTGGTTGCCGACCGAGCTCGCGTTGAGTCCGAGTTTTCCGAGCGCGGTGATCGAGGGCTCGTCGGCCCACATCGACGACATCGCGGGGCTGGCGCCGACCAGGTCGCCGGCGCCGACGAAGATCAGGTCCTTGTCCTCCTGCCGCCAGGCCTTGAGCGTGGCGCCGAGCGCGGCGACGCCGCCGGCCTGGATCGAGACCGGCTGGCCGCTGGCGCGGTCGTTGTGGGTGAATTTGGTGGCCTCGAGGTGGCCGTGGAAGTCGTTGAAGGCGACCAGGTTCAGCTCGATCGGGGGGGCCGGCGGCGGCGTCGCGCAGCCGGCCAAAAAGCACGCGGCGGCGAGCGCTGCGCAAAGAGGCGTGAGGGTGTTTTTCATTTGAGAAAGGATAACCGAAGACGGTCGTCAATAGCGGTTCTTGGTGCGCGCATATGTAGCGCCTTTGTATCGGAGCACTTCTGTTTCGGCCGCGCTGGTCCGCGCGCGCGGACGAAAAAAAACGGCCGGTGTCGCCACCAGCCGTTTTCAAAATCGCGCACGCGCCAGGCGCGCCGCGCTTGCTTAGAACTCGTAACGCGCGGTGACCTGGACGGCCCACTGCGATTCGCCCTTGGTCTGTTTGGTCACGAAGTCTTCGTTGGTCTCGCGGACACGGTAGACGTACTTGCCGTCTTGCATGCCTGCGTAATCGACGAAGCTGCGGGCGTTGCCGCCGGCGCTGGCGAAACCGACTTCGTTGATCCGGCCCCAACGCTTGTGCAGCATGTTGCCGAAGTTCTGGATGTCGAGCACGAACACGCCGCGGTTACCCTTGAACAAGCCCGGCACTTCCTGGGTGAAACGCAGGTCGATGCTGTTGGTCCATGGCGCGAACGCGCCCTGGCGACCGACCACGCCGCCGGCCGCGCTCAGCAGCGACGGATTGGCGTTGACGATGTCCCAGAAGCGCGTTTCGTTGCTGCGGCTGCCGGCGGTGTCGCCCTTGAACAGGACTTCGCCCGAACCGAAGGCCTTCGGAACGTACATCAGGTCGTTGCCGCGCACATCGTCGCCGTTCATGTCGTTGTCGAAAGTCCAGCTGTACGGCTTGCCGGTGCGGCCCTCGTAGAACGCGCCGAAGGTGGTTTTGTACTCGCCGAAGAAGCGCTTTTCCCAGGTCATCGAGGCGTTGACGCGGTCACGCACCATGTACGAGGACTTGGCGGCGACGTCTTCGTTCGGATTGAAGATCGCGCGCGCGCCCCAGTTCGAACCCGAGGTCGACGAGCTCAGGTTGCTGACCTCGGTCGCGTCGGTGTAGGTGTAGGCCAGCTGCCAGTTGAGTTCCTTGCCGCGGCCGCTGCTCAGCGAGACCGTGCCGAGGTTGCCGCCGCCTTTTTTGGTTTCCTGGACCCGGATCACGTTGACGAAGCTGGCGTTGCTCAGGGCGCGCGAACGGAAGCCTGCGCACTGCGGCAGCGCGGGATTGGCATTGTTGTTGGTAAGGAAACCGCCCGAATCATTGGCGCACTCGGCCTTGTAACCTTGCGGGGTCCAGAACATGTCGCGCTTGTCGACGCCGTTCGAATAGGTCGCTTTGCCCAGGTTCAGGTTTTGGAAGTACAGGCCGGTGTTGACCTTGGTGTGCAGGTACTCGAGGCCGAGCACCATGCCGAACCATGGCAACTCGTGGTCCATGCCCAGGTTCATCTTGTACACCGACGGCTGGCTGATGCCGGGGGCCAGCACGTCGACCGCGGCGGCCGGGGTCGCGCCGTTGATCGGCTTCTGCTTGGTCGGATCCGGTTCGAAGATGCCGCCGGCGCTGCTGCACGCGGCGAAGGTGCCGCTGCAGCCGACGTTGTAGGTCAGCACGCCGGGGTTGGCGAACGGGTTGCCGAGCCAGACATTGAGGGCCGCGCCGCCGAACAGGCCTGCGCCGCCGCGGATCTGGGTCGCACGCTTGGTGTCCATGCGGTAGTTGAAGCCGAAGCGCGGCTGGATCAGGTCGTCGCCGTCGATCGTCACCTGATTGTTGATGCCGAAACCGCCGGTCGCGCGCGCGAGCGCCGGGTTGGCGTTGGGCACCGCGTCGACCGGGGCTTCGGCGACCTTGGCGTTGAGCTTCGGACGGTCGTTCGTGGCCGAGCGGTCATAACGGAGGCCGTAGGTCATGTTCAGGCGCGGCGAGACGGCCCATGTGTCTTGCAGGAACAGGCCCGTGTTGACGAGCGTCCATTGCGCAGCCGTTTCGTTGAGCGTGACGCCGGCCACCGGCAGTTGCGCCTGGTAGTTGGTCGCACGGCCGCGGCGGAAGTTCTCGAGCGTGGCTTGTTCGGCGATCGCGGCCGACATCGTGCTGGTGCAAGTCAGCGGTGCTTGATTGTTGAACTCGTACGTCAGGCCGGCGGCCGTGTTCAGGCAGCCGAAGGTGTAGGTGCCGTTGACGCGTTGCAAGAACGCGTTGAACATCTCGTTCTTGTTGTAGTCGAGGCCGCCCTTGATCTCGTGCTTGCCGTGGCTCCAGGTCGCGCCGACATAGATGTCGTCGGTGACGGTGTCGAGCGCGTTGAACTGGCGGCTGACCTCGGTGCCGAAGTTGATGAAGCGCGCGTTCGCGCTCACGCCGGCCGGGGTGCCGGCGGGCAGCGCGCCCTGGAAGCTCAGGCCGACCGACGGCAGGTTCGAGTTGGTCTTGTTGACGCGGCCGCTGTCGCGGCGCGAGATTTTGAGCTCGGTCGAGAAGTTCGGGGTCCAGTCGGCGAACCACTGGCCGACCAGCGACTCGATGACCTTGTTCTCGGACCACAGGTAGGAGCTCAGGGCGATGCCCGAGGCGCTCAGGCCCGAGAACTGCGGCTCGAGCTGGTCGGTCTTCTGCCAGCGGAGGTTGGCGCGGTGGTCGTCGTTGATGTTCCAGTCGAGCTTGACGAGGCGGTCCTCGACCGTCAGCGGCACGGCGCCCGACAGGTCGCCGGTGCCGATGTCGATGCCGTAGCTGTCCTTGGCGACCTTGATCGCGCCGGCGATCGCCGACTGCGTGATGCCGACGTTGTTGAAGGTGCTGCCGAGCGGACCGAAGGTCGGCTGCGCGCGCGAGCTGGTCGAGTCTTCGGCGCTGACGAACACGAACAGCTTGTCCTTGATCAGCGGTCCGCCGATCGTCAGGCCGGTGGTTTTTTCGGTGAAGGCGCCGGCCGGCACGTAGGTCTTGCCGTCGACGTTGACCTTGTCGCCGACCATCTGCTCGTCGCGGAACACCTGGTAGACGCTGCCCTTCCAGCTGTTGGTGCCGGACTTGGTCACGGCGTTGATGTTGGCGCCCGTGTAGCCCTTCTGGGTCACGTCGTAGTTCGAGATGTTGACCTGCACCGACTGGATCGCGTCGATCGAGATCGGCTGCTTGTTGGTCGGCAGGCCGTTCGACTCGAGGCCGAAGGTGTCGCTGATGCTGACGCCGTCGATGGTGATCGAGTTGAAGCGCGAGTTCTGGCCGCCGGCCGAGATTTCGCCGCGGTCCTTGTCGGTCTGGGACAGGCGCGGATCCTTGCGCGCATAGTCGGCCAGGCTGCGCGCGATCGAGGCCATGTTGTTCAGTTCGGCGCGGCCGATGTTGGTGCCGGCGCCCATCGACGACTTGTTGAACTTGGCGGACTGGCCCTGGCCGGTCACGGTCACGACCTGCATCGGCTTGCCGAGCGTGGCGTCGACCTGGGCCGTCTCGGCCAGGTTCAGGTAGACGTTCTCGAACTTCTCGACGACGCCGCCCTTTTCGATCGTGATCGTGTAAGGGCCGCCGACGCGCAGGCCGCGCGCGCTGTAGCGGCCGTCGGCACCGGCCGTGACACGGCTGACCGAACCAGATTCGGCGTGGACGATGGACACCGTGGCGCCGCTCGCCGGACTGCCGTCGGCACCGGAGACGCGTCCGCCGACGGCGGAGGTGGTGTTCTGTGCGAAGGTAGGCGCAGCTGCCAGTGCGATAGACAAGGCCAGTGCCAGCTTGGTAAGCCGAATCTGTTTCTGATTGATCATTGTGTAACCCCAAAGAAGACTAATTTTATGTAGGAATTTCTTGCCAGCACACGTCATCGGGCGCGGGCATGCGTCCCATCTCTTACCA
The DNA here is from genome assembly GCA_040384885.1 of Pseudomonadota bacterium. GTDB lineage: Bacteria > Pseudomonadota > Gammaproteobacteria > Burkholderiales > Burkholderiaceae_D > Telluria_A. Next base: position 15,908 of record JAZKIN010000113.1, on the reverse strand, counting down.
TATTGCATGATTTTTACGACAGGCTCATGACGCGCCGTGCAAAGCGTTGTCGCCCATTCTCAATTCACTATGCAGTAACGTTACTGCGATGGCAAATAGGTTTTTATTTAGTAATTTAGATGTTGAAGATATAAATGGCGTAAAAGAAGCATAATTTATTACCTAAAACACGCGCCCCCACGGGGGAAGCAACTGGCTCGATTATAAAATGGGCCATTCCCGGCTAAAATTGTTTCGCCTAGATTTTTGGAATTGGACGACGTCCGTCCCAATTGTGTCGCGAGAAGACCACATACCGGGTCCGCCCGACTGTCGAAGTGGCAAGATTTATTGCACCGTCAGATGCCGAACACCTTCAGCAGCGCGTCCGCCACCCCTTCTAGCCCGCGCTTGGCGAGGCCGCCGCGCCCGCCCGCGCGCGGCGTCTCCTCGTAGATGAACTGGCCGGGCCCGCCCTCGAAACGGTCGTGGAACAGCGACTCGCGCCCGCGCAGGTAGGGGAAGAAGGTCTCGCAGCGCATCGTCGAGTAGGCCAGGTTGGCCGAAAAGCCGAGCGTGGCGAACTGGCTGACGCGCCGCCCGCCGCCGGCGTCCTCGCTGCGCACGCCGCGGCAGCCGCGCACCACCAGCGTCACCGGCCCGCGGAACACGAGGTAGCGCAGCTGCAGGCTGAGCCAGGCGTGCAGGCTGCCGAGGCGCCAGCGGCGCTCGATCACGAGCGGCGCGCCGGCGGCGACGACGACCCCGACCAGCGCGCGCGGCTGGAACACCATGGCCGCCCCCTTGGGCAGGCTCAGCAGCACGACCTCGCTGAACGGATCGTCGCTGGCCGAGACCACGACCGCCTCGGTGGTGGCGGTGCTCACGCGCGTGAGCGCGACCAGCCCGGCGGCGATGCTGGTGAACGGCATCGACCAGTCGAGCAGCCACTGGGTCGCCTTTTCGCCCCGGATCGACGAGCTCTGGATGTAATCGGAATGGATCAGCAAGTACTCGCCGCTATTAATAGTGAGCGACTGCGCCACCTGCGAGCGGGCACCGGCGGGCGGCGCGCAGGCGCCGCTGGCGCCGGGGTCGAGGATGATCGGCGGGCGCCGCGCGGCCAGCGGCGCGAGCACGAAATAAAACAGCGCCTTGAGCGCGAGCGGCGTGACGATGATGCCCAGCACCACCCAGGCCGCGGTCGGGGCCACCTCGCGCACCGGCCCGGCGGCGCGGCCGACCCAGTTCCCGCGCACGGCGCGGCGGCCGTCGGCGATGCCGGCGCGCAGCGCCACCAGCGCCGCCTCGACCGCCGGTTCGGCGATCGCGAAGCGGCCCGGCCGGCTCAGCGCGAGCATGCGCCCGAGCAGCGCCTTGTGCGCGGCATGCGCCTCGGCGGCGCGCCCGTTGGCCGCGCGCAGCAGCAGGTAGTCGTCCTTGAGGGCGGCGAAGCGGCCGTATTCGGGCGTGCCCGGCAGCCAGCTCGCAATCGGATGCGCCGCGCGCAGCCGCTGCTGGCCGAGCACATTCTCGACCACCGCCGCATAGGCCGCGACGTGCGCCGCGTGCAGGCGCGCCAGTTGCGCGCGCGCGCCGTCGAGGTCGAGCCCGGCGCCGACGGCCGCGCGCAGCGCCACCAGGTGGTCGCGCTCCTGCCGCAGCAGCGCCAGTTCGAGCGCGCCGCGCGCGTGCCCGAGGGCCGCCTGCGCGAGCGCGCCGCCGGCCGCCAGCGGAAACGACAGCAGCGGCGCGGGCGGCGCGCCGTCCCTGGCCGCGATCTCGGTGCCGACGGCGGCGATGCGGGCGTCGATCGTGGCCAGCGGCGCCTTCGCCATGGCCGCCATGCGCGCGCGCAGGTCGGCGCCGAGCCGGGCCCGGTGCGTCCCGAGCTCGCGCTCGCCTTGCTCGAGCGTGGCGAGCGCGCCGGCGCCGGCGCGGTGCGCCGACCACTGCGCCAGCGCCCAGCCGCCGGCCAACAGGACGAGCACCACCAGCACGAACATGAGAACATGCCGGACCACGAAGCGGAGCAGGGATTGCAGCATGGGCGGGAACGGGCGAGACCAGTGGTTTAAGTTGCCCAATCATATAGGAGTTCGCTTGACGCGGGCCGCCCGGCCCCGCTTGGCGAAAAACACAGCAAATGTTTATTCATGGCAAGTTTTTGTTGACGGGAAGGCGGCGGGAGGCGATACTGCCTGCCGTGAACGTTTTTGCCGCGCCAGCCCCAAGATTCCCTTCTGTGTTGCGTCAATGCCCGCCTCCGTTGTCGCAACGGGTTGACGAACTACAACAAATAATATCTACTGAATGCACGTGCGCGCCAGCGCATCTTTTTTCGCATTCAGCAACTTTCATTTTTTTAGGTAACAGACATGTCGATTGTCAAGGTCCTCAGTCCTGAGCTCTTCAATACGGTCCGAAAGGACGTGGCCCGCCACATCCGGAAAAAGCTGAAAGGCATGGAAATCGACGTCACCGACCTTGAATTGCACAATTCGTCGCTGACCAAGACGCTGCGCGCCTATGTCACACTGAGCCGCACGACCAACTTGAAGGCGCTGTACCTGGCCGAACAAATGATTTGCAAAGAGCTACACCAGGAATTCGGGCTGCACCCGCATGCGTTTTACTGGCGCTACCTGCCCGAAGAGAAAGCAGCGGATGATTCATCGGCTCCCACGGTTTCAGCATCCTAAAAGCACGCACCATGGCAAACCAAAAAATACTTGTAGTTGACGATTCGATGTCGCAGCGTCTGGTCCTGTCCGCGCTGCTGACCCAGCTCGGGCACACCGTGATCATGGCCAACGATGGCGAGGAGGCGGTGGTCAAGGCGAAAGCCGAACTGCCCGACCTGATCATCATGGACATCATCATGCCGGGCCTGAACGGCTTCCAGGCCACGCGCGCGATCACGAACGACGAGACCACCTGGCACATCCCGGTGATCCTGCTGACCAGCAAGGACATGGATTCGGACCGCATCTGGGCCCTGCGCCAGGGCGCGACCGCCTTCCTCAAGAAGCCGCTCGACCACGAGGCCCTGATCGGCCTGATCAACAGCCTCGAGTGAAATCGCGCGCGCCATCCCGGCGGCAATTGCCGCCGGGATGGCGCGCGCCCCGCGTTTACAGCGGGCGCGCCGGCGCGACGCGCCACTTACAGGGGCGCCGCGCGCCCTCCCCCGTCAGTGTTTGACCGGCTTGAGCGCGGCGACCTCGGCCTCGAACTTCGCATAGCGCTCGTCGAGCTGGCGCACGAGGCGCTTGCGGTTGGCCTCGTCCAGAAAGGCGTAGCGCAGGCTGTTGTACGAGAGCTTCTTGATCTCGGCATAGTCGGGCTTGTAGCGGCTCGCGAACAACACGTATTCCTGCGACAGCGTGTGGCGCGTGACGCCCGCGTCGTCGGTCGAAATGACCATCGGCACCCCGTATTTGCGGTACAGCGTGACCGGATGGTTCTCGTCCCGGATGCCCGAGATGAAGGCGTTGCTCGTCAAATTGATCTCGACCGGCACGCCGCGCCCGCGCATGGCCTGCATGATGCCGACCGCGTTCGACTCGTGCGCGAGGTCGAGGCCGTGGCCGATGCGGTTGGCGCCGGCCAGCTTGAGCGCCTCGTCGATATGGAAGGCCAGGCCCTCGGGCGGCACGTCGCCGAGCGCCAGTTCGCCCGCGTGCAGCGCGAGCTTGACGTCCGGATAGGCGGCCTTGAGGAAGCGGAACATCTTCATGTGCAGGCTGTAATCGCGCATCGACACATAGTTGCTCTCCTGCCCCACGATGTTGACGCCGACGATCAGCGGGTTGTTCGAGGCGGCCTTGAAGCCGGCCAGCATCGACGAGAACACCGCCGACGGTTGCAGCAGGCGCAGCACGTAGACCTGGTAGCGCATCGTGAAATTGGCGTCGTCCACGCCGGCCGCGGCCGCTTCGATCTTGCTCACGTAGTCGGCCAGCCCGGCGCCGAAGGCCGGGTCCTGCTCGAGCGCGGCGGTGGCCGCGCTCAGCTGCGCCGCGAGCGCGGCGTCGTCGGCGGCCGGGCTCGCGAAGGCGGCGTCGAGCGCGGCGTTCTTGAACGGCGGCGCCATCTTGAACATGGTCTCGATGTAGCCGACGTTCTCGGCCACGGCGCGCGCCTTGAGCTGCAGCAGGCCGGTGTTGAAGTTGACGTTCGAGACCGGGCCGAAATAGCCGAAGGTCTGGAAGAACTGGCGGTCCGGCGGCGCCTGGATCGCGCCGTGGTTGTCGAAGTCCTTGCTCGACCAGCGCTGCAGCAGCTCGCGGTAGGTGAAGTCGTCGGCCAGCACCTCGGCGCTCGAGAGGCAGGTGCGCGCGGCCGGGGCCAGCGCGCGCTGGGTCTCGACGAGCGCCTTGTCGGTGGTGATCCGGTAGCTTTGCTTGTCGACGCACCAGCCCTGCTGGTCGAGCCATTGCAGGTAGTGCTCGGCGTACACCGCGCCCGAATAGTGGTGGTGCAGGTCGCCGCCCTTGGGCATGCGCGAGAAGAACAGCGTCAGCGCCGACAGTTGCGGCTTGGCGCCGGCGGTCAGCGCGGCGAAGTGGCGCGCGGTGGCGGCCTCGTTCTGGCGCGGCGTGCCCGCGTGGGCGGTGCCGGCGACGGCGGCGGCGATCATCAGGCAGCTCAGTTTAAGGTGCATCGGGTCTTCTTTCGGTGGGTCCTGCAACGGCGCCGGCAAACGCGCAACACGGCCGCGCCAGCTTGCCGACCCCGGGCTAGGCCGCGCGGCGCTCGTGCACCTTGACGCCTGCGCTGTAGGTCGCCATGACGGCGCGGTCGTCGCCCAGCAGCGCCAGCGCAAACAGCAGTTCCTCGAGATTGTCGCAGCGCTCAGTGCGGCGCGCCAGCAAGGGCGTCGCCTGCGGGTCGAGCACGATGAAGTCCGCCTCGGCACCGGGCGCGAAACTGCCGATGGTGCCTTCGAGTTGCATGCTGCGTGCAGCGCCCAGCGTGGCCAGATAGAACATGCGCACGGCGGGCAGGTAGCTGCCTTTCAACCGCGCTACTTTATAGGCTTCGTTCATGGTTTGCAACATCGAGAACGATGTGCCGCCGCCGACGTCGGTCGCGAGCGACAGCGGCACGCGCGCCGCGTCGGCGCGGTCGAAGTCGAACAAGCCGCTGCCGAGGAACAAATTCGAGGTCGGGCACACCGCCGCCGCCGAGCCCGTCTCGGCCATGCGCGCAAAATCGGTGTCGTCGAGCCAGATGCAATGGCCGAACAGCGCGCGCGGCCGCATCAGGCCGTAGCCGTCGTAGACGTCGAGGTAGCTGCGCGCCCGCGGGAACAGGGTCTTGACCCAGGCGCATTCGGCGTCGTTCTCGGACACGTGGGTCTGGATGAAGGTGTCCGGATAGGCGCCGGCCAGTTCGCCCGCGAGCTGCAGCTGGGCCGGGCTCGAGGTCGGGGCGAAACGCGGCGTGATCGCGTACAGCGCGCGCCCGCGCTTGTGCCACTTGTTGATGAGCTCCTCGCTGTCGCGCACGCCGCCCTCGGCCGTGTCGCGCAGGAATTCGGGGCAGTTGCGGTCCATCAGGACCTTGCCGGCGACCATGCGCAGATTGCGCGCCGCGCTGGCCTCGAAGAACGCGTCGACCGATTCCTTGTGCACGGTGCAGTAGACCATCGCCGTGGTGGTGCCGCAGCGCAGCAGCTCGTCGAGGAAGAACTCGGCCACCGCGCGCGCGTGCGCCGGCTCGCCGAAGCGGCGCTCGGTCGGGAAGGTGTAGGTCTCGAGCCAGGGCAGCAGGCCCGGCGCGGGCGAGGCGATCATGTCGGTCTGCGGGAAATGCAGGTGGGTGTCGATGAAGCCGGGCATGATCAGCTTGCCGCGGTAGTCGACCACGCGCAGACCGTCGGGCAGGGTCGGCGCCAGTTGCGCGTGGTCGCCGGCGGCGACGACCTTGCCGCCGTCGACCAGCAGCAGGCCGTCCTCGAACCAGCTGAACGCCTGTTCGCTGAAGGCCGGGTCGGCGTGGAAGTGCAGCACGCTCGCGCGGTAGGCCTGCAAGCTGGGGTTGGGGGCAATCGACATCGGTTTCCTTGTGAATCTAATATTGGGTGGCGCGGCGTCAGCGGTGCGCCACCAGCCGCAGCGGCGCCGCGATCGCCTCGCGCGCGGCGCCGGCGGCTTCGATCGCCTCCCACACCGTGAGCAGTTGTGCGCACACGGACGCGGCGATCACGGGCGGCGCCTTGTTGGCGATGCCGGCCAGGCCGACCGGGCACACCATCGCGCCGATGCGCGCCTCGGGCACGCCGCGCGCGCGCAAGCGGTGCTCGAACTGGCGCCGCTTGGTCAGCGAACCGATCAGGCCGAACCAGCCGACCTCGGCGCGCGCCATGATCGCCTCGGCCAGGCGCTGGTCGAGCGCGTGGCTGTGGGTCATGACCAAAAAGCTCGCGCCCGGCGGCGCCGCCGCGACCAGCGCCTCGGGCGTGTCGCTGGCCTCGACGCTGACGTTGTCGGGCACGCTGGACGGGAACATGTCGTCGCGTTCGTCGACCCAGGTCACCGTGCACGGCAGCCCGTCCAGCGCGCGCACGATCGCCGCGCCCACGTGGCCGGCCCCGAACAGCACCAGGTGCGCGCGCGGCGCCGGCACCGCGTCGACCAGCCAGCGCCGGCCGTCGCGGTCCTGCATCAGGTGGGTGCCGCGCCCGCGCGCAAAGGCGGCGGTGGCGGCGCCCGCGAGCAGCGCGCCGTTGGCGTCGAACAGGCCGGCGTCGGGCGCGCCGTCGAGCGCGACGAGGCGGTAGCTGTCGTGGTTGCGGCGCTCGCGCAGCAGCGCGGCCGCGGCCGGGTCGTGCAGCTCGAACGCGAGCTGCACCACGCCGCCGCAGCACTGGCCAAGGCTGGGGCCGAGCGCGAAGCGTTCGAGCCGGCGCGCGTTCGCGCCATTGCCGCCGGCGAGCATCGCGCGCGCGATCTCGACCGCGCGCAGTTCGAGGTGGCCGCCGCCGATGGTGTCAAGCACCTGCGCGGCGCCCACCAGCATGCGCGCACCGGGCGCGCGCGGGCCCGAACCCTCGACCACGGCCACCGTGACCAGCACCGCCGGCCCCTGCACCTCCGTGCGCCAGTCGTCCATCAGGCCGCCCCCGCCAGCGCCGCCTCGACCGCGGCGACCGCCCTGAGGATTTCCTCGCTGGTGGCCGGCGCGTTGAGCGGCGGATTGACCCGGTGGCCGCCGAGCGCCGAGATGGCGTCGCGGATCGCGAAGAACACCGAGAACGGCAACAGCAGCGGCGGCTCGCCGACCGCCTTCGAGCGGTGGATGCTGTCCTCGACGTTGCGGTTCTCGAACAGGCGCACGCGGAAGTCCTCGGGGCAGTCCGACACGCCAGGGATCTTGTAGGTCGAGGGCGCGTGCGTCATCAGCTTGCCGCCGGCGTTCCACCACAATTCCTCGGTGGTCAGCCAGCCCATGCCCTGGATGAAGGCGCCTTCGACCTGGCCGATGTCGATCGCCGGATTGAGCGACTGGCCGGCGTCGTACAGGGCGTCGGCGCGCGCCAGCTTCCATTCGCCGGTCAGGGTGTCGACCACGACTTCGGCCACCGCCGCGCCATACGCGTAGTACGAGAACGGATGGCCGCTCATGGTTTTCGGATCCCAGTGCAGGCCCGGGGTCGCATAGAAGCCGTCGGACCAGAGCTGCACGCGTGCCAGGTAGGCCTTTTGCACGAGATCGCAAAACGCGACCTCGTGGCCGTTCGCGAACACGGTGTTGTTCGAAAAGCGCACCAGCGAGGCGGCCCCGCCGTACTGCTTGGCCGCGTAGGCGGCGAGCCGCTCGCGGATCTGGCGCGCCGCGTCCTGTGCCGCCTTGCCGTTGAGGTCGGCGCCGGTCGAGGCGGCCGTGGCCGAGGTGTTGGCGACCTTGCTGGTGTCGGTGGCGCTGGCGCGCACATGGGCGATGTCCACGCCCAGTTCGTGCGCGACCACCTGCATCACCTTGGTGTTGATGCCCTGCCCCATCTCGGTGCCGCCGTGGTTGACCAGGATCGAGCCGTCGACGTACACATGCACCAGCGCGCCGGCCTGGTTCAGGTGGGTCACGTTGAAGGCGATGCCGAACTTGACCGGCGTGAGCGCGAGCCCCTTCTTGAGCACCGGGCTGTCGCGGTTGAACAGCGCGATCGCCTCGCGCCGCGCGCGGTAGTCGCTGCTCTGTTCGAGTTCGGCCACCAGTGCGTGGATCACGTTGTCGACCACCACCTGGCCGTAGGGCGTGACGTTGGCCTCGGTGGTGCCGTAGAAATTGAGGCGCCGGATGTCGAGCGCGTCGCGTCCGAGCGCGCGCGCGATCTCGTCGATGATGTACTCGATCGCGATCGCGCCCTGCGGCCCGCCGAAGCCGCGGAAGGCGGTGTTGGACTGGGTGTTGGTCTTGCCGCAGGCGGCGCGGATGTCGACGTCCGACAAATAATAGGTGTTATCGAAGTGGCACACGGCGCGCGTCGCGACCGGCCCCGACAGGTCGGCCGAGTAGCCGGCGCGCGTGACCATGTCGACCTTGGCCGCGAGGATCTTGCCGTCGTCGTCGTAGCCGACCGCGTATTCGTAATGGAAGCAGTGGCGCTTGCCGGTGACGAGCATGTCGTCGTCGCGGTCGGCGCGCAGCTTGACCGGGCGCTTGAGGTGGGCCGCGGCGATCGCCGAGGCGGCCGCCCACAACGCCGATTGCGATTCCTTGCCGCCGAAGCCGCCGCCCATGCGCCGGCATTCGACCACGATGTGGTGCGAATGCAGCCCGAGCGCGTGCGCGACCACGTGCTGCATCTCGCTCGGGTGCTGGGTCGAGCACAGCACCAGCATGCCCTGGTCCTCCTTCGGGATCGCGTACGAGATCTGGCCCTCGAGGTAGAACTGCTCCTGCCCGCCCACGTACAGCTCGCCCTTGACCGCGTGCGGCGCGCGCTCGAACGCGCCCTGGTAGTCGCCGCGCGCGAGCCGCATCGGCGGCAGCACATACGAGTTGGCGGCCTTGGCCGCCTGCGGCGTGAGGATCGCGGGCAGCTCGTCGTAGCTCACCGCCCCGAGGCGCGCGGCGCGGCGCGCGTTGTCATGGGTGTCGGCCACCACGATGAAGATCGGCTGGCCGACGTACATGACCAGGCCGTCGGCCAAGATCGGATCGTCGTGGATGATCGGGCCGCAGTCGTTGGTGCCGGGGATGTCGTCGACCGTGAGCACCGCGACCACGCCGGAGCTGGCGCGCACCGCGGCCAGGTCGAGCGCGACGATCCTCGCGTGCGGCTTGCTCGATAGCCCGAGCGCCGCGTGCAGGGTGCCCTGCACTTCGGGGATGTCGTCGGTGTAGGTGGCCTGCCCGAGCACGTGCAGGCGCGCCGACTCGTGCGGCAGCGCTTTGCCGACCTGGGCCCAGGGGGCCGGTTTTTGGACCGGGGCGAGCGGCGGGGAGCCTGGATGGTTCATCGTGTCCTCCTCAGGCGCGCGCGGCAAAGGCGTTGAGCGCGGCCGCCGGCAGCGGCGCGTCGTGGCGGGTTTCGAACCAGAAGCGGCGCAGCAGGTTTTGCGCCGCCTGCATGCGGTAGCCGCTCGAGGCGCGCATGTCCGACAGCGGCGCGTAGTCCTGCGCCATCATCGCCATCGCCTCGGCCAGCACCGCCTCGCTCCACGGCTGCCCGACCAGCAGCGCCTCGGTCTTGGCGGCGCGCTTGGGGGTGGCGGCCATGCCGCCGAAGGCGATCCGCGCGTGCGAGATGCGCGCGCCGTCGAAGCTGAACGCGAACGCGGCGCAGACGGCCGAGATGTCCTGGTCGAAGCGCTTGGCCAGCTTGTAGGTGCGGAACTGCACGCCGTCGCGCGGCAGCGGCACGCGCACCGACTGGACGAACTCGCCGGGGCGCAGGTCCTTTTTCTGGTAGCCGAGGTAAAAATCCTCGAGCGCGAGCACGCGCTCGCCGAGCGCGCCGCGCAGCACCACCTCGCTGCCGAGCGCGATCATCCACGGCATCGAGTCGCCGATCGGCGAGCCGTTGGCGACGTTGCCGCCGAGCGTGCCGGCGTTGCGGATCGGCAGCGAGGCGAAGCGCTGGCGCATCTCGGAGAGCTGGCCGGGATAATGTCTGCACAAGGCCGCGTAGGCGTCCTCGAGCGTGACGCCGGCGCCGATCTCGAGCATGCCGCCGCTCTCGGTGACGCCCTTGAGCGCGTCGACATGGCCGAGGTAGATGATGTCGCCGAGCTCGCGCAGCTGCTTGGTGACCCACAGGCCGACGTCGGTCGATCCGGCCAGCAGGCAGGCCTCGGGATGGTCCGCGCGCAGTTGCACCAGTTCGTCGACGGTGCGCGGCGCGTGGAACGTCTGGCCGCCGAAGCCGTAGCTCGCGAGCGTGTCGCGCCGCAGCAGTCGCAATTGCGCCGCGAGGGCCTCGCGGTCGAAGCCGACCGCGGGCAGTTCGCCCATGCGGCGCGCGGCGTCGATGATCGGCTTGTAGCCGGTGCAGCGGCACAGGTTGCCCGAGAGCGCGTCGTCGATCTCGCAACGGCCAGGCTGGCGTGGGGGTCCACCTTCTTGTTTGAGGTACATGCCCCACAGCGACATCACGAAGCCGGGGGTGCAAAAGCCGCACTGGGAAGCGTGGCATTCGACCATCGCCTGCTGCACGGGGTGGAGCGCGCCGTCGGCCTGCTGCAGGTCCTCGACCGAGAACAGGGCCTTGCCGTCGAGCGTGGGCGTGAGCTGGATGCAGCTGTTGACGGCCTTCAGTTCGAGCTTGCCGTCGACCAGCGCGCCGATCACCACGGTGCAGGCGCCGCAATCGCCCTCGGCGCAGCCTTCCTTGGTGCCGCTGCAGTGCAGGTCGCCGCGCAGGTGCTGCAGCACGGTCTGCGTGGTGGCCACATTGGCGACCTCGCGCACGGTGCCTTGATGGTAGAAACGGATCGGTGTTGACATGCTTGCCTCAGGCGTGGGTCCCAGCATGCCAGACTAACATCCGCGGGCGGCCGGGATTATATAAATTTGGCGATGTGGCTTATCAGCCTCATCGCATACTACTGAAGCCAAAAAAAGCCAACACATCGTCCTCGCGAAGGCGGGGACCCAAAGAACGGTGGCGTATAGCAACTGTTCTATGGGTCCCCGCCTGCGCGAGGACGATGTTGGAGTATTTTTCCTGTCTCGATCTTGGCTGCCCTACCCCGCGAACGGATGCGTCGCCGCCCAATGGTTCGCGATGTCGATCCGGCGCGCGATCCAGACCTTGTCGTGCCCCTGCACGTAATCGAGGAAGCGCGCGAGCGCCGCGGCCCGGCCCGGCCGGCCGACGATCCTGCAATGCAGGCCGACCGACAGCATTTTCGGCCTGTCGAGCCCGCCCGGGTCGCCCTCGGCGTACAGCACGTCGAACGCGTCCTTGAGGTAATCGAAGAACTGGGTGCCCGAGTTAAACCCCTGCATCGCGGCGAAGCGCATGTCGTTGGTGTCGAGCGTGTACGGCACCACGAGGTGCGGCGCGACGGCCGGCTTGCCGTCGGCGGCGCAGTGGCTCACCTGCTGCCAGAACGGCAGGTCGTCGCCGTAGTGGTCGGCGTCGTAGGCGAAGCCGCCGTGCTCGACCACGAGGCGGCGCGTGTTGGGCGAGTCGCGCCCCGTGTACCAGCCCAGCGGCGCCGCGCCCGTCAATTCGCGCATGATCCGCACCGCCTCGGCCATGTGGGCGCGCTCGGTGGCGACGTCGGCGTGCTGGTACGAGATCCACTTGAGCCCGTGGCAGGCGAGTTCGTGCCCGAGCTGGCCGAACGCGGCCACCGCCTCGGGATTGCGCTTGAGCGCGCTGGCCACGCCGAACACCGTCAGCGGCAGCGCGCGCTGCTCGAACAGGCGCAGCAGGCGCCACAGCCCCGCGCGCGAGCCGTACTCGTAGAGCGACTCCATGCTCATGTGGCGCATCGGGAACGCCTGCGCGCCGATGATCTCGGATAAAAACGTCTCGGAGGCCGGGTCGCCGTGCAGCACGTTGTTCTCGCCGCCCTCCTCGTAGTTGAGCACGAACTGGAGCGCGATGCGGGCCTGGCCCGGCCAGCGCGCATGGGGCGGCGTCGGGCCGTAGCCGACCAGGTCGCGCGGATAGGATGGATCGGTGTGCATGCGGGGCCCCGTGATCAGAAGTATATGCAGCATCATATATTGCGTTGCGCGCAACCGGTATATGATCTGCGCCATACGCGCCCCCCTTGCACCCATATAGGAAACCCCATGGCAAAACTCAGCACCCACGTGCTCGACACCACGCAAGGCAAGCCCGGCGCCGGCGTCGCGCTCGAGCTGTACGCGCTCGACGGCGCCGCGCGCACCCTGCTCAAGCGCGCCACCACCAACGCCGACGGCCGCTGCGACGCCCCGCTGCTCGAGGGCGACGCGATGCGCCCGGGCAGATACGAACTGGTCTTTTGCGCGGGCGACTATTTCGCCGCGCAAGGGGTCGCGCTGCCCGAGCCGCGCTTCGTCGACCGCGTCACGCTCGCCTTCGGCATCGCCCATGCCGACCAGAACTACCATGTGCCGCTGGTGGTCACGCCGTGGTCGTATTCGACCTACCGGGGCAGTTGAGGCGGGCGTGGCCGCACGGCAATCTTCCCGGAAAATAGTGCGCAAGGCCGAAAGTTGTTATTCTTGGGCATCGGGCATGACCGCCCCCGGCGACGGGGCGCCGGATTTGCCGGTCAACAGGAGACGCCATGGCCTTGCACATAGTTCACTTCATCGGGCCGATCAACCACACCGCGGTCTGCACCATCCGCAACCTGTGCCTGCAGGCGCTGCAAAGCGGGGCCACCGAGATCGAGCTGCACATGTCGACCGAGGGCGGCAACATGACGGCCGGCTTCGCGCTGTATTTCTTCCTCAAGTCGCTGCCGCTGCCGCTGACCACCCACAACATCGGCAGCGTCGAATCGGTCGGCGTCGTGATATTTCTGGCCGGCACCAAGCGCTACGCCTGCCCGGGCACGCGCTTCCTGGTCCATCCGCTGAACTGGGGCTTCGGCGAGCTCGTCGCGGCCGACCATTCGCGCGTCAGCGAGTGGCGCGACTGCCTCGATTTCGACGCCGAGCGCTACCTGCGCATCTTCGAGGAGGCCACCGCCTGCGGCGAACATCCGCAGGACATCCGCGCCCACCTCGTGGGCACGGCGCGCATCTACGACGCCGCCCAGGCGCTCGACGCCGGCATCATCCACCAGGCGATCCAGGCCCGGATCCCGGCCCACGGCGTGACCTCGCACTGGTGGAACGGCCCGGCCGCGTCGGAGCCGCGCGCACGATAGACAAACTTGCAATGACCGGGGCCATGGCTTAAAATCCAAAGCCTTGCGGCCGCCACCGGGCCGGACTCCTGGGCCCGGCCCGCCTGCCATGCCACCTCGCCGCACCGCCCCGATCCCAGCCCAGATTTGCGTCCGGACGTCAACCGTCCAGCGCGCCGAATCGTCCTGAACGTGGACATCATCGAACCCTGGGCCCTGGTGCTCGGCCTCGTCATCCTCGTGCTGCTGTCGGGCTTTTTCGCGATGGCCGAGACGGCCCTGATGGCCGCCAACAAATACCGCCTGCGCCAGCGCGCCAAGCGCGGCAGCGCGCGCGCGGCCACCACGCTGTGGCTGCTCGAGCGCACCGACAAGCTGCTCTCGCTGATCCTGATCGCCAACACGCTCGTCAACGCGCTGGCGACGGCGCTCGTGACGGCGGGCGCGATCATGGTTTTCGGCCAGGACATGAGCGTGATCCTGCTCGCCACAGCCGCGCTCGCCTTCGTGCTGATCGTGTTCGCCGAGATCTCGCCGAAGGTGGTCGGCGCGACCTACCCCGACACCATCTCGCTGCGTTCGGCGCTCGTGCTCAAGGCGCTCATGGGGGTGGCCAAGCCCGTGATCTGGTTCGTCAACCTGTTCGTCGGGCTGGTGCTGCGCGTGTTCCACGTCAAGCTCGGCGGCCAGATCGAACAGCCGCGCGTCTCGCTCGAGGAGCTGCGCTCGATCGTGCTCGAGGGCGGCAACTTCGTGCCGCAAAAGCACAAGAGCATCCTGCTCAACCTGTTCGACCTCGAGTCGATCTCGGTCGAGGACATCATGACGCCGCGCGCCCAGGTCGAGGCGCTCAACCTGGCCGTGCCGGTCGAGCAGATCTTGCAGCAGCTGACCACCTGCTACCACAACAAGCTGCCCGTCTACGAGGGCGAGATCAACCGCATCGTCGGCATTTTGCACGTACGCAAGGCCGTGGCCCTGCTCAACGGGCGCGAGGCGCTCACGGTCGACGACTTCCGCGCCCTGCTCAGCGAACCGTATTTCATCCCCCAGGACACGGGCGCCTTCGCCCAGCTGCAATACTTCCAGGAGAACCGCGAGCGGCTCGGCATCATCGTCGACGAGTACGGCGAGGTGCAGGGCCTGGTCACGCTCGACGACATCATCGAGGAGATGATCGGCGAGTTCACGACCTCGGTGCCGGGCGCGGCGCGCAGCGAGACCTTCGGCTGGGACGCGCGCGGCGAATGCCTGCTCGAGGGCAGCACGCCGCTGCGCGACATCAACAAGCAGCTCGGGCTCGACTTCCCGCTCGACGGCCCCAAGACGCTCAACGGCCTGATGCTCGAACAACTGCAGGAGATCCCCGACGCCCCGATCAGCCTGCGCATCGGCGCCTGCGTGATCGAGGTGATCCAGGTGCAGAACCAGTCGATCAAGGTGTGCAAGCTGGTCCGGTACGGCGCAAAACAAGCCTACTGAGCGCGGCGCGCGCGATTTGGCCGCCACCCGTGGTATAGACGCCTCTTCGCTGCGACAAACTCTTTACAAATGTGATGCCCGGAGGCATGATCGACAACAGTTCGCCGTGACAGTTTCCACTGGGCCGGCGCCTTTGTCGTTCGTTTGATAAGTTTCTTGGCACATAATAAACACATACTGAGCGTAAGCAACCTATGGCAGCAGTCCTTCCCACCCCAGTATCAGCCCAGGCCATTTCGGGACTCGCACGCGCGCTGATTCAGGCTGGCAAGATCACGGCGGTCCAGGCCGAGGCGCTGCAAAAGAAGGCGGCCACCGAAAAGCTCCAGTTCATCGACATGCTCATCAGCAGCGGCACGCTCAGCGGCGCCGTGCTCGCGACCTTCTGCTCGGACACGTTCGGCTATCCGATCATGGACATGGCCGCGTTCAGCGTCGACCTGCTGCCGGTCGGCGTCATCGACGCCAAGCTGATGCAGTCGCAGCGCGTGATCGCGCTGGCCAAGCGCGGCAACAAGATGTCGGTCGCGATCTCGGACCCGACCAACACCCAGGCGCTCGACCAGATCAAGTTCCAGAGCGAGTCGTCGGTCGAGCCGGTGATCGTCGCGCACGACGTGCTGCTCGCGCTGCTGGCGAACCTGAACAAGAGCACCGAGCAAAAGATCAGCGACATGGTCGGCGACGACGAGGACATCCAGTTCGACGAGGGCCCGACCACGGTGGCCCAGGTCGACACGGGCGCCAACGAGATCGAGGACGCGCCGATCGTCAAGTTCCTCAACAAGATCCTGATGGACGCGGTCAACCTCGGCGCCTCCGACATCCATTTCGAGCCGTTCGAAAAATTCTACCGGATCCGGCTGCGCGTCGACGGCGTGCTGCGCGAGCACGCCCAGCCGCCGGTGTCGGTGCGCGACAAACTGGTCTCGCGCATCAAGGTGCTCTCCAAGCTCGACATCTCCGAAAAACGCGTGCCGCAGGACGGCCGCATGCGCCTGATCCTGACCGCGACCAAGGCGATCGACTTCCGCGTGAGCACCTGCCCGACCCTGTTCGGCGAAAAGACCGTGATGCGGATCCTCGACGCGACCCAGGCCCAGATGGGCATCGACGCGCTCGGCTACGACCCGGACCAGA
>JAZKIN010000112.1:0-1615 GCA_040384885.1 Pseudomonadota bacterium | reverse complement strand
CCCCCTGTGTCAAACTATTGTGAGACAACTTCATCGCTCTAATTAAGGAAGTTGATACACATGGATTCCAAAATGACAACAGTAGTCGAACAGCCAGATGTTGGCCCGGATGGTTTTTCTGACGGGGCCTCGCAGGGAGCCCGGAGGGCGACCGCAGAGGCCCCGTCAGAAAAACCGGCAATCGGGTCGGAGGTTGTCGCCGTTGCGCGCCGTCGCAAGTTCACCGCCAGCTACATGCAGCGCATCGTCCGCGAGGCCGACGCCTGCACCGCGCCCGGCGCCGTCGGCGCGCTGCTGCGCCGCGAGGGCCTGTACAGCTCGCATCTGAGCAAGTGGCGCCTGCAGGTCGCGGCCAGCGACGCGGCGGCCGCGCCGAACAAGGCGCGCGGCCCCAAACCGGACGCCGCCAAGGCGGTCGACCGACGCGTCACCAGCTTGGAACTGGACATCGAGAAACTGCGCAAGAAGCTCGATCGGGCCGAGCAGATCATCGACGTCCAAAAAAAACTTTGCGAACTTCTGGGCTTGCCCACGGCCGGGGAAGCGCCGTGATGAGCGCCGCCGCCGGCCTCGTGGCGCTGCACGGCGCGCGCGCCGTATGCCGCGGCTTGGGGCTGCCCCGCGCCAGCTACTACCGCGCGCAGCAGCCGCGCCCACCGCTGCACACGGTGCGCCGGCCGCGCCGTTCGCCGCTAGCCCTGAGCGCGCTCGAACGCCAGGGCGTGCTCGACGTGCTGCACTCGCCCGAGTACGCCGACGTGGCGCCCCGCACGGCGTACGCGATGCTGCTCGACGCCGGCACCTACCTGGCCTCTGCCTCGACCTTCTACCGCATCCTGCGAACCCACAGCGGCACGCGGGGGCGGCGCGACGAATTGGCGCATCCAGCCTATGCGCGTCCGGAACTGTTGGCGACGCGGGCGTGCGAGGTGTGGTCGTGGGATATCACGAAATTGAAGGGCCCGGTCAAGTCCGCGCATTTCCACCTCTACGTCATCCTCGACATTTTTAGCCGCTACGTGGTCGGCTGGATGATCGCCGACTGCGAGTCGGACGCGCTCGCCGAGGCGCTCATCGGCCACACCTGTGACAAGGAGGGTATCGCGGGCGGGCAGCTGACCCTGCACGCCGACCGCGGCGCGGCGATGCGCTCCAAGCTGGTGGCCGACCTGCTGGTCGACCTGGGCATCGTCAAGAGCCACAGCCGGCCCTACACCTCGGACGACAACCCGTACTCGGAGGCACAGTTTAAGACGATGAAGTACCGGCCCGACTTCCCCGAGCGGTTCCAGTCGCTGGTCGACGCGCGCGCCTTCTGCCAGACGTTCTTCGCCTGGTACAACTACGAGCATCGGCATTCCGGTATCGGCTATATGACGCCGGCAGCCATGCATACCGGCGTGGCACCCATCATCTACAAACAACGCGACCTGGTCCTGCAAAACGCCTTCTCGCAGCATCCCAATCGATTCAAAAACCGCAGCCCCCGGCCGCCGATCTTGCCGACCGAAGCCGGGATCAATATGCCAAAACCGGACTCTATGGAGGATAAACAAGCCAAAATTGCTCCCTAAACTATCTGCAAAAATGGTCTCAAATAGTTTGACACGCTCCG
>JAZKIN010000111.1:0-1877 GCA_040384885.1 Pseudomonadota bacterium | reverse complement strand
CGGCCTGCGGCTCGCTCAGGCACATCGTGCCGGCGAAGCGGCCGGCGAACTCCTGCTTCGCGAACACGGTCTGCTGCAGCGGCGTGCCGTGGACCATCAACAGGTTGGCGTTGCCGCTGGTCAGCATCGCGCCACCGGCCACGTTGCCGCCGGCGCGGGCGAAGAAGCTGTTCGCGGCCATCTGCACCACGCACGGCAGCTGCATGCCGCCGATCTCGTAGTCCTGCGCGGCGGCGAGCATGCCGGACTCGGCGTAGGCGCGCGAGGCCACGAGGCTGGCCGCGGGCAGGTGCACGCGCTCGCCGTCGAAGCGCGGCTCCTCGGTGTCGGCCTGGCGGTTGAACGGCGCGAACTTCTCGCGGGCGAGGCGCTCGCAGCTGTCCAGCACCGAGGCGAAGGTCTCGGCCGAGTGATCGGCGAAGCGCGCGCGCTCCTGCAGCGCGGGCACGCCGAGCCAGTCGTTCAGCAGGAAGTCGAGGGTCTGTCGGTAGCTCATGGGGTTCCGTTGTTCAATCCGAATTGCGCGAGGGCCGCGCTGGCGATCGGCGCGCCCCACTCCTGCACGAAGTGCCCGCCCTCGGCCACCTCCATCGGCGCCGGGCAGCCGCGAATGCCGGCCTGCAGCGCGCGCATGGGCGATGCGCCGAGGACCGGGTCCTGCATGCCGATCGCCATGAAGCTGTCGCCGCTCCAGCGGTCGCGCCAGAACGCGCCGGCCTCGCGGCTGAGCGCGGCGCCGGGCGCGTCGGCACCGTCGGGCACCAGGTTCGGGAAGGCCTTGAGCGCGGCCTTGTGGCGCGCGTCCGGGAACGGCGCGTCGTACGTCGCCGCCTCGGCCGCCGTCAGGTCGGGCTTGCCGCGCTGGATCAGCCGGCCGACCGGCAGGTCAGGCTGGCTGTTCGAATAGGTGCGCCACTGGCGAAAGCCATCGGTCAGCTCGCCGGTGGCCAGCGTGGTGTTCATCACCAGCACGCGGGTGAAGCGCTCGGGCATCGCCCTCGGCAGGGTCAGGCCGAGCAGCCCGCCCCAGTCCTGCACGACCAGCATCACGTTGCGCAGATCGAGCCGCTCGACGAACGCCAGCAGCATGTCGCGGTGGCGCTCGAAGGTGTGCCACGCCGGGTCGACCGGCTTGTCGGAGCGGCCGAAGCCGATCAGGTCCGGCACGACGACCCTCAGCCCGGCGTCGCGGAACACCGGGATCATGTGGCGGTACAGGTAGCCCCAGGTCGGGTTGCCGTGCAGGCACAGCGCGGTGACGGGGCGCTCGCCGCCCTCGTCGATGTAGCCCACGCGCAGGCCGTCGCAGCCCGGCAGGTCGTCGATGTACTGCGGCGCGTACGGGAAGCCCGGCAGGCTCCCGAAACGCGCGTCCGGGGTGCGCAGGGCGGCCACGGCCGGGGTGCCGATCAAAGCACTTCGAACACGCCGGCCGCGCCCATGCCGCCGCCGATGCACATCGTCACGACGACCTTCTTGGCGCCACGGCGCTTGCCTTCGATCAGCGCGTGGCCGGTCAGGCGCTGGCCCGACACGCCGTACGGGTGGCCGACCGCGATCGCGCCGCCGTTGACGTTGAGCTTGTCCATCGGGATGCCCAGCGTGTCGGCGCAGTACAGCACCTGCACCGCGAAGGCTTCGTTCAGTTCCCACAGGTCGATGTCGGCGACGGTCAGGCCGAGCTTCTTCAGCACCTTGGGCACCGCGAAGACCGGGCCGATGCCCATCTCGTCAGGCTCGCAGCCGGCGACCGCGAAGCCGAGGAAGCGGCCGAGCGGCTTCAGGTTGCGCTTGCTGGCGAGCTCCTCGTTCATCAGCACGCAGGCGCCGCCGCCGTCGCTGAACTGGCTGGCGTTGCCGGCCGAGATCAGGCCGCC
>JAZKIN010000110.1:0-3365 GCA_040384885.1 Pseudomonadota bacterium | reverse complement strand
TCTTCACGCCCTCGTCGAACGCGACCTGGCGGATGTTGTTGCCGTAGTCGACGGTGGGCACGCCCATCGCCTGGAACAGCAGCATCGCCTTGACGTGCTCGGCGCAGCTGGCGGCGGCCGCCGCCTTCAGCGCGGCGTGCTGCGACGAATCGGCCTGCGCTGCCTGCCACTGCGCCACCGACCAGCCCGCGGGCAGGTAGCCGTGGATCAGGTCGTGCGCCGAGGTCTGGTCGGTGACCAGCGCGGGGCGCGGCGTGTCGCCGTGGGCGCCGTTCTTGAAGTGCTCGGCCAGCGCCGGCACGATGCGCGCCGCGTTGCCGAGCAGCGCGATCGACACCGCCTTCTTCTCGGCGGTGTACTTCGCGATGCGCGCGAGCGCGTCGTCGAGGTCGGTGGCCTGCTCGTCGACATAGCGGGTGCGCAGCCGGAAGTCGATGCTGGCCTGCTGGCACTCGATGTTCAGCGACACGGCGCCAGCGAAGGTCGCGGCCAGTGGCTGCGCGCCGCCCATGCCACCCAGGCCGGCGGTGAGGATCCAGCGCCCCGCCAGGCTGCCGCCGTAGTGCTGGCGCGCGGCTTCGGCGAAGGTCTCGTAGGTGCCCTGCACGATGCCTTGCGTGCCGATGTAGATCCAGGAGCCGGCGGTCATCTGGCCGTACATGAACAGGCCTTGCCGATCGAGCTCGTGGAAGTGCTCCCAGGTCGCCCACTTCGGCACGAGATTGGAGTTCGCGAGCAGCACGCGCGGCGCGTCGGCGTGCGTCTTGAACACGCCGACCGGCTTGCCGGACTGGATCAGCAGCGATTCGTCGTCCTCCAGCACGCGCAGGCAGTCGAGGATCTTGTCGAAGCAGGCCCAGTCGCGCGCCGCGCGGCCGATGCCGCCGTAGACGACGAGCTCCTCGGGACGCTCGGCCACGTCCGGATCGAGGTTGTTCTGCAGCATGCGGAACGCCGCCTCGGTCAGCCAGGACTTGCAGTGCAGCGTGCTGCCGTGCGGCGCGCGCACGACGCGGCCCGGGGCGGAGCGGGCGCCGCGCACGGCGGCGTCGGCCAGTTTGTCGAGATCGGTGGTGGAGTTCATCGCGCGTCGCTTCCCGGTGCGGTTGAAACAAAGTGGTCTAGACCACTTTGCCAAGCATGCGGGAAGACGCGCGCCGCGTCAACCGTTGCCGGTGTGCGGGGCTGCCGCTTCCAGCAGGCGCGCGCGCAGCCACTGGTGCGCGCTCGACCGGTCGTTGCGCTGGTGCCAGACCATCGCCACGTGCAAGCCGGCCAGGTCGAACGGCAGCGGGCGCGTGACGACGTGCTCGTGGTAACCGGTCGCCTCGACGAAGTACGCCGGCAGCACCGTCAGCAGGTTGCTGTTCGCGACGACCTTGCCGGCGGTGAAGTACTGGTTCACCGTCAGCACGATGCGGCGCTTGCGGTTCAGGGCCGCCAGCGCCTGGTCGGCCAGGCCGTACGGGCGGCCGGCGAAGTTGACCAGCAGGTGGTCGGCGGCGCAGAAGGCGTCGAGCGTCAGCTCGCCGGCGGCGAGCGGGTGGCCCTCGCGCATCACGCAGACGTATTCGCTGTCGTGCAGGTGGGCGTGGCGCAGCGGCGAATCGCTGCCCTGGCTGGTCAGCGCGGCGACGGTCTCGGGGAAGTAGCCGATCGCCAGGTCGGCGTCGCCGCGTTCCAGCATCTCGCTCGGGTCGCGGGTGGCCAGCGGCAGCACGCGCAGGTTGGCCAGCGCGCCGCCGGATTCGATCTGCGCCACCAGCGGCGGCATCAGCAGTGCGGCGGTCGCGTCGGCCATCGCGATGCGAAAGCTCGCCGTGTCGGTGCGCGGGTTGAACTCGCCGGGCGACAGCGCGGCGCGCAAATGGCCGAGCGCCGTGCGCACCTCGGGCCACAGGGCCTCGGCGCGCGGGGTCGGCTTGACACCGGTGGCGGCGCGTGTAAGCAAGTCCTCACCTACGGATTCACGCAGGCGCTTCAAGGCATTGCTGACGGCGGGCTGCGTGATCGACAGGCGTTCGGCGGCGCGCGTGAGGTTGCGCTCGGCCATCACGACGTCGAATACGCGCAGCAGGTTCAGGTCGAGGGTGCGGAAGTTCAGCGCGGTGGGCATCGTCATACGCCGGAGTGATAACGGCGATTCATAAGATTGATTGGCGAATTATCCGGGTTAACCCTAGTATCTGCACATCGGGACCCTTACGGCCCCGGCAAAGAAGGGAAATTCGCATGAACACCGCTGTCACATCGCTGCCGATTCCGCGGGCCGTCTCGGCCACCGCATCGACCGGCGCCAGCCTGCGCCGTCAGTTCAAGCAGGCCGGCGCGGCCCTCTGGTTCGCACTGGAGGCCGTCGGCCGGGCAAGAGCCCAACGCCACCTGCTGGCGTTCGCCGACCAGTGCGAGGCGTCGCAGCCCGGGCTGGCCCGCGAGCTGCGCGCCGCGAGCCGCCAGGGCCCGATGGCCTGAGCCACCGACCGCCCGCCTTCCACCTCATTCAATCCAAGGACACCACCCCATGACCACCGCCACCCTGCACGCCGATGTCGCGCGCAACCGATTCGCCCACCACCTGCTGGCCGCCCTGACCCACCTGATCCCGAGCGCGCGTCCGGCTGCGACGGGCGCGGCCTCGACCGCCGCCGAGTCGGCGTCGGTCGAAGCGCAGAAGGTCCGCCAACTGGCCGCCACCTACGCCCGGACCGACCCCGGCTTCGCGGCCGACCTGTACGCCGCCGCCGCGCGCCACGAGGGACTCCATGAGGACTGATGGCCACGACGTGTCCCGGTTCGCGCCGCGCGGCGCGGTCCCGGCGACCGACCATGACTCGACCGGGCCGATCGGCGCGCTGCTGCGCCTGGTCAGCTGGCTGGGGCGCTGGCGCGGCAGCCAGCCCGCCATTTAAGTAGCGGTCAGCCGTCCGGTCAGGCCGCCAGGCGCTTCTCGAGCGCCGCCTTCGCGGTCGTCAGCTCGCTCGGCAGGTGGTACGCCAGCTGCTGGAACAACTCGGCATGCAGACCGAGCTCGGTATGCCAGGCGGCCGGGTCGATGTGGGTGACCTGATCGAACTGCGTGGCGGTGAAGTCCAGCCCGGTCCAGTCCAGGTCGCCGTAGCGCGGCGTCGTGCCGAAGGCGGTCTCCTCGCCCTGCGCGCTGCCCTCGGCGCGGCCGATCATCCACTGCAGCACGCGCATGTTCTCGCCGTAGCCCGGCCAGACGAACTTTCCGTCGGGGCCCTTGCGGAACCAGTTGACGCAGTAGATTTTCGGCAGCTTCGCGCCCGACGCTTCGAGCTTGCGGCCCAGGTCGAGCCAGTGCTGGAAGTAGTCGCTCATGTTGTAGCCCATGAACGGCAGCATCG
>JAZKIN010000109.1:0-5291 GCA_040384885.1 Pseudomonadota bacterium | reverse complement strand
GTCACTTCGTGCATGCGGATCAGCAGCGAGGCGCCGACCGGCAGGCGGTGGTGGCGGATCTTGCTGATGACGGGTGGGGCGACCTCGAGCATGCGCGACAAGGCCGCGTCGTTTTTAAGTTGCATCTTGCCGAGCAAAATGTCGAGCAGATGGTTGGGGTTATAACTTTCCTGTGATGCCAGAGCATGGTGTGCCATGATGTTCCTCGTGTGTGAGTGGTTGAAATAGTTCCAGTACGAACGTAGTTAAAGACCATGTTTCGTCTTACTAAGTTCCCGGAAAAACGGCCCTAAACATGATTAAATAAAATGCTTTCCAAAAACCAGCCTAGTGCCGCGACCGGTAGGTGAGCTTCTGCGCGTCACGCCGGTCAGAACATTGCGCCCGGCTGCAAAAGCATCCGGTGTCGCTTCCAACAATTGCAATTTAAGCAAATCTTAGTCCCAATCGCCATCAGTACATCCGACCAGCGCAGAGTGAGCCTTGTTGAATATCAAGCTATCGCTTGGAAACCTTGTCTCGTAGTCATTTCAACACAGGGGGCCATTTGGTGGCGCACGCAAGAGTTTTTCACTTTTGAGTATGTACGGAAGAATTCCGCCGGAAGCCCTTGATTAACAAGGATAAATTTCCCCCAGTAAATTTTAGACACGTGGGTATTTACACAAATAAAGAGGTCGGTTTGACAGCGCCGCGCGGCCCGAATCGGGCCCGCGCCACGGATTTGCGGTAAACTGGCGTCCCGCCTTGGCAAAGCAACAGCATCCACCCCGCACAGCAAAAGCGTAGCAACCCCATGCAGAAAAAAGTATTCATCAAGACCTTCGGCTGCCAGATGAACGAGTACGACTCGGACAAGATGGCCGACGTGCTCGGCGCGTCCGACGACATGGTGCGCACCGACGTCGCCGAAGAGGCCGACATCATCCTGCTCAACACCTGTTCGGTGCGCGAAAAGGCGCAGGAAAAAGTGTTCTCCGACCTCGGACGTTTGCGCGAGCTCAAACGCGCCAAGCCCGAGCTGCTGATCGGGGTCGGCGGCTGCGTCGCCTCGCAAGAGGGCGCGGCGATCATCAAGCGCGCGCCGTATGTCGACATGGTGTTCGGCCCGCAGACGCTGCACCGGCTGCCGCAACTCATGCGCGAGCGCCGCGCCAGCGGCGAGGCCCAGGTCGACATCTCGTTCCCCGAGATCGAAAAATTCGACCACCTGCCGCCGGCCAAGGTCGACGGCGCCTCGGCCTTCGTGTCGATCATGGAAGGCTGCAGCAAGTACTGCAGCTACTGCGTGGTGCCGTACACGCGCGGCGAGGAGGTCTCGCGCAGGTTCGGGGATGTGCTCACCGAGGTCTCGGGCCTGGCCGCACAGGGCGTGCGCGAGATCACCCTGCTCGGGCAGAACGTCAACGCCTTCCGCGGCACGATGGAGGGCGGCGAGATCGCCGACTTCGCGCTGCTGCTCGAATACGTGGCCGAGATCCCGGGCATCGAGCGGATCCGCTTCGTCACCAGCCACCCGAAGGAGTTCACGCAGCGCCTGATCGACGCCTACGCCAAGATCCCGCAGCTCGTCGACCACCTGTACCTGCCGGCCCAGCATGGCTCCGACAAGGTGCTCGGCGCGATGAAGCGCGGCTACACCGGGCTCGAATACAAATCGATCATCCGCCGCATCCGCGCGGTGCGGCCGAACATGTCGATCTCGTCGGACTTCATCGTCGGCTTCCCCGGCGAGAGCGAGGCCGACTTCGAGGCGATGATGAAGCTGATCGCCGACGTCGGCTTCGACACCAGCTATAGCTTCATCTTCAGCAAGCGCCCGGGCACGCCCGCGGCCAACCTCGAGGACGACACCGCGCACGAGGTCAAGCTGGCGCGCCTGCAAAGGCTGCAGGCGGCGATCGACGCCAACACGCGCAAGTACAGCGCGGCCATGGTCGGCACCGTGCAGCGCATCCTGGTCGAGGGCCCGTCCAAAAAGGACGCGCTCGAACTGCAGGGCCGCACCGAGAACAACCGGGTCGTCAATTTCGACGCGGGCGCCCATTTCGCCACGCTGCCGGGCCAGATGGCCGAGGTCCGCATCACCGAGAGTTTTAACTACACGCTGCGCGGCGAACTCGTCGCCAGCGCAGCCATGATCGCCAAAGCCAGTTGAAAACCAAAACACCCACCCAGCCTTCGTACTTCATCCCCGAGCCGCTCGATAACACCCGGCTGGCCCACCTGTGCGGGCCGCTCGACGAGAACCTGCGCCAGATCTCGGCCGCGCTCGACGTGACCATCTTCCGGCGCGGCGAGAAATTCATCGTCAGCGGCAGCAATGCCGAGAGCGCGGTCGGGATCCTCGAGCGCTTCTACGCGGTCGCCAACAAGGTGGTCCCGATCGAGGAGGTGCAACTGGCGCTGGTCGAACAGCGCTCGGGCCTGGCGCCGAACCTCGAGCAGAATCAGCATGCAACGGCACCGAACACCGCGCCGGCGGCGCCGAGCGAATCGGACCTGACCAGCCCCGTGCTCAAGACGCGCCGCTCCGACCTGCGCGGGCGCACCCCGCACCAGATCGAATACCTGCGCGCGATCCTCGAGCACGACATCGCGTTCGGGGTCGGCCCGGCCGGCACCGGCAAGACCTACCTCGCGGTCGCCTGCGCGGTCGACGCGCTCGAGCGCGACGCCGTCAAGCGCATCATCCTGACCCGCCCCGCGGTCGAGGCGGGCGAGCGGCTCGGCTTTTTGCCGGGCGACCTGGCCTCGAAGGTCGACCCCTACCTGCGCCCGCTGTACGACGCGCTGTACGACCTGCTCGGCTTCGACCGCACCCAGAAGATGTTCGAGAAACAGGTCATCGAGATCGCGCCGCTCGCGTACATGCGCGGGCGCACCCTGAACCACGCTTTCGTGATCCTCGACGAGGCCCAGAACACGACGGTCGAACAAATGAAGATGTTCCTGACCCGGATCGGCTTCGGCAGCAAGGCCGTGATCACGGGCGACGTGACCCAGGTCGACCTGCACAAGTCCCAGCAGAGCGGCCTGATCGACGCCGTGCACGTGCTCAAGGACGTGCGCGGGATCGCCTTCACCCAGTTCTCGAGCGCCGACGTGGTGCGCCATCCGCTGGTCGCGCGCATCGTCGACGCCTACGAGACGGCGGCCTCGCTGCAGGACCTGTCGATCCTTCCCAAACCTGCCATGTCCAAAAATGTCCGCAAAAAATAAGCTTTCGCTGGCAGTACAGTATCCCGATGAACGCCTCGCACAAACCATCACGCGCCCGAAGGTGCGGCGCTGGGTGCAGGCGGCGCTGTTCGCGCCGGCCGAGCTGACCGTGCGCTTCGTCGGCGCCGACGAGGGGCGCGCCCTGAACCGCGACTACCGCGGCAAGGACTACGCGACCAACGTGCTCACCTTCGCCTACAACGAGGGCGAGGAGATCGCGCCCGACGCCCCGACCCAGGCCGACATCATCCTGTGCACCGACGTGCTCGAGCAGGAGGCGGCGCAGCAGAAAAAGACGCTCGAGGAGCACACCGCGCACCTGATCGTGCACGGCGTGCTGCATGCGCAGGGCTACGACCACGACGACGACACCGAGGCGGCCGAAATGGAGCAGCTCGAAAAAGACATCCTGTCCACGCTCGGCTATCCCGACCCCTACGCCGCCGAGGCGCGCTAAGTCCGCCAGACCACGGCCTGCCGCGCCAGGCACGCCGAAGTTTGTTCCATCGCAAACATCCCCGCTATTGACGCAGATCAGTCCACACCCGCATGTACTATTCACGGGTGTTTAACTGACATGGGTGCTATGCATTTTTGTATGGATAAACCAGAACCGGAATGGAATTTGTACCGCGCCTTCCTCGCCGTGTTACAGGCCGGATCGCTGTCGGCGGCCGCGCGCGAGCTGGGCATGGCGCAGCCGACCGTGGGGCGCCACATCGACGCGCTCGAGCAGGCCGTCGGCTGCGCGCTGTTCGTGCGCTCCCAGCACGGCTTCCTGCCGACCGACCAGGCGCTCCAATTGCGCCCGTACGCCGAGTCGCTCGCGGCCACCGCCAGCGCCTTCCTGCGCGCCGCCACCAGCCACGGCGACGGCGCGCGCGGCACCGTGCGCGTGACGGCCGGCGAGATGGTCGGCTGCGAATTGCTGCCGCCGATCCTGGCGCGCCTGCGCCACGACTACCCCGAGCTCAAGATCGAACTGGCGCTGTCGAACCGGATGCAGGACCTGCTGCGGCGCGAGGCCGACATCGCCGTGCGCCTGCAGCGCCCGGAGCAGGAGGGGCTGGTCGCGCGCCGCGTCGGCGCGATCGAGCTTGGCCTGCACGCGCACGCCGACTACCTTGCGCGGCGCGGCACCCCGGCCTCGCTGGCCCAGTTGCGCGAGCACTCGCTGATCGGCTTCGACCACGAGACGGCCTTCATCCGCACGCTCAAACACCAGCTCGGCGACCTCAAACGCGACGACTTCGCGCTGCGCGCCGACAGCGAGCTGGCCCAGCTGGCGGCAATGCGGGCCGGCTGCGGCATCGGCATCTGCGAGGCCGGCCTGGCCGCGCGCGAGCCGAAGCTGGTGCGGCTGCTGCCGGACCTGTTCTCGGTCAAGCTCGATGCCTGGGTCGCGATGCACGATGATTTGCGCGAAAGCAAACGCTGCAGCGTGGTGTTCGCCGCGATCGCCGACGGCTTGGCGGCGCAGGTTTCCGTTTGAGTTAGCGCAGGTGCGGGGCCAAAGAAGGGTGATATACCGTTACGAGTGCTGAAAGGCAATTGTGCCGGCTACCAGATTTTCCTTTTCATCCGAGGATTCCATGATCACATTCCGCCTCCCGCGCGCCGTCGTGCGCTGCACGGTTCTGACCTCGATGGCCTTCCTTGGCGCAAGCTGCGCCTGGCAGCAGGCGCCCCTGTCCGACGCGGCCAGTTGCATCGAGCGCCAGAATGCCTGCCTCGCCGGCTGCCAGAACGACTACGCGAGCGCGTCCCTGGCGTGGTCGCTGGGCGCGCTGCTGGCGACGCCGCCGAGCGGCGAAGGCGAGCGGCGCAAGGTCGACCACACGCTGCGCAAGAACGAGCGCGAGGCCATCGCAGAGCGCCTCGCCTGCCGCCAGGCCTGCGACCTCAAGGACGGCAGCTGCTTCGCCCCGGCCGTGCCTTTGCTGCGGCCCGCGCGCCCGGCGCCCGTCGCGCGGCCGGCCGCGCCCCCGGCCGCGGCCCCGGCCACTACCCCGGTCACTACCCCGGTCACTACCCCGGTCACTACCCCGGTCACTACCCCGGTCACTACC
>JAZKIN010000108.1:0-28742 GCA_040384885.1 Pseudomonadota bacterium | reverse complement strand
TTGGCGGCCTGGCCGCCGCTGCCGCCCGCGCCGGCCGCGGTCGCGCCGACCGTGGCGCTGCCGTTATAGGCGGTGCCGCCGACGGCCGCGCCGCCGGTCGAACCCGAGGCCGCGCTGCCGCCGTTGGCCCCCGCGCCCGCGCCGCCGCTGCCGCTGGCCGCGCCGCCGCTGGCGGCCGCGCCCGTTCCGCCCTGACCGGCGCCGCCGTTGCTGTCGCCGGCCTGGGTCGCGCTATTGCCGATGTTGTTGACGGTGTTGCCGCTCACTTCGCCGCTGAGCGTGCTGGTGGCACTGGTGTCGAAGGTGTTGAACGAATCGGCCACGTTCGAGGTCGCCGTGCCGTTGTTGTTGGCGCCCGCCGCACCGACGCCGGCCGCGTCGGCCGCGCCCGAGCTGTTGTTCTTGCCGCTGCTGCGGTCGTCGTTGCTGTCGGTGCTGGAGTTGTCTTCCTGCGTCGCCGTCGAGTATTCGTTGGCTTTCGGGCCCGCGTCCGACTGCGTGCTTTCGGCGCTCGCCGTCTGCGTGGTCGCGCCGCCGGTTTGCGCGCCGCCCGCGCTGCCCGAAGGATTTGTTACCGTATTGCTCGGATTGGCATGCGCAAACCCGCTGAACGCGAGTGCGATGGCCGCCGCCAGGATGGTGCGTTTCATAGTGACCCCTTTTGGAATGAAGTGTTGCCTTTGCGATTAGATGAATGATTGAGCCGAGCAATGCGCCGGACGCACGCTCACGCAGGCTTCGGTACTGCAAGCTCGGTGCCAGCGCGCGCGGGTGCTTTGCAAGTGCTTGAAAACGTTGGAGTATTTTCCGGAAAATTTATTGCTGAGCGGATCGCGGGCGGGTAAAACGGTCGCGCTTTGTCTCGCGGCTGTGACAGTGCGGCGGCGGCGCCGGGGCCGCGCGCGCCGCGGCGCCCCGGTATTTACTGACCGCGTCGGGCGGTTGGGCGCGGCGGCGGGGCTCGCGCGGGCTGTGTCACAGCCTTGTTACCGGGGCGCTGCGGCAAGTCTTTCCGGCGGCATCCTAGGGTTCGATGCCGTGCTTGGCCAGCAGGCGGTACAGCGTCATGCGCGAGACCCCGAGCTCGCGCGCGGCGTGCGTGATGTTGCGTCCGGCGCGCTCGAGGCTGGCGCCGATCGCTAAGCGCTCGGCGCGGATGCGCGACTGGTCGAGCGCCTCGCCGGCGTGGCCGTCCGGGGGCGGCGCCAGGCCGAGGTCGTGCGGGCCGATCAGGCGGCCCTCGGACAACACCATCGCGCGCCGCGTGCGGTTGATCAGTTCACGCACATTGCCGGGCCAGTCGTGCTGCCGGATCGCGCGCAGCGCGTGCTCGCTGAAGCCCTTGACGCGCGGCGCCTTTTCGTCCGCATACGCGTCGAAGAAATGCCCGGCCAGCAGGGCCAGGTCCCCGGGCCGCTCGCGCAGGGCCGGCACGTTGATGGGCAACACGTTGAGCCGGTAGTACAGGTCTTCGCGGAACATGCCCTGTGCGACGGCCTCGTGCAGGTCGACGTGCGAGGCGGCGATCACGCGCACGTCGACCTCGATGCTGCGCGTCGAGCCGATCCGGTAGATGGTTTTTTCTTGCAGGAAGCGCAGCAGGTTCGATTGCAGTTCCTTCGGCAGGTCGGCGATCTCGTCGAGGAACAGGGTGCCGCCCCTGGCCGATTCGATCAGGCCGGCCTTTTCTTTGGCCGCGCCCGTGAACGCGCCGCGCGCGTGGCCGAACAGCTCGGACTGGATCAGCGATGGCGGGATCGCGCCGCAGTTGATCGGCACGAACGGCGCGCCGGCGCGCTGCGATTGCGCGTGGATCGCCTGTGCGGTGAGTTCCTTGCCGCTGCCGCTCTCGCCGCCGATGAGCACCGGCGCGTCCGAGCGCGCGACCTTGGCGATTTGCAGGCGCAGCTTTTCGATCGGGGCGCTGTGGCCCATCAGCGCTGGCGGCGCGAAGTTGCCGTGGCGGCCCGCATGGCCGCGCAGCATCGCGCAGCCGTGCACGTGGCCCAGCGTTTGTGCCAGGCGCAGCGGGTCGACCGGCTCGGTGTGGAAGTCGACCAGGTGCTCGGCCGCGAGCGCGCGCCAGGCCGGGGTATCGAGCTCGTGCGGGCGCACCACGCCGACCCACGAGACGCGCCAGTATCGGCGGAAAAATTGGTCGAGCGCATCGGGCGCGCCGCCGCCGGCCATGCGCAGCAGCAGGCCGACCGGATAGGCGCAGGCGTCGAGCGCGCTGCCGGCCTCGCTCCAGCCGGTGGCCACGCACACCTCCCAGCCGGCCAGCGCGGCGCAGGGCGCGTCGACGCCGGCGCGGCCGTCGCACGCGATGCACAGCAATTTTTTCGGTGACATGCGGTGGCCTCCCGCGCCGTGTCGATGGCGCCGCGATCCGTATTGATGTGGGATCGCGACAGCAGGCGGATGGTTCGCGCCGCACCTTTGACACAGCAGGCAGACTTCGGGCATACATCGGGAACACATCAGGCGCGCACCGGTCACACCTCACGCACGCATCGGGCGGACGTCGGGCAGACACCAGGCAGACACCAGGCGCACACCAGGCGGACATCAGGCGGACATCAGACGGACACCAGGCGCACATCAGGCGGACATCAGGCAGGCATCACGGACACGGCAGGCACGCGGCAGGCGAGCGGCAGGCACGCGACGGCCACGCGACCGGCCCGCGGCCGGCCCGCGGCAGCCGGCGCGCCCTGCTTCAGACCGGCGCACCGAAGTAGCCGGCCTGGTAGTCGGCGATCGCGTCACCGATCTCGTCGCGCGTGTTCATCACGAACGGGCCGTGCGAGACCACCGGTTCGCCGATCGGCGCGGCGTGGCCGAACAGCAGCAGCGTCTCGGCCTCGGCGTGCAACACCAGCGTGTCGCCCTCGTCGCTCAGTTCGGCCAGTTCGAAGGCCTGCAGCAGGTCGGCGCCGACCCGCAGCGCGCCCTTGACCACATACAGCAACACGCTGCGCCCCTCGAGGCCGGGCAGGCGCAGCAGCGCGCCGGGCTGGAGCACGATGCTGCTCATGAACACGCCCGTGAGCGAATCGACCGGGCCGCTCGCATCGTCCCAGCGGCCGGCCACGAGTTGCATGCGGGCCTTGCCGGCCGCGAGCGGCAGCGACGGCATCTGGTCGCGCTGGAGCCCGGTGTAGGCGGGCGCCGTCATCTTGAGGCGCGCCGGCAGGTTGACCCAGAGCTGGATGATCTCGAGCGGGCCGCCGCGCTCCTTGAACGCGGCCGGCGAGAGCTCGGCGTGGATGATGCCGCGCCCGGCCGTCATCCATTGCACGCCGCCGGCGCCGATCGTGCTTTCGTGGCCGGCGCTGTCGCGGTGCATGAGCATGCCTTCGAGAATGAAGGTCACGGTCTCGAAGCCGCGGTGCGGGTGCGGGCCGAACGGCAGGCCCGCGTTGTGCGGCGCGTAGCTTTGCGGGCCGTGATGGTTGAGAAACAAAAACGGGTCGATCAGGTCGACGCCCGGTGCGGGCAGGGGCCGGTGGGTCATCAGATCGCCGATGTCGTCGCGCAGCGCGCGATGGCGGCGCAGGATGGTTCTGTCACTCATGTCGTGGTGCTCCGTGCATGCGAATGGAACGCCACGATACCCGATCGCGCGCGCGGCCGTGCTGCGCCGCTCGTACCAAACGGGCCGCGCCGGCGCGCCTTCTTGCGCGCCGAAAAGGGTTGATATTTCCTGTGATAGACTCGTTTCGCCTTCTCATCTTTCACCGCAAACAGAGAGTGTCCATGTCCATACGCATCACCGCCGCCAGCCTGTTGCTGGCCTTCAGCGCCGCCGCCGCCGCCGGCCCGGCCCCCGCGCCGAGCCCGGCCGCCGTCAAGGCCGCCAGCCACGCGGTCAGCGCCTACCGCGCCGAGGTCGTCGAGCTGCTCGCGAGGATGGTCAGCTTCAACACGGTCGCCGATCCGGCGATCGCGTTCGACAAGAATCCGCAGCACATCGGCTTCAAGCAATTGCTCAAGACCGAGGCCGAACGCCTCGGGCTCGACTTCGCCGACCACGGCTATGTCGTCGTGATCGGGCTCGGCGCCGGCAGCGAGCGGGTCGGCATCATCACGCACGGCGACATCCAGCCGGTCGATCCGTCGAAGTGGAACAAGTCGCCGTTCGTGCTCGACGCGACGAGCGAGCCGGGGCGCCTGATCGGGCGCGGCACCGAGGACGACAAGGGGCCGATCGCGACCGCGATGCTGGCGATGAAGGCGATCAAGGACCGGGCCGTGCCGCTGTCGAAGCGGCTCGAGTTGTATGTATACATGGCCGAGGAGTCGGACTGGGAACCGCTCAAGGAGTTCCTTAAAACCCATGTGGCGCCGCAGGTCAACATCACCATCGACGCCGAGTATCCGGTCGTGACGGCCGAGAAGGGCTATGGCACGGTCAGCCTGACCCTGGCGCGGCCCGGGCTGGCGGTGGCGGCCGGCACGCCCGCGGTCAGCGCGTTCGGGGGCGGGTTTTTCGGCAGCCAGATCCCCGAGGACGCGGGCGCGACCGTTTCGCACGCGCCGCCGGCGCTCGAGGCGCAGATCAGGGCGCGCGCGGCCGGCCAGCGCGGCATGCGCTACGACTTTGCGCGCCAGGGCCAGGACCTGGTCATCACGGCGCGCGGGGTCTCGGCCCATTCGTCCAAGCCCGAGGACGGCATCAATGCGATCAGCATGCTGGCCGACGCGCTCAAGGTGCACGACTGGCCGGCCACGCCCGCGGGCGGCCTGGTCAACTTCCTCAACGACATGATCGGCACCGGAATCTATGGCGAGAAATTCGGCCGGATCGCCTACAGCGACAAATTCATGGGGCCGATGACGTTCGCGCCGACGGTGATCCGGCAGAAGGACGCGGGCATCGAGCTGAGCATCAATTTGCGGCGCCCGCAGGGCAAGACCAACGAGGCGCTGACGGCCGAGATCAACGCCGCGCTCGCGCAGTGGCAGGCGCGCCGCATGCCGCTCGCCAACGTCGGGGTTCTGGTCAGCGATCCGTGGCTGCAAAAGAAGGCGCCGCAGGTGCCGACCCTGCTGTCGGTGTTTTCGTATTACACGGGCATCAAGAACCCGCAGCCGATCGCGGTCGGCGGCGGCACCAACTCGCGCCTGTTTCCGAACGCGGTCAGTTTCGGACCGACCATGCCGGGCACGGTGTATTCGGGCCACTCCGAGCATGAGTTCATCACGCTCAAGCAATTGCTGCTGAACTTGCAGATGTACACGGCCGTGATGGTCGAGCTGGCCAAGTAGGCCGGCGCGCGCCTGTTGCCGCGGTTGAGCTTGCAAAAACCGCCCTTGTGAAAAATCGCGTGGTCCCGGCCCGGCGCGGCCGGCCGCACGTGCCCGCATCGCTTCCGCTTTGCTTCGAATCCCCCCGTAAAAACACCGATGCCAAAGGTAGGACGCTGCCTACATCGGGTCAGCCATTTTGACGGCCGCGCGCCGCGCCGCGCGCCGCTCGCCTATGAGCCCGTGCGCGCGCGCCGGATTCGCCCGCCGGCCGGCGCTTACAGGCATTTCCCGTTTGAAAACATGCGCTTGGCGCGTGGAAAAACCCCCAAAAACAGCGTGCTAGCATCGGTCTCCTTGTAGCGACGCACCTGTCTCCCAGCTGTGCGTCGCGTCGTTTCAAGCGTGCGCTTTTGGGGCGGTGTGAGGCCCCGGGGCGCGCTTTAAAGAGCGTACCTAACGCGGCCGCAAGGCCGCCAGCGACCACCATGCACAGCCTCGACCTGACCAAGCCCGACGGACGTCACCTGACCTTGTACAGTTCGCAGCCGATCCCGGCCGGGCTGGACGCGCCGAGTCCGTTTCCCGAGCCGCAGCTGGCCAATCCGCACCTGCGCTGGCACGCCCTGCGCGGCGAGTGGGTGACCTACGCCGCCTACCGCCAGAACCGCACCTACCTGCCGCCGCCGCAGTACAACCCGCTCGCCGTCATGCTCGACCCGGCCAATCCGACCGAGGTGCCGGCCGGGGCCTACGAGATCGCCGTGTTCGACAACCGCTTCCCCGCGCTCTCGCTCGCCGCGCACGACGCGCCGGTGCTGTCGGTGCCGAGCGCGCCGGCCGGCGGCCATTGCGAGGTCGTGGTGTTCACGCAGGATGCGTCGGCCGCGCTGGCCGGCCTGCCGCTCGCGCGCATCGAGTTGCTGCTGCAGGTCTGGGGCGACCGCACCGCGCGCATCGGCGCGCACCCGCAAATCCGTTACGTGCTGCCGTTCGAGAACCGCGGCGCCGAGGTCGGCGTGACCCTGCACCACCCGCACGGCCAGATCTACGCCTATCCGTTCGTGCCGCCGGTGCCCGAGCGCATGCTGGCGCAGGAGCGCGCCTATTATCTGCAGCACGGCGCGAGCCTGCTGTGCGACATGGCGCGCAGCGAGCAGGCCGACGGCGGCCGCATCCTCTACAGCGGCGAGTTCGCGCTCGCCTTCGTGCCGGCCTGCGCGCGCTATCCGTACGAGGTCTGGGTCATGCCGACCGACCCGGTCGAAGGTTTCGCCGCGCTCACGCTGCCCCAGCGCGAAGACCTCGCGCGCGCGCTCAAGACCGTGCTGCTCAAGTACGAGGCCCTGTGGGACCGGCCGTTCCCCTACCTCATGACCTGGTACCAGGCGCCGACCGACGGCGCGGCCCATCCCGAGACCCAGCTGCACGCGCAGTTGCTGCCGCCGTACCGCACGCGCGAGCGCCTCAAGTACCTCGCCGGCACCGAACTGGGCGCCGGCATGTTCGCCATGGACGTGCTGCCCGAGACCACCGCCTTCGAGCTGCAGCAGGTCGCCGTGGTGCTGGAGGACGCATGAAGCCGGCGCCCCCGAAGCACGTCCGGGAAATCGCCGACAAGCTCGCCGCGATGCGGCGCTGGCTCGCGGCCGAGGGCGCCGGCGCGCTGCGCCTGCGCGGCATCGACTGGTTCGCGTGGGCCACCGCGGGCGGCTCGAGCGCGGTGCTGCAAAGCGCCGAGACCGGCGTGGCCGAGGTGCTCGTGAGCGCGACCGAGGCTTGCATCCTGACCGACGAGATCGAGGCGGACCGGCTGCGCGAGGAGGAGGTCGGGGCCGGCTTCAGCTTCCACGTCACGCCCTGGGACGACACCCACCTGCGCGAGCATTTCGTGCAGGGCGTGGCCGGCGCGCGCGCGGTGCTCAGCGACCGCCCGAGCGGCGCCGAACTGGCGCTGCCGCCGGCCGCGTGCCACGAGCGGCTCGTGTTGTCGGCGCCCGAGTGCGAACGCTACCGCCTGCTCGGCGCCCTGAGCGCGCTGGCCATGAGCGAGGCGATGCGCGCGGCGCGCCCCGACTGGAGCGCCTGGCAACTGGCCGGCGCCGGGGCCCAGGCGCTGTGGCGGCGCGGCGTGTACCCGGCGCTGGTGCTGGCCGCCGGCGAGCGCCGCCTGCCGCTGTACCGGCACCCGACCCCGGCCAACGAACCGCTCGGGCGCGCCGCGATGCTCGTGTTTTGCGCGCGCCGCCACGGCCTGTACGCGAACCTCTCGCGCTGCGTCGCGTTCGGCCAGGCGCCGCCGCGCCAGCACGAGCTGCTCGACGTCGAGGCGACCGGGCTGGCCGCCTGCGTGCCGGGCAACTCCCTGTCGTCGGTGTACCACGCGTTCGACCAGGCCTACCGCCACGCCAACGCGCCCGGGGCGATCCGCGCCCACCACCAGGGCGGCATCACCGGCTACCAGGCGCGCGAGCTGGTCGCCACGGCGACCACCGCGCTGGCGCTGGCGCCGGGCATGGCGCTCGCGTTCAACCCCAGCCTGACCGGCAACAAGCTCGAAGACACCTTCCTGCTCGGCGTCGACGGCCTCGAGAACATCACCTTCGATCCGGCCTGGCCGGCCACCACCGCGCACGGGCGCATGCGCCCCCAATGGCTGGAGTCGCCGTGGTGACGCTGGCGAGCTTCTTCGGCGGCGCGCCCGAGGCGCACGAGTCGGCGCCGGGGCGCGTCAACCTGCTCGGCGAACACACCGACTACAACGACGGCTTCATGCTGCCCGTGGCCACGCCGCAGCGCACCGAGGTCGCGCTCGCGCGCAGCCACGACGAGCACTTCCACATCTATTCGGCCACGCTCGACGCGCTCGTCACGTTCCGCCGCAACGGCCACGCGCCGCAGGGCTTCGCGAGCTACATCGAGGGCTGCGTGCGGCTGCTGGCCAAGCGCGGCGTCGAGGTGCCGCCGCTGCGCATCTACGTGAGCACCGGGCTGCCGGTCGGCTCCGGCCTGTCGAGCAGCGCCGCGCTCGAGGTGGCCACGCTGCGCGCGCTGCGCGCCCTGCTCGCCGTCGAGCTAGACGACGTGACGCTGGCCCAGATCGCCCAGCGCGCCGAGATCGAATACGCGCGCGTCAACTGCGGCATCATGGACCAGATGGCCGCGAGCCTGGCCGACCAGGCCCACATGCTGTTCATCGACGCCCGCACGCTCGCCTCGAAGCGCGTGCCGCTGCCCGCGCGCAGCGAGCTGATCGTGATCGACACGGGCGTGCCGCGCGCGCTGGCGGCGAGCAAGTACAACGAACGGCGCGCCGAATGCGCCGAGGCCGCGCGCCGGCTCGGGCTCGCCTCGCTGCGCGACGCGGCCGACCCCGGCGCGCTCGAGGCGCTGCCGTCGCCGTACCGCGAACGCGCGCGCCACGTGGTGCACGAGAACCTGCGCGTGCTCGAGGCCGTAGGCGGCGTCTCGGCCGAACGCTTCGGCACCCTGATGAACGCCTCGCATGCGAGCCTGCGCGACGACTACGCGGTCTCGATCGGCGCGCTCGACGAGCTCGCCGCGGCCCTGTGCGGCGCGGCCGAGGTCTACGGCGCGCGCCTGACCGGGGCCGGCTTCGGCGGCGCCTGCGTCGCACTGTGCCGGCGCGGCGCGGCCGCGGCGGCCGCGCACGAGGCGCTGGCGCGCTACCGCGCCGGCGGCAGGCAGGGCCGGCTGCTGATCCCGGTCGGCGCGGCCGGCCCGGACGGCCCCGCGGGCGCCACCTTACAAGGAGCACTATGAGCGATTTCGCGTACCCCCGGCCGCAGCTGGTGCGGTCCCAATGGATGAGCCTGAACGGCCCGTGGAAGTTCATGTACGACGACGAGCGGCGCCACCGCCTGCCCGACGGCGACGCCGTCTGGAGCCACGAGATCAAGGTGCCGTTCTCGCCCGAGACGAGCGCGAGCGGCATCGGCGACACGGGCTTCCATTCGGTCTGCTGGTACGAACGCGGCTTCACGCTCGCGCCCACCGACGGGCGCACGCTGCTGCACTTCGGCGCGGTCGACTACCGCGCGCGCGTCTGGCTCAACCACCATCTCGTGGCCGAGCACGAGGGCGGGCACACCCCGTTCACGGCCGACATCAGCGACGCCATGCGCGAGGACGGCGAGCAGCTGCTGACCGTATACGTCGAGGACGACCCGCACGACCTGGCCAAGCCGCGCGGCAAGCAGGACTGGCTGCGCGAGCCGCACTCGATCTGGTATCCGCGCACCACCGGCATCTGGCAGACGGTCTGGCTCGAGCAGGTCGCCTCGACCTACATCCAGAGCCTGCGCTGGACCCCGATCTTCGAGACCTACGAGATCGGCTGCGAGGTCGTGGCCACGGGCGACATCCACGAGGACCTGTTCGTCGAGGTCAAGATCTGGCACGGCGACGACCTGCTCGCCGACGACCACTACAAGCTGCTCGGGCACGAGGCCAACCGCAAGATCGCGCTGTCGGACCCGGGCATCGACGACTCGCGCAACGAGCTGCTGTGGAGCC
Source organism: Pseudomonadota bacterium (assembly GCA_040384885.1). Lineage (GTDB taxonomy): Bacteria > Pseudomonadota > Gammaproteobacteria > Burkholderiales > Burkholderiaceae_D > Telluria_A. Next base: position 18,956 of record JAZKIN010000108.1, on the reverse strand, counting down.
CCGAGCGCCCGACCCTGCTCGACGCCGAGGTCACGCTGCACTTCCGCGGCCGCGTGCTCGACAAGATCACCTCGTACACGGCGCTGCGCTCGGTGGCGATCAACCGCGACCGCTTCATGCTCAACGGCCGCGCCTACGCGCTGCGCCTCGTGCTCGACCAGGGCTACTGGCCCGACACGCTGATGACGGCGCCGTCCGACGCGGCCCTCAAGCGCGACGTCGAACTGGCCAAGGCGATGGGCTTCAACGGCGTGCGCAAGCACCAGAAGATCGAGGACCCGCGCTACCTGTACTGGGCCGACAAGCTCGGCCTGCTGGTCTGGGAAGAAATGCCCTCGGCCTACCGCTTCAGCCCGAAGGCGATCACGCGCATGGTGCGCGAATGGACCGAGGCGATCGAGCGCGACTACAGCCACCCGTGCATCATCGTGTGGGTCGCGTTCAACGAGTCGTGGGGGGTGCCAAACCTGACGCTCACCCAGGCCCACCGCAACGCGGTCGAGGCGCTGTACCACCTCACGCGCACGCTCGACGCGACCCGCCCCGTGATCGGCAACGACGGCTGGGAGGCCTCGGCCACCGACATCCTCGGCATCCACGACTACGACTGCGACCCGGCGCGCATCGCGGCGCGCTACACCACGACCGAGCCGACGCGCACCCTGTTCGACCAGCGCCGCCCGGGCGGGCGCATCCTCACGCTCGACGGCTTCCCGCACCGCGGCCAGCCGATCGTGCTCACCGAGTTCGGCGGCATCGCCTTCGACAAGGGCGCGCCGCCGCGCAAGACCTGGGGCTATTCGCGCGCCCACACCGAAGAAACCTTCATCGACCTGTACCGCCGCCTGCTCGCCGTGGTCAACACCACAAGCATGTTCAGCGGCTTTTGCTACACGCAGTTCGCCGACACCTTCCAGGAGGCCAATGGCTTGTTGTGCGCGGACCGCAGCCCGAAAGTGCCGCTCGAACTGATCTACGCGGCAACCTGCACCGAAAAGGACGTAGTTGATCTCGACAAGGAGGGAGCTGGACCAGCAGACGGATGACGCCCCCGCGCGCCAGCGTCTTCGCAGGCCGCCATATAGCACACCATTTTTGACCAACCAACCGCCCCCGAGCGGGGCGCTAAGGAGCCACCATGCCCACGATCGTCGTTTTTTGCCACCTGCGCTGGGATTTCGTCTTCCAGCGGCCACAGCAGTTACTCAGCCGGCTGGCCCAGCACTACCAGATCCTGTTCGTCGAGGAGCCCGTCTACGACGCCGGCCCGAGCTTCATGGAACAGTCCAGTCCGGCCCCGAACGTGACGGTGTGCCGGCCCCACACGACGAGCCACGCGGGCGGCTTCCACGACGACCAGATCCCGCTGCTGCAGCCCCTGCTGGCCAAGCTGCTGCCGCCCGGCGAGCGGCCCGTGGCCTGGTTCTACACGCCGATGGCGCTGCCGTTGCTGCAAGAACTGCAGCCGCGCCTGGTCGTCTACGACTGCATGGACGAGCTGGCCGCGTTTAAGAATTCGCCCAAACAACTGCTGCAGCGCGAGACGGCCTTGCTCAACCGCGCCGACCTCGTCTTCGCGGGCGGCCCCAGCCTGTACGAGGCCAAGCGCGCGCGCCATCCGAACGCGCATTGCTTCCCGAGCAGCGTGGACGTGCGCCACTTCGAACAGGCGCTCGAGCGCGCCAACGGCCATCCGGCGCAGGAAGCCGTCGGGCGCCCGCGGCTCGGCTTCTACGGCGTCATCGACGAGCGCTTCGACAGCGTCCTGATCGCCGCCGTGGCCGAGGCAAGGCCCGCGTGGCAGATCGTGCTGGTCGGCCCGGTCATCAAGATCGACCCGGCCAGCCTGCCGCGCCGCCCCAACATCCATTACCTCGGGCAGCACGAGTACGCGGCGTTGCCGCGCTTCCTGGCCGGCTGGGACGTCTGCCTGCTGCCGTTCGCGCTCAACGAGGCGACCCGCTTCATCAGCCCGACCAAGGTGCTCGAATACATGGCGGCCGAGCTGCCCGTGGTCAGCACGCCGATCGCCGACGTGGCCGGCCCTTACGGCCATGTGGTCGCGATCGCGCACGACGCGCAGCAGTTCATCGACGCCTGCGAGGCGGCGCTGGCGATGGGTCCGGAGCGGCGCGCCGCGATGCTCGCGACCATGCGCGCGATCGTCGCCGCCACCTCGTGGGACGTGACGGCCGACGCGATGCGCGGCCTGCTCGAGAGCACGCCCGCGCGGCACGACGCGCCGCGCTTTTCGGCGCGCGGGGGCGGCGCGCGCGAGGCCTTGGCGGGCGCCGCGGCCGCCGCGTATGCGCATCCCAAGGTCAATCCGCTGCGCACCCAGGGCGGCGCGCAAAACGCCGACACCGTCATCATCGGCGCCGGGCCCACGGGCCTGTCGGCGGCCTACCACCTGGGCGAGGGCGCCGTCTTGCTCGACAAGAACGCGACCGTCGGCGGCTGGTGCCGCTCGATCAGCGACCACGGGTTCACGTTCGACCATGCGGGCCACATCATGTTCTCGAACGACCCGTATGTGCTCAAGCTCTACGACATGCTGCTCGGGCCCAACTTGCATTGGCAGAACCGCGAGGCCTGGGTCTACAGCAAGGACGTCTACACGCGCTACCCGTTCCAGGGCGCCCTGTATGGCTTGCCGCCCAAGGTGATCACCGAATGCATCGTGGGCGCGGTCGAGGCCCGCTTCGGCAGCATCGACGGCGCGCCGTCCGCGCCGGCTGCGGTCGGCGCCGGCGCGTCAACCCAGTGCGCGGTCAAACCGGTCGAGGACTGCTGCGCCGACGGCACGGTCGAACTGGCGTCCGGGGCCGCCGCGCACAAGGGCGCGACGCGGAACTTCGAGGATTTCATCCACCAGGTGTGGGGCGCGGGCATCGCCAAGCATTTCGCCATTCCCTACAATAAAAAGCTGTGGACGGTGCCGCTCAGCGAGATGGAGACCTCGTGGCTTGGCGGGCGCGTGCCGCTGCCCGACCTCGAGGAAATCATCGAGGGCGCGCTCGAACCGGTCGCCAAGCCGATGGGGCCGAACGCGCGCTTCGGCTATCCATTGTCGGGCGGCTTCCAGGCCCTGATGTCGGGATTCCTGCCGCACATCAAGGGCAAGATCGAGATGAACGCGTCCGCCGTGCAATTGCTGCCGCGCGAACACGTGCTCGTGATGGCCGACGGCAGCCGCTACCGCTACGAACACCTGATCAGCACCATGCCGCTGCCGGAGCTGATCCGCCTGATCGGCGCCGGGGCGCCCGACGAGGTACGCGCCGCTGCGCGCGGCCTGCGCCATTTGTCGGTGCGCTGCGTCAACCTCGGCGTGGCGCGCGAGCAAATCACCGACAAGCACTGGGTCTACTACCCCGAAGACACGATCTTCCATCGTATCTTCGTGCAGGGCAACGCGAGCCCCCATTGCAATCCGCCCGGCGGCTTCGGCCTGACCTGCGAGATTTCGTACTCGCCCTGGAAGCCGCTGCCGCTCGACGGCCAGGCACTGATCGAGCGCTGCATCGCCGATTGCGTCAAGGTCACGATGCTGCGCGCGGACGACCGGATCATCACCGCGAACCTGGTCGACATGCCGTACGCCTACGTCGTGTACGACCACGCGCGCGCGCGCAATGTGGCGCTGTGCAAGGACTGGCTCGAGCGCTACGACATCGTGCTCGCGGGCCGCTACAGCGAGTGGGAATACTACAACTCGGACCATGCCTTCATCGCGGGCAAAAAGGCGGCCGAAGCGGTGTTGCGGCAACGCGCCGCCGGCGCCCGCACAGTCGGCTCGGAGTAGCGCCGGCGTCCCCGCGCACCTGAAGGCGCGGTCCGTATCTCGGGGCGCAAACCCGGCTTGCCGGTTTGCGCCCCGACGCTTATCCAAATTGTTTCCGTGAGCAAAGGAGTCTGAATAATATGAAGCCCAATATCCTCGTCGTCGGCGGCGCCGGCTATATCGGCGCGCACATGGTCAAGCGGCTCGCGCAGGCCGGCTTTATGCCCGTCGTGCTCGACAACCTGTCGGCCGGCCAGCGCGCCGCAGTCGGTGCCGAAAAACTGATCGTGTGCGAGATGGGCGATCCGGCCGTACTCGATACGCTCATGCAGGCGTTTTCATTCGCTGCCGTCATGCATTTCGCGAGCCACATCCAGGTGGGCGAATCGGTAAGCGACCCTGGAAAATACTACGAAAACAACGTAGGCAACACGCTGCGCCTGCTCGAGGCGATGGTGCGGCACAAGGTAAGCCGGTTCATCTTTTCGTCGACGGCCGCCATTTTCGGCGATCCCGCGTATGTACCCATCGACGAGCAACACCCGAAGGAAGCGATCAATCCCTACGGGCGTTCGAAATGGATGGTCGAGCAGGTACTGGCCGACTTCGACAGCGCCTACGGCTTGCGGTCGAGCTGCCTGCGCTACTTCAATGCCGCGGGCGCCGATCCGGACGGCGAGATGGGGGAGTGCCACGAGCCCGAGACGCACCTGGTGCCGCTGGTGCTTCAGGCGGCCTCGGGAAGGCGCGCCGCGATCACGGTCTACGGCCAGGACTATCCGACCCGCGATGGCACGTGCATCCGAGATTACATTCACGTGCGCGACCTGTGCGATGCGCACTTGCTCGCGCTCGAGGCGCTGCTGGCCGGAGAGCCGAGCAGCCGTTACAACCTTGGCAACGGCGCCGGCTATTCGATTCTTGAAGTGATCGAAGCGGCAGAGCGCGTCACCGGTCGCAAGATCGCGCGCGTCAGTGGCCCGCGCCGGGCGGGCGATCCGCCAAGTCTCGTGGCCGACGCCACGCTGGCCAAAACACAGCTCGGCTGGGAGCCGCAATTTGCCGCGCTCGACACCATCATCGCGCATGCATGGCATTGGGAGCAGAAGCATTTTTGTGGTGGACACAGCAGCATCGCGTAGACGCGTAGATGCGTAGACGCATAGACGCATAGACGTATAGACGCGTGGCGGCGACGGCCCAAGCTGCGCGGGAGCGGCCACGGATGCGTCCGCTGACCGGCTAGGGAAAACAGAGGCAAAGCTTGCCCAGGTAGACACGATGTGAGGAGGTCTCCACTCGAAGCCTAGCGGGCAGGGCAATGCCGCGATTCGGTCGGGAAGGGTGACCCGGGCGTGCAAACGGCGCACTGTCGTTGGCACTGGCACTGGCAATGGCACTGGCAATGGCACTGGTACTGGCAATGGCACTGGCACTGGCAATGGCACTGGCGCTGTCGTTGGCACTGGACTGACACTGGCTCGGGTAGGTCTCGGCTGGCCGGAATATCCGGCGCAAGGTGCCACCGGTTTATTGAAAAGCGGTATCGGCATCGCCCGATTTCGCGCAGCCACTTCGTTCAATATTTTCTCAATAATTCTTTCTCCTCGGACTGTCTCATTTATCGCAGATCATTGCGAAGACGATACCGCACAGCAAAATATTTCCTGTCGACACGTACTTGCGACGCCCGCCTTCCCTTAACATTTGAAGACGGTTTGTTGTGTTCGTGTGATGTCGGGATTTATAACAAGATGTGTAAGAATCTGTGCAAGAAGACTGCCCTATCGACAATCGTGGCGATGCTCGCCTCGATCAACGCAGTGGCAGCTGCGGCCTCGCCAGCGCCGGCTCCCATCGCCGCGCATGTTGATATTCCATATGTGGCGGGCGCGCATTCGCGTCCGGCCGGTGCGCGTCGCCAAGGCGCGCTATACCGCGTGCTGCGCGCTGGGCAAGTGGCCTACTTGTACGGCACCATCCACGTAGGCACCAAGGAATTCTATCCGCTCGCGCCGGAGGTCGGCAGCGCGTTGGCCGATGCCGGTACGCTCGTGCTCGAACTCGACACGCGCGCGAACGAGGCCTTCACGCTCGCCGTTGCCAAGCACGGCAGCTACGCTCCCGGCGACGACATCACGCGGCACGTGGCGCCCGCCACGCTGGCCGCCCTCACACAGGCTTTGCATGCCTTGGGCATCACCGTGGGCAGCATGGCGCACTTCAAGCCCTGGTTGCTGGCCAATATACTGATGGGCTTTGAGCTCGAACGCAGCGGCTACGAGCGGGAGCAGGGCATTGAATCGTTCTTGCTCACGGCCGCGCAGGCCAAAGGCATCGGCGTAGCCGAACTCGAAAGCGCGGACTACCAGCTATCGCTGTTTAACACCTTGGGCGACGCCGAAGCCGAACGCTACCTGCGCGAAGCCCTGCGCGACCTCGCAAACGGCAGCTCGCTGCGACAGGCGCGCGCGACCGTCGACGCATGGAACTCGGGCGACGCGGCAGCCCTCAACGTCCTGATCAGCAGCGCGACCACGGGCGGCTCGGTGCTGTCCGAATTTACGCGCAGCACGTTACTCGGCAAACGCAATCCCGAGATGGCCGCCCGGATCGAGTTGATCATGCAAGGAGGCAAAACGGCCTTCGTCGGCATCGGTTTGCTTCATTTACTCGGCGCCAACGGCCTGCCCCAACTGATGTCGCAGCGAGGCTACCAGGTCGAACGGATGTATTGAGGCGCCCGCAAGCGGGGCGCGGCGCTGCATCGGCATTAACGCTGGATCATGTTGCTCGACATGTGCACACGGTCGCCGGGGCGGAACGCGGGTGCGGTTTCTTGCGTGACCATGCGGGTGCTGCCGTCGTCCATGCGCAGCGTGATGCGGTAGACCCGGTCGGTGCCCGTTGCCGTGCCTGCCGTGCCCGTGCCGGCCGCGCCACCCACCGCCGCGCCTGCCATTGTGCCGGCCCCGCCTGCCGAGGTGCCCGCCTGCCGCGGCACCACGTCGATCGAGGTGACGACCGCATTCGGTGGGCCGGCCGTGGCCGTTGCCGCCGGGACGGCGGCACTGGAACCCTGGTCGCCTGCCGTCGCGCCGGTGCTGCCCGCGGTGCCGCTGCCGCCATAGGCCCCGCCGCTGCCGCTCATGCTGCCTGCGCTGCTGCCGGCACCGGTGCCGGCCATGCTGCCCGCGGTGCCGGTGTCGCTCGAGGTGGTGCCGGCGCTGCCGGTCGCACCGCCGGTGCCACTGGCGCCGCTTGCGTCGGTGCCATTGGCCGCAGCCGTGCTGCCGTACGTCGAGTCGACCGTGGCGCCGCTGCTCGCGGTGTCGCCGCCGCTGCCGCCACCCATGCCCATGGAACCACAACCGCTCAGTCCCAGTGCCAGTAAGCCCGCCAAGAGCACGCTCTGTTCTTTACGCTTCATGATCAACTCCTTTTGTTGGGTGTTTTTCAGGTTTTTCGAGAACAATGTCCCGAGTGTGCGTGACGATGCCGCGTGCCACCGTAGTAAGAGGGGGCGTTCGCCGAGACGTTCATCGGGATGGGGATGGCTGTGATTGGGATCAAGTCGACGCTTGATTTGGCGCGATCGCAACGCGGCCTGCGCCGGGGCCGCCCGGAGAGTTTCAAACCGATTTAAGGACGGAGCTGGATATTGATTATGGTCAATGATTGCCTGTCATGAATCCGTAATAATCTCTCGACGAAACTTTCCGCGAGGATATTTATATGCATTCATGCAATACAAGCAACTTTATAGAAGCGCTGGTCGAGGCGACGGGCGTCGATGCAAACGATCTGCGCCAGCAATATATTTTGCGCCAGGCACTGCACAGCCTGGTGCGCCAGGCCAAAGTCGAGCACATGATCGAAATACGCCGCAGCGTCGAGCGGCTTACGGGGATCAATATCCGCGCGCTCAAGGGACGCCAGGGCAAGGATGAGTATTTCGACATGCCGCCGCGCTGCGGCTACCAGCAGGAGTTTGAATTCGGCCAGGGCGAAGGCCATGGCCGCAACTGAAGGCCAGGGCTCAGCGTCTCAGTCGCGCGCCTCGGCCGGCACGGGCAGGAACGCCCACAGCAGGGCGGCCGTGACCACCGCCGCGGTGCAATCGATGAACCAATCGCCCAGCGCGGCCCGGCGGTAGGACAGGAACGACTGCATCGATTCGTCGAGCGCGCCCATGGCCATGACGATCAGGACGGTGTTGATCGCGCGCTGGCGCGCGGTGGCCGCGGCGCTGCCGGTGTAGATGATAAAAGTCAGCACGCCGTAAGCGGCCGCGTGCAGCAGCACGCCCGAGGCGTACGGCGCAAGCTCCTGGCGTGCGCCGGGAATGGCGCCCAGCAGGAGGATCAGTGCATAAATGCTCAGGGCACACAGCATACGGGCCCGGCGCAGTTTCGGATCAAGGAATAGGCGGAAGAGGATGGAGGGCATAGTAGAAAGGAGAGAAAGTCGGCGCCACCATAACACATCGACGCCGCCCATGCGCGCAGCTCTCCTTGCCCTGTTTCATGCCCTCGACCTTGCCCGACCGGCCGGCGCCCGGGCTTAAATCGTGAGTGCGGGCGCGCCGTCGGGGTAACGCGCGTCAAAGCAGCTCGCGCATTCGGTGCAGAACAAATGGGCGAAGCGCACATTGGTCTGGCGCAGTATCAGATTCAGGTGGTGATTCTGGCACTTTGGGCAAGTTTCGCGCACGGTCCCGAAGGTGGTCAGGTCGACGGGCGCGCCCTCCGGATCGAGGTGGTCGACCACCGATTCCGGATGCATTTCGCTGAGCACGAGCCGGTCGGCGTCGCGCTTGTGTTGGCGGCGTGCCGGGCGCGCATGGGCCGATTCGCCCGGCTGTGGTGTTAAAACGTGTTCACTCATAAACTACACTCCTCTTCTTGCATGGTCTGCCGGTGCGCTGGCACGAAAAAATCAAGCGGGAGATTCATCATAGTAGAAACAGGCGCGCGGTCAAGCGTGCTCTAGCGGTTTGCGCGCATACCTCAAACGCTCGCGACGGTGGCGCAAAAAAAAGTGCCCGCTCGAAAGCGGGCACAACCCAAGAGTGGAAACCATCACATTGCGAATTCGGGTGGTGTGGCGCCTTTTCGGGGGCGTCACACCGTACCGCCGTCAGGCATATCGGTTGCGTGTACGGCAGATGACTCAAGTATAGGGAGGCAATGTGTCGCCGGTATGACTTAGCACAAACATTGGGATTTGCGCGGGGAACGTTCTACCTTCAGCCCGGTCAAGCGATGGGCAAAAAAAAGCCCGCTGGTGAAAGCGGGCTTAAAACTATTTTCTTGGAGGAGAATAGTGGAGACAGGTGCATTATGCAGTGTCGCCACTTATTAATCCAATTGTCATTTCAGATACCAGATATTCGAAACGAATATAACTGCCGCGACAAGTGGGTGTCGACTTAGGCATTCACGGTCAGCGTGACCTCGATGTTGCCACGCGTCGCATTCGAATACGGGCAAACTTCGTGCGCCTTGTTAACCACCGCTTCGGCCGCCGCCTGGTCCATGCCGGGGGTGCTCACGGCCAGCGTCACGCTCAGGCCGAAACCGCCGTTGCCGTTGGGACCGATGCCAACCGACGAGTCGATGCGCGAGTCGGCAGGGATCGGGGTTTTCATGCCGCCGCCGACCAGTTTCATGGCCGACAGGAAACAGGCCGCGTAGCCGGCCGCAAACAATTGTTCGGGATTGGCGCCCGGGGCGCCGGCGCCGCCGAGTTCGCGCGGGGTCGACAGCGCGACGTCGACCGCCTTGTCGCTCGACGTGGCGCGGCCGTCGCGTCCGCCGGTCGCTGTTGCGTGTGCTGTGTAAAGAACTTGCATAAAGACTCCTTGGGGTGGGGTGGGGACGCAGAGGCGGCTGCGCTGCCGATGCAAGAACTATAGCGCACAATTCGATTGTGTGCAATTTAATTATGCAGATCACGCCGAGATCCGCCGCCGCGCCTACCCTTGCTTCGCAAGCGCCTTGAACAGGTCGGCGCGCAGCTTGGCCAGTTCGGCGCGGATCCGGCCCAAGGCCTCAAGCTCGAGCCCGCTCGCGCACAGCAGTTGCCCCGGGATCTCCTGCGCCTGCGCCTTGAGCGCGCGCCCCGCCCCGGTCAGCGAGATGCGCACCTGGCGCTCGTCGTGCGGATCGCGCCGGCGTTCGAGCAGGGCGCCCGCCTCGAGCCGCTTGAGCAGCGGCGTGAGCGTGCCCGAATCGAGGAACAGGCGCGCGCCGATGTCCTTGACCAGCACGCCGTCCTGCTGCCACAGCACCAGCATCACCAGATATTGCGGGTAGGTCAGGCCGAGCCGGTCGAGCAGCGGCTTGTAGGTTTTGGTCATCGCGTGCGAGGCCGAGTACAGCGCGAAACAGAACTGATTGTCGAGCGCGAGCAGGTCGACGCAGGCGTCCGTCCCGTCCTGTTGCCCCTCGTTCATTCAGGCACCGGCACGGTGTAGTTCAGGGCCAGCCGCCCGCCATCGACATACATGGTCTGGCCCGTCATGTACGAGGCGTCGTCGCTGGCCATGAAGGCGACCACGGAGGCGATCTCCTCGGGCTCGCCGCAACGGCGCATCGGGGTGCGCGAGAGGATCGTGTGGCGCGCATCGGGACTGGCGAGCACGGCTTTTTTGGCCAGCTCGGTCAGGATGGTGCCGGGGCCGATGCCGTTGACGCGCACGCCGTGGGGCGCCAGGTTGAGCGCCATCACCTTGGTCAGCTGGTTGATGCCGCCCTTCGAGACGACGTACGGCACCTGGTTCGGAATCGCCAGTTCGGCGTTCACGCTCGACATATTGATGATGCAGCCGCTGCCTTGCTTGACCATCTCGCGCGCCGCCGCCTGGCCGCACAGGAACATCGATTTGAGGTTGATCCGGATCACGCGGTCGAAGTCGTCCTCGGCCAGGTCGAGGAAATCGGCCGCGTGCGTCACGCCGGCGTTGTTGACGAGGATGTCGATCCGGCCGAACGCGGCCATGGTGGCGGCGACCATGGCGTCGACGTCGGCCTTCTGGCTGACGTCGGCGGCGAAGAAGGCGGCCGCTGCGCCGAGCGCCTCGGCCGCGCCGACGCCCTCGGGCTTGATATCGACGAGCATCACGCGCGCCCCTTCGGCGACCAGGCGCTGCGCGCACGCGAGCCCGATGCCCTGGGTCGCTCCGGTTACGATCGCAACTTTTTGGGCTAATCTCATGGCTGTCTTTCGGTGGGTTCGGAAAGACGCGATTTTAACCAGAGCGCGCCACCGGTGCATAGTTATTTACGCGGGTGTTACGCGGGTGTTACGCGGGTGCGGCGGCGGGGACGGGCGCCGCGGGCCCGGCCGGCCGCTAGAGCACGATCGGATGGTCGGGCAACTCGTTGGCGCGCGCGCCGTTGGCCGGGAAGTGCCGCTCGAGCAGGGCGTTGACACGCTCGATCGCGGCCAGGGTCGCGGCCTGGAATTGACCCTTGCGGAAGCCCTCGGTCATCGTGTTGCACACGGCCTGCCACTGGGAAGGGTCGATCTTGCGCGACACGTTGCGGTCGGCCACGATGTCGACCTTGTGCTCGGCCAGGTTCACGTAGATCAGCACGCCGCAGTTCTCCTCGGTGTCCCAGACCCCGTATTCGGCGAACAGGGCCACCGCGCGCTGGCGGTTGCTCATGTCGGCCCACAGGGCGTCGGACGGCATCGAGGCCTCGACGATGAAGCGCAGCTCGCTGCGGTGGCGTTGCTCGCCGGCGTTGATGGCCGCGCCGATCGTTGCCAGCGCCTCGGCCGGGAACATGCGCCGGCCCTCGGCCGCCGTGGTGCGCCAGTGGCGCAGCACGCGTTTCAGGCGCGCGCCAAAAGAAGTAGCCATTACCAATCCCCCGAGGCGCCGCCGCCGTCGAAACTGCCGCCGCCGCCGGAGAAGCCGCCGCCGCCGGAAAACCCGCCGCCGCCGCCGCTGCCGCCGCCCATGTTGCTAAGTACGCTGCCGAGGACGAAACCGGTCGCGCCGCTGCCCCAGCCGCCGCGGTTCAGGCGCGAACGGCGCCCGCCGCCGAACATGCGCGCCGCAAAGAAGGCGCCGAGCACCAGCAGGCTGATCCAGAAGGTCGAACCCTCGTCCTCTGCTTCGCCGCCGTTGGCGTGCGCCGGCGGCGGCGGGGCCGGGAATTTCTCGGCGTTGAGCAAGGTCGAAATCGCGCCCACGCCGGCCACGAGGCCGTCGTAATACTGGTTCTGGCGGAAATGGGGGGCGATCACATCCTGCAGCACCTGCTTCGATTTGGCATCGGTGAGCACACCCTGCACGCCGCGCCCGGCCTCGATGCGCAGCCGGCCGAAGGCTTTCCCGTTGTCCTTGGCCACGAGCAGCAGCACGCCGTCGTCGACGCCCTTGCGCCCGAGCTTCCAGGCGTCGGTCACGCGGATGCTGAATTGCTCGATCTGCTCGGGCTCGGTCTTGTTGACCAGCAGCACGGCGATCTGGCTGCCGGTCTTGGCTTCGTAATCGGTCAGCACCGCCTCGAGGCGGGTGCGCTGGCCTTCGTCGAGCATGCCGGCCTGGTCGATGAGGTGGCCGGTGAGCGGCGGCACCGGTGCGAGCTGCGCGTGGGCGGCGCCGGCCAGGGTCAAGGCCAGGGCCAGTGCGGCCCCCGACAACAGTCGCAACAGTTTCATGGGCTTACTTGCCGAAGTTGACCGCTGGCGCGGTCGAGATGGCTTTTTCGTTTTCGACCGTGAACACCGGCTTGACCTTGTAGCCGAACACCATGGCCGTCAGGTTGTTCGGAAAACTGCGCACCAGCACGTTGTAGTCCTGGACCGAGGCGATATAACGCTGGCGCGCGACCGTGATGCGGTTCTCGGTGCCTTCGAGCTGCGACTGCAGGTCGCGGAAGTTCTCGTTGGCCTTGAGGTCGGGATATTTCTCGACGACGACCATGAGGCGCGACAGCGCGCTCGACAGTTCGCCCTGCGCCTGCTGGAACTTCTGGAACGCGGCCGGGTCGTTGAGCGTCTCGGGCGTGACCTGCATGCTGGTCGCGGCCGAACGCGCCTTGGTGACGGCGACCAGGGTGCCCTCCTCGTGCGCGGCGTAGCCCTTGACCGTGTTGACCAGGTTCGGGATCAGGTCGGCGCGGCGCTGATACTGGTTGACCACTTCGGCCCATGCCGCCTTGCTTGCCTCGTCGCTCGACTGGAAGCTGTTGTAGCCGCAACCGGACAGCATCGACGACACTAAAGCGAGGGCGAGCAACAGGCGCGGCCAGCGGGCGAAATTGGATTGGGTCATGATGAGGTACTCCCTTGCAAGTTGTCAGATGGTCAAAAATATACCCTAAATGCGGCGCGCGCGTCCATTCAAACGTGCGCTGGCCCGTCGGCGGGGCGTCGCGGCGGACGCGGTACAATGGCGCGTTTGCAATTGAAGACGAAAGAGCGCCGTGAAATTCACCGACAAGCTGTCCGCCGCCTGGGCCACCAACAACTCCCTGCTGTGCGTCGGGCTCGACCCCGACCTCTCGCGCCTGCCGGCCCACGTGCGCGACCAGCCCGACGCGATCGTGCGCTTTTGCAAGGGCATCATCGACGCGACGGCCGACCTCGCGTGCGCGTTCAAGCCGCAGATCGCCTATTTCGCCGCGCTCGGCGCCGAAAGCCAGCTCGAAGCGATCTGCGCCTACCTGCGCGAGCGCTATCCGCACATCCCCCTGATCCTCGACGCCAAGCGTGGCGACATCGGCGCCACGGCGCACCAGTACGCGCGCGAAGCGTACGAGCGCTACGGCGCCGACGCGGTCACGATCAACCCGTACATGGGATTCGACTCGGTCGAGCCCTACCTGGCCTGGAGCGACCACGGCGCGATCATCCTGTGCCGCACCTCGAACCCGGGCGGCTCCGACCTGCAATTCCTGCAGGTCGACGGCAAGCCCCTGTACCAGCACGTGGCCTCGCTGGTGGCCGACAAATGGAACCGGCACGGCCAGTGTTCGCTCGTGGTCGGCGCCACCTTCCCCGAAGAACTGGCGCAAGTGCGTGCCCTGGTCGGCGACATGCCCTTGCTGGTGCCGGGCGTGGGCGCGCAGGGCGGCGACATCGAAGCGACCGTACGTTCCGGCAAAACGGCGCAAGGGACCGGCATGATGATCAACTCCTCGCGCGCGATCCTGTACGCGCCGCCGCTGGCGGGCGAGGACTACGCCGCGGCCGCGCGCCGCGTCGCCCTCGAAACGCGCGACGCGATCAACCTGTACCGCTAAGACTTCGGAGATATTCCATAACTGGTTTGGTGGGGACAGACCGGGGACAGACCGGGGACAGACCGGGGTCAGACCCGGGTCTGACCCCGGTCTGTCCCCGGTGGCCGAGGTGTGATTGCCTTTTGTTATCAGTTTTGGCTATTTGCGCGCGGGGGCGATCTGTTCGGCGTAGTCGTACAGCGCACCGAGGATTTCTTCGGCGCGCTCGTCGGCCTCTTCCGACAGCGTGTCGATCTCCGAGAACAATTGCTCGATCGTGCGCGCGGCCGCGGCGCCGTCGAACAGGCGCGCCGCCCGGTGCGCCTCCCACGCCTCGGCCTCCGCCGCCGTCAGCGTGTGCGGGAAATTGCGCGCGCGGTAGCGGAACAGCAGCTCGACCAGCCGCTCGTCGTCGAAGCTCGGCTTGAGCGCGGCCAGCCGCTCGGCCGTCTCCCCGCGCAACGAGGCCAGCTTGCGCCGGTCGTTGTTGTTGACGAAGCCGTTGTACAGGTCCTCGTCGACGTCGGTGTCGGCGGCCGCCGCCGGCCTGTTGTAGACCTCGCTCCAAACGGCGCCCATGTCGGGCCCCGCCGCCGCCGCCGCCGCCCAGGCATGGCCCTGCACGAGGTCGATGCCCCAGCGCTCGGCCAGCGCGGGCGTGAGCGTCTTGACGTTGGCGACGAGCATCGGCGACTTGTTCAGGTGGATGCTCTTGATCGGCAGCCGCGTGACGCCCTCGGGCAACTCGGCGCTCTTGCTGAACATGCGCAGCCGGATCGTCGCGGCGTCGAGTCCGAACAGTTCGGCCGGGTCGTAGCCGCAATCCCAGACCAGCACTTCGTTCTTGTTGGTCGGGTGGGTCGCGAGCGGCCAGACGAGGCCGATGCAGCCGCGCTCGGCCGGAAACATGCCCGACACGTGCAGGAAGGGCTGGCGCTGGCTCGGCGCCAAATGCATGCCCATCTCGGTGGCGACCTTGTCTTTCTTGTGCAGCGCGAGGCAAAAGTCGAACAGCTTCGGCTGGCGCTCGCGGATCAGGCGCGCCAGCGCGATGGTCGCGCGCACGTCCGACAGCGCGTCATGCGCGGCCTCGTGCAGCAGGCCGTTGGCCTTGGCCAAATGTTCGAGCTTGAAGCTGGGCCGGCCGTCCTCGCGCAAGGGCCATTCCATGCCCTCCGGTCGCAGCGCGTACGTCATGCGGACCACGTCGAGCAGGTCCCAGCGCCCGCAATTGTTTTGCCATTCGCGCGCGTACGGGTCGATGAGGTTGCGCCAGAACATGAAGCGCGTGATCTCGTCGTCGAAGCGGATCGTGTTGTAGCCGACGCCGATCGTGCCCGGCTCGCTGAACGCGGCTTCGATGACGGCCGCGAACTTGTGTTCGGGCACGCCGCGCTCGAGGCATTGCTGCGGCGTGATGCCGGTGATCAGGCACGACACCGGGTCCGGCAGGAAGTCGGGCGCGGGCTGGCAGTACAGCATGATCGGCGCGCCGATCTCGTTGAGCTGGGCGTCGGTCCGGATCGCGGCGAACTGGGCCGGCCGGTCGCGGCGCGGCTGCGCGCCAAAGGTTTCGTAGTCGTGCCAGAGGAAGGTGTGGTTCGTCATTGTGTGTCGGCGCCATGGGACAAGCCCGCCATTCTACGGGATGCCGGCCCGGACTGGCATTTGGCCGGCATCGGTGTTCCAATAGCGGTTTTAATGCGCGGGAAAAATCCATGAGTTTGATCGACGCCGTCGGGCGCACCCACCTTGCCGCGCCGGACGCGCGCATCGTTTCGCTGGTGCCCTCGATCACCGAGTTGCTGTGCGACCTGGGCCTGGCCGGCCAGATTGTCGGGCGCACCGGTTTTTGCATCCACCCGGCGCAGCTGGTGGCGGGCATCGCCAAGGTTGGCGGGACCAAGGATGTGAACCTCGAGAAAATCCGCAGGCTCGCGCCGACCCATGTGATCGTCAACATCGACGAGAACGAGAAGCCGGCCGCCGAGGCGCTCGCCCAGTTCGTGCCCAATCTGGTCGTCACCCATCCGATCGCGCCGCGCGACAACCTCGCCTTGGCGCGCCTGATGGGCGCCATCTTTTGCGCGGACCAGCAGGCCGAGGACTGGTGCGCGAACTTCGAGGCCGAATACGCGGCCTTGCAGGCAAGCCCCAAGGGGCCGCCGCAAACCATGCTGTATTGCATTTGGCAGGACCCGTGGATGGCGGTCTCGGCCGACACGTATATCGCGCGTATGCTCGCCGAGATCGGCTGGCGCGTGCCCGCGCTGGGCACGGCGCGCTATCCGCGCTTCGAGTGGTCCGGGGCGCTCGTCGCGGGCATCGACGGCGTGTTGCTGTCGACCGAACCGTACCGCTTCACGCAAGCGCATGCGGACGCGCTGGAAAAGCAGATCGGCAAGCCGGTCCACCTGGTCGACGGCGAAATGATGTCGTGGTACGGCAGCCGCTCGGTCGCCGGCCTGCGCTATTTGCGCGGGCTTGCCGAAGGCACGGTGCTGCTCTGAGGGAAGAACGCGCCGCGCCGGCCCGATGGGGCGGCCGGCGGCGCTTACGGGGGAATGACGGCGGTCGTGGCCGGCGGCCAGGACCGTGTTTCTGTTGAACCGAGCTGACGCCTTGCCGTAGGCCTAAGCGTTGGCTTACGCTTATTCGTTGACCTCGTCGCTGACCTGCTCGGCGTCGTCGCGCAGTGTCGGCGTTTCGTGCAGGTTTTTGTCGTGCAGCCGGCCGAGCGCGCTGTCGATGGCGCGCCGCAGTTTTTCGGCCGCGCCCGAGATCGCCTGGTGCAGGTGCACCGAATGGTCGCTCACTGCGATCGGCTGGTAACCGGTGACGCGCGCCTCGAGCATGCAGCGGTTGCCGCCGTCGGCGGATTTCTTGCTGTTGTCATCGCTCAGATGCACTTCGACGCGTGTGATGTGCTCGCCAAAACGTTGTACCGCGGCGGTGACGACGCTGTTGACATGGTCGTCCAGGCCTTGATGGCGTTCGATCGTTTTGTCGGTGTTGATGTTGATTTGCATATGCTCACTCCCGGTTGTTCAAAAAGTTACTGCTCCAACCCCAGGTGCCTCATGTGCGGCCGGCGCGCGTTACTGCGCTCAGCCAGGGTTGGCTGCAACGTTGCGCACACGTCTTTATAGTACACCTTCCGCACCAGTTCCCCCGCCCGCCATGAAAGCACCCTGCGCCAAAGCATGCCGGCGCGCCCGCATCATTGACCGGGTTCATGCGCGTCCCAGCGCATCTGCCGGGACGAATCGCCGGCCCCGGTCTGGCGAAAGCCGAGCGCCAGATACAGGCCGTGCGCACTGGGATTGCGCAAATGGACGGACAGGCACATAGGGACTTTATGCGCGGCGGCGCACGCTTGCAAAGCTTGCAAGATGGACGTGCCGAGGCCCTTGCCGCGCATGGCGGGCAATACCGCGATGTCGACCAGCGTCAGTTGCACGGCACCGAGTTCGGCGACCACGCGCGCCACGGCGGCGCCCGCATGTTCGAGCAGCAGGGTGTGTGCATCAGGAAATCGGCGGCGGTAGTCGGCACCCTGCAGCCTTTGCTGCATACCCATGATCGAGCGCACCAGCGCTGGCGCGGCCGTGCGCGAGTCGAGCTCGGGGCGCGTCGACGCGTACAGCGCGGCGAGGAAATCGTCGTCGCCCGGGTCGGCGGCGCGCGCCTTGAACGCGGCCAGCGCGCCGGCGAGGATGGCGCCCGTCAATGCCTCAGGCCTTGGCCGCGGCGCGCGCCGGGCCGCCTTTTGTGTCATCGGGCGGCTCGTCGTGGGCAGTGTCGTGGGGAAAGCGGTCCATGCGCGAGAGCATCGGGAATTTGAGCGCCCAGACGCCCGTCACGACCAGCGTCGCGGCGCCGCCGAACAGGATCGCGCGCACCAGGCCGAACCAGCCGGCGGTGATCCCCGATTCGAATTCGCCGAGTTCGTTCGAGGCGCCGATGAACACCGAGTTGACCGCGCTCACGCGGCCGCGGATCGCGTCGGGCGTTTCGAACTGCACCAGCAGATGGCGCACGTACACGCTGACCATGTCGCCCGCGCCGAGCAACACCAGCGCGATCAGCGCGACCGTGAAGTTGCTCGTCAAGCCCAGCACCAGGGTGGACAGGCCGAACACGGCGACCCCGCCGAACATCCAAGCGCCGACGTGCCGGCGCACCGGATAGAACGCCAGCGCGACCGAGCACAGCGCGGCGCCGGCGCCGGGCGCGGTGCGCAGCCAGCCCAATGCCGCCGGGCCCGCTTGCAGCACGTCGTGCGCGTAGGCCGGCAGCAGGGCCGTGGCGCCGCCGAACAGCACCGCGAACAGGTCGAGCGAAATGGCGCCGAGCACGAGCGGGCGCGAGCGCACGAAGCGCAGCCCTTCGAGCACCGTGTGCCAGCTGGCCGGCTCCTTGCTGGTCGCCTGCGGCGCGGCGCGGGTCAGGCATATGAGCGTGACGGCGAGCAAAAGCAGGGCGGCCGCGACCATGTAGACGACGGCCGGTCCGGCCACATAGAGCAGGCCGCCGAGCACCGGGCCGACGATCACGGCGACGTGGAAACTCGACGAGCTCAGCGCTACGGCCTGGCTGAAGCTTTCGGGCGGCACGAGGTTCACGAGCACGGCCTGGGTGGCCGGCATCATGAAGGCGCGCGCGCTGCCGAACAGCACGAGCACGGCGAACACGGGCCAGACCAGGGTCGAGCCGCTCACGGTGAAGGCGAGCAGCAACAGGCCGCACAGCAATTGCGTCGTCATGCACATGGCGATCACGTTGCGCCGGTTGTAGCGGTCGGCGACGTGGCCGGCCGGCAAAATGAGCACGAGGAAGGGGGCGAACTGCGCCAGCCCGATCAGGCCGAGGTCGAACAGGCTGCCCGTCATCTGGTACACCTGCCAGCCGATGGCCACGCTTTGCATCTG
>JAZKIN010000107.1:0-3497 GCA_040384885.1 Pseudomonadota bacterium | reverse complement strand
TAATAGCCGTGGCTGCTTCGTTCCCGACCTGACCAGGTTAGCCATGCCACAATGCGCAGGGGCCCGCCGGGGACAATTATAACCGACCCGCCGCGTTTGTGGGGAAGCCGATGCGGCGCGTGCGCGCCGGCCCTCCCCGCCAAACAGGCCGCCACAACATTTACAGCCCGAGCTCCTGCCAGATCTGGTCCACGCGCGCCTTCACCTCGGGCGTCATCGCGATCGTCGTGCCCCACTCGCGGTTCGTCTCGCCGGGCCATTTATTGGTCGCGTCGATCCCCATCTTGCTGCCGAGCCCGCTAACGGGCGAGGCGAAATCGAGATAGTCGATCGGCGTGTTGTCGACCAGCAGCGTGTCGCGCATCGGGTCGACCCGCGTGGTGATGGCCCAGATGACTTCCTTCCAGTCGCGGATGTCGACGTCCTCGTCGACGACGACGATGAACTTCGTATACATGAACTGGCGCAGGAAGCTCCACACCCCGAACATGACGCGCTTGGCATGGCCCGCGTACTGCTTCTTCATCTGCACCACGGCCATGCGGTAGCTGCAGCCCTCGGGCGGCAGGTAGAAGTCGGTGATCTCGCTGAACTGCTTTTGCAGCAGGGGGATGAAGACCTCATTGAGCGCCACGCCGAGCACGGCCGGCTCGTCCGGCGGCTTGCCTGTATATGTGGAGTGGTAGATCGGATTGCGCCGCATCGTGATGCGGTCGATCGTGAACACCGGAAAGCTGTCCTGCTCGTTGTAATAGCCCGTGTGGTCGCCGAACGGGCCCTCGAGCGCATGCTCGTAGCCGCTCGGGTGGCTCGGGTCGGCGTAGATATGCCCCTCGAGCACGATCTCGGCCGAGGCCGGCACGCGCAATTCGCTGCCGATCGCCTTGACGAGCACGGTGCGGCTGCCGCGCAGCAAACCGGCGAACTGGTATTCGGACAGGCTGTCGGGCACCGGCGTGACGGCCCCGAGGATCGTGGCGGGATCGGCCCCGAGCGCGACCGCGACCGGATACGGCTGGCCCTTGGTCGCGATGCCGTGCTCGCGGAAGTCGAGCGCGCCGCCGCGGTGCGCGAGCCAACGCATGATGACCTTGTTGCGGCCGATCACCTGCTGGCGGTAGATGCCGAGGTTCTGACGCTTTTTATGCGGCCCCTTGGTGATGACGAGGCCCCAGGTGATCAGGGGCGCGATGTCGCCCGGCCAGCAATGCTGGATCGGCAGGCGCGCGAGGTCGACGTCGTTGCCCTCCCAGACGATGTCCTGGCACGGCGCGCCGCGCATTTCCTTCGGCGACATGTCCCACACGGCCTTGACGAGCGAGCCGAGCCCCATGAGGTCCTTGAAGCCCTTGGGCGGCTCGGGCTCTTTCAGGCGCGCGAGCACGTGGCCGATCTTGCGCAATTCGCCCACATCGTCGGCGCCCATGCCGAGCGCGACGCGGCGCGGCGTGCCGAACAGGTTGCCGAGCACGGGAATCGTGTGGCCGGTCGGATTTTGGAACAATAATGCGGGTCCGCCGGCCCGCAGGGTCCGGTCGCAGACCTCCGTCATCTCCAAATATGGTGAAATTGGCATCGAAACCTGCCGCAATTCATCCATTTGTTGAAGCTGAGCAATAAAATCACGCAAATCTGAATATTTCATCGGTTTTAAATTGTTTTTTTCGTTTTAGCGAACTTGTAGAAAGAGCCACGCCAAGTAATTGATTTCATTGAGGTTTGCTGCATTGCGGCAAGAAAAGTAAGACTTAAAAGTAATAAGGGACGTTTGTGTTAGTATTGACTTGATATAAACGTGCTTTTACAATCGCCCTACTTGATGAGCAGGCAGGTCCAAGGACTTGATTTTATCCTGTCTCATCCTTTCACGGGGTCGGGGCCCCAACGACATTTTAATGGAGTGTTTTCAATAGGCGTCTGCCTTATCCCCCGAAAACAGTTGCTTAGCCACTGGTCAAATACCACAGGGAACGACCAGCTGTAGCGAGTAATGACGGCGTTTAATCGTGCGCAACAGCGGCCGATAAACGATATTTCTGATGCACGGCACAAGGCCAGCTCGTCGCGTTTATCGCCACGTGGGACAGTTTTTGCCGCGACAAAGGGGAATTCGATGACTCATCGTTTCAACGGGGCGCAAGCAAACAGCGCCCACAGTATGGCCAGCGGGCCAGCCACGCGCACTGCCGTGGCAAACAACGCAGCTACCACCGGTTTTGCCAGCACGCTTATCAATAAGATTAAAGGTACTTCCGAAAAAACCCTTGCCGTCCTCGGCCTGTCCGCCCTCGCAGTGATGACCCTGCTGATGGTACAACCCGGATTCGACGGGCAATTCGACCAGCAAGCCCCCGCCTTCGACACGGCGGCAACACAAGAACAGGGAATGCCTGCGCTGGCCGCGGCCACCCCGGCCCCGGTCGCCAAAGTGCTCAGCCACAAAGAGCACGCGGCGCTGGCAAGCAAGAAGCAGCAAGCCTATGTCACCGACTGGCTCTCCAAGCGCTACCGCGTGGCCCTGGGCACGACCAATGTGTTCGTCTCGACGGCCTATGTGACCGCCGGCGACGTCAAACTCGACCCGCTGCTGATCCTGGCCGTGATGGCCATCGAGTCCGGCCTCAACCCGTTCGCGGAGAGCCCGGTCGGCGCGCAGGGGCTGATGCAGGTGATGGCCAAGATCCACCACGAGAAGTTCCGTCCGCTGGGCGGCATCCGTGCCGCGCTCAATCCGGTGGCCAACATCCGGGTCGGCTCGCAGATCCTGCGCGAGTACGTCAAGCGCGGCGGTTCGATCGAAGCCGGCCTCAAGACCTACGTCGGCGCCGGCGCCTTCGACACCGACTCGGGCTACGGCTCGCGTGTGATGGCAGAGTACCGCCGCCTCAAGCTCGTCGCCACCGGCAAGGACGTGCCGACGATCACGCCGGTCATCCGTGCGGCCCCGGCCCCGGTGGCCAAGCCCGTGCCCGCCATGGCCGAGCCTGTGATCGACCACAGCGCCGACACCGCGTCGCTGGTGCCTGAAACGGCGCCCGCGCAGCTGGCCGGCATCTGAGCCCGGCCTTACCGCATTAGCGCCCTTCGGGGCGCCGCAATATAAAAAGCCACCGGCATCGCTGCGGTGGCTTTTTTGTTGCCGGTCGCCGGCACCCGGACCACTTGAAAGAGGACCTCATCCGCGCGAACGCCAACGTCATCCCCGCGAATGAGGCTGTCGCGAAAAGGGACAATGCGCTCGATTTGGCGCCTGAGGCGCTTCAGAAATCGCGACGGAGAAAATTAAATATCAAAAACCAACATCGTCCTCGCGCATGAGGCTGTCGCGAAAGGGGGGCAATGTCCTAAATTGGTGCCTGAGACGCTTCAGAAATCGCATCGAAGAAAATTAAATATCAAAAACCAACATCGTCCTCGCGGAGGCGGGGACCCATGGAGCGCAAACGTTCTATGGGTCAACGCGGGGGCGCCGAGCCCTCCGCGAGGACGATGTTGGT
>JAZKIN010000106.1:0-1600 GCA_040384885.1 Pseudomonadota bacterium | reverse complement strand
GGTGCTCGCCGAAAACGGGGTCGAGCTCGAACTCGCCTTCGGCTCAAACAATCGCGATCCCTGATCCGCTTTTGCCTGCGCTCCTCGGCCCGGCCCGACGGGTGAGGGAAACGAATGCGGATGCGGGGAGGCGAGGACGCGCAAAACGCGTCCTCGCCGGAGCCCGATGGCGCTCCCGAACCCGCTCCCGCCTCCACCACCCTTCTGTATGAGCCGAGGAGCGCAGGGCCAGACGGATCAGGACGGGCGATTGTCTGAGCGAAGCGAGTTCGAGCCCGGCCCCGGCTGGACCGAGCACCGCAGGTTGCCCTCCGCAGCGTCAGCGAAGGAGGGACGCAGACAGCAGGGTCGCCTTTCTTTTGCTTACTTTTCTTTGGCGAGACAAAGAAAAGTAAGTTGCCGCCGGGCAACCCCCGGCCAGCAGGCGCAGGCAAGCCCAAAGTGTCCGCAAGCCACGGAAAGCCCAAAAAAATCACTTCCCCCTAGAATCGCAAGGTGACCCTTGCGACCCTCCCCCGCCGCCCCATCCGTGAACTGCCCGACGAGCTGATCAGCCAGATTGCTGCCGGCGAGGTGGTTGAGCGCCCGGCCTCGGTGGTGCGCGAACTGGTGGACAACGCACTGGACGCCGGCGCCACGCAGGTCACCGTGCGGCTGCAGGCCGGTGGCGTGCGTTTGATTGCGGTTGAGGACGATGGTTCGGGCATTCCGCAGGGCGAACTGGCAGTCGCGCTCAGGCGCCATGCCACCAGCAAAATTTCGTCGCTGCAGGACCTGGAGTCCGTCGGCACCATGGGTTTTCGCGGTGAGGCGCTGGCCGCCATCAATTCGATCGCCGACATGAGCCTGCTGTCCCGGACCGAGGGCGACAGCCACGCCTGGCAGCTTGACGGCCGCTCCGGCGAGCTCAAGCCGGTCGCACGCAGCCGCGGCACCACAGTCGAAGTGCGCGAGCTGTTTTACGCGACACCGGCGCGCCGCAAGTTTTTGAAAACAGATGCGACCGAGCTGGCCCACTGCATCGAGGCGGTGCGCCGCCACGCGCTGGTGCGGCCCGACGTGGGTTTTTCGATCTGGCACGAGGGCAAGCTGGTCGAGCAATGGCGTGCCAGCGACGGCGCGGCGGACCAGAACGCGCACGACCAGCGCCTGTCCGATGTGCTCGGCAGCGAGTTGCTGGCGCACAGCGTGGCGGTTGACTACCGCTCGGGCACGCTACACATCACCGGGCGCGCCGGCATTCCGGATGCGGCGCGGGCCCGTGCCGACCAGCAGTTTGCCTATGTCAACGGCCGTTACGTGCGCGACAAGGTGCTGACCCATGCCGCGCGCAGCGCCTACGAAGATGTGTTGCACGGCCATCGCCAGCCGGTGTACGCGCTCTACGTGTCCATGGACCCGGCGCGGGTGGATGTCAATGTGCACCCGACCAAGATCGAGGTGCGCTTCCGCGACAGCCGCGAGGTCCATCAGGCAGTTCGCCACGCGGTCGAGAACGCGCTGGCCGCACCGCGCGCAGCCGCCGCCGCGCTGGCGGCGCCGAACGGCATCGTGGCCGGAAGTCTTGAGTCAAATCGGCCTCCAGCCCATGCCGCATGGG
>JAZKIN010000105.1:0-83608 GCA_040384885.1 Pseudomonadota bacterium | reverse complement strand
ATTTTAAAGGATTAGCTGGCTGATGCGTCCAATCTTTATACAAATGGGCCCGTTTCACGTGATTCCCGCCGTTTTCGTACCCCGAAAACCAGGTGGGCATCAGATTTTGTGGGTAAAAATGTAAGAAGGCGCACTCCCGGCAGAAAGTTTCGAGGTGCACTATGCTCGACCGTGAAGGGTTTCGGCCCAACGTCGGCATCATCCTGCTAAACGCCCAGAACGAGGTGTGGTGGGGCAAGCGGGTGCGCGAGCACTCATGGCAATTTCCGCAGGGAGGGATCAAGTACGGCGAAACACCCGAGCAAGCGATGTACCGCGAGCTCGAAGAAGAAATCGGTTTGCGCCAGGAGCATGTCAAGATTGTCGGTCGCACGCGCGACTGGTTGCGTTACGAGGTGCCCGACCATTTTATCAAGCGTGAAATTCGCGGGCACTATCGCGGACAGAAGCAGATCTGGTTTTTGTTGCGCATGACAGCGCGTGACAACGACGTCAACCTGCGCCTGACCGACCATCCCGAGTTCGACGCCTGGCGTTGGCACGAGTACTGGGTGCCGCTCGATGTCGTCATCGAGTTCAAGCGCGACGTGTACCAGCGCGCCTTGCAGGAGTTGTCGCGTTTCCTGACCTGGCCATCGCATGGCAGCCAGGTGCCAGAGCGGCGCCACACGGCGCGGTACCTGCGCCAGCCGCATGCGACGCGCCCGGCGCCGGCCGAACCGGCCGCCGCGCCGGAGGAGGCGGCGCTGGTGGTGGCGCAAACGCAGTTGCTCGAGCCGGAGAAAGAGTAGCTTCAAGCGCAGTTTCAAGCGCAGTTTCAAGCGCTGTTTCAAGCGCTGTTTCAAGCGCTGTTTCAAGCGTAAGATTCAGCCGGTTTTACCAGAATGGGGAGGCGCGCCGCCTCCCCTTCCCTGCAACGTCCTCGACTGCGCGCTACAATGGCGCCCTCCTTCCCCTCCCAAGACCCTCCGATGTTTACCCCATCTTCCGACGATGTGCGCCGTTTTTTCTGCGAGGCCTTCCGCAAGCAACGCGCCGGCGAAATCCTGAGCCCGATGGACGCGATTGCGGCCGACTGGATCGCCGAACACCCCGAATATGCCGACGTCCTGAGTGACGTCGACAGCGCCCTGGCGCGCGATTATTCGATCGAGGGTGGTCAAAGTAACCCGTTTTTGCACCTGTCGATGCACCTGTCGATCACCGAGCAGGTGCAGGTCGACCAGCCGCGCGGCATCCGCGCCGCCTGCGAGGGCCTGACCCAGCGCCGCGGCGCCCACGAAGCGCACCACCAGATCATGGAATGCCTGGGCGAGATGATCTGGAACTCGCAGCGCGCCGGGCTGCCGCCCGACGGCGAGGCCTACGTCGAGTGCGTCCGCAAGCGTTGAGGGGCGCGGTCGACACGGCCAGATAAAACACGCTTGACAAGTTGTGCGCATAGTGTAAAGTGCGCACTGTCTGTCAACTCTTATCGGGCGTGCCATGAAACTTCATACCTCTGACCATTCGACCATCCACGCCGCAGGTGCGCGCTGATGTCGGACCAAGCCCTCGACACGGGCGACGCACGCCGCGATGCCATCTTGCAGGGCGCGCTCGGCGTTTTCCTGCGCTACGGCTTTAAGAAGACCTCGATGGACGACCTTGCGCGCGCCGTCGACCTGTCGCGCCAGGGCCTGTACCTGCACTTCCCGAACAAGGAGGCGCTGTTCAAGGAATGCGTGATCTTCCTGACCAGGCAAAGCCTGGCGACGGCCCGCGCCGCACTGGCGCGCGACGACCTGCCGCTCGAAGAGCGCCTGCTGGGTGCCTTTGTCGCGCTCAAACGCAACAGCGACGGCAGCGACATGTCGCAAGAGCACATGGCCGAACTGTTCGCCACCGCGACCCAATTGGTCGCCCCCGCACTCGAGGAGCTCAACACGGCATTGGTGGCCGACCTCGCGCGCACGCTCGAAGCGAGCGGGCTGGCCGCCAAATGGCAGGGCGCCGGGCTTACCGCCGCCGACCTCGCGCAGCACCTGCACGCCGCCTCTCACGGCATCAAGCATTCCGTCAAAACCGCGGCCGAGTACCGCGATGGCATGCGCGTGGCCGTGCGCCTGGTGTGTGCCAAATGAAGCTTAACCTTCGCCGCATCCTCTTTATAGGAGTGACCTTTATCATGGCCTGCGCCGCCCTTAATGCCTGCAGCACCTTCCCCGTCAACGCCGGCACCTCGCCGCAGCACCAGGACGGCAAATTCCGCAACGTGGTGCCGCGCGCGCCGACCGGATTCATGAAGATGCTGGCGATCAGCTGGCGCATTTTCACCGAAAAGCCCGACACCACGGTGCCGCGCGCCCCGGTTCCGGTGCAGGCACTGAGCGCGGCGATGCTGGCCGAGGCGCCCGATGCGAGCCTGTTCCGGCTCGGACATTCGACCATGCTGATCAAACTCGATGGCGCGTTCTGGCTGACCGACCCGGTGTTCTCGGAGCGCGCCTCGCCGGTCCAGTGGGCCGGACCGAAGCGCTTCCATGCGCCGCCGATCGGCATCGCCGACCTGCCGCCGATCAAGGGCGTGATCCTGTCGCACGACCACTACGACCATCTCGATTACGCCGCCATTTTGGCGCTGGCCTCGAAGGTCGAGGTGTTCATCGCGCCGCTCGGCGTGGGCGACCGCATCATCTCGTGGGGAGTGGATCCGGCCAAGGTGCGCCAGCTCGACTGGTGGCAGCAGACCAGGGTGGGCGGGGTGCAGTTGATCGCCGCGCCGGCGCAGCATTTTTCGGGGCGCAGCCTGAGCGATACCGACCGCACGCTGTGGGCCTCGTGGGTGATCATCGCCGGCGATTTGCGCGTGTACTTCAGCGGCGACACGGGCTATCACGCCGGGTTCAAAACGATCGGCGAGCGTTATGGCCCGTTCGACGTGACGATGCTCGAGACCGGGGCCTACGACAAGCAATGGCCGGACGTCCACATGCAGCCGGAAGAGACGCTGCAAGCGCACCTCGACCTCAAGGGCGGCTGGCTGGTGCCGATGCATAACGGGACTTTCGACCTCGCGCTGCATGCGTGGCACGAGCCGTTTGACCGGATCGACGCCTTGGCCAAGACCGCGGGTGTGAAGCTGTCGACGCCGTCGATGGGCGAGCGGCTGTCGTTGACGGCGCCGCACGCGGGGCAGCGCTGGTGGGTAGAAAGCGCACGCTAAAAGAATGGCGCTTTAATAAATCGTGAAAACCAATACCTCAAAAAACTAAACCAACATCGTCCTCGCGCATGCGGGGACCCATAGAACGCTGGCTCATAGCAACCGTTCTATGGGTCCCCGCGTTCGCGAGGACGATGTTGGTTTTTTGCTTTATGGTTTCTTGCGATACGGCTTCTGAAACTGATCATGCCGGCTTTTCGTCCGACACCTGGCAGCGCGGACCTTAAGCACTCAGACCTGGATCATCCCCTTCGCATAATCCAGCAGCAATAAAAAAATCCCTTCATCCAGCCGCGAGGCCAAAGAAAGGGATTTCGTCACTGTCGTCCTTAGACGACAGGAATCAGCGCTTGAGGACCAGCTGCGAAGGCAGGCTGTGCAGGTAAGCGGCCAGATCGGCCATGTCTTTGCGCGACAGGTTGGCCACCTGGCCGACCATGATCGCGTTGTTGCGGCCGTTGTCACCGGCGGCGCGCTTGTACGACACGAGCGCGTGCTCGAGGTAGTTGGCGTGCTGGCCGGCCAGCTTTGGATAGCTCGGGTCGAGCGGCGAGCTGTAGTCGGCGCCGTGGCACGATGCGCAGTTGTATTTTTTGGCCAGCTCGGCGCCTTTGGCGATGTTGCCGCCGGCGAAGGCATTGACCGAGACGACGCCGCAGAACAGGGCTGTGATAATTTTTTTCATGGTAGCTCCTTATTTCGCGGTAGAAGATTGCTGGGCGTAGTACGCAGCCACATCGGCAATGTCCTGGTCCGTCAGGCTTTGGGCGATGCCCCTCATGCTCGGATGCTTGCGCTCGCCTTTCTTGTACGCGTTCAAGGCGTTCTCGAGGTATTTGGCCGACTGGCCACCGATCATCGGCACCTGGAAAACCTCTGGGAAGGTGGCCTTGTAGCCCGGAATGCCGTGGCAACCGATGCACATTTCAACCTTGTTAGCTGCGGCCTTGGGGTTTCCGACGATGTCAGCCGCCGCGGCGACGTTGGCGAAGCCGGCGAGCACGATAAGTGCGAAGAGTTTTTTCATGGTGGCGAGGGTAAGGTGGTAATCGGGTGCGGCACGTGCAAAAAAGTTATGTTTCGCACTATCAACCTGTGATTTTAACCGAAGACGCTGGCGCAGTCCACTTTGACCGTTGCCGGCCGCCCCTTTTGGGCCCTGCCGGCCACCGTAAGCGCTTTGATTTATACTCGTAGCAATTACATTCAATGGCCAAACGCTATGACAGCAAGCAAAACTTCCACCGCGCACCGCTTCCAGGGATCGGACAGCTATGTCGCCACGGCCGACCTGAAACTGGCCGTCAACGCCGCGCTGACGCTGCAGCGCCCCTTGCTGATCAAAGGCGAGCCCGGCACCGGCAAGACCATGCTGGCCGAAGAGGTGGCGGCCGCGCTCGACATGCCGCTGATGCAATGGCACATCAAATCGACGACCAAGGCGCAACAGGGCCTGTACGAATACGACGCCGTCTCGCGCCTGCGCGACTCCCAGCTCGGCGACGAACGCGTGCGCGACATCCACAATTACATCGTCAAGGGCGTGCTGTGGCAGGCGTTCACGGCGCCCGAGCCGGTGGTGCTGCTCATCGACGAGATCGACAAGGCCGACATCGAGTTCCCGAACGACCTGCTGCGCGAACTCGACCGGATGGAGTTCTATGTCTACGAGACGCGCGAGATGGTCACCGCCGTGCACCGCCCGCTCGTGATCATCACCTCCAACAACGAGAAAGAGCTGCCGGACGCGTTCCTGCGCCGCTGCTTCTTCCATTACATCAAGTTCCCGGACAAGGACACGATGGAGCAGATCGTCAAGGTCCATTTCCCGACCCTGAAACAGGATTTGCTGGCGCAGGCGCTGCAAAGCTTTTACGAGGTGCGCGACGTGCCGGGACTGAAGAAAAAGCCGTCGACCTCGGAATTCCTCGACTGGCTCAAGCTGTTGCTGGCCGAAGACATCGGCCCGGAAATGCTTCGCAGCAAAGACTCCAAGGCAATCGTGCCGCCGCTGCACGGCGCCCTGCTCAAGAACGAGCAGGACGTGCACCTGTTCGAGCGCCTGATCGCGATGTCGAGGACCAACCGCTGATGATCGCCGTCACCCCCACCGTCCTGCGTTTCAACGGGGTGCGCCTCGAGCCGCTCGCGCCCGCGCACGCTGACGGCTTGCGCGCGGCGGCGGCGGATGGCCAACTGTGGAAATTGCGCATCACCTCGGTGCCCGAACCGCAGGACACCGAGAAATACATCGCCGACGCGCTGGCCGCGCCGAACCGGCTCGCGCACGCGGTCGTCGACGAGGCCAGCGGCGCCGTCATGGGCACGACCAGCTACCACGACATCGTGCCGGCGATCGACCGCCTCGAGATCGGCTGGACCTGGTACGCCAGGAGCCGCCAGCGCAGCCACGTCAACACCAGTTGCAAGATCGCCCTGCTGACGCACGCGTTCGAGACGCTCGGCTGCGCCGTGGTCGGGCTGCGCACCGACAACTTCAACTTCGCCTCGCAGGCGGCGATCGAACGGCTCGGCGCCAAGAAGGACGGCGTGGTCCGCCACAGCCACCCGCGGCGCGACGGCACCGTGCGCGACACCGTGATGTACAGCATCCTGCGCGGCGAATGGCCCGAGATCAAGGCGCATCTCCATTACAAGCTGCAAAGGGATTGACGTGCTGATCGACTTCTTTTTCACGCTCAAGGACGCCAAGATTCCCGTCACGATCAAGGAATTTTTGACCTTGCTCGAAGCCATGGACCGCGACGTGATCGCGCCGTCGATGGACGACTTCTATTACCTCGCGCGCCTGACGATGGTCAAGGACGAGGCCAACTTCGACAAGTTCGACCGCGCCTTCGCCCAGTACTTCAAGGGCATCAACGCCGCCTTCGAGACCAACGGCGCGGTCCCGCTCGACTGGCTGGTCAAGCGCATGGCGCGCGAACTGTCGGACGAGCAACGCGCCGCGCTCGAAAAATTCGGCTACGACAAGCTCATGGAGCGCCTCAACGAGTTGCTCAAGGAACAGAAGGAGCGCCACGAGGGCGGCAGCAAGTGGATCGGCACGGGCGGCACCTCGCCGTTCGGCAACGGCGGCACCAATCCGGAAGGCATCCGCATCGGCGGCGAGGGCGGCAAGCGTAGCGCCGTCAAGGTCTGGGAGCAACGCGCCTACAAGGACTACGACGCCGAGCGCGAGCTGGGCACGCGCAACATCAAGGTCGCGCTGCGGCGCCTGCGCAAGTTCGCGCGCGATGGCATCGACGAGGAGCTCGCGCTCGACGCGACCATCCGCGCGACCGCCAGCAACGCCGGCTGGCTCGACATCAAGATGCAGCCCGAGCGCAAGAACAAGATCAAGGTGCTCATGTTGCTCGACGTGGGCGGCTCGATGGACGACCATATCGCGCGCACCGAGGAATTGTTTTCGGCCGCCAAGACAGAATTCAAAAACATGGAGTTTTTTTATTTCCACAACTGCGTCTACGACTTCGTGTGGAAAAACAACCGGCGCCGCCATGCCGAGCGCTTCCCGACCTGGGACATCCTGCGCAAGTATCCGGCCGACACCAAGCTGATTTTCGTGGGCGACGCGACCATGAGCCCGTACGAAGTGTTGCAGCCGGGCGGCTCGGTCGAGTACAACAACGAGGAAGCGGGCGCGGAATGGCTGGCGCGCTTTTGCAACGCGTTTCCGAAGTTCATCTGGCTCAATCCCGAGCCTGAAGGCGTGTGGCAATACCGGCAATCGATCGATGTGATCCGCCGCATCATGAACAATCGGATGTTTCCCCTGACCATTGACGGGCTTGAGCGCGCAATGCGCTTGTTGAGCAAGTAAGCCTTGATGCACTGGGTCGCCCCAAAAATCGTACCAAGAATACTTAACCAACAAAAACCAACATCGCCCTCGCGGATGCGGGGGCCCATAGAACTGTAGCTCATAGCAACTGTTCTATGGATCCCCGCATGCGCGAGGACGATGTTGGTTTGAGTTTTTGGTGTTTCAGCACTCACGCTTTCTGCCAACGGCCCTTCCAATCCCAATTTTATTTGCCTCCCCCGCCGCTTTTTTGTTTGCGGCGCGCCGAGTCGTGCGCGAGGTGGGTTCTTGTAGAATCGGCGATTCGCCCGGAACGCTTTGTAGCGCCAACGAAAGCCCGCCAATGCCCGATTTGCTGTCGATCCTGACCGGCCTCGCCTGGCCCTTTGCCATCGTCGTGGCCTGGCTCGCCGGCGAGTTCGGCCACCGCTGGACGGGATTGCCGCGCATTAGTTTCTACGGCCTGGTCGGCTTCGCGCTCGCCAGCAACCAGATCGGCGTGCTGCCGCCCATGAGCGCGGGCCCCGTGCTGGCCCTGGCCGACGTCGCCTTCGGCCTCATCCTGTTCGAGCTCGGTTACCGCATCAACCTGCGCTGGCTGCGCACCAACCCCTGGCTCGGCGTGGCCGGGCTGTTCGAATCGGCGAGCACCTTCGCCGCCGTGTATTTCATCGTCATCAGCTTCGGCACCGCCGCCATGTCGGCTTTCATGCTGGCCTCGCTCGCGATGTCGACCTCGCCCGCCACCGTGGTGCGCGTGGTCAACGAGATGCGCGGCTCCGGCCAGGTCACCGAACGCCTGCTGCACCTGACCGCGCTCAACTGCGTGCTGTCGGTGTTCACCTTTAATATCGTAGTCGGCTTCTGGATCTTCCATAGCTCGGCCGACCTCGGCGAGGCCGCCATCAACAGCCTCGTCGCGCTGCTGATGTCGGGCGTGGTCGGCGCCATCTTCGGGATCGCGGTGCCGGCCCTGTTGCGCCATTTGGGCAAGGCCAGCACCGACGCCACGGTCGCGTTCGCGCTGGCCGTGATATTGCTCGTCTCGATCACCTACACCACCCGGCTCTCGCCGGTCGTCGCCACGCTCGCGTTCGGCCTTGCCGCGCGGCACAGGCGGATCGCCTTCCCTCAGGCGCAGCGCAACTTCGGCGCGCTCGGCGAGTTGCTCACCGTGTTGCTGTTCGTGTTCGCCGCCTCGACGCTCGACTGGGCCGCGCTGTTCGCCGGCGCCCTGCTCGCACTGGCCGTGGTCGGCGCGCGCCTGCTGACCAAGACGGTCGGGGTCGCGCTGTTTTCGCATCTGACCGGCATCTCGTGGCGCAAGGGCGCGCTGACCGGATTGGCGCTCGCGCCCGCCTCGGTGTTCGTGGTGTTAATGCTCGAACACGCGCGCCTCGCCGGGGTCGATGTGCTCGACGAATTGCGCGCGATGGCCGCGGTCACCATGTTGCTCGAGGTGATAGGTCCGATCATCGTCCAGCGCGCCCTGATTTGGGCTAAAGAAGCCCGGGAGGTCTAGCCATGCCGCTCGCCCCGTTCGCGCAGTCGCAGGCGCTCAGTTTTGGCGTCGAGCTCGAGTTGCAGCTGGTCAGTTTGTCGGACTTCGACCTGACCGCCGCCAGTCCCGACCTGCTGCACCTGCTGTCGCTGAAGCCCTTCCCCGGCAACGTCACGCCCGAAATCGCCGAGAGCATGATCGAGATTAATTCGAGCGTGCACACCAGCTACGCGCCGCTGCTGGCCGAACTCGACGAGATCCGCGCGATATTGGTGGCGGCCGGCGACAAGCTCAATATCGGGCTGTGCGGCGGCGGCACGCATCCGTTCCAACACTGGTCGGAGCAGAAGATCTTTCCGAAGCCGCGCTTCCAGGAGCTGTCGAGTCTGTATGGCTACCTCGCCAAGCAGTTCACCGTGTTCGGCCAGCATGTGCACATCGGCTGCGCCTCGGGCGACGACGCGCTGTTCCTGCTGCATTCGCTTAACCGCTACATTCCGCACTTCATCGCGCTCTCGGCCTCGTCGCCGTTCGTGCAGGGACACGACAGCCTGTTCGATTCGGCGCGCCTCAATTCGGTGTTCGCGTTTCCGATGAGCGGGCGCGCGCCGTTCACTCTGTCTTGGGACAACTTCGCCAACGTCTATTTCGCCAAGATGGAGCGCACCGGGATCATCCGCAGCATGAAGGATTTTTACTGGGATGTGCGGCCCAAGCCCGAGTACGGCACGATCGAGTTGCGCGTGTGCGACACGCCGCTGACGGTCGAACGCGCGGCGGCGCTGGCCGGCTATTTGCAGGCGCTGTGCCGCCACCTGCTCGAGCGGCGCGAGGAACGCCCGCTCGAGGACGACTATCTGGTCTACAACTACAACCGCTTCCAGGCCTGCCGTTTCGGTTTGGACGGCAACATCACGCATCCAAAGACTTACGAGACGATGTCGCTGCGCGAGGACATCATGGCGACACTGCGCAAGATGGAGCCGCACGGGGAGGCGCTCGGCAGCCTCGCCGCGCTCGAGCATTTGACGGTGGCGGTGCGCGACGCGAGCGACGCGACCTATCTACGGCGGCAATTCGCGATCGATGGCAGCGTCGAGGGTATGGTGGATGCGGCGATCAGTCGTTTCCGGGGGGTGCGTTGAAGTCGGCGTCCACTGCGATTTTCCAATGTTCGTTTAATCCGTTTATTCGAATGAGATCGGCCACGACCGCCTCGAGATGACATCGATCCAGACGCTCGACCAAGAGGTCTGGCGTTGGCATGTATGCCCCGCCTAGGTGCTCGCCCGTTGACTCACATTCGGCCCGCGCACGGAGCAAGTATTTATATGTCCAAACATTGAGAGCATAGGAACTTCCGTCAGCAAAATTAATCAGCATATTGAAGAAATCGACTTCAGGGTCGACGATCCAATCGCTCGACAGTTCAAACTCGAGCCATAGGGTGAAATCACCGCTCATTGCGCGCGGAGGAAAAGGAACTGTTTCGCCACAATGTAATCCCATATCTGAGTATATTGATCCGTGTACGCGGATGTAACGCGACGCTGGACACTTACACCCCGCTGCTACTTTTGGCCAAGCGCCTGGTGCGTGCCATGCGTTTTATTTCAGCTGGGTCCCAAGGTATCGCCTCTACGCTTTCGCCCCCCTCTTGAATGTCGTGACATAGCCGTTTGAGCCGCGCCGCATGCAGCTGATCTTTCTCATTCATTAGACGCAATGCCTCGCGCACGACCTCGCTGGCCGAGGTGTACATGCCGGACGCGACCTTTGCGCGCACCATTTGTTTTAGCTGCGGCGTCAGATTAATATTCATACCCATCTGATCCTCCCCTTAGAGCCATCATACTCAACCTCTCCAATGGTGGAATTTTTCATCCCCGAAAAATTTCGCTATACATTGCCATCGTCAATCCTCGCCTTTCAGCGTGACTTGCGAGGCATCGGCGTCGGCAAGACGAAACAGAAGATCTTCGAGCGCATGGGCGGGTGCCGACCCAAGATCGAGGCCAACCTTGATGACTCCCATCTCGACCGAAAGTCCGGACATATAGTGCGCTGCGCCGCCCAGGCCCTCTTCGGTCGGCGCGTTATCGTCATCGGGGTCGAACCAGGCCATAAACCAAGTGCCAAGAACATGGGACGCCGCGTCCAGCGCCAGGCCGGAAATCGATAGTGCAACTCCGTCCCACGCGAATGGGCAAATTCGGATCTCGGTGGCGGACATCTGAAATGCGAATGGCGCGAACTGCAATGTCGAAATCGAATCGACCATGATGGAGTGTCTGGCCTCGTCACCGTTTTTTGAAACCATGTCCACGCGCAAAGGTAGGGGCGGCTCCCCCTTAAGCGCGAGCGCCCCATCGGCAGTACGCAGCGCCGGTTCTGCAAACACATGGCTTCGCGCTATCGCATTGACAAGTACTTCTGAGTACAAAGAACGGATTGCTGTGAACAGTTCGGTAACGGTCATTGAAAGTGGCTTGCAATATAAGGAAAGGACTAGAACCGCGTCTCGCGCGCGCTGCGCAAAAACTCGTCCAGAATCGGCGTGCAATCGAGCAAATCGACCCCGCCCGCGCTGTGGAATTCGGGATGCCACTGCAGCCCCATCACGAAGTCGGCGCGCTGGTAGCGGATCGCCTCGATGATGCCATCGGGCTCAGACCATGCTTCGACCGTGATATCGCGACCCAAATCCTTGACCGCCTGGTGGTGGATCGAATTGACGACCGCGCCCGGCAGCTTCGGATACATGCGCCCCAGCATCGAGCCCTTCGGAAACGCGACCGCGTGCCGGTGGGCGTCGTAGTCGCTGTTGACGTGTTCGATCGCCTCCGGCACATTGCTCGCCACGTCCTGGTACAGCGTGCCGCCGAAGGCCACGTTGATCAACTGGCAACCGCGGCAGATGCCAAGCACCGGTTTACCGGCGTCGATGAACTCGTGCAGCAGCTCGAGCTCGTACAAATCGCGCGCGCGGTCGCCGCTCCACTCGGGGCGCGTCGGCTCCTGCGCATAGGTCTGTGGCGACACATCGGCCCCGCCCTGCAGCACCAGCCCGTCGAGGTGGCGCGCGTAATGGCGCAAGGTGATGTTGCTCGGATGGAGCAGCCCGTTGGTATTGACCGTCGGCACCATGAAGACAAGCACGTCGCGCGACATGACCCATTGCGCGATCGACTCTTCGAGGTATTGCAGGTTCTTGCTGCGCAGCCCGGTCGAGCCCGGTTCGGGGTGGAAGATGCGGGCCGAGACGCCGATGCGCAGGGTGCGCCGCATGAAGTCGCGCCCGGCCTTGTCGCGCAGCGCGCGCCAGCGCGAGGTGAGCACGCGCCAGGCCAGGCCGATCGCGGTGTCGTGTTCGCGGTGGTAGCGCGGCAAGGCGTCGCCGTCGGCGGGCTCGGCGCGCCCCTGGCGTCGGTCGGGCACGCGCGCGACGGCCGGACCGTGCTCGTCCGTGGCGCGCCGCTCGCTGGCCGGCGAGGCGGGTTTTTCCGGCTGGCTGCTCGAAGGGATGTCGTTTTCAGGCATGACGCAACTATATCCCCGTCGGCACGGCGCACGATTCGATGTCGAAACAAAACCGCACGCGGCCCGCCGCGGCGGGCGCCGTCAGGCCGGCAGCGACAACAGTTTTTTGAGCGCGCTGACCATGTGGCGGTCGGTCACCGGCTTGTCGAGCAGGCCGCGCACGCCGGCCGCGCGCGCGCGCACCGAGTCGTAGCCGAACGCCGGATTGATCAGGAACACGACCGCGATGCGCGAACCGTTGGGCAGCGACTTGATCGCCGCGCAGACGACGTACGGGTCGATGTCCGGGGTCGAGGTGTTGATCAGCACCACAGAGACCGGGGTCTCCTCGCACAGGTGCAGGGCGGCCGCGGCGCTGTCGGTCCATTCGATCGACAGCTTGTGGGTCGAGAGCAGGCGCGCGACATGGTCGCGCAGCGCGCCGCCCTTGTCGATGATCAGGATCGCGCCGGACGGGCGCGGCCGGCGCCGGCTCTGGTACAGCGCCGGATCGGTGATGTCGAAGTCGAGCCGTTGGCGGCGGCGCCGCTCGGGGCGCAGCGCGAGGCCGCGCTCGCGGATGCGCTGCAGCGCGGCCATGTGGTGTTCGGCGAGGTCGGTCAGCATCGAACACAGACGCCCCGGCTCGAGCGGGCGCGCGATCTGGGCGCACGGGAAGGCCATTTCGACCGGGCCGACGATCAGCGCCAGTTCGCCCGCCTCGGGCTCGATGTCGACCAGCGCGGCGAGCGCGCGCAGGTCTTCGCCGTTGACCACGTACAGGTCGGGATCTTGCAGGCTGTCTTCGACCAGGCAGGTGAAGGCCGGGCCGCCCGCAGGCGCCTCGCCGAGCATGGCGGCGATCTGGGCTTCCTCGTCAGGCTGGAAACCGAGCAGGCGTATCGCGAGGAGGAACTTTTTTACACGCATTGGAAAGCAGACAAGTTGATGTGAGTCGAGGGACAGGGCCCAATGCTCGAATCTAACCACAATTGGGTTAACTGGCAAGCGTTCGATCATCATACCCGATTTGTTGCCAAAAAGACTGCCTTTAGCCCGGCGCCAGCCGCTCGCGGCGGCCTTAAATGATGCTTTTTTGCCTCCTGAGCGGCCGCCCGGGCGCCAAAGTTAGGCCAGCCCCGTTCCGACAAGATAGAATGCGCGGGCATCCGCAGAAACGCTCCCGAACACCCTATTTAAGCCCGACCACGCATGGCCACCAAAAAACCCGTCTCAGACTACAGCGAATCATCCATCCGGGTCCTGAAGGGACTCGAACCCGTCAAACAGCGCCCGGGCATGTACACCCGGACCGAAAATCCCCTGCACATCATCCAGGAGGTGATCGACAACGCCTCCGACGAGGCGCTCGGCGGGCACTGCATGAACATCGGCGTGACCATCAACGTCGACGGCTCGGTCACGATCGAGGACGACGGCCGCGGCATCCCGGTCGGCCTGCATCCCGAAGAGAACGTGCCGACCGTCGAAATCGTGTTCACCCGGCTGCACGCGGGCGGCAAGTTCGACAAGGGTTCGGGCGGCGCCTACGCGTTCTCGGGCGGCTTGCACGGGGTCGGCGTCTCGGTCACCAACGCGCTCTCGTCGCGCCTCGAGATCACGGTCTGGCGCAAGGAGGACAACGGCAACGGCATGCACAAGATGGCGTTCGCCGACGGCGACGTAATCGAGCCGCTGGTGTCGGTGCCGGCCCCGCGCGACGGCAAAAAGAGCGGCACCCGCGTGACCGCCTGGCCCAATCCGAAGTATTTCGACAGCCCCGCGATCTCGCTGACCGAGATGGCGCGCCTGCTGCGCTCCAAGGCCGTGCTGCTGCCGGGCGTGACGGTCACCCTGACCATCGCCAAGACCGGCGACACCACCACCTGGAAGTACGACGAGGGCCTGCGCGGCTACCTCAACGAGATGCTCGCGCAAGGCTCGAGCGGCGAGACCCTGATCCCGGTGTTCGAGGGCGCCCAGTATTCGAGCGGCGAGTCGGACGGCTTCGCCGAGGGCGAGGGCGCGGCCTGGGTGGTGGCCTGGACCGAGGAAGGCGGCGTGGTGCGCGAGTCCTACGTCAACCTGATCCCGACCTCCAACGGCGGCACCCACGAGTCGGGCCTGCGCGACGGCCTGTTCGGCGCCGTCAAGGGCTTCGTCGAGATGCACTCGCTGCTGCCCAAGGGCGTCAAGCTGCTGCCCGAGGACGTGTTCGCGCGCGTCTCGTTCGTGCTCTCGGCCAAGGTGCTCGACCCGCAGTTCCAGGGCCAGATCAAGGAGCGCCTCAATTCGCGCGACGCCGTCAAGCTGGTGTCGAGCTTCACCAAGCCGCCGCTCGAACTGTGGCTCAACCAGCACGTCGACTACGGCCGCAAGCTGGCCGAACTGGTCATCAAGCAGGCCCAGTCGCGCCTGCGCTCGCTGCAGAAGGTCGAGAAGAAGAAGTCCTCGGGCGTGGCCGTGTTGCCGGGCAAGCTGACCGACTGCGAATCGTCCGACATCACCCGCAACGAGATCTTCCTGGTCGAGGGCGACTCGGCCGGCGGCTCGGCCAAGATGGGGCGCGACAAGGAGTTCCAGGCCATTTTGCCCTTGCGCGGCAAGGTGCTCAACTCCTGGGAGACCGACCGCGACCGCCTGTTCGCCAACAACGAGATCCACGACATCGCGGTCGCGATCGGGGTCGACCCGCACAGCCAGGGCGATTCGCCCGACCTGACCGGCCTGCGCTACGGCAAAATCTGCATCCTGTCGGACGCCGACGTCGACGGCTCGCACATCCAGGTGCTGCTGCTCACATTGTTCTTCAAGCACTTCCCGGCGCTGTTCGCGCACGGCCACATCTGCATCGCGCGCCCGCCCCTGTACCGGGTCGACGCGCCCGCGCGCGGCAAGAAGCCGATCCAGAAGCTGTACGCGCTCGACTCGGGCGAACTGATCGCGATCGAGGACAAGCTGCGCAAGGAGGGCGTCAAGGACGGCGCCTGGAGCATCTCGCGCTTCAAGGGCCTCGGCGAGATGAACGCCGAGCAGCTCTGGGAGACCACGATGAACCCGGACACGCGCCGCCTGCTGCCGGTGTCGCTCGGCGAATTCGCCCACGGCGACGCCGCCGCGCGCTTCAATATGCTCATGGGTAAAGGCGAGGCCGCCGCGCGCCGCGCCTGGATCGAGGAACACGGCAACGAGACCGAAGCGGATATCTAAATG
The DNA here is from genome assembly GCA_040384885.1 of Pseudomonadota bacterium. Taxonomy (GTDB): domain Bacteria; phylum Pseudomonadota; class Gammaproteobacteria; order Burkholderiales; family Burkholderiaceae_D; genus Telluria_A. The sequence goes on along the minus strand of JAZKIN010000105.1, from coordinate 68,344 downwards.
CGGATATCTAAATGATCATCGGGATCGACCTCGGCACCACCAACAGCCTCGTCGCCGTCTGGCGCGACGGGAAGGCGCACATCATCCCGAACGCGCTCGGCGACTACCTGACGCCGTCGTGCGTCGGCGTCGACGACGACGGCACCATTTTGGTCGGCAAGGCGGCGCGCGCGCGCCTGCAAACCCATCCCAAGCTCAGCGCGGCGCTGTTCAAGCGCTACATGGGCAGCGAGCGCCAGACCCAGCTCGGCAAGCAGCGCTTCCGGCCCGAGGAGCTGTCCTCGATGGTGCTGCGCGCGCTCAAGGACGATGCCGAGGCCTGGCTCGGGCACGCCGTGACCGAGGCCATCATCACGGTCCCGGCGTATTTCAGCGACGCCCAGCGCAAGGCGACCAAGGTGGCCGGCCAGCTCGCCGGGCTCAAGGTCGAACGCCTGCTCAACGAGCCGACCGCCGCGGCGCTCGCCTACGGCATCCAGGACACCCAGCGCGAAACCAAATTCCTCGTGTTCGACCTCGGCGGCGGCACCTTCGACGTCTCGATCCTCGAACTGTTCGAGGGCGTGATGCAGGTGCGCGCCTCGGCCGGCGACAACCTGCTCGGCGGCGAGGACTTCGTCAGCGCGCTGTTCGACGCCTTCCTCGCGCGCAGCGGCATGCTGGCGGCGATGGCCGGCGCCGAACTGGGCGGCCACCAGCGCCAGCAGCTGCGCGACGAGGCCGAACGCGCCAAGCGCGCGCTGTCGGACGCCGCCGGCGCGCAAATGACGTTCCGCTACAACGACACCGAATACACTTGGGACCTGACCGAGGACACCCTCGCGCAGCTGTGCGAGCCCTTGCTGCAGCGCCTGCGCTCGCCCGTCGAGCGCGCCCTGCGCGACGCCACCATCAAGGCCTCGGAACTCGACGCCGTGGTGCTCGCCGGCGGCGCCACCCGCATGCCGCTGGTGCGCAAGCTGGTCTCGCGCATGTTCGGCCGCTTCCCGTCGATCAACCTCGACCCCGACCTCGCGATCGCGCTCGGGGCGGCGGTGCAGGCCGGCCTCAAGATGCGCGATTCGGCGCTCGACGAGATCGTCATGACCGACGTCGCGCCCTACTCGCTCGGGATCGCGATCGCGCGCCAGCTCGGCGCCAACAATTACGAGGGCGGCCACTACCTGCCTATCATCGAACGCAATTCGACGGTGCCGGTGTCGCGCGTCGAAACCGTCAGCACGGTGGCCGACTTCCAGCGCCAGCTCGAGGTCAGGGTCTACCAGGGCGAGGCGCGGCTGGTGTCGGACAATATCTTCCTCGGCACGCTGACCTTTCCGATCCCGTCGAAAAAGGCCGGCGAGATCAGCGCCGACGTGCGCTTCACCTATGACATCAGCGGCGTGCTCGAGGCCGAGGTCACGGTGCTGCCGTCGCAGGAAAAGCACAAACTCGTGATCACCGAGAACGCCGGCGTGATGGCGCCGGCCGAGATCGAACAGCGCCTGCACGAGCTCGCGGCGCTCAAGATCCACCCGCGCGACCAGCTCGAGAACCGCACGCTGGTGGCCCAGGCCGACCGCCTGTACGAGCAGTTGCTCGGCTACGAGCGCGACTTCCTGGCGCAGCATATCGCCCAGTTCCAGTCCGTGCTCGAGAAGCAGGACGTGGAGGCGGCACGCCTCGGGCGCGAGGCGCTGGCGCACGTCATGCGCCAGCTCGACGGGGGCAGCGTGCTATGACCCCGTGGACCATCCTGAACATGGCCGCCTCGAGCGACGAGCGCGAAATCAAGCGCGCGTATGCGCGCCGGCTCAAGACCACGCGCGCGGAGGACGATCCGGCCGCGTTTCAGGAGTTGAACGACGCCTTCCAGGCGGCGCTGCGCATGGCGCAGTATGCGCAGGCGGCGCAGGCCGCATCCGACGAGGAGGCCGGGCAGGAGCGCGGGTACGAGCCGGAGCCGGAGCCGGAGCCGGAGTCCGAGCACGGGCACGAACCGGAGCCGGCGGCGGCGCCCGAACTGCAGGCGGTCCCGGTGCAGCTTGGCAAACCGGCGGGCGGCGGCGACACGCCCGCGCCGCCCGCGGTCGTGATCCAGTTCCAGACCGCGGCCGAGCGCGCGCTGCACAACGGCGCCCACGCCGCGACCGCGCGCATGCTGTGGAGCGGCTTTATCGCCAACGTCGGCGGCCAGCCGCGCGAACGCCTCGCGCGCATCAGCGCCGGCGACGACATGCTCGACATGCAGGTGCGCGACAGCTTCGAGTTGTGCGCGCTCGCCTACTGCGCGAGCCCCACTTGCGCCGACGAGCTGCGCGCCGAGATCGCCGATTATTTCGGTTGGGAGAACGACCCGGCTTTTGTCGGCCGCCACCTGCCGGACCAGACCCACGAGGTGATCTCCCGTTTGCGCGCGCACCGCTCGTACGGCCAATTTTGCGAGCTCGCGCAGACCAACAAGCCGCTCAAGGCGCTGCTGGCGGACCGGGTCGAGCGCAGCTTCTGGCGCACCACGAATCGCGACTTCACCCAGGCGATGCGCGAGTGGATCGACGTGATCCGTTCGCACCATCCCGAGATGCTCGAGTACAAATTGGACCGCACCGTGTTCTGGGACTGGGCCCGGCGCGTCGCCGGCAAGCGCTATTTTTACCAAACGGCGGTCGGCTCGGCCATCACCGGCCTGCTGCTGTCGTTCCTGGCCTGGTCCGTGCTGGCGCAATTCGCGCTGCACGAGCGCTACGCGACGCCAATCGCCGCGGCCATCTTCGCGCTCTCGTTCGGGCTGTTCGGCTGGTTCGCCTTCCACCCGGCCGAAGGGGTGCAGGGCTACGTGCCGGCGACCTGGCGCGAGCGCGTCGACACCCTGCTGCACGTGCATCGCTACCGCCCGCTGGTCCAATACGGCTGGCTGGCCCCGTTCGCGCTCGCCTCGCTGTGCCTGTTCATTCCAGAGCCGTCGGCGGCGACCAAAATCGCGGTCGGCGCGGCGATGCTGGCCTGCCTGCTCGGCGCCAGCTTCGCCAATTCGGCCGTGCTGCCGCCGATGAGTTTTTTCGTCGCCGGCGCCGCCGGCGTGCTGTTCGCCTTGAACGTCGCCGCCGGCGGGCCTTTCCACGCCACGACCTACGCGCTGGCCGCGATGTGCGCCCTGCAGGTCCTGTACCGCGGCGGCGCCGACCTGTTCGACTACCTGGAGGTGCCCGCCGCCACGGTGCTGTCGGCGCGCATCGGCTGGCTCAGCGCGGCCGCCGCCGTGTTCGCGTTCGCCCATGTGGCGCCGGTGCCGCCGTACGTCTTCGCGGGCGCGGTCTGGCTGCTGATACTGGCCGGGATGCTGCTGTCGCGGCCGAGCTTCTTCCTGCTGATCGGCTACGTCGGCGCGCTGGTGGTCAAAAGCTATGTGTTCAAGCAGTTGCCGCGGCCTTCGCTGCTGATGGTCGGTCCGATGCCCTTACTCGCGCTCGGCCTGATCGTCGTCGCGATTTTCATGGCGGTCAACATGCTCCGCGCAAACAAAACCCAACATCAATTCTCTTAAGTACATGACCATCCAAGCCAATCTTTTTGAACAAGCGGCGGCGCCGTCGGACGACGCCGAAATGCTGACCCTGTCGACCTTCGCCGAGCGTGCCTACCTCGACTACGCGATTTCGGTGGTCAAGGGCCGCGCCCTGCCCGACGTGTGCGACGGCCAGAAACCGGTGCAGCGCCGCATCCTGTACCAGATGAACGAACTGGGCCTGGCCTCGAACGCCAAGCCGCGCAAGTCGGCCGCCGTGGTCGGCGACGTCATGGGCAAGCTGCACCCGCACGGCGACCAGTCGATTTACGACGCGCTGGTGCGCATGGCGCAGGATTTTTCGCTGCGCTACCCGCTGATCGACGGCCAGGGCAATTTCGGCTCGCGCGACGGCGACGGCGCGGCGGCGATGCGCTACACCGAGGCGCGCCTGAGCCCCATCGCCCGGCTGCTGCTCGACGAGATCGACCAGGGCACGGTCGACTTCCAGTCGAACTACGACGGCCAGCACAAAGAACCGAAGGCGCTGCCGGCGCGCCTGCCGATGGTGCTGCTCAACGGCGCCTCGGGCATCGCGGTCGGCCTGGCCACCGAGATCCCCTCGCACAACCTGACCGAGGTGGCGCAGGCGGCGGTGGCGATGATCCGCAACCCGAACATCAGCCACGCCGAACTGATGGCGATCATCCCCGGCCCGGACTTCCCGGGCGGCGGCCAGATCATCACGCCGCCGGGCCAGATCGCCGACATGTACGCGTCCGGGCGCGGCAGCATGAAGGTGCGCGCCTGCTGGAAGATCGAGGAACTGGCGCGCGGCCAATGGCAGGCGGTGGTGCACGAACTGCCGCCGGGCGTGTCGTCGCAAAAGGTGCTCGAGGAGATCGAGGAGCTGACCAACCCCAAAGTCCGGATGGGCAAAAAGGCGCTCTCGCCCGAGCAGCTCACGCTCAAGCAGCTGATCCTCGGCTCGCTCGACACCATCCGCGACGAGTCGGGCCGCAACGCGCCGGTGCGGCTCGTGTTCGAGCCGAAGTCGAAGAACCAGGACCAGGCCGAGTTCATGCTCATGCTGCTGGCCCACACCTCGCTCGAATCGTCGAATTCGATCAACCTGGTGATGATCGGCGGCGACGGCCGCCCGCGCCAGAAGGGCCTGACCGACATCCTGCGCGAGTGGATCGACTTCCGCTTCGTGACGGTGCGCCGGCGCACCGAGCACCGGCTGGGCAACGTCAACGACCGCATCCACATCCTTGAAGGGCGCGAGGCGGTCCTGCTCAACATCGACGAGGTGATCCGCATCATCCGCAACGCCGACGAGCCCAAGCCCGACCTGATGGCCGCCTTCAATCTGTCGGCGATCCAGGCCGAGGACATCCTCGAGATCCGCCTGCGCCAGCTCGCGCGCCTCGAACACATCAAGATCCAGCAGCAGCTGGCCGAACTGCGCAAGGAGAAGGGCTCGCTGCAGGACATCCTCGACAACCCGTCGACCATGAAGCGCCTGATCATCCGCGAGATCGAGGCCGACGCCAAGCTGTTCGGCGACGCCCGCCGCACCGTGATCGAGGAGGCCCAGCGCGCCGTGGCCGAACAAAAGGTCGTCGACGAGCCGGTCACGGTCATCGTCTCGGAAAAAGGCTGGGTGCGCGCGCGCACCGGCATCGGGCACGACATCGCCCAGTTCACCTTCAAGGCGGGCGACGCGCTGCACGGCGCCTTCGAGTGCCGCACGGTCGACACCATGCTCGGCTTCGGCGACAACGGCAAGGTGTATTCGGTGCCGGTGGCGGCGCTGCCGGGGGCGCGCGGCGACGGCGTGCCGATCACCACCCTGGTCGACCTGTCGAACGGCGTGCGCATCCTGCACTACTTCACGGGCGCGGCGCAGACCAAGCTCCTCATGTCCTCGAGCGGCGGCTTCGGTTTTGCCGCCATGGCCGGCGACATGGTCAGCCGGCTCAAGGGCGGCAAGGCCTTCATGACGCTCGACGATGGCGCCGTGCCGCTGCCGCCGCGCGTGATCGGCGCCAACGCGAGCGCGGTGGCCTGCCTGTCCGAGAAGGGCCGCCTGCTCGTGTTCGGCATGGACGAACTCAAGACGCTCGCCAACGGCGGGCGCGGCGTGACGCTGATGGAGCTCGACGACAAGGAAAAACTGCTGTCGGTGCAGCCGATCAGCCAGAAGGGCGTGACCGTGCTCGGCACCTGGGCCGGCGCCAAGCCGCGCGAGGTCGACCTTTCCGCCTCGGGGCTGGCGCTCCACTTCGGCAAGCGCGCGCGCAAAGGCAAGGCGCTGGTGGCCAAGATCAAGGTGCAGACGCTGCGCCCGATCTGATCTCCCGCGCGTCGCTTGGCGCGCACGCAAAAAAGCTCCGCGCCTTGAACGGCACGGGGCTTTTTTATTTGTCGATCGGGTTTAGAAGCTTTCGACCGCCCCCACGTCGGCGGCCGCGCCGCGCGGACGCGGCGCGGCGTACACGTCCACTACCGGCACACCCTCGTTGTGCGCGCTGTTGACGGCCGGGCTGTTGGCCGCCAACTGGAACGCGAACGCGCCGCCGGTGGCCGTGAACAGCGGATCGGTCGCCAGCCGGTTGTTGACGGCGCGCGGCGTCGGCGTGAAGCGGTTGCCGCCAAACACGATGTTGTGGCTGAAGTCGCCGTCGGTCGACTGCGTGTACAGGTTCGCCGGCCGGTCCGCATTGGCCACCATGATGTTGTTCCAGACCCGCACGAAGCGGGTTTTTTGCAAGGTGATCTCGCCCTCGCCCGTGATTTTGATCGTGCCGTTGCGGTAGGCGGTGTTGTGGAACACATCGAGGTAATTGGCGTTCAGCGCATGGATGCCGCGCCCGCCGTTGTTGTGCACGATGTTGTTGGCCACCAGCGTCCTGCCCGTGTAGGCGAACTTGTTGAACGAGTCGATGATGATGCCGTTGCCGTCGGTTTGCTGCTTGAAGCCGAAGCAGCTGCAGGGAAACAGATTGCTCGCGCCCGTGACCGTGTTGTTGCTTACCACCAGCTTGTAGCCGCCCGTGTTGGTGTCGAGGTTGTACGGGGTAAGGAAGCTGATGCCCGAGGTGCCATACGGCGAATACGCGCTGGTGTTGGACACGCGGTTGTTATCGATCGTCACGTAATCGGTGAAGTTGGCCGCGATGCCGCCACCCGGGGTATCGCGCACGATGTTGTTGCGCACCACGACGTGGTGGGTCTTTTTGATGGTCTTGCCGGTCACGCTGATACCGTTCGAGTCGACGATGGCACCGATGTATTTTTGCGGCGTCAGCTTCGAATACGCCAGCGCGAGCTCGTTCTGCACCTTCGCTTCGGCCAGTGTTACCTGCTTGACGTGGCCCTCGACTTCAAAGCCGTCGATCACGATATACGCGGCGTCGCGTATTTCTATACCGTGGTTGTTGACGCCCTTGGTGGTCTTGACCAGCGGGCGCTCGCCCGGAAAATTTCGATAAGTGATAGGCGCGCCTTCGTTGCCCGAACGGTTGACCAACAGCACCGTGTAGTTGGTGGTGCTGGTGTAGGTGCCTTTGCGCACCAGGACCGTCTGGCCGGGCTGCAGCATGCCGTGGGCTTTCTGCAAGGTGGCCCATGGACGCTCTTCCGTGCCCGGGTTGTTGTTGCTGCCGGTTTTGATATCCACGTAGAACACATTGGCCGCGCCCGCCGGCGGCAGCGTGGCGCCGGCGGCGAGGCCGGTCGCGCCGCGTCCGCTCGGGCGCAACGCGGTCACGCGGTACTCGTAGGCGGCGCCCGATTGCAGGCCGTTGTCGCGGTAGAGCGTGACATTGGGCCCGACCGAGCCGATGGTGTGCCAGTGGCGGCCCGGATCGCGGCGCTGGATCTTGAACTCGGTCTCGTCCGGCGTCGCGTCGGACCACTCGAGCATGAGGTCGGTGCTGTTCAGCGGCTGCACCACTAAACGGCGCGGCGCGGCGGCGCTGTCGTAGTCGGCCTTGGCGTAGCCCTTGCCGGCCGCGGCCGCGGGGGTCGTCAGGCTCACCTGCGCGGTCGAGAACACCGGCGCGGCCGCCTCGGGACCCAGCGCGGCAACCCGGTATTCGTAGGTGGTTTCGACCTTCAGCTCGGCATCGATGAAGTTGCGCGCGGCACCATCGACGAGTCCGACGACGTTCCAGGCGCCACCCGACGGCAGGCGGCGTTCGACGCGGAAGCCCGTCACCGCCGGCGCACTGCTCTCCCAGGAGATGATGGCCTGCTGCGGGCCCGGATAGCTGCGCGCGCTGACGTCGTAGGGGGCGCCGGCGTCGGCTAGCTGGGCGGAAGCAGGCACGGATGCGGCGGCCAGGCTGCACAGCAGGGAAATCGCCAGGTATACAGAATTACGTTTCATTTATTTGTCTCCGAAGTTTTCATGGCGCGCCAGCGCGTGCTGGAACGATGACCGAACAGCAGTTCCCGCACCAAAGTGGAATCGTTTCCCTTTTTAGGTGTTCGCGTGGCCCGGATGTTGCTGGGCCGGGGAGTCGGCACGCAATATTGATCGAATGACAGCCCAGCTTCAATTGCGAAAACGCGGAACGGGCGTCATATAGTTCATCTCTGCTGCCATCATTTATTACGGGCATGGGCGCGCCGGCGCCGATCTCCGCGCCAAAAAAAGGGCCGCCCAGTCAATCGACTGGGCGGCCTTGGCGCCGCCTGGTGTTGCCCGGCGATGGATCGATCTATTCCCTGGCCGGCCTTGGCGCGGCTTCGATGGCGCGGGACGCTTGCATGTCAGTGCTGCACATGCAAGGCCTGCATGTCGAGCACGCCCGGACCTTGGCCCGGCGCCACTGCCGTGGCGGCGGGCGCGTCCAAACCTGGACGCGCCGCCTGCGCGGCCAGCAGGCGGTCGTGGTGGCGGTAGGCGCGTTCCATGCGGTACCAGGTCGCGATGCCGGCGGCCAGGCCGACCAGCACGGCGATCGGCCCCGGCACCGCGAAGCACAGCAACAGGTTGTTGACCGCCGCCCCGCCCCAGGCCGCCGCCGTGGTCTTGAGAGTCAGGCGTTTCTCGGCTTCGGGCAGGGTCTCGGCGAATTTTGCCACGCCTATTTTCAAACCGGTGATCAGGATCAAGCCCAGCGGCGAGGTCGGCACCAAGGGATTCATTTCGATCGCGCCGGCCGACAAGGCGATGCCGGTGCTGAGGCCATCCGCGACCGCGGCCGTGGCGGCATAGGCCGCGCCGTCGATCGGTTCGGCCTGCGTCGGTTCCGCCCGCGCCTGCACGGCGATGCTGGCCGCGGCGGGCACCGGCTCGTCCACCCCGGGCGCCTCCTGGCAGTGGGCACACATCGCATACCCGCAGGCAAGCCATACGAGTAATTTCGTTACCACTGAAGCCGGATGGGAGGGTAGTTTCATGGCCTGCTCCTTGTTGCCTACTGTTGAATTGGAACGGCGTGCGGCCGCGTCATTTTCAAGCGTAGTAAGTCAACAGGAGCGCGACATTGCGTAGGTCAACGGGAGGCCGATCCGCACCCGCGCGAATCAAATAAACCTTTGATATTTCGACCATCCGGCAAAAAGCTGCTGGACAGAAAAAAAGCCGCCCGGCACAAGGCCGGGCGGCTTTCCGTTGCGAAGCGCCCTTGCGGGCGCCGCAAGCGAAGCTTACTTGGTAGCAGCTTTCTTGACGTCAGCAGCAGCTTCGGCCTTGACTTCAGTCGTCTTGGCGCGGGCAACCGCTTTGTCGGCGCTGGCGTCGACCATGACTTTGGTGGCCTTTTCGTCGGCTTTGATCATCGTCTTCTCGGCCTTCAGGTCACCCTTGGCGACTTTGGCGTCGGCCTTGGCCGATGCCTGCATTTTGTCTTCCGGATCGGCGGCGGCTACCTTGGCAGCTGCGTCGGCGCGGTTTTTAGCGGCCTTGGCGGCGGCTTTGGCTTTCTTGGCGTTTGCTTTGGCAACTGCCTTGCTTACCTTCATGTCAGCCTGGGCCGCATCCTTGTTTTCAGCAACGATGGCTTTGTTGACTTCTTTGTCGGCCTTGACTTCGGCTTTGACGACTGCGGGGGTTGCAGGAGCAACGACTGCGGTCTCTGGATGGGCGTAAGCGGCGGTAGCGAACAGGCCGGCGATCAGGGTAGCGAGTACTTTATTCATTGGGTAATCCTTAAAATAGTAATAGTGCGTATGGAGGGAGACCTCGTGGACTGGGTGGGACCGGGCAGCTATCAAAGCGCCCGCATGGTCACCGTCTAAAGTTCTTTCTTGTAACTTTTATTTAAAGAACGGACCGAGAATAGAAGCTGGCACGGCCGGGGTCTGTGCGCCAACGCACATTCGTAAAGACACTTTGTAAGATCCGCAACACATGCGGACACTGCCGTGAAAAGCGCGCCGAGGCCGAGGCGCGCCCTCAACCACGGGCTTGCTGCCTACCGCGCCAGCGCGGCGGGCGCGTACAGATCGATGATCGCGCTGATCCCATCCTTACATACCTTACAAAATCTTTCACTCCGGTCGAACATGAGGCACTGCATTTCGGACCGGTAGTAGCCTTTCGCCTCGTAATTGGCGCCCTCGAAGGCGCCCACATGGTGCCGGTGCGGGGCCGCCGAGAACAGTTTTTCGCTGCGCGCGAGGTCCTCGCGGAACAAGGCGCTCATCTCGGACTCGGGCCGGTTGGCCGCGCGCAGGGCGGCGCGCCGCTTCTGGTAGGCGCGCGAGGCCTCCTCGTATTCGGCCTTGGGCCACGGGGTCGGCAGCGCGGTGCCGGCCTTGACGTGCTTGTTCCACTTGAGCTTGGACGGATCGCGCAGCGCCGTCACGTTCGGCTCCCACGGCTCCATCCGCGCGTCGCTCGACTGGTAGGCCACGGGCGAGGTGTAGTACTCGTCGGCGAGGCCCGCGAAGTGGTGGCCGAATTCGTGCACGAACAGGTAGTTGGCCCAATCGTTGCCGGCCGCCACGGTGCTGAACTGGCCGAAAATGCCGCCGCCGCCGTAGGTGTCGTTGTTGACCAGGATTTCGATGAACTCATAGGGCGCGTGCTGGGCGATGTCGCGCAGGGCGCGGTTGTCGAGCGTGAGCACATAGCGTTCGCTGCCGAAGATGTCGTAGCGCGTGCCCAGGCTTGACGCGCGGTGCACCCCGGTCGAGGGGCGCGAAATGCCGGCCTCGGCGGTCGGCACCGCCAGCGCCCACACATTGAAGTCGTCGGCGCGCTCCTTGAACGGCGAGACCGTGAACAAATGGGCCGACAGGCGGCGCGCGTCGGCCTCGAATTTGCCCATGTCGGCCACGGTGTAGCCGTCGCCCATGATCAACAGGTCGACCTTGCGCGGCGACGGCCCGCTGACGCGGATCGCGAGCGGCTGCACGCGCGAGGCCGGCTGCTTCTTGACGACCTCGGGCGCGTCGGCGTCGACGTCGACGCTCCAGGCGACCGAAAACTGCTTGCGCTCGTCGCGCTTGAGGATGCGCACGCGCACCGGCTTGTCCTGCTTCGGAAAGCGCACCGATTCCTGGAAGCCGCGGTCGATCCGGTTGGCCTCCTCGGTGGTGCGCCATTCGCCGAAGATGGTCGAGAAACCGCGCGAATACAGCAGCTCGCCGGTCTTGGCGTCGACCACCTCGACCCGGTTCTGGCCGCGGTCGGTGTGGTCGAGGTTCTGGTTCAGGTCGCCCGGCCAGGGCAGCGGCTCGATCAGCACCCGCTCGAGCGCGTAGTGCTCGCTCAGCGCGTTGCCGCTGTGGGTGTAGTCGACGCGGACGGTGGCGGGGGCCGCGGCCTGGGCGGCGCCGGCGGCGAGCAGCAGCGCGACGAAGGCGCGCAGGCGGAAACTGAAGAAGGGCATGACGGGTCCTTGCAGGGGGGATCGTGTCGCATTGTAATCCCGCCCGCAAGGCGCCTGGAACGCTTATTTGCCGCGGCTGCGCCCGCTTGCCCGGGCCCGCTTATTTGTATTGGTACACCGGCTGGCGGATTTCGATCGGCCGGATGTCCATGCGCAGCTTGAAGACCGACACCGCGTCCGAGACGGCAGAGTTGTAACCGACGCTTTCGGGCACCATCGTGAAGCGGAATTCGAAGCCCTGCTCGGGGCGCACGTCCTTGGGGCCGCCGAAGGCGATGCCGACCGCCTCGGCCTGGTCGCTGTCGACCAGCTTTTTCATCAGCTGCGCGACCGTCGTGTGGCCGAGGATGTCGGCCGAGAACAGGCTTTCGCGGTAATACGGTTTGGCCGGATCGGTCTTGCCGCCGGCGACCTTGTCGGCCGAGGGCGTGAACACGCCGGTCGCGAGGTTGTAGCGGTCGCCGTTGTCGAGGTAGCTCATGCGCGCGTTGCTCAGGTTGAAGCCCGGATGGAAGCGGTCGACCGTGGCCGCGCCGAGTTCGATCAGCAGCGCGCCGGCGTAGCCGAGCACTTCGACCTCGCGGTCGGGGCCGACGATCATCGCGGTGTTCTCGTCGATCCCGAGTCCGAGCTTGTAGCCCTTGTGCAGCATCGCCGGCAGCATCCGCGCGAAGCGCCCGCGCACCAGCAGGTGCTGGTCGACGAACACGTGCTCGCCGATGAAGCCGAGTCCGGGCGCGAGCGCGCGGCCGTCGTTGACGCCGAGCTTGAGCGTGTCGAGCACCGGCTTGGCCTCGTTGAACATGGTGCTGCTCATGATGGCGGCGCCGGCGCTGGTGCCGGCGATCACGCCGCCGCGCCGGTACATCTCCCACAGGGCGTCGAGCACGAGCGTGTTGGCGCCGTCGGCGCGCCGCAGCGCCTGCGTGATGCGGGCCTGGTCGCCGCCGACGAAATAGGCGCCGCCGGCCTCGCGCACCTGTTTGGCGAGCTCGGCGTCGTCGGCCGCCTGGCGGTAGTCGGTGCCGGCCAGCTTGACCGAAACGGGCACCAGGAAGGCGTCGGCGCCATAGGCGCGCAGGCGCTCGACGTCGATCTTGCCGGCGCGGTCGGGGATGTTGGCCGCCGATGGGAACACGGCGATGCGCGCGCCCTTGCCGCCGGCCAGCGCGACGATGCGCTCCCACACCGGGGTGTTACCGGCGCGCAGGGAACCGCCGATGATGACCAGCGAACCCTTGACCGGCGCGGCCTTGGCCTGCCCGGCCTTGGGCTCGGGCGCCGTGGCCGGCGCCGCCGCGGGCGCGGGGCTCGAAACGGCGACAAGCAACGCAAGCGCGATACAGCTTCGACACAGGATATTGAACATAAAAACTTCTCCTTTTTTTGGCTTTACATTGCGCTAATGGCAAATGATACCTACGGTAGGCGCCCTTGCGTGGCGCCACCATGCTGAAACGCAATTTAATTACAAAAAAAAAGGCGAGCCCGGCAAGGCTCGCCCAAACGGTACGGTTACAGCGTGATTACTTGAACGAGTAGCTCACGCTGAGGAAGGCGCTGCGCCCGCGCGGGTCGGTGTAGGTCGGATCGTAACCGGCGAGGAAGAAGTACGCCTGGTTCGAAAACGGCGGCGCCTTGTCGAGCAGGTTGAGCACACCCATGCGCACCTTGAGGGCCTTGGTGATGTTGTAGCTGCCCGTCAGGTCCCACAGCGAATAGGCCGACACGTCGCGCGCCGGCAGCAGCTTGTTGGCCACCGGATCGTAGGTCGTGTTCTGGTCGGTGTAGCCCGACGAGAACTGGTTGGCCAGCGTCGCGCTGAACGGGCCCTTGTCCCAGCCGAAGCTGATACGGTGGCGCCATTTCTGGATCACCTGGTCGTTGAGGAACAGGCCCAGGTTGCTGCGTTCGGCTTCGAGCGGGCCGAACTGGCGGTCGTAGGCGAGCACCAGGGTGCCGCTGACGTTGACGCTGAAGCGGCCGAGCTCGCTCGCCTTGCCGCGGAAGTCGGCCGCGAGGTCGATGCCCGAAGTGTTCAGTTCGCCCTGGTTCTCCTTCTGCAGCAAGATGTTGCTGATGAAGCCGTCGACGTCGCGCTGGATGTACTTGCCGTTGTACTTGGACGGATTGTCGACGATGATCTGCTCGCCCAGGGTGCTGATGACGTCGGTCTTGTTGATGCTCCAGTAGTCGGCCGTCAGGGTCAGGCCGGGGGCCGCCTCGAACACGGCGCCGAGCGAGAACTGCTTCGATTTCTCGGGCTTGAGGTCCGGGTTCGAGCGGCGCTCGACGGCCCACTGGTCGGTACAGTTGTTGATCGTATCGAGGCCGCTCGAGACGCACTGCGGGTCGGTCAGGAAGCTCGAGGCGGAGCCGTAGGTGGTCGGACGCTTCAGGTCGGCCAGCGACGGGGCGCGGAAGCCGGTGCCGGCCGAGGCGCGCACCAGCACGGTCTTGGCGGGCTGCCAGCGGATCCCGACCTTCGGGTTGGTGGTCGCGCCGACCTGGCTGTAGCGGTCGTGGCGCACGGCGAACTGCATCTCGACCTGCTTGCTCAGCGGGGCGACCAGTTCGGCGAAGATCGAACGCACGGTGCGGCTGTCGTCGGTGGCCGTGAGGATTTGCGGAACGGCGTCGGGGTCGCGGTCGCCGGCGATATTGTTCGAGCGCAGCAGCGCCGACGGCGTGAAGCTCGTGTTTTCGCGACGCAGTTCGCCACCCACCGCGAGCGCCAGGTCGCCGCCCTCGAGGGCCATCAGCGTGGTCGAGACCTTGCCGTCGATGGCGGTCGATACGCCCTTCGATTTGCGCGCCTCGTCGTTGACCTTGATGCTGTTGATCAGGTCGATGCCGGCCTGCGACGACGGACCGAAAGGATTGATCACACCGGAGCGCACGCCGGCGTCGAATTTGTCGAACAGGACGTAGCCGTTGGTGTACTTGTCGACCGCGCGGTTCTGCGCCCGGCTCAGGCCGAGGTCGTAGTCCCAAGTGCCCACGGTGCCGGTCGCGCCGAGCACCACGCGCTGCGCGCTGCTGGTCACTTCGCTAGTGCGGTTGCCCGCTTCGGCCATGCGGTAGCGGATGCCCGAGAAGGTCGGCGACATGCCCGGGCCGCTCAGGGCGGCGCGGTATGGCTGCGGCAGCACGCTGATCGGCAGGTTGCGGATGCGCTGCGGGTTCGGGCTGAGCACGTACAGGCTTTCGGCCTGCGACTGCACCAGCTCGGCGAACACCTGGTGCTCGTTATTGACCTGGAAGGTCGCGCGGCCGATGAAGCTGATCTTGCTCGACTCCGGATAGATCTCGGTGTCCTGCATGTAGTCGTAGCTGCAGGCGCGCGGGCCGCCGGGGCCGGTCGGCGCGTACACGGTGGCCGGGCCGTTGCAGGTCGGCGAACTCGGGTTGATGCGGGTCGCGGTGGTGCCGGCCGGCAGCACGCCGGCGGCGATCAGCGCGTTGCGCTGGGTGCTCGAGATATCGACGTTGGCCGGATAGGTGTTCGAGGACATCAGGGCCGGCAGCGTGCTCGCGAGCGGGCGCGAACGGATGAATTCGCGCTGGCTCGAGCGCAGCGAGTCGAGCTTTTGCACGTCGAGCACGCCGAACACATTGAAGCGGTCCTTGGCCAGGCTGCCGTGGCCTGCGCTGATGCTGGCCGTCTTCTTGCCGGCGCCGCCCTCGCCGGTGGCCGCGACCGAGGCGTTCATGTCGGCGCCCTGGTAGTCCTTGCGGGTGATGAAGTTGATCACGCCGCCGATGGCATCGGTGCCGTAGATGGCCGAGGCGCCGTCCTTGAGGATCTCGACGCGCTGGATGGCGCCGGCCGGGATGTTGTTGAGGTCGACGCCGGCGTTGTCGCCGGGGGAGGCGAAGTTGGCCAGGCGCCGGCCGTTGAGCAGCACCAGCGTCGACGACACGCCGAGGCCGCGCAGGTTGGCGCCGTTGAAGCCGCGCTGGCCCGAGGTGCCGTCGGTGATCGAGGCGCCGTCCGACAGCGGCGCGGTGTTGGCGCTGATGTTCTTGAGCAGCTCGGCCGCCGTGGTCACACCGCTTTTTTCGATGTCCTCGCGTTTGATCAGCTGCACCGGCAGCGCGGTCTCATTGTCGATGCGCTTGATCGACGAACCAGTGATCTCGACGCGCTGGATCGGCGTGGCGGCGGTTTGCGCAAGGGCGCTTTCGCTCATCATGCCGACCGCGGCCGCGATGGACAATACCAGTGCCGTCTTGCGCGGCAGTTGCGTGTGTTGGTGACTCATTTCCCCTACTCCCCTGTTGTGTTCTACGTTTTGTTGTCGCTACGGATGCGACGGCGTGGGCCGTCCTTGTTACTGCTGCTCTTTGAATCCTGGGTGGCGCCAACCAGGTAGGCCGAGATGGCCTCGGTCAGGCGCGCGGCCTTGGCCACATTGGCCTTGTTCGATACCATGAGGGACGCGACCAGCGCCTCGATGACGGCGATCGCCGCGCCCGAGCTGCTCGGCAAGATCGGATGGCCGCTCGGCGCGTACAGCACATGGTTGCCAAGGCCGGCCAGCGGCGAAGCCGGCGAATCGGTGATGGCGACGATGCTCGCGCCCAGTTCGCGCGCGAAACCACCGAGCCGGACCACGTCGAGCGCGTAGCGCGGGAACGACAGGATCACCAGCACGTCCTTGGATGTAATATTGGCCAGGTTGGCCGCAGCGACCTCGGTGCCGCCATGGCCGGCGACCTCGATCACCTGCTGGCAGAACGGCTGCAGGTGCATCGACAGCAGGCCGGCCAGGTGCGACGACAGGCCGAAGCCCATCACGTACACGGCGCGCGCGCGCGTCAGCAGCGCGACCACGCGCGCCACCTCGGCGGCGTCGAGGGCGTCGCCGCTGGCGCCGATGTTGGCGACCGCGCAGGCCAGGCTGTCGAACGCGGGCGCGGTGCCCGATTTGCCGCGGGCGATGCTGGCGCGCAGTTTATCGACCGGCTGCTGCACCGACTGCAGCGTCTCGGCCACCTCGCTGCGCATGGCCGAGTAATTGGCGTAGCCGATGTCGCGCGCAAACCGGCTGACGGTCGCGGTCGAGACCTGGCACATCGCGGCCAGCTCCTCGATCCCGAGCGCGGTCACGCGCAGCTGGTTGCGCAGCAGGTAGTCGGCGATGGCGCGCTGCGAGGCGGAGCCGTCGGACAGGGCCTTGAGCAAGGCGTGGCCGATCGACGACTGCGCGAACGCGATCTGGCTCGAGGCGAAGTCTTTGCTGCTGTCTGGTCGCGCTGGTTTCATAATGCATCCTTGGTAAGTATGAATGAAAATTAATTTTCATCATTCTAACTTACGGAAAATTTTCAGTGAGACCGACTCTACCCATAACGAAAATAAAACTCAACACATTTCTGTAAAAATTTTTACATCCGATTTACTTCGTGTAAAAAATCATACATAATCGGTTCAACGCGGTCCCCTTCAACCTTCAAGCCAGCCCCCAGACAATGCAAGTAAAAACCCAAGCGATATCGAGCGCCGAGAGCAGCACCCACTACCAGCTGACCAGCTTGCACTACGGCCGGCCGGGCAGCGGCAAGAAGGTCTATATACAGGCGGCGCTGCACGCCGACGAAGTGCCGGGCATGCTGGTGGCGCAGTTCCTGCGCACCGAGCTCAATGCGCTGGAGGCGGCCGGCAAGGTCAAAGGCGAGATCATCCTGGTCCCGGCGGCCAACCCGATCGGACTGGCGCAGGCGATCCAGGGCGCGCCGTTCGGCCGCTTCGACCTCTCGACCGGCACCAACTTCAACCGCAACTACAAGCACGTGGCCAACGAGCTCAAAGCGTCGCTCGCCGGGCTGCTGGGGAGCGACGCCGGCGCCAACGTGGCTTTGATCCGCGCGCACGCACGCGCCTCGATCGCCGCCTGGCAGCCGCGCACCGACGCCGCGGTGCTCAAAAAACTGCTGCTCGGGATGGCGGTCGACGCCGACATCGTGCTCGACCTGCATTGCGACAACGAGGCGGTGCTGCACATCTACGCCGGCACCCCGCTGGCGCTGGCGGTGGAGCCGCTGGCGGCCTTGCTGGGCGCGCGCGCGGTGCTGCTCGCGCTCGAGGCGGGCGAGGAACCGTTCGACGAGGCCTGCAGCCGCCTGTGGTGGGACCTGCAGACCCATTTCCCCGACTTTCCGATTCCGCCGGCCTGCCTGTCGACCACCGTCGAATTGCGCGGCGAGGCCGATGTCGACTACGGCCACGCCGGGCGCGACGCCGGCGCGCTGCTGCAGTTCCTCGCACACGCCGGCGTGATCGACATGCCCCTGTTCCCGCTGCCGCAGGCGCTGTGCGAGAGCACCCCGCTCGAGGGCGTCGAGCCGGTGGTGTCGCCGCACGCCGGCGTGCTGGTGTTCCGCCACGCGCTCGGCGAGTATGTAGAAGCGGGGTCGGCGCTGGCCGACGTGATCGACCCGGTCAGCGGCGCCACCACCACCTTGTCAACCACCGTGGCCGGCGTGTTTTTCGCACGCACCGCCCACCGGCACGTCTTGCGCGGCATGGATATCGGCAAAATCGCCGGCGCCAAGCCGTTCCGCACCGGTAAACTACTGAGCCAATGATGAAACTTAGACTACCGAACACCTTCGTCCTGCTGTTCGCCATCCTGGCGATGATCGCGCTGGCCACCTGGCTGGTCCCGGGCGGAAAATACGAGACCCATGTGGTCGATGGCAGGACGCTGGTCGACGCGGGCTCGTTCCATTACGTGCCGAGCGCGCCGCAAGGCCCGGTCAAGCTGATGATGGCGCCGATCAAGGGCTTCGTCGAAGCGGCCCTGATCATCGGCTTCGTGCTGATCGTCGGCGGCGCCTTCGCGGTGCTGCAAAAGACCGAGGCGATCGACTCGATGATCAAATCGATCGCCAAGGCGCATGCGCATTCCGCGTTCGTGCGGGCCGCGCTGATACCGGTGTTCGTGACCATGTTCTCGCTCGGCGGCGCCACCTTCGGCATGAACGAGGAGGCGATCCCGTTCGTGCTGATCTTCGTGCCGCTCGCGCTCGCGCTGGGCTACGACTCGATCACCGGGGTCTCGATCCCGTTCCTCGGCTCGCAGGTGGGGTTCTCGGCCGCCTTCCTGAATCCGTTCAACGTCGGCATCGCCCAGAGCATCGCCGGGGTTCCCGTGTTTTCGGGGATCGGCTACCGGATGCTGGTGTGGCTGCTGATGACCGTGGTCACGGTCGCCTTTTTGATGTGGTACGCGGCGCGCGTCAAGCGCGACCCGACGCGCAGCCCGACCTACGCGCTCGACAACGAGATCCGCAAGCTCAAGACCAACGACTTCAGCGATTTTGCGGGCATGACGCGCACGCACAGCGCGGTGCTGTGGATTTTCCTGCTCACGCTCGTGACGATGGTGTTCGGCGTGGTGCGCTACGAGTGGTTCATCGAAGAGATCGCGGCGCTGTTTTTGGTCATGGCGATCCTGGTCGGCCTGGTCGGACGGCTCGACTCGGACGAATTCGTCGGCGCGTTCATGCAGGGGGCGAAGGACCTGGTCACGACCGCGCTGGTGATCGCGCTCGCGCGCGGTACCGTGATCCTGGCGCGCGATGCGCACATCATCGACACCATGCTGCATGCGCTGATGCCGCTGGTGCAGTCGTCGAGTTCGATCTTCGCGGCGCAGAAGATGTTCCTGATCCAGACCGTGATCAACTTCTTCATCCATTCGGGCAGCGGCCAGGCCGCGCTGACGATGCCGATCATGGCCCCGCTGGCGGACCTCGTGGGCGTGACGCGGCAAACGGCGATCCTGGCGTTCCAGTTCGGCGAGCTCACCACGCCGATGATCCCGACCTCGGGCATCACCGTCGGCATCCTGGCGCTGGCGCGGATCCCCTGGATCACGTGGGCGAAGTGGATGGTCCCGCTGCAGTTGATCTATCTGGTGCTGGCCTTGCTGTTGCTGATTCCGCCTTGCCTGATGAACTGGCAGTAAGCCGCCCGGCCTAGGCTCAGGCCGCCGGCTGGCCCAAGGCCTTGCACGCGGCTTCGTTGCGGGCGCTGCCGGCGCACAGCCGCGCGCGGCACTCGATCGCCTTTGCCGATCCCTTCGGGCCGCATTGCTTCAGCTTGAGCGCGGCGGCGGACGGGCGCTTGCTATGCGCCACCAGCGCCGCTAGAAGCGCGACGTCGTTGTCCTCGTTGGCCAGCGGCGTGCGCGCGCGCGGCGCCGTCTTCTTGGTCGGAGGCGGCGCAATCTTCTGAACCGGCGCCGGCACGCTTGCCTTGTTGGCCGAAATCCCCTTCACACCTTGCAGCGGTTTCTGGCGTGGCGTCGGGACCAGATGCGGTGGTTGCGGATCCGGTGCCGGCGCGCCATGGCGTTCCTGCGCAAGCGCCGCCGGAGATGCCTCGCGCACCAGCTTGAATGCATCGTCGGCAGGTTCGGCCGCGGCCGCAGCCGGCCCTTCAGGCGTGTCCTTGTTCGGCTCGCCCCGCGCAGCCTTGGCCGGCGCAAGGTCCAGGATGACCGCGGCCGACACTTCGGGCTCTGGCGCCTGCGCGGGAGCGGGAGGCGGCGCCACCGCCGCCCGTTCGGCCGGCATCGCATCTTCGATCCCGCCGTCGACGACTACCCAGGCCAGCGCTCCCGCACACGCGAGCGAGACGGCCGCGGCCGCTAAATACCACCTGCCTTTGCGCCCCTTGGGCCGCGCGGAGCGTTTCTCCGACTCACCATCAAGCTTGCCCAGAATCCGATCGCGGTCGGCCTCTGCTTGTTGTTGGGAGGACAGAAGACTGGGCCGGCCGTTGGCCTGGCGGGAATCGTCGCGATGTTGCAAAGCTTGCTCCTCATTAATTTACGGATAACTTTACGTGAATAAACATATTCGCGATGATTATTAATGAGGCAACTGTGCCAGAACATACGGAAACATGCTTTCACTTGAGATAGAACAGACATTGGCCAATATTCACTCATGCGTGGGATTGCCGCATCGGTAAGATGAACTCTTGAGCAACGTTTTCTCGCCGTATTCCATGTTGGCGTTTTGATCGGGATCTTGTGCTGCTAATCGCCGTCGCCCTGTATTTTTTGCTGGCCTGCCTCGTGAGCTGGATCGTGCTCTTTCCTGCCGGACGCGCCTACGTGCTGCTCGCGCTGGCGGGGGCCGGGCAACGCTTGCGGCAAGGCCTGGGCAGCGCCGCGCGCCGCCGGGAACAGGGCGTGGCGGCATTGCGCCGCTCGGGCGCAGACAAGCTGCGCGGCGCCGCCGCGTTCATGCGTCGCAATTATCTGCTGTGCCTCGCGGGCGCCTTGCTCGTCTTGCTGCCCACGCTGCTCGCTTTGTTTGCCGGCAGCAAAACCGTTCTGGGCGGCTTCGAGGTCTCCACGCGCGAGGTCAACGCCCAGGTCGCCGCCTTGCTCGAGGGCGAACACCTGGTGCCGCCGCCGGCGCTGCCGCCGCTGTTGTTCGCCACGGTCGAGGTGCAACAGGAACGTCCGATGCTGGTGTCGGCCAGCCGCGACTGGACCCGCATGAATGATGCCTACACGCAAAGGCTGTTGATGGTCTTCAAAATCATGAAGGAGACCCACGGCTACGATATGGCGATTCTCGAAGGCTACCGCAGCCCGGAGCGGCAAAACGTGCTCGCCTCGATGGGCTCGAACGTGACCAACGCGGCCGCGTTCCAAAGCTGGCACCAATACGGCCTCGCCGCCGACTGCGCGTTTTTGCGCAACGGCAAAGTGGTCATTTCCGAGAAGGATCCCTGGGCGATGCGCGGCTACCGGCTGTACGGCGAGGTGGCCGAGTCGATGGGCCTGACCTGGGGCGGGCGCTGGAAGATGATGGATTTCGGCCACACGGAACTGCGCCTTCCGGGCGTGATGAAACGATCGAGCAAGTAGCAGGCACCCTAAACCAGCATCTCAAGCAAGCACATCAAAACGGAGCGCACATGCCAGGACCAGTGATCAGATTGGGCGATAAAACCTCGCACGGCGGCGCCGTGCTCGAAGCGTCGCCCCACAGCGACAGCGGCGGGATCGGCATCGCGCGCCTCGGCGACAAGGCGTCCTGCCCGATCCACGGCAGCACCACCATCGCCAGCGGCGACATGACCATGCTGGTCGACGGCAAGCCGGTCGAGCGCAATGGCGACACGACCGCCTGCGGCGCCCAGCTGATCGCCAGCCAGCAGTCCACGCTCGACCAGGTCTGAGCGATGGGCCGCTCCTCCCCATCCCCGCTCGTCCTGTACGCGGTGCCGCTTTGATGCGCGGCTGGCTTGGCCGCACGCTGCTCGCCGCGGCCGTCTTTACCCTGTGCTGGGGCGGCGCCGTCTGGTTCTGGCGCGCCACCGACCGGATGCCCGCCAATGCCGATCTCGTCATGTTCCTGCTGGTGCTGCCGCTTTGCGTGCTGCTGGCGCTCTGGCTCGGACACAAAGTGATTGCGCTGCTGGCTGCGGCGCCGGCGATGGCGGCACCGTCCGCCCGGCCGGCGCCGCCGCCGGCGCGCCCGCTGCCGCTGGCGGTGGTCGCCGCGGCCCTGCGCGCACCGCACGGCAGTTCGGCCGAAGAACTGGCCAAGGCGCTCGCCGCCAACGGCGCCCGCCCCGAGCTCGACCCCGACCTGACGGACGATAACGGCTTCCCCGTCATGACGGCGCGCAGCGGCGACGCCGTCGATCCAGCCTTGCGCGAGTCGATCGCCGCGTGGCTCGAACTGGGAGCGGTGCCCGATCCGGATTTTAGCGACGAACAATGGCGCGCACTGGTCCTCGGCGGCGCGGTGGTGGCCGAGCTGAGCGCACGCGCCGCCGCACACACGTCGATCGGCACACCGTCGGCACAACTGCCGATGCTGCAAATCGTGCCGCTCTGGCAGGCCGGCTGGCGCCTCGAACAACGCCTGGCCGGCGGCGCCTGGCTCGGCCACGTGGCCGGCATCAACGGCTGGCCGCCCGCGCACATCGTGCTCGGCGCCGAGCAGGCGGCCGACGCCGCCGGCGCCCCGTCGGCGGTGCTGGCGCGACTGGCGCAGCAGCACGCGCTCGAAAAATCGCCGCTGCTCGCGATCGTGCTCGCGTGCGGCTCGCACATCGGCGAAGACAGCATTCGCGCCTGGTCCGACAGCGCCGTGCTGTTCAGCGCGGCCCGCCCGCAAGGCTTGATCCCCGGCGAAGGGGCGGCCGGCCTGCTGCTGGCCGACGCCGGCCAGGCGCGCCTGATCGTCGACGAAGCGCCGCTGCTGCTCCATAGCGCCGACAGCCGGCGCGACACCTCGGCCGACAGCGCACGCCGCGCCGACGCCACGCTGCTGCGCGCGCTGGCCGACAAGCTCATGGCCGACGCGGAGGCCGGATTTTCAACGGTCGGCATGGTCGTCGCCGACACCAGCCACCGCAACAACCGGGTCATGGAGCTGATGGACATGGTCCACGACGCGCTGCCCGGACTCGACCAGGCCGAAGACGTCGTCAAGGTCGCCGCCGGCGGCGGCAGCTGCGGCGCGGTTCCCTATATGTGCGCGCTGGTGCTGGCGCACCACCACGCGGGCGCCCTCGCCGCGCCCGTGCTTTGCCTTAGCAACGAAGACCCCCACCACCGCAGCGCCGCCCTGATCCATCGCGCCGCCGCGCCCCTTTCCTGATGGTTCTCCAAGCGAGCTAACGACGATGATCCGAACCACCTGGCACTTCCTGACAACACGCACCAGCCTCGTCGTGGCCGGCCGAACGGCGCCCGCGGCTATTTTCCCGGTCGAAGCCGCACCGCCATCGGTGCTTCCGGCACAGGCAGCGGGAGCGGCGCCGTGAACCGCAGCGCCACACCGATCGCGGTGAGCTACTTCGGCAAGATTCCGAGCCGGGGCGACTTCGTCAAGGGCAGCGAGAACCCGGCACTGGTCAAAGTACTCGACGACTGGCTCGCGCGCGCCGTCGACCTGCTAAGCGCGAACGCGCGCTGGAAACCGAGCTACGACGCGGTCGCGCCGCTGCTCTTCGCCTTTGTCGGCCCGAGCCGCAAGAACGCGATTGCCGGCCATGTGCTGGCCAGCGGCGACCGCTCGGGCCGGCGCTTCCCGTTCATGATGATGAGCACGATGGACGTGAGCGCCACGGCCGACTTCGTGCCCGACGCACCACTGCTGCTCAACCGATTATGGAAACGGCTCGAGTCGCTCAGCGCGGCCGTGGTGGGCGCCGCAGACGCCGCCGCGCCGCTGCAGGCAGCGTCCTCCCACGTGATCGAACTGGACCTGGGCAGCAGCGCCTACGAGGCCGCGTTCGCGGACTTCCTCGACCTGCAAACCATCGGCACACTCGATGCGCTGCTGGCGCAGGCCGGCTTTGCGGGCTCGGTGCGGCAGGTGCTGATGGCACTCGGGATGCTGCTTCAACCAGTCCTGTCGAGCAGCTCGAGCCGGCTCGAAAAAAGCCTGGTGCTGCCGCTGCCGCCCGATCCGATGTACCGCAACCTGGTGGCCGCGTTCTGGATGCACCTGATCACGCCGTTCCTGGCGCGCGCGGACTTCGAGCTTGCGTTGTTCATCACGCACCTCGAGCAGCGTCCGGTACTGATCCTCGGCTTCAGCGGCGCCTCGGCCGAGACGCTGCAGGCGATCATGGACCCGCAGGAGCGCCCCGAACGCCACATCACGTTCGACCGGCTCGACTGGGTAGAACAGCAGGTCGACACCGACTATGCGATCAAGAAGCTGTCCACCGGCCTGGCGCAAGCCGACCTGTCACTCAAGTCCGCGCTCGCAGCGCTGCACGCGGGCTTCATTGGAAGCTGACCATTGGCCGTCCGTATACACACACCGCACGAGGAGATTCCATGTTTTCTGCCGACCTGCTTTTAAATCCGATCAGCGAGGCGCAGCCAGCCGGCGCCGACCTTGCGTTTTCTCCCGAGATGGACGCCATCAACCTGGCGCGCAAGTTCGACGACCCGTCGCTCGACCAGGGCGAGTGGGTCACCGACCTGAAGGAGGCGGACTGGGACTTCGTCGCCAAGCGCTGCGCCGCCCTGCTCGAAAACAAAAGCAAGGACCTGCGCGTGGCGGTCTGGCTGACCGAAGCGGGCGCAAAAAAATACGGCTTGCGCGGGATGGCCGAAGGCTTCCGCGTGCTGGCCGGCTTGATCGGGCGCTACTGGGAGAAGGGCCTGTGGCCGGAGAGCGACGGCGCCGACCACGACCAACGCATCGGCAACCTGAGTTGGATCCTGGCGCGCACGCCGACTTTGCTGCGCGAGATGGCGGTCACCGACGGCCACGGCAAAGGCTATTCGACGATCGACTTCGAGGCCGCGCGCAAGCAGCCGGCGGGGGAGCAAAACAGCAAGGGCCACAAGCTGGCGGAGCTCGACGCCTCGCGCAAAAACAACTCGCCCACGTTCTGCGCCAGCTTCGCCGCCGACGCGCGCTACTGCATGGACGCGCTGCTGGAACTGGAGCGCGCCGCCGACCTGCGCCTGGCACAGGACAGCCCGGGCTTTTCGAACGCGCGCGACGCGCTCGAGACCATGCTGCATCTGATGCCGCCGACGTCCGCGGCCAAGCCAGGCGCCGCCAAGCCGGCAGCGGGAACCCACTATTACGCCGAGCCGGGGTCGGCCGAGGGCGCCGCGCCGGCAGTGGCGACGCCTACGCACGCGGGGCCGCCGGCGGCGCCCGCGAGCCGCACGCAGGCGCTCGCCCAATTGCGTGCGGTGGCCGAGTTTTTCCGCCGCACCGAGCCGCATAGTCCGGTCTCCTACTTTGCAGAAAAAGCCGCCGCTGCGGGCGAGCAGGACCTGCACACTTGGCTGCGCTCGGTGGTCAAGGATGCGGTGTCCTTGTCACACATCGAGGAACTGCTTGGAGTGCAGCCGCCATCGACCTAAGCGCGTCTATCTAAATGAGATGCGCTCGCGGCGGCACGCGGATTGCGCCAAATGCGCAGAGTCGATGTCCGTCATCCCTGTAGTTTTTTGGACTCGGAATACTGATGCACTGCTTATGCGGCCTGCCCGCGACGGGAAATCCACCACCATGTTAGAACAATTCGAAACCCTGTTCGGACGCTTCTCGCAAGCCACGCGGCTGCTGCGCCTGACTACCCCGCTTGGCCGCGACCTCCTGCTGGCGGAGTGCGTGCGCGGCGAAGAGGCGATCAGCGAAGCCTACACCTATACCATCAGCGCGCTGTCGCTCGACGCCGGAATCAGCCTGCGCAGCCTGCTGGGACAGCCCGCACTACTCGAACTGCTGACGACGGGCAGAGGGCAAGAACGGCCCTTCCACGGCTATCTGACCGCAGTCGAACTAAACGGTGCAAATGGCGGCATGGCGCGCTACACCTTGACGCTGCAGCCGTGGAGCGCCTTCCTCGCGCGCGGACGCGACAGCCGCGTGTTCCAGGACATGAGCGTGTGCGACATCCTCGACGTCGTATTCGGCGCCTACCAGGGCCGCGGCAAGTTGGCACCTGATTGGCGCTTCGATCTGGCCGACCGCGCGGTCTACCCGGTGCGCAGCCTGACCACGCAATATCAGGAAAGCGACCTTGCCTTCGCCGAGCGCCTCATGAGCGAAGAGGGCATGTTCTACTTTTTCGAGCACAAGGGCGCCCCCGGCAGCCCGTCACTGGGCAGCCACCAGATGGTCATCGCCGACCACAACGGCGCCTTCGTCCCCAACGCGCAGTCCCACGTGCGCTACACGCAACCCGGCGCCGTCATGAAAGAAGACAGCATCGACCGCTGGCGCAGCGAGCTCAGACTACAAACCAACGCCATCGAACTGCGTAGCTGGGATTACCGCGCCCTCGACAGCCGGCAGGTCTCCGCTGCCGGCCTCCACCTTGCCGATGGCGCCGAATTGGTCAGCCGCGACGTTCCCGGCGCTTACGCCTACGCGGACCGCGCCCATGGCCAACGCATCGCCGACCGCCAGATGGAGGCGATTGAAGCGCGGCGCGAAGTGTTCATCGGTGCCGGCACCGTACGCACGCTTTCACCAGGCACCAGGTTCACCCTTTCGGGTCAGGGGGCGTTCGACCTTGGGGAGAGCGACGACGCGCGCAGCTTCGCGATCATCCGCGCCGTGCACCTGATGCACAATAACTTTAGCGCTGATTTGCAGGGCGACGTGCACCGCCGCATCGGCGAGGCCGAGTTGGCCGCAATCATGGCGGGCGAACGGTCCACCAGTTTGCACGCAGTCGGCAGCAAGCATGGCGAACGTCCGCTGTACCGCAACCGTATCGACGCGATCCGCATCAACGTGGCGTTTCGCGCAAGCCGCCTCGACGGACAAGGCCAACTGCTGCATCCGCGCCCAACCATCCACGGCCAGCAAAGCGCGATCGTGGTCGGCCCGCCCGGCGCAGTGATCCACACCGACCGCGATCACCGGGTCAAGGTGCAGTTCCACTGGCAGCGCGACGGCGGCGACGGCATGAGCCACAACCGGCTGAGCCACCCGACGCCCAAAGGCCATGGCGGCGCGCCGGGCGATGACCGCGCGGGAGCCTGGGTGCGCATCGCCGCGCCGCTGGCGCCGGTTGCGGGCGCCAACTGGGGCAGCCATGCGGTGCCACGGGTCGGCCAGGAGGTTCTGGTTGATTTCTTGGAAGGCAATATCGACCGTCCTGTGATCATTGGCGCGCTGTATAACGGCGCCGGCCAAAGCGATGCCCAGAACAATCGTGTCAGCAGGGGCGGCGGCGCGGCGACCGGCAATGCGCCCGTCTGGTTTCCCGGAAAGGCGGAGGCGCATGCGCATCAGGCGGTGTTGTCCGGGCTGAAGAGCCAATCGATGCAGACCAGCCAGGGCGGCGCGGGTGCCTACAGCCAGCTCGTGTTCGACGACAGCCCCGGACAGGCGCGCGTGACCTTGCAAAGGCACGCCGGTCAGCATCAGGGAACAGCCGAACTGAACATGGGCCATTTGCGCCACCAAAGCGACAACCAGCGCCTGCAAGCGACTGGATTTGGGGCCGAGCTCAAGACCGAACATAGCGCCGCCCTGCGCGCCGGCAAGGGTATGTTGTTGTCGAGTGACAAGCGCCATGGCGCTAGCGGCAGCCAGCTCGATTCGCGCGAGGCGCTTGCGCAGATTGTTGCCAGCCGCGAGTTACAACAGTCGATGGCGGCCACGGCGCAAAAACACAATGCCATGCTCACGGATAAAAACGACAAGGCGGAGGCGGCACCGCATAAATTGCCCGCAGCCGCGGAGATGGCCAATAGCGTCGATGTCCTCGAAAGCGCAGAAAACGGCTGCGGCGATGGACACGTCGGCCAGGGAGCAGTTGCGGCTTACAGTGAACCGTACCTTCAATTGTCAAGCCCCGCCGGTATCGCAGCGACGACGCCGGCAGATGCCGTTTTCTGCGCCGGACTTACTACATGCATCAGTGCCGGCCAAGACATCAATTTCGCGTCGCAAGGAAATATTTATCATACGGTCGCATATGGGGTAAGCATGTTCACTTACGGAAAATCCAGTAGTAAAGATAAACCCAATCAGGAAACCGGAATTAGCTTGCATGCTGCCTGCGGCAGGCTAAGCAGTCAGAGCAAGAGCGATGAGACGAGAATTACCGCCGACAAATTAATCAGCGTGGTGAGTGTGACCAAGACCGTTACCGTGGCCGGCAAGACGCATTTGCTCATGACGGCAGCGGGGGCCTCTCTGAAACTAGAGGGCGGGAATATTCAAATCCACGGCCCAGGTACGATGGCTTTCAAAGGCTCAATGAAGGTATTGGCCGGGCCAGTCAGTGTCCCCAACTCGGAAATAGCAAGCAAAATTGGCGAACTCAATATTAAACGCGATCTGGAAATTGAATACATTGACGCCGATGGCAAAGCCTTGAAAGATGAGCCAATCGAACTGAATTTCGGTGGACAGATTGATCGGTCGCTGACACTGGGTAGCGATGGCAAAGCGGTACTGAGGAACGTCCCCTTCGGCCCATTTCGCGCCGAACAACCGAAGCGCAAATAGAATTGAGGGCAACAATGGCAATCTCCACAAAAGCCAGGTCACCAAAGACCTCACAAGCCGTTTGTATCGACCTGCCCGGCGAAAGCGTCAAATGCTGGCGTTCGAGCGACAATATTCAAGTGGTATTGCGTAAGCACCGGGACGTCATCTTTGACCTGCGGCTTGGTACGGGTAACAAATACACTGTGCATTCGACGGATTCTGATTTCTACAATGCGCGCGACAAGAAATTGGTCCTAGCAAGACAGCATCAAGTGGTCACGTTTAATGATGGTGAACGTTTGCATTTGTGGGTGACCCGCAATTTTATTGGTGCTTTGCTTCTTAAGTGCGACGGCAATTTGGTGATGAAACTTGAGCCAAACAAGATCGACCAGCAACAGTATGACGACAGCCCGAAAACGAAATCGGCACCGATCTTAATTACGCTTGGCAAGCAACCAGGGCAAGCCCCACCAGCCGCGAGCGCAGCAGTTAAACCAGCTCAAATACCCCACCGACGCCCCGAACGCGCAGCAGCGCCAGTCGATGAGGAGTGTGCAGTGGTTTGCGTGATGGATGGGCATCTGAAAGACATTCCTAAGAATATTGCCGAACATTTTAAGAAGGGTGGCGGTGAGTCTGGTTTCGCCGACCTTGATCCAAACGCGATTGCAACCAGCAACTGGATTTGGGGGCAAGTTGCAGGCACAGCGGCATATGCTAAAGACAATTGGTCTTGGCTTCGTGCCAGTATTGATGACAAGACCAGTAGCGGGATAAAGCTGGTTCGTGCTCGTGTTGTAAAGGTTGGTGGGAAAGTACGGTTCTACTTTTCCGGCTACAGCAAATTCAACACTATTTTCGGAGGTGGCGGATTTGGGCCTGGACACGACAGAATCATGAATATATTCGCCGGGGTCGGAAAGACGTCGAGTTCGTTTACAGCCGCAGCCAAAGGAATCGCCGGAACGTTCAAGGGAAATGCGCTCGTCAGCTTTGTGTTCGGATCAGCGACATCGATAGCTGAATGGAAAGGCGACGTCGCCAAAGATGGGCACGACCTGGCCGCAGCACTCTTTACCGGCTTATTGAAAACAATAATTGCCGCCGCACTCGTCGCGGCCATAGTCGCTATTTTGGTCCTTTTGGTGATGGTCGTCTTCGCCGCATCTCTTCCGGTGATTGCGATCGGCGCACTCACAGTGGCAGTCGGTATCGGCGTCGGCTACTTGGTGGAAGCGGTAGATAAAAAGCTTGGAAAAATGGCCACTGGCGATGAGAAAAATACCGACGGCATGGCTACAGTGATCGCACCATATTTCAGGAAGGCCGGAAACTCGATCATGGAAAATTGGACCTACTTGATGAACAAGTTTCCAACGGACTATGAGGAGCTGAAATTTTGAGGACACTTGACACGATGAATTTGGCGATGGCACATCCCAAACAACTTGGCTCACTTGGTGCCTTAGTGCCGCTGACTCTCGGCGCTTGTGCCGTGGCCTTGGCGGAAGGCGCAGCACCTCGATTAGCGTTCAACAGTAACCCGCTTTCTCTTTTTTGCGCCGCCGTTTGTATCGCCTCATGCGGCTTAATGATTTGGCCACGACTTTTTGGGTGGGGATGGGAAACGAAATATTTTGGCGTGTCGTCAGCCTATATTGGAAGTGTCGCACTGCTGGGAGTTATTCCCTGCCTTACATTAGTCTTTTATGGTACGGCACCGTGGCCCATCAAAGCCTGTATTGCGCTCACCTACATTACGCTGCATGCACGTTGGTGTTGGCGCTTCGTCCTACTCTATCGTCGAATTCACGATGACCCAGTATTGTGTGGTCAACTCTATCAAGAGGACGATGACGCCGTCTATTATCTGCAAAAAGGCGACAGGTCTTTGATCGAGAAAACACTGAAATTTGAGCAGTTCCCCTCAAACACTTTTTTCATTAGCGCGTTCTTGCTGTCGCTTGCTGTAATTCCTTTCATGAGCGACGCCAAGTCCCTATTCGGTATACCTGTCGTGCAAATCATGCTCACAATTTGTGCGCTTCCTGTAAGTATGATGGGACTCGGACTCGCCACGCGCGGATGGTTGGTTTTCTACCACTATCCAGGGCTGATCAAGAAGGCTACGGGAAAACAGGTGTATGTCGACATGGACACCAAACCGCCCAACGCGCAAAAGTAATAGATTCCGAATTGGGGCCGCAAAATAGCGGCCCCTTCCTTCACTTAACCGTGTACTTGAACTGCCCCTGTTTGTTCGCCGTCACCTTGATCCTGGAAATGGCCAGCCCCTCCGCCATCTTCGCCAGCACCGATTCCGCGATCTCCGGCAGCAGCGTCCCATTCAGGATATTGTCGACATTGCGCGCGCCAGAATCGACCTCGGTGCAGCGCGCCAGCACCGCCTCCACCAGCGCCTGGTCGTAGCTGAATTCGGCCTTGTGGTTGACCGCGATGCGCTGTTCGATCCTGCGCAGCTTCAGTTCGATGATCTTGACCAGCACCTCGTCGCCGATCGGATAATACGGAATCACCTTCAAGCGGCCCAGGAACGCCGGCTTAAACTGCTTCATCAGGTGCGGGCGGATCATCTCCTCCAGCGCGGCCGGCTGCGGCAGGTCGGCGCCGCTCTTGTTCAAGCATGCCTGCATCATGGCGCCCGACGCCACGTTCGAGGTCAGGATGATGATCGTGTTTTTAAAGTCGATCTCGCGCCCCTCGGCATCGTCCATCACCCCCTTGTCGAACACCTGGAAGAACAGCTCCATCACGTCCGGATGCCCTTTCTCGACCTCGTCGAGCAGCACCACGCTGTACGGATTGCGCCGCACTGCCTCGGTCAGCACGCCACCTTCACCGTAGCCGACATACCCCGGCGGCGATCCCTTGAGGCCCGATACGCTATGCGCCTCCTGGTACTCGCTCATATTAATCGTGATCAGTTTGCGCTCCCCGCCATACAGCACGTCCGCCAGCGCCAGCGCGGTTTCGGTCTTGCCGATGCCGGACGGCCCGACGAACAGGAACACACCCTTCGGTTTATTCGGGTCGTCCAGGTTGGCGCGCGAGGTGCGCACGCGCTGCGCCACCGCCTCGATCGCGTACGACTGGCCAAGCACGCGCTCTTCAAGCAGATCCTTCAGTTTGAGCACCGTCTTGATCTCGTCCTTGACCATTTTCCCGAGCGGGATGCCGGTCCATCCTGCGACGATTTCGGCGACCACGTGGCCGTCCACCTGCACCGGCACCATCGGCGCCTCGCCTTGCAGCGCGCGCAGTTCGATCATCAGCGCCTGGAGGTCCTTGCCCTGGCTATCGTCGCGCTTGCCATCGGCCTCGAGCGCGCGCCGCCCGACCATGATTTTTTCGGTCAGCGCCTTCTCGCTCTCCCAGCGTGCCGACAAGGACGCATGCTGCTCGGCCGCCGCACTTCGCTGCGCGCCCAGCTCCTTGAGCCGCGCCGCGTGCACGCCGCCGGAACTCTGCTCGCGCGCGAGCGAGGCCGCCTCGACGTCGATGCGCTCAAGCTTACGCGCCAGGTTTTCGATCAACGCCGGCGTCGCATTCTGCCCGAGCGCCACTTTGGCGCAGGCGGTATCGAGCACGCTGATGGCCTTGTCCGGCAACTGCCGTCCCATGATGTAACGGTGCGACAGCCGCACCGCCTCGGTGATCGCCTCGTCGTACACGCGCACGCCAAAGTGCTTTTCCATCAATGGCGCCATCCCGCGCAACATGGCGCAAGCGAGTTCCTCGCTCGGCTCTTCCACCTTGATCACCTGGAAGCGGCGCGCCAGTGCGGCATCCTTCTCGAAGTACTTCTTATACTCGCCCCAGGTGGTGGCGGCGATGGTGCGCAGCTCGCCGCGTGCCAACGCGGGCTTGAGCAGGTTGGCCGCATCGTTCTGGCCGGCCGCACCGCCCGCGCCTATCATCGTGTGCGCTTCATCGATGAACAGGATGATCGCGTGCGGACTTTTCTTGACCTCGTCGATCACGTTCTTGAGGCGGTTCTCGAATTCGCCCTTCACGCTGGCGCCGGCCTGCAGCAGGCCCATGTCGAGCGTGTGGATTTCGACGCCCTTGAGCACATCGGGAACATCGTCGGTCGCGATGCGCAGCGCCAGGCCTTCGACCACGGCGGTCTTGCCCACCCCCGCCTCGCCGGTGAGGATCGGATTGTTCTGGCGCCGACGCATCAGGATGTCGATCGCCTGGCGGATCTCGGTGTCGCGCCCGATCACGGGATCGACCTTGCCGTCGCGCGCACGCTGGGTCAGCTTGGTCGTGAACTGGTCCAGCGCCGGCGTCTTGGAGGCCGCCTGCGCGGACAGCTCGCCGACCGGGTCGCTGCCCTCGCCGGCGGCCGCCCCGCTTTGCACGGTCGGCGCCTCCTGCGAGCCTGCGGTCAGCTTGTCGAGCTTGTGCTTGATCTGCTCGACGTCGAATTTATCGAACAGCTTCGAGCCGCGATAGGCCAGTTGCGCCAGTTCGGGGTCCGTGAGCAGGGCTTGCAGCAGGTGCGCGCTGCGGATCTGGGCTTCGCGGCCGGACCGGATGTCGAGCGAGGCGATCAGCCACGCATGTTCGAATAACTGGGGCAGCCGGGCCGAGAACACGGGCGTGCGGGAATTGCCCGCTTTCAGGCGCCCCACCTCCGCATGCAAGTCCGCCTCGAGCATGTTGACGCTGATGCCGCTCTGGCGCGCCATGATCGCAAAGTCGCTTTTGGGCTGCTCGAGCAGCGCCAGGAACAGATGCTCGATGTCGACCTCGAACTGGCCGAGCGAGACGCAAATGCTGGCCGCGCGGGTCGCCGCGGTGCGGCTGGTCTCGTTCAATTTACCGATCAGCGTTTTCAGGTTGATACTCATTTAGAGGTGCTCCTTATTGTTGTTTGTTTTCGATTGCAGTGCGTGAATGTCGTAACGAACATCGGTACGGTCCTCGGTCTGAACGCCGCTCAGTAAAAAGCTGTCCCATCCCAGCCGTGCGCCACCCGGTTCGGCCAGCGCGGCGCCCTGCACTTCGGCCGCGCGCAACACCAGCTGCACCTCGTACTCGAGCGTGACGCCGGTGAACATGGTGAGCATGCTTTTGAGCGCGCGCGCGGCCCTGCCGCCGGGCAGGAATGCGCTGAAGCCCGCACGTCCGAGCGGCCCGATGACAAGCCGCAGGCGCAGGTCGCGCTGCCACACGCGCGCCCCGGCCATTGCGCCGCCGCCGAGCGAGGCGTTGGCGCCGCCGAGCGCCGTCTGCTGCTCGGCCGGCACGTCGTACCAGCAACCGATGAACTGGACCGCCTTGATCGGCTCATTGAAATACTCCGACAGCACGCGCGCGATCTGCACCGACGATGCCGGCCGGTGCCGCATCGCGGCCGCGAAGTAGCCGACCGATTCATCGAGCACGCCGCCGCCCTCGTCGCCGGTCAGGCGCTTGCGCAAGGACTCGTTGCCCAGGCCGGCGAGCGATAGCAGCAGCGGTAGAAAGGTGTCCCTGCCGTCGACCTGGTATTTGAGCTCGAGCCGGTATTTGCGCCAGGCCTCGTAGAACAAGGCGAGCGATCGGTTCGAGAAGGTGTCGAGGAAGGCGCGCGGGCCGTCGTCTTTTTCGAACAAGGCGTGCGCGGCGATGCGCTCGGTGTAGTGCGCCGGTAGCGCGCCGTTCCCGCCCAACAGCCCCATGAAGGCAGGCGTGATGCGGATGTACTTGAGCGTCTGGGCTTGCAGCGCCTGGCCAAGCGCGCGCGCGTCGCGCGCCAGTCCGCGCGGCTCCGGATCGATTTTCTCGAGCTGGCTGGCGGGGAAGTTGAGCGAGGTCGAGTTCTGGAAGCGCAAAAAATTGGCAACCGCGCCCTGCTGCGGGGTGCCATGGCGCTTGAGCCAGAGTTCGAGCATGCGCACCGCCTGAAAATACTCGAAGCGGTACGGCTCCGCGAACAGCCGTTCGATTACAGCAGGCTCAAATCGCCGCTTCGTGGCGTGCATTTCAATAGCTCTTCTCCGGTTTTGTTCGACACCATCAACAGCTGCGTGAAGCTGTTGGCGTGCACATACAGGCCAAGGAATCGTTCGATGATGTGGGCAAATGCGTGGATCCCGCTGCCGACGAAGGCCTCTTCCTCGATGACCATGCGCACCTCGATGCCGCGCACCAGGCAAGCGAACGGATTCCCCTTGAGCCAGGTGCTGGCCGCCCTGTGCGTCACCGCCTTGATGCCGCCGATCTGTCGTTGCGACGACGGTGAGCGCGCCAGGTCGTACAGCGCCAGCATTTCGCGGAAGGCGTCGAGGCCACCGTCGGCCAGCGACAGGTGGTTCAGTGACAGGTGCGATATCAGGCGCCAGTGCGCGCCCCGGCCTTGCTCGAAGCGCTGGGAGGCGCTCGGTTTGCGCAAAAAGCTGATCGCCTGCACGCCCGAACCTCCCGTGATGAACAGGTCGCCCCCCTGCTGGCCGTAGCTCAGCCTCGTGGGCAGGTCGCGGTTGGTGCAGCTCAGTTCAAGGCTCAAGGTGTCGGTCTCGACTTCGGCCGGATCGAAGTCGATGTCGACGATCGATATCTCGGTTTCAAAACCCGGGCTGCGCGCGGCGACGGTCTGGTCGCGCCGCATGACCCAATAGTGGCCGCTTTTTTCGGGCGTCTGGCCGTGGCGCAGCGAATAGAAGGGCCGGAATTCGATCACCGACTCGCCCTGCGGGGTTTGCCGCACCAGCTTTACCGAGTCGATCGACTGCACCTCGTAGGCGAACGCGCGGCGCGCGTCGGCCAGCACCGGGTAGCTGGCACTTGTATGCGTGAGGCGGATCGGCTCGCCGTGCATTTGGAACAGGTTGACCACCGGCGTACAGCCGAGCAGCAGGTTGTTGGTCGACAGCGTGCCGAGCATGCGCGCGGCATTCGAGTCGGTGCGCATGCCCGACAGCGCCAGGTGCAGCGTGATCGATCTGCAGCCCGACGGCAGCGCGCCGGCGAGCGCCTTGAGGTCGATGTCGAAGAAATTGAATTTTTCGGGAAAACAGAAGTACTCGGTCAACAGGCGGTAGGCCGTGTGCGAGCGCGCCGAGAAGTCGATGAGCGATTCGTCGTCCTCGAACCCGGCCGCGCTCACCGGTATGGTGGGCAGCGTGATCCAGCGCCCATTGCCGTTCGCCTCCACATAGGCCGCCACAGTGCGCATGAACAGCGCGTCGCGCAGGGCCGCGCAAAACGACGGCTCGCCATCGATGAACACGCGCAGCTTGTCGAGGCCCAGCCGGCCGACCGCGACCTGCTGGGCGGTGCTGGCGATGGTCAGACTCACGCTCGAGGTGGCCCCTACCGGCGTGGTGATCGCATCGGGCGCGTCGATGATGGCCGCAAACGAGGCGCGCGTGAGCGCCAGCGGCGCCACCGTGACCGGATAGGCGGTGCGGAAGGTGCATGGCGCACCGCGCACCGGGCGCGTGTTTAGCTCGGTGCCGCGCGGGACCACGCTGGCGGTGGTCAGTTGCGCAGCGGTGGCGCTAAAGTCCATGTGCACGATCGAGCACGATGGAAACGGCCGCAGGTAGTGCGGGTAAAGCACCTCGAACAGTGCTTCGGTAAATTCGGGATAGTCGTCGTCGAGCCGTTTGGCGATGCGCGAATTGAGCAGTGCGAACGATTCGATCATGCGTTCGATGTGCGGGTCTTCGCATACCTCGCCGCCTATCAGCAGGCGGCCGGCGATCTTCGGGTAGCGTTCCGAGAACTCGCGCGAATAACGGCGCAAAAATCCCAGCTCCCGCTCGTAGTACGGTAGTAGATCATCCAACTCAGGCTCCCGGGGCCGGCGTGCGGCGCGCCTTGCTAATGGTGTAATGCAGGCTCGATGGCTGCAGGATCGCATCGAAGTTGACCGACTCCTCCGACGTGCTGACGACCAGCAGCGCGGTGATGGAGAAATTGAGGCGGTTGATTGAATCCGGGCGCAGCTCGAGCGACGCCTTGACCTTGCGCAGCCGCGGCTCATGGCGGGCGATCGCTGTTTCGAGGCAGCCGCAGATGTAGGCGCGGTCGTCGGTGCTCGACAGCGAGCGCCCGGCAAAGTCGTTCAAGCCATAGGTAACGATCGAGCGGGCGCATTCGGGAAAGCTCAAGAGCAGGTCCTCCGGGATCACGGTGCGCGTGTTGAGCAGCGCCTCGAGATCGCGCGCGACCGAGTCCTTCAAGTCCTCGAGCGACAAGCGGCTCACCGTGCCGTTGGAGGCGCCGTGTACCGGCACATCCATCAGCCGGTCGAACAGTCCTGGCGTAAATCCGTTCATGGCTCTCCTTTTGGCCGCTGGCGGCCGTTACGATTTGGTCGACGCGGGAAGCTCCGCAACGAGGCGCAGTGAAACGGAGAGTTCGTCGAGCTGGAAGTGCGGGCGCAGGAACGACACCGCGCGGTAAACGCCGGGACGGCCCGCCACCTCCGACACCTGCACCGACGCCTCGCGCAGCGGGAACTGGGCCTTCTGCTCCTGGCTCGCGTTGTCGTCGAGCAGAACGTACCGGGTCAGCCAGCGGTTGAGGAAGTCCTCGACGCTCGACGCCGCCGCGAAGCTGCCGATTTTGTCGCGCATCATGGCCTTCATGTAGTGGGCGATGCGCGAGACCGCGAAGATGTACTGCAGCTGGGCCGACAGCACCGCGTTGGCATTGGCCGCTTCGGAGTTGTACTTTTTGGCCTTTTGCGCCGACTGCGCCCCGAAAAAGGCGGCGTAATCGGTGTTCTTGCAGTGGACCAGCGAGATGAAGCCGAGGTCCGACAACTCCTTTTCGCGCCGGTCCGTGATGGCGATTTCGGTCGGGCACTTGAGCGCTACATCGCCTTCGTCGGTCCTGAAGGTGTGGGTCGGCAGGTCTTCGACCAGCCCGCCGCCTTCGACGCCGCGGATCGCCGCGCACCAGCCAAAGTCC
The DNA here is from genome assembly GCA_040384885.1 of Pseudomonadota bacterium. Lineage (GTDB taxonomy): Bacteria > Pseudomonadota > Gammaproteobacteria > Burkholderiales > Burkholderiaceae_D > Telluria_A. The sequence continues at coordinate 31,099 of JAZKIN010000105.1, read as the reverse complement.
TCGAAGGCGCCCGTCAGCTTGGTGCCGAAGGCGTAGGCGGCGTTACACCACAGGTACTTATGGTGGTCGGTGCCGTCGACGTCCTCGACGAAATTGAAGCCCTCGGTGGTGGCGCCGTCGGCCGGGTTGAACGGCAGGCGGCCGAGAAAACGCGGCAGCGTCAGGCCGACGTAGCGCGCGTCCTCCGATTCGCGGAACGACTTCCACTTCGCGTATTCGACCGTGTCGAACACCTTGGACAGGTCGCGCGGTTTGCCGAGCTCGCTGTAGGTTTCGAGCCCGAACAGCTCGGGCGAGGCGGCCGAAATGAACGGTGCGTGCGCTGAGGCCGCGACGTGCGACATCTGCTCGATGAAGTACATGTCCTCGGGCTGGCGGGTGATTTCGAAGTCGCCCAGCAGGGCGCCGAAAGGGGCGCCGCCGAAGGTGCCGAATTCTTCTTCGTAGACCTTTTTGAACATCGTGCTCTGGTCGAATTCGAGCGCGCTCTGGAAGTCCCTGACCAGTTCTTTTTTGGTCGCGTTGAGCATCTTGATCTTCAAATTGGCGCTCGTCGCCGTGTTCTTGACGAGGTAATGCAGGCCGGTCCAGCTGCTTTCGAGCTTCTGGAATTGGGGCGCGTGCAGCACGGCCGAGAGCTGGGCCGAAATCATCCTGTCAAGGTCCGCCACGCGGGCGTCGATGGTGGTGGCCAGGTTGTCGGACACCACCACGGTGCCGTCGATGACCTGCCTGGCCAGTTCCGTGATCAAGTCCCTGGCGCGCGCATGCTCGGTGCCGGACTTGGCGACCTTGCTCTGCTCGACGATCCGGTCGAGCAGGTCGGGGTCGATCGCCGCTGCGGCGCCGGCGGGGTGCGTTTGAGCGGACATGGTCAGGCCTTTCGTGACGTTGGCGCCGACGCAGGCGCGGTCGTTTTGCACGCGATTCCAAACACTTCAGCTGCGAACATCCGCTTTCCCTCGTTTTCAATTGCGAAGGTTGAAAGATGTGTCGAATGAAATGATTCCCAAAATAAAACATTATCAGTAAATTTAGTTGGAATCCCGGTCGCCCGGAGCTCATTTTGAGTAACTTTGTCGTAGCGCACAGTTTGAGCAAATTGAACATCATTTTTATTAAGGCAATGTTAGTGTTCCGGTAATTATCAATCTTAGCTATCGAACTCCACAGCGAAGGATCAGCCGGCATGACCAACAAGGTACTTTGGGGCGAAGGCTTGTTCCTGCGGCCCCAACATTTCCAGCAGCAAGACCAGTATCACGAGCATTGCCTGCACGAGAGCCTGAAGGCGGTCCACCCCTACGCCTGGGGTGTGAACCAGTTGCAGGTCGACCGCGAGGCGCTGGGCAACAACGCGCTGCGCGTGCTCGAACTGTCGCTGCGCTTCCAGGACGGCGAACTGGTCGCGGCCCCCGGCGCCGACGCGCTGCCCGAAACCGTCGATCTGAGCCAACTGCTGCAGTCGCAGCAAGCGGTGACGTTCTATGCCGCCCTGCCCGCCTTCAAGACGTTCGGTGGCAACTTCGCGCCGACCGCGCAATCGGGCAATGCGGCGCGCTTTGTGCAAGCGGACCGCGACACGCCCGACCTGTACACCCAGGCCGCGCCGTCCCAACTCAGCTACCTGAGGAAATCCGTGCGACTGGTCTCCGAATTCGAGCCGCGCGATTCGTACACGCATTTCCCGCTGCTGCGCCTGCGCCGCGTGGCCACCGGCGGTTTCGAACTCGACCCATCGTTCGTGCCGCCAAGCCTGTCGATCCGCAGCGCCCCCATCCTGTTTTTGCAACTGCGCCGCCTGATCGACGCGCTGCAGGCCAAGGTCAGCGCCCTGTATGGCCACCACCGCGAGCCCAGCAAGAACGTGATCGAGTTTCGCTCGGGCGACATGTCCTCGTTCTGGCTGTTGCACACTGCCAGCTCGGCCTACGCTTCGCTGTCGCACTATTTCCATCATCCGACGCTGCACCCGGAGCGCCTCCACGAGCAGTTGCTCGGCGTGGCCGGCGGCCTGATGACGTTTTCCAAAAGCTGGACCCTGACCGACTTGCCGCACTACCAGCATGCCGATCCCGGACCGGGCTTCGCAAAGTTGCATCTGATCATCCGTGAGCTGCTTGACACGGTGATATCTTCAAAATATTTCGCCATTGCGCTCGACGAGATCAAGCCTTCCTACTATTTGGGGCAACTCGATTCGGGCAAAATCGACGATAAGACCAACTTCTACCTGGCCGTCTCGGCCAGCATGCCGGCGCTCGAACTGGTCGACGTGGTGCCGCTGCGTTTCAAGATCGGCGCGCCCGACGACGTCGAGAAGTTCGTCCTCTCGGCCATGCCGGGCGTGCGTATTTCGCACGCGCCGCAAGTGCCGGCCGCCGTGCCGGTGCGCCCCGACACCTGCTACTTCCAAATCGAAGCGAAGGGGCAGATGTACGAACGCATGCTGCAGGCGCAGTCGATTTCGATCTACTGCCCGTCCGGCATGCGCGAGCTCAAACTCGAACTCGTCGCCGTCACCTCCTGAACCACGCACCGCGTTTTAAAAAACGCGCTGCGCCGCTTTTAAATCATCAAGAAGTCACTTGACTCGGAAACATGGACGCCCACATCGATCCTGCCCCGCACCCGGACCACCTCACCGTCATGGGGGATTGAATGGAAGCCCTCGCAACGATTGCCTCCTTAGGCATGTTCGGCACAGGCTTAAGCCAGCACGCGCGCCTTATCACTCTCGCGAGCGCGCAGGACCGGGGCTTGGCCGAATCGCTCATGGCCGAACAATTCACCGGACGCGAGGCGGTCAACGAACTGTTCTCGTTCGAACTTGACGCGCTCAGCGTGTCGACCAACCTCGATCTGGCGCTGTTCAACGGCGAGGAGCTGACGATCGCCCTGCTTCAGGCCGACGGCAGCCGCCGCGCATGGCACGGCATCTGCACCGAGGCTGGCTGGCTTGGCTCCGACGGCGGGGTGGCGCGCTACCGCCTGCGGCTCGAGCCGGCACTGGCCATGCTGCGGCTACGGCGCGACAGCTATGTTTTCCAGGACAAGAACGTGCAGGAGATCGTGACCGAACTGCTGTCCGACTACCCGCAGATGCGCTTCGACTTCGACATCACGCAAGCGATGCAGAGGCACGCCATCTACGCACAGTACCGGGAGAGCGATTTTGAATTTTTCGCACGCCTGCTCGTGTCGGAGGGACTGAACTGGCGCTTCGAACACGACCAGGCCGACGACACGGACGCCGGCGATGGGCACGCGCGGCACAAGCTGGTGATCTTCGACAGCAAGGCCCGAGCACCGGCTACACCGGGCGGATCGCGCATCCGCTTCCACGGCGTGCGCGCCACCGACACCGACGACGCGATCGACGGCTTCAAGGCGTGCCGCCAGATGCAGGCCAACGCCGTCAGTATCAGCAGTTGGGATCCGGCGCAGTTGCTGGCCCCGGCGGCGGAACAGCAGTCCGGCCTCGCGGCGGGCGAACTGCCGCCGATATCGATCTACGACGGCAGCGGTGAACGCATCGCCAGCCTTCACGGAGCGGCCGATCCGCACAGCCAGCTGATGCTCCAGGCGCTCGAGTTGGACAACAAGGTGTTCGAGGGTACGGGCGCGGTGCGCCGGCTGGCCGCCGGCCACGCGTTTGAATTGACCCGGCACGAACGCTATGGCGAAGGCGATCGCGCGTTCACCGTGCAGTGGGTGTGCCACGAGGCGCGCAACAATTTTATGCCGCGAATTGGGTCTGGTGTGAATGCCGGGCTCGAGGCGGGAACCTACCGTAACCGCTTCGCATGCGTACGCAACATCGTGGCCGCGGTACCGCGCGAAACAGTCGCGCCACATGCGCGCACCGCGATGGGACCACAGAGCGCGATCGTGGTTGGGCTGACCAATGCGGTCGCAACCACGGTGCGCGACCACCAGGTGAAAATACAATTTGCATGGCAGCGCGGGCAAGGTGCCAACGCTGGCGGCCTGGATCACAACACCGACGAAGCCGGCAACGCGCCCGGCAATGCAGCCTCGGGCACATGGGTGCGCGTGGCAGAGGCGCTGGCCGGGCCAAACTGGGGGACGCAATTCACGCCGCGCATCGGCACCGAGGTGCTGGTCGACTTCATCGAAGGCGACATTGACCGCCCGGTGGTGGTGGCCCAGCTTTACACGGGATCGGACCGGCCGCCGTTCGCGGCCGGACACGAGTCGGGCGTCAATCACGCGGGGGTTTTGTCGGGTATTCATAGCCACAATTTTGAGGGCGGCGGGTTCAATCAATGGCAGCTTGACGACACGCCAGGCCAATTGCGCACGCGGCTGGCCACAAGCAGCGCCGCGACCCAACTGAATCTCGGCTATCTGATAGAGCAGGCGCCGAACACCGCCCAGCGCGGCACCTACCGTGGCAGCGGCTTTGAGCTGCGCTCCGACGCGTGGGGCGTGGTGCGCGGCGGTGACGGCGTTTTGCTGTCGACATCGGCGCGCCCCAGCTTGGGTAGCAGCGTGACATCGACGCAGCTGGACACGCTCGAAGCACTCGGCGCGCTGAAGGTTTCGCAGGCGTTAGCAAAGGCGTTGACCGGGGCGGCCGCACAACAACAGGCTCTGTTTAGCGAGGACGGCGCCAAGGCACAGGCGGATTTCATCGAGCAAATCGACCCGAAGGAAAAGGGGAAATACTCCGAGTCCGTGGGCGGGCAGGATGCGCTCAAGGCCGTCAACGGCGATCGCGCGCTTGACACCGAACTGCCCGTGGAGAAATTCGGGACGCCGTTGGTGCTGATGGAATCGCCAGCGAGCGTCAACTGGGCCACGCCCGCATCGACCGTGATCTTTGCCGGCGCGCAGTTGCACTGGACTACGCAGTCGGATCTGCACATGACGGCGGCGCATACCGTGTCGTCGGTGGCGGCCAACGCGGCCGGCGTGTTCACGCATGCGGGAGGGATTCAGGCAATCGCCGGCAACGGGCCGGTGTCGCTGCAGGCGCATACGGATCAGCTGGAGATTTTGGCGGACAAGTCGATTACTGTGATTTCGGTGAACGACAGTATCGAGATCAAGGCGAAGCAGAAAATCGTTCTGCAGGCAGGGCAATCGTCGATCACGCTAGAAGGCGGAGCCATCATTTTTGCCTGTCCGGGCAACTTCACAGTTAAGGGTGGACAGCACACCTTCAACTCCGGGAAAAGTGAACCTGCACAACCGGGTAAGTTGCCCGATACGCGCGTGAAGCTATTTGATGAGGCATTTGTGGTTCGCGACCCGAACGGCAAAATTATGTCAGGCATTGACTACAGCGTGGAAAGCTCCGATGGAACGCACTTGGCCTACACGGATTTAGACGGAATGAGTGAGCGCATTTCGACGAGTACAGCAGAAAACGTCAAGTTTGCACTTCAGTGGTTCACCGTCGTCCCTGCCAAATAATGACACCGTAACTCAAGACAAAATTGAATTGAACTAAAAACAAGGAAGAATCGAATGGCTGATCCGACTACCATAACTGCATTGACCAATAACCCGCGAGACACGTGTGTGGACGTCCAGTGCGATTGCAACACTATTTGGTCGATGGCGCAGCAGTTCAGTACGAAACGGCTTTGCAACATAACAGGAAAGTTGAAGGGGGCGTTGGTTACCGATTTTGAAGTACGCGCGCGCCGCATTGCGGCCACGTATGCCCGATTCTACTTGGAAACCGAAGACGGAGGCAATTCCAAATTTATAGGTAGGTTTTACTGGATGGCACTCGGCGCTTTCGCCAGCAAAACAGTGGCGTGTACATTTCGTGCCTGGCAGGTTAGGGCATTGACACTTTCGATGTCGCCCGTTATTTGGGATGGTCTTGGAAAAGGAAATTTTTGGCTGTTTTGCGACATAAGTGGCTGGCACTGGTACTACAGCAATCACAAAGAATCATTCGATCAATGTTTGTTGAGTCGCGACGCGAGCAAGTACGTTAAGCAGGTTAAATTGCAGATGGACGCCTTGCCTTGGAAAAAGGAGGCGCTAGAGAAGATGTCAAATTTAAAAGTATCATCTAAAATTAAAGAAGGGTTTGCAAAAGTGAAGAAGTTCGAGGCGGAATCAGATAATCTATTATTGCCGTCGATTCAGTTCGAACACTTATTAGATATTGCAGATCATGAACAGGGAGTGATATTGCAACCGTTAATTTACGACGGCTGTGCATTTGCACTTCTGGTCGGCGCCCAACGCGCCTCTAGCTGGGTAAGTCCAACTTTGGAACTGGTCTTTACTCATGCTTGCGCATCGACTGAACCGAAAATGAAATCAGTCGCACCGGATGATATGAAGTTGGAAGATTTCCGAAGCAGGATGAAGTGGATCAGACAAGCAGCATTAACTTTTCATAATTTAATGCAGCTACAGACAAAACGAATGGAATATGAACTTCAACAGATTGCTGGTTGGGTTGATATGCAGGACAACGTTAAAGTAGAGTCGTACATGGCAGCACGGGCGTTTTGAATACCCCACTTTTTTTAAACTCTCGCTTAGTCTAAAAATCTACACTTAACAATCTGGACATAAGATGAACAGACTAGTATTCGTGACTATCCTCACAGCCTGCCTTTTAATTAGCTGCAATAACCCTATAGAAACGGAGTCTTCAAAAATGATGTCAAACGTCAACGTGCATCCAGGTGAGCAAGGTGTTGATTTTGAAAGACGAAATGCGGGAAACGTTATTGTAGATCGTCAGCCCGCAGGTCTAAATTTCTATAAATTAGATTGGAAAACGTCAGCCCCGGGGAAGATCACAGTTGATCATGGAAAATATACCTTTACCATCGATAACGCGCTTAGCTTTATGGGCACCGAAAGTATTGATCTACCAAAGGAGGGAATGATTGATATTGATATCAGTGCTGGTATAACTGCACCCGAACTTATTGCCCATGACGAAGCAAGACTGAAAACGTCAGCAATATTACAAAGACTGACGCAAATTGGGTGGAAACGATATGTACACAGGAGTGACCCGCGACTAATCGGAAAGGATATGTTGGAGTATGTTTTGAAAGAATCGAACGCGAGCAGTCTAGACCCGAGGTACGTCCCATCTCTCGATGAATGGATGCGACTAAGTAGTCGTATGAAATGGATTTTCTATGCTGACCACCTGTATCTTGATGTGAGCTTTACACGTGAGCAAACACTGCAAGATGTAAATAAACCCGGATCATACATTCTGAATTTTACGCTAAAAACCGAATCTGAGTATTTTCGTCGATACGTAGGTGGCAGGGAACGTGACAAATGGAAGGAATTGCTGCCAGCGGCGTTAGCGAAACGTCCACAAATGCGTGCACTGGCTGAAGCAAAAAAGCGTGCATTGGGCGTCAGAATTGACGAAGACTATCAAGATAATCCAGTTCCGAACTTCATATCCAAATAGTCGCATCAACTGGATAACTATGGTCTTTGAATAACTCAATTCATACCAAAAAAAACAGTGGCGAAATTGCGATTTTAGAAAGCTATAAAAGAAAATATGCGCGAGTTAAAATTTCTCATATTTTATTGTATTGCCTCGTGTTCGCTCGTCGAGCCGGTGTCGGCACAGGCGCACAAGCTCGATGCGATTGGAATAAATAGTGATTCAAAAGAAAAAGAGAATTCCCAACAATCGTATTCTACAAAATTCGGACTCGTAAAATTCGCTGCATCTGAAGGTTCGGGAGGACTTCCCGATAAAATTCTTTTGAATGAATCTTACTTAATTAATTTACATGGCAAAGCAGATGCGCAAAACAATACCCAACATTTAATGCCCGGCAACATGCTTATCCATAGCGGAATTGATATTAAAGGAAAGATAAAATTAATAAAAAATGGACCAATACGGGTAAATAGACTTTTGGTCTTTGAAGGCCCCGATTTTAATTGCATAAAGCATTTTCTAATTCTGGCTTTACCGGTGACAAGCCATTTGTATCTGAACATTTTGGCGACAATCCGCAGGATAGATACTGCCTCATCTTTAAACAGGCCAAGTGGGGCGTTAAAGAATCGTATATATATCTCGATGGTCCAGAAACTTATATTTACCATACCTCTGGAAAAGTCAGCGGGCCGTTTTAATCCTCGGGTGCCGCTCCAAGCTACCAAACTTCACGGCAACTTTCAGCAAATCAAACCATCTTCCCTCCTAGGCCACTGGGGGAATCTCAAAAATAAGGGCTTACCTTGGCATAACCACGCGGATCTCTGTGCTGATGTCTATGGCAACTAAAGCCGCCTCATCCAAGTGACGCACACTTCCACAAGGTAAGCGTGATGAGCGCATCACGACAAATAGATGTTCGGAAAATACCGCTCCATCATCGTCTCCGGCCGCAGCGGCGCCTTAAACCCAAACTGCTCATACAAAGCATGCGCGTCGCCGGTGGCCAGGGTCAGGCGCCGCAGCCCCTGCAAACTCGGATGCGCCAGCACCGCCTTGAGCAATTCCTTGGCGTAGCCGCGGCCCCGGTGTTCGGGCACCACAAACACATCGACGAGATTGCCGAAGGTCGCGTAGTCGGTGATCACGCGCGCGAACGCGACCTGGCGCCCATCGACATAACCGCCGAAGCAGAGCGAATTTTCAATCGCACGATCGACGATGGCGCGCGAGATGCCGACCGCCCAGGTCGACTGCTCGCTCAAAAAACGGTAGATGAGCGGAACGTCGAGTTCGGCCCGGTCGGTACTGATCTGCAAATTGGAACTGGTCATGGCGACGGCCCACCCGACGAAAAAGAAACCATTCTACATTCGAACACGCAGACTTGGCGCGAGCTCCGTGCGCGCTCCAAGCCGCACTTCGAGACCCCCTTGATGGCGCCCACCGGGTGTGGATATACTTGCCACAGTTCATAAGAAAAATGACCAAGAAAGCGACTCATGCCCGGCCGTCGATTTTTTCTCGTATCCGCAGCCGCCCTCCCGCTGCTCGCGCATGGCGCCTACCCAACTCCCGCCCTGCCGGCCGGCGCGCTTCAGCACGACGCTGCGCTGCTGCACGCCATTTTGCAGCGGCTCCATCCGGGCCTGCACCGCTACGCGTCCAAAGATGCGTTCGACTCGGCCTACCGCCGTCTGCTCAGTGAAGCGGGCACGGCCCCGTCGATGGCCACCGCCTACCTGGCGTTGTCGCGGTACTTGTCAGTGATCCGCTGCGGCCACACCTACGCCAATTTCTTCAATCAAAAAAAGGGCGTGCGCGAGGCGCTGTTCTCAGCCAAAAACCGGCTGCCCTTCACCTTCGGCTGGGTCGGTCCGCGCATGGTCGTCACAAGCGGCGCGCCCGGCCTCCCTCGCGGCAGCGAGGTGCGCGGCATTAACGGCGTGGCATCCGCCGAGCTGCTGGCCAGCCTGCTGCCCCTGGTGCGCGCCGATGGCCCCAGCGATGTCATGAAACGGTCCCTGCTCTCGGTCAGCGGCAGCGACGAGATAGAAACCTTCGACGTCTTTTTCGGTCTGCTGCATGGCGCCCCGCGGTTCGAGATCGCCGCCACGCTGCCGGGCGGGCGCAAGGCCGATGTAACGCTCGACGCGATCGATCTCGCGCAACGCAATGCGAACCGGCCCAAATCGCCCACCTCAAACGCCGAAAGCGGACCGTGGCAATTCGAGATGCTCGCTGGCGGCGCGGGCAAACTCACCATGCCGGGTTGGGCGCTCTACAAGGAAGACTGGAATTGGCGCGCCTACATCGCGCGCGTCTTCGATCGGCTGGCCGCCGAACATGCCACAGGCCTCATCATCGACCTGCGCAACAATGAAGGTGGACTCGATTGCGGCGATGAGATCATCGCTCGCCTACTCGACCGTCCGGTTCGCGCCGAATTGTGGGAGAAGCAGGTTCGCTACCGCGCACTGCCGCCGGAATACGCGCCGTACATGGACACTTGGGACGACAGCTTCCGGAACTGGGGCGAGCGGGTCGAGCCGGTGCCAGGACGGCCCGACTTCCTTCGTTTCAAGCCGACGGAAGCGGAATTCATCATCCCCAAAGGTCCACGCTTTCGCGGCCGGGTGGCAGTGCTTATCGATGCCAGCAACCATTCGGCGACGCTGCGTTTTGCAATGCTCATGCGCGAGTACAAACTGGGCAAGCTGATCGGCGCACAGACCGGCGGCAACCAGAGCGGCATCAATGGCGGCGCCTTCTTTTTCGTGCGGCTGCCGCAGACCGGGTTTGAAGTCGATTTGCCGCTGATCGGCTACTTCAGCCGCAAGCCGGTACCAGACGGCGGCATGCGCCCCGATATGCTGGTCCCGACCACCGTCGCCGATTTCGCGAACGCCAAGGACCGCGTCATGCAACGGGCGATCGATTGGCTGGGCAAGACCTAGCCGCGACGCTCGGCGGCGCTACAGCCCGTACGCCGTCAACAGGTCGCGGTAGGCCTTGCCCGCCTTGACCTTCTCCAGCGCCGCGGCGAATTTGCGCACGGTCGCCGGCGGCGTCTTGAGCGTGAACGCCAACTGCCCCTCGCCCGCCATCTCGGCCAGTTCGAACATCTTGACCGCCTGGCGCGGATCGAAGCCGTAGCGCTTGGCCGCGTGCGCGAGCATGGTCGGGTCCTCCGGCAGCACATCGATGCGACCGGCGAAAAATTTGCGGATGTTCAGCTCGTCGTTGGCGGCCGGGTCGAGATTCGGATACAGGCCTTTTTGACGGAAATAGAGGTAGCGGCTGCCGTCGGTCACGACCCCTATCTTGTACTTGGCCAGAGTCGCCAGCGTGTCCGCCTTGACGTCGGGCCGCGACTTGAGGCGGTACACGAATATCTTGAACGGGACGATCGGGCCAACCCACTGGTACTTCGCTTCGGTCTCGGCGTTGCGGTAGACCGTGAAGATCAGGTGGTCGGCCTGCGTCATCTGCATTTGCTGGATGCGCGGCCAGGGCAGGATGTCGATCGATCCCTCGCTGCGGGCCTCGGCCAGCACCAGGCGCACCACGTCGACGGCGAAGCCGGCGGGCCGGTTCTGCGCGTCGAGATACTGGTAAGGCGCCTCGCTCGGCGCGTAGGCGCTCACATGCGCCGCGCAAAGCGACGGCGCCAGCACCAGCGCGCCAAACAAGAATTTGAGCATCACGGGCCCGGTTTCAGGTACCGCTCGGGCAGCGGCAGTTTGGCGTCTTCGGCGCGCCACATCATGTTCGCGACCGACCAGCGGGTGCCGTCGCTTATCAACTGGATGCTGTTGATCCCGCGTACGAACGGCCTGGCGTCGGCCTGCGCGTGGCGCGCCTCGTAGGTGCTGAAGACGTTGGCGATCTGGCCGTAGCGGTCGGTGCTGCGCGCCAGTTCGGTTTCGAAGAAGCCGCTGGCGGCGAACATCGGGCCGGCGCGGTTGATATAGTCTTCGACGCTCATCGCGCGCGTGCCGAAGCTGCCGTCGGGACGCGGGCCGACCACCATCATCTTCGCATCGGGCGCGAACAGGGAGCGCAGCCGGTTCCAGTCGCGCGGCTTGGCGGCCGGGCCCGAGATGACGTCGTACAGCGCCGCGATGATCGCGTCGATCGAGGCCACGTCGGCGCTGGCCGCGGCCGGGATGGCCGCCGGCGCCGCAAGCGCGGCCGCTGCAGGCCTGGCCTCTTGCGCCGCTGCCGCAACCGCGGCCATCAACGCCAGCGCGGCGCAGGCCGAGAGTGTGAGTCGTTTCATATCTGCCTTCTCAAGACTGGATAATCGATAATACCGCAATGCAGCACACGGAGTTGCCTAGGGGTAATTTCACCCGCTTTCCCGTCCTTGTTTATAATCAGGTAAATCAACAGGATACCGAAAATGACAGATCAATTCTCAAAAAAAGGCGAGGCCTGGTCGGCGCGCTTTTCCGAACCGGTCTCAGACCTCGTCAAACGCTACACCGCTTCCGTCTTTTTTGACAAACGCCTCGCGCTGTTCGACATCGCCGGCTCGCTCGCGCACGCCGAGATGCTCGAAGCACAAAACATCATCAGCGCGGCCGACCGCGCCGAGATCGAGCGCGGCATGGCCCAGATCAAGGGCGAGATCGAAGCGGGCAGCTTCGAGTGGCTGCTCGACCTCGAAGACGTCCACCTCAATATCGAAAAGCGCCTGACCGAACTCGTAGGCGACGCCGGCAAGCGCCTGCACACGGGCCGCTCGCGCAACGACCAGGTGGCCACCGACATCCGCCTGTACGTGCGCGCCGCGATCGACGACATCACGGTGCTGCTCAACGCGCTGCGCTCGGCCCTGGTCGACCTGGCCGAGCAGCACGCCGACACCATCATGCCCGGCTTCACCCACATGCAGGTGGCGCAGCCGATCACCTTCGGCCACCACATGCTCGCCTATGTCGAGATGTTCGGGCGCGATTGCGAACGCATGGCCGACGCCCGCAAGCGCGTCAACCGCCTGCCGCTCGGCGCGGCCGCGCTGGCCGGCACCACCTTCCCGATCGACCGCGAGCGCGTCGCGCGCACGCTCGGCTTCGAGGACGTTTGCCACAATTCGCTCGACGCCGTCTCCGACCGCGACTTCGCGATCGAGTTTTGCGCCGCCAGCGCCCTGATCATGACGCACATCTCGCGCATGTCCGAGGAGCTGGTGATCTGGATGAGCCCACGGATCGGCTTCATCGACATCGCCGACCGCTTCTGCACGGGTTCGTCGATCATGCCGCAAAAGAAAAACCCCGACGTGCCCGAGCTCGCGCGCGGCAAAACGGGCCGCGTGTACGGCCACCTGACCGGCCTGCTGACCCTGATGAAAGGCCAGCCGCTGGCCTACAACAAGGACAACCAGGAAGACAAGGAGCCGCTGTTCGACACCGTCGACACCGTGGTCGACACCCTGCGCATCTTCGCCGACATGGCCGGCGGGATCACCGTCAAGCCGGACGCGATGCGCGCCGCAGCGCTGCAGGGCTACGCGACCGCGACCGACCTGGCCGACTACCTGGTCAAAAAGGGTTTGCCGTTCCGCGACGCCCACGAGGCCGTGGCCCGCGCCGTGCGCGCCTGCGACGACGCCGGCTGCGACCTGTCCGAAATGTCGCTCGAACGCCTGCGCGATTTTTCACCCCTGATCGACGACGACGTGTTCGCCGTGCTCACGCTCGAAGGCTCGGTCGCCGCGCGCGACCACGTGGGCGGCACCGCGCCGCGCCAGGTGCGGCTCGCGATCGCACGCCTGCGTGCGCAACTGGCCCAGTGAACGCGTCTGGAACTGGCCGCTAGCAGCCTGAAACCGGGCTGAAACCGGGCCAGTAAGGCTTGCCACGGCGTCAATACCGTGGCACAGTCAACCGCCGCTCGCCCGCCACGGGCAGCGACGGTTTTTTTTTGAGTCAGCCACACTGGAGAAGCACCATGTTTTTGTCCCTGTCACGCGGGATCGACAAGTTCAACGAGGCGATCGCGACCGCGGTCAGCTGGGCGCTGCTGGCCGCAGTCGTCATCTGCACCTTCAATTCGCTGATGCTGTACCTGTTCAAATCGAGCTCCAACGCCTGGCTCGAGATCCAGTGGTACCTGTACGGGGCCGTGTTCCTGCTCGCCAGCGCCAACACCCTCAAGCGCGACGAGCATGTGCGCATCGACGTCGTCGTGGGGCGCTTTTCGCTGCGCACCCAGGTCTGGATCGACCTGTTCGGCTATCTGGTTTTCCTGCTGCCGGTGTGCGCGCTGATCTTCTGGTTCAGCCTCGCTTACGCCGAGGTGGGCTACCGCAGCGGCGAGATCCGCAACGTCGGCGGCCTGCCCGCGTGGCCGGCCATGATGCTGGTGCCGGCCGCGTTTTTCATGTTGATCGTGCAGGGCGTGTCCGAGATCATCAAGCGCATCGCGTATTTGAACGGGCGCATCGAGGCCAGCGCCTTCCGCAAGGTCGAGGTCACGCCGGCCGACGAAATCGCCGCCATCAAGGCCGCCAACGCGATCAAATAATCCCCACGCAGTAGTGCCCACGATAAGAATAATCATAGACCCATGGAACAGTTCATCATCGCCAACATAGCGCCCATCATGTTCGGCGCGCTCGTCATCTTTTTGCTCTCGGGCTTCCCGGTCGCGTTCTCGCTCGCGGCCAACGGCCTGTTTTTCGGCCTCGTCGGGATCGAACTGGGCCTGCTCGACGTCTCGCTGCTGCAGGCGCTGCCGAGCCGGATCTTCGGCATCATGGGCAACGACACCCTACTCGCGATCCCCTACTTCACCTTCATGGGGCTGATCCTCGAGCGCTCCGGCATGGCCGAGGACCTGCTCGACACGATCGGCCAGTTGTTCGGCCCGATCCGCGGCGGCGTCGCCTACGCCGTCATCTTCGTCGGCGCCCTGCTGGCCGCGACCACCGGCGTGGTCGCGGCCTCGGTCATCTCGATGGGCCTGATCTCGCTGCCGGTGATGCTGCGCTACGGTTACGACAAGCGCCTCGCGAGCGGCGTGATCGCCGCCTCGGGCACGCTGGCGCAGATCATCCCGCCGTCGCTGGTGCTGATCGTCATGGCCGACCAGCTCGGGCGCTCGGTCGGCGACATGTACCGCGCCGCCTTCTTCCCGGGCATCATGCTCACCGCGATGTACTGCGGCTATGTGCTGGCGGTGTCGATCTTCAAACCGCACCATGTGCCGGCGCTGCCGCCCGAGGCGCGCAACCTGCGCGAGCCGAACGGCGACAGCGGCGTGGTCTCGCTGCTGGTGGTGCTCGCCCTCGCGCTCGGCGCCGGCTTCGGCTTTGCCGCCATTTTCGGCGCCGCCAATCCCGCGCTGACGGCCGAATACGTGGGCGTGTACGCGACCGGCGTCGGGGTCGGCGTCGCCTTTGCGATGGCGCTCGCGAACCGCACATTCAAGATCAACCTGCTCTCGCGCATGGCCGAACGGGTGGTGTTCGTGCTGATCCCCCCGCTCGCGCTGATCTTCCTCGTGCTCGGCACGATCTTCGTCGGCATGGCCACGCCGACCGCCGGCGGCGGCATGGGCGCGATGGGCGCGATCATCCTCGCGCTGATGAACAAGCGCCTGTCCTGGAGCCTGCTCAAGCAGGCCATGGGCTCGACCACGCGCCTGTCGTGCTTCGTGATGTTCATCCTGATCGGCTCGACCGTGTTCGCGCTCGTGTTCCGCGGCGTGAACGGCGACCTGTGGGTCGAGCACCTGCTCACCGGCCTGCCCGGCGGGGTCACGGGCTTCCTCGTGATCGTCAACGTGATGTTCTTCGTGCTCGCGTTCTTCCTCGACTTCTTCGAGCTCGCCTTCATCCTGGTGCCGCTGGTCGGGCCGGTCGCCTCCAAGCTGGGCATCGACCTGATCTGGTTCGGCGTGCTGCTCAGCGTGAACATGCAGACCTCGTTCATGCACCCTCCGTTCGGCTTCGCCCTGTTCTACCTGCGTTCGGTTGCGCCCAAGGAGGTCAAGACCTCCGACATTTACTGGGGCTCGATCCCGTTCGTGTGCATCCAGGTGATCATGGTGGGCCTGATCATCGCGTTCCCGAGTCTGGTGTCGGTCGCCGACAGCGTCGACATGAGCGAAAAACTCGAACTCAAGCTCGAACAGCCCGAAGCCGGCGCCGCCGCGCCCGCGGCGGCGACCGGGGACGGCACGCCGGAGCTCAATTTTTCGACCGACACCGACAAGCCGCCCGCGGCCGGCGAGCCAAAGGCGACAGAGGAGGCCAAGGAGCCCGTGCTGAATTTTTCGACCGACACGGAGAAAAAGTAACATCATGGGCGAGGACTGGCCCGGACTGGCGCGCGCCTTCGGCCTGTTCTTCGCCACGGCGCTGGCCGAACTGACCGGCTGCTACCTTCCGCTGCTTTGGCTCAGCGGAAAAGGCACGGCATGGTTGCTGGTTCCGGCCGCGTTGAGCCTCGTCGTTTTCGTGTGGCTGCTCACGCTGCACCCGGGCGCGAGCGGGCGGATCTACGCCACGTACGGCGCCGTGTATATCAGTACGGCGGTGCTCTGGCTGTACCTGGTCGACGGCGTCACGCCCGGTTACAGCGACTACGTGGGCGTCGGCTTGGCCCTGCTCGGCGCGGCGGTCATCGCGCTCGGCAACAGGCCCGCGTGAGCGATCCTAAAATCGTGTCGATTGTGCATCCATAAAACAAACCAACATCGTCCTCGCGAATGCGGGGACCCATAGAACGGTTGCTCAGAGCTAACGTTCTATGGGTCCCCGCCTTCGCGAGGACGATGTTGGTTTAAGTTATTAGAGGTTCGCCATATCGCGATTTCTACTATATTAAGCGGCTCAATTTGGGTTTTGCGACAGCCTCAAAGGGGGGCGCCGAGCCCGAGGACGATGTAGCTTTTTCATGCTGAGTATTTATGATTGTGACAGCGTCAATCATCGATATTTTGCACACAGTACAGATCGGCGCGACCGCACGCCGACCCACGGTCTAAAATAGCGCATGACCACAGGCACTGCCCCCTTCCGCCCGGCGTGCAAGACAATCAATATGAACCAAAGCAACGACACCTCGGTCAATGAGCTGTTCAAGGCGCATCCCATTCCAATGTGGATCTACGACCTCGAGACGCTCGCGTTTTTGGCCGTCAACAACGCCGCGGTCGCCCACTACGGCTACAGCGAGGCCGAGTTCCTCGCCCGCACGATCGTCGACCTGCGCCCGCCCGAAGACCTGCCCAAACTCTACGAAAACCTGCGCAACGCGCCGCCCGACAAACTCCAAAAATCGGGCACCTGGCGCCACCGGATCAAAGACGGCACCCTGATCGATGTCGACATCACCTCGCACCCGCTGGTCTTCCAAGGCCGCGCGTGCCGCTTCCTGCTGGCCCACGACGTCACCGAGCGGGTCCAGGCGCAGCAGCGCATCGCGCGCCTGAACCGCGTCTACGCGCTGCTCAGCGGGATCAACTCGGCGATCGTCCGCATCCGCGACCGCGAAGCGCTGTTCAAGGAGGCCTGCCGCCTGGCCACCATGGAAGGCGGCTTCCTGAGCGCCTGGGTCACCGTCGTCGATCCGGCCGACGGCGCGCTGAGCGTGGTCGCGCAGGCCGGCCAGGGCATCCCGCTGCGCACGCTGCGCGCGGACGCCCCATGGCCGGCGCAGCGCGCGGTGCAGGAACACCAGGCCGTGATCTGCAACGATATCGGCAACGACGCCGGCGCCGTGTCCGAACCGATGCGCGCCGACCTGCTCGCGCGCGGCGTGCGCGCGGCCGCCGCGTTCCCGCTGCTGCTGTCCAACCGCCCGGTCGCGGTGCTGTCGCTGTTCGCGGGCGTGGCCGACACCTTCGACGAGGACGAGCTCAAGGTGCTCAACGAACTGGCCGGCGACCTCGCCTTCGCACTGCTGTTCTTCGACCGCGAGAAGCAGCTCAGCTACCTGTCCTACCACGACATGCTCACGGCGCTGCCGAACCGGCGCCTGTTCCACGACCGCCTGGTGCAGCTGCTGCACGTGAGCAAACGCGAGCAGCAGCCGGTCGCGATCGTCCTGCTCAATGTCGACCGTTTCGCCCAGCTCAACGACGCGCTCGGCCGCCACGCGGGCGACGCGCTGCTGGCGCACGTGGCGCGCCGGCTCGAGGGCGGCCTGCCGGGCTTTTACAATATCTCGCGCATCGGCGGCGACAGTTTCGCGCTTACCCTGAGCGAACTGGCCTGCCTCGAAGACGCCGCGGCCGTGCTCGAGCAACGCATCTTCGCCACGCTCGACCAGCCGTTTTCGCTCGACGGAAAAGAGGTACGCATCTCGACGCGCGCCGGGCTGGCGGTGTTCCCGGCCGACGGCGAGGACGCCGAAACGCTGTTCAAGCACGCCGAGGTCGCGCTGCGCAACGCCAAGTCGTCGGGCCAGCGCTACCTGTTCTACGCGCCGCGCATGAACGCGGCGCTGGCCGCGCGGGTCGCGCTCGAGAACGAGCTGCAAAGCGCGCTTGAATGCGGCCAGTTCGCCATGTACTACCAGCCGCGCATCGATACCCGGAGCGGGCGCATCGTCAGCGCCGAGGCCCTGATCCGCTGGCAGCACCCGGTGCGTGGCCTGGTCGGCCCGGTGGAGTTCATCGGACTGGCCGAAGAAACCGGCTTGATCCGCCCGATCGGCGCGTGGGTGATCGACGCGGTCTGCGCGCAGCAGGCGGCCTGGCTTGCGGCCGGCCAACCGGTGGTGCCGGTGGCGATCAACCTGTCGGCGGTGCAGTGCGCCTACGCCGGGCTGTTCGCGACCATCAGCGACGCCATCGTCCGCCACGGCGTCGCGACGCGCCACATCGAATTCGAGCTGACCGAGACGGCGGTGATGAACAATCCCGAGGAGGCGGCGCGCAACCTGCAGGCGCTCAAGCAGCTCGGCGTGCTGCTCTCGCTCGACGACTTCGGCACCGGTTATTCGTCGCTGGCGCAGCTCAAGCGCTTCCCGTTCGACTTCGTCAAGATCGACCGCTCGTTCATCGCCGGCCTGCCCGACGACGCCGAGGACGCCGCCATCGCGGCGGCCATCATCGCGATGGCGCACAGCCTCAATCTGCGGGTGGTGGCCGAAGGCGTCGAGACCGCGGCGCAGCGCGATTTCCTGCGCCAGCTCGGCTGCGACGAGCTGCAAGGGTTTTTCTTCAGCCGGCCGGTGCCCGCGCAAAGCTTCGCTGCCCTGCTGGCCGATGATCGTGCTCTCGGATGTGGGGGCCGATAGCACGGTTGCTATGATCGAACGTTTTTTTTGATCCCCAAATTCGTTCAGAAATCGTGCGGATCGAACTCTAAATCACATAAACCAACATCGTCCTCGCATGCGGGGACCCATAGAACAGTTGCTCTGAGCCGCAGTTCTATGGGTCCCCGCATGCGCGAGGACGATGTGGTTGTGTATTTTACTTTGCGATTCTTACCTGAGCCAAGTTACTTAGAATAGGCATAGTTATTGATGAATTGCACGCAACCCGCGCAAACATGCCAAAATTCGTATATCTGATTAGATGCGGAGAAAACGAATGGAACGCTGGCTCGCGAAACAGACCTGGGACCGCCTCTTCGTTTACCTCTTGTTTTTGCTTTTGGCCGGCCCGCCATTGGCAAACTGGCTCCTCCCCTTCAAAGTCCGCAAGGCGCATTTCCTGTACCTCGCGCTGCTGGTCATCGCGATCAAACTGCTGGCCGCCGTGCCGCCGGCGTTGCGCCGCTACCGGGCGGCCGGCGCCGAAGGCACGGCGGCCCAATGGAAGGCGCTGTTCCCCCCCACGCTCGGCGGCTGGATCAGGATGGACAAAGGTTATTGGCACGCTTTCTTCGCATGGGTACAGCGGCGCCCCGCCCTGCCGCCGCTGCCGCCCGGGCAGCCAATCGGCTACCTGCACAAGAGCCAATACACGACCGTGCTGGCGATGGTGTTCATCAGCTGCCTGGCCGACCTGCCCGTGTCGGCGATGATCATCGGCGTGGTCGAACAAAACCCCGTGATCCGCTTTCGCATCCACGCGGTCATGCTGGCGCTGACGCTGTATTCGCTGGTGTGGGTGCTGGCGGACCGCTGGCTGGTCAAGGCCAGCCACCACGTGCTGGGGCAGACCCATTTGCACCTGCGGGTGGGCAGCCGCTTCACGGCCGACATCCCGCTCGAGGCGATCGTCGACGCGGTGCGCCTCGGCGAACCGGCCAGGCAGTGGAGCGAACGGCTCGGCATCGCGCGCGAGGATTACATGAAGGTGAGCCCGTTCGACGCGCCCAACGTCCTGCTCACGCTCACCGGCGACCCGGCGCTGCTGGTCGAGCGCTTCAAAACCGTGCAGCGCGCGCCAACTTACCTGCTCGTCTTTGTCGACGATCCGGCGTGCCTTGCGCAACTGCTCAAGCGGCGCCCTGGAGCGGTATGCGTAAATGCATAGAGGCGGCACAGGTCATTCAAATTTGCATGACCCTCAGCCGGCCGGCAGCGTCATCGCGGCGCCGATCCTGACGCAGCGCGCGTCCTCTTCCAAAGTGTCGCTGAGCGCGCGTTGGGTGCCCGCAGACAGCGCCGGATGGCGCTTGAGCGCGGCCGCCAGCCGCGCCACGCTCGCCCTGGTGCAGGTCGAGGGAATCAGCGTCTCGGCATAGGTGCGCACGTAGGGCAGCTCGGCCGATTTATCGATCGCCACCAGCATGCGCAGGCGCTGGTCAAAGCTTTCCTCCTCGAGCTTGCCCTGCCCGGGCGGATACAGGCTTTCCATGGCCGCGCGCATGCGCGCAAACGGCAGCGGCGTGTTAGGGTCGCCGATCTTGGCCAGCCATTGCGCCTTGAGCGCGGCATCGGGCCGCATGACCGTCGCCGCGAGCGCGGCAGCCTGCCCGGCGTCGGACTTGTCGCGCGCCAGTTCGGCCTCGATCAGCGCGGCGCTGCCCGGCGCCGCGTGCCGGTTGAGCTGCTTGATGATCCCCCAGCGCAGCTCCTGGTTCGGCGCCTCGCCGCCGACATCCAGCCGGCCCGCGAGGATCGCCTCCAGCTTGCCGAGCGCCTCGGCACTGCTGGCCGCGTGCAGGTACAGATCGAACCAGTGGGCCAGCAAGGGACCGTTACTCCTGTTCCGCTGCAGGCCGGCCCAGGCCATCTGCTCGATCGCCAAATTGGTTTTGCGCGCATAGCTCGAGCCGGGGGCGATGGCGTCGAGATAGATCCGCGACGCATGGATTTTGGCGACCGCGGCGCCGAGCAGCGTGTGGTCGGTCTCGGCGGGCGCATTGGCCAGCGCCGCGTCGATGAAGGCATTGAGCGGCAGCTCGGCGTCGAGCACCGCGTCCCACAGGCTTTGCCACAGCATCATGCGTAAAAACGGATCCTCGACCTTGCTCAGGCTGCGCTGCGCGGTCGCGAACGAGCGCGCGTCGAGCCGCACCTTGACGTAGCCCCAATCGCCATAGTTCGGGTACACCAGGTCGGGGCAAGGCTGGCCGACCATCCCGGGCACAGGGGTCGAGGCCCCCTTGAAGGTCAGCGCCAGCAGTTTGCCCTGCTTCAGGCGCGCGCCGTCGAGCGTGAACGCGGCCACCTGCACCCGCTGCTCGCGCAAGGTATTGCGGCCGGCGCCGGGCGCGCGCTGGTCGATGCTCAACGCCGCCACCTTGCCGTCCTCGCAGCGCAGCCTGGCCGTGATGGTGTTGACGCCCGCCTCGTGCAGCCATTGCCGGGTCCAGACCGACAGGTCGCGTCCGGCCGCCGCGCCAAGGCTGCCCGTGAAGTCGGCCAGCCGTGCGTTTTTATACGCATGCTTGACGAGGTAGTCGTGCACGCCCTTGCGGAACACCTCCTCGCCCAGCACATGGCGCAACTGCTTGAGCGCGGCCGCGCCCTTGGCATAGACGATGCCGTCGGCGTTGTCGAAGGCGTTCGCGGTCGACGCCACCGGCGCCTCGATCGGATGGGTCGCCGCCGACTGGTCCTCGCGGTAGGCGCCCTGCTTCTCGCCCGCATAAAACGTTTGCCACGCGCCCTTGAATTCGGTCGCCTCGGCGGTGGCGAGCGTGCCCATGAACGAGGCGAAGCTCTCGTTGAGCCACAAGCCGTTCCACCACTCCATCGTGACCAGGTCGCCAAACCACTGGTGCGCCATCTCGTGCATGATGTAGCTGGCGAGGTTTTCGCGCTGCTCCGGCGTCATCTCCGACTTGAACAAAAAGCCGTCCTCCGCGAACGTGACCGCGCCCACGTTCTCCATCGCGCCGTACAAAAAATCGGGCACCAGCAGGTGGTCGTATTTGGCGAACGGATAAGGCACGCCGAAATACCCCTCGAAGAACGCGAGCCCGCTTTTGGTGTACCTGAACCAGTCGGCCGGCCTGACCTGGTCGGCCACCGACTGGCGCGCGAACAGGCGCATGGGGTACTTGCCGCTGTTGTCCTCCCATACCTTGTACGGCCCCGCGTGCAGCGAAAAGGTGTACGGGCTCAGTCTTGGCGTCTTTGGAAAGGTCCAGCGCCGCAGCGCGCCCTGCGTTAGCACCGCGCTCTCGCGCGTGGCCGAGACCACCTGCCAGTCGGCCGGCGCGGTCACGCTCAGGGTGAAGCCCGCCTTCAGGTCGGGCTGGTCGAACAGGGCGAACATCTGGTGCGCCGCCGACGGCTCGAACTGCGAGTACGTGTAGACCCTGCCGTCGGCCGGGTCGACCATCCGGTGCAGCCCTTCGCCGTTGCTGCTGTGGGCGCGCTCGAATCCCACCGTGACGCTGTTGCGCCCCTTGCGCAGGTGCTGCGGCGCGAGCGTGATGAACCAGCCGTTGTAACGCGGCGCGACGGCTTTGCCGTTGACCAGCAGCGTCGTGATGTCCGCCTTTTCGAGATCGAGCGTGAGCGGCGCGGCGGTGTCGCGCAGGTCGAAGCCGACCGTGCTGGTGCCGCTGAAACGCTCGCCGCCGCTAAGCGAGAAGTCGAGCACATAGTCGACATTCGACAGGCGCGCCGAACGCGCCGCCGCATCCACTTGCGACAGATGGGCATTGGCGCTGCGCGCGATTGCCGCCCCGCCGCTCAAGGCCAGGATGGCACACAGCGCGGCGGCGCTCAAACGGCGGATGGGCAGATGCATGCAGGCGATCGCAGGTGATGAATGAGAAAGCGGCGCCGCGAGGGCGCCGCCGGTGAGCCGTGTGGCCCGGGTGTCAGGACCTGCGTAGCGAACGGGCGAACAGCCCCAGCCCGCCGACCGTCAGCACCAGGATGATGATCAGGTTAAGCAGCGACATCGTGCGGAAGTTGATACTCAGGCTGCTGATCACGCCGAAGATGATCGCCGCCAGCGAACCGCCTGCGAGGATCCAGCCCCACGGCGCGCGCGCATTATAAAAAATCCAGCCGACCCCGAACATGAAGGGGATCAGCAAAGCGCCGCCCGAGACGTTCCAGCCGCCGCCGTAGGAGATGCGGTACAGCGGCGCGCCGAAGCCCCAACTGTTCGAGACGACTATATTATCGAGCAGCATAAAGCCGCCGGCGCAGGCCATGATCAGGCCCAGAAAAAAAGCGAGCGAGCCGCCCGATGTGCCACCGGCACCGCGTTGAGAATCCATTCCTAAGTCTCCTTGACTGCAACTGTGTGGGTTGAAAGCGCCGGCTGCGCGCTAAGTGAGTTCTTTGCCACGGCGTGGCACCAGCAGTTCGTCCGGCGTGCAGCCGAGCACCCGGCACAAGCTGCTCAGGAGCCTGATGTCGAGCTGCTTGGGCTCCTGGTAGACCAGGCGCGAAATGCTGCTCGCGCTGACCGGGCAGCCGTCGCGCGCGAGCGCGTCCTGCAGGTCCTTGGCGAACTTGATGCCGCGGTCGGCCATGACCGCGTGCAGGCGCCAGTCGAGCCCCGTCAGGCTGCCCGGTTTGGCGTCACTGCCGCCCTCCACCGCTGTTTGCATGCTGCCTCCTACAGTTCGGCGAACTGGCGCTTGATGCGCTTGGTGAGCTCGAAAAACTCGGGCCGCCCTTCGATATCCGGGTCCCATGCCATGCCCATCTCGGCCAGGTTGATGACCTCCTGGATGCGCGAGCCGGCCACCGCGTTGCCCTTGTCGTCGCGGTCGCGGCCCAAAATCCAGACCGTGTCGGCGATCGCGATCGCGCTTTCGATATCGTGCGTGACGACGATCATGGTATTGAGCTCGTGTTTGGTCGAGACGCCGGCGATGGTCTCGCACACTCGCCTTTTGGCGAGCGGATCGAGCCCCGAAAACGGCTCGTCCATGAGCAGAAAGTGCGAGCTGCACAGCAGTTGCTGCGCGATCGCAATGCGCTGGCGCTGGCCGCCCGAAAGCGACTGCGGATACGCCATCGCCTTGTCTTCGAGGTGGAACTCCTCGAGCATGGCGAGCGCTTTTTCGCGCGCCTGCTTCGGATCCTTGATGAAGCGCGAGGCCGCCACGAGCAGGTTGCCCAGCACCGTGCGGTGGTTGAACAGGGGGTAGTGCTGGGCCACCACGCCGACCTCGCCGGGCATGACCTGGCTGGCGCTGTCCCTGAGCCGGATCGAGCCCGAGGTAGGCCGCTGCAGGCCCGCGATGCAGCGGAACAGCTGGGTCTTGCCGCTGCCCGAGGGCCCGAGCAACGCCACGACCTGGCCCTGCTGCATGCCGTCGCGGATGATGTTGTCGATTTTAGCGTCGAGTTTTTTGAGGATCGGCTTGTCGTACGAGACGCAGACGTCCTCGATCGTGAGCAGGCGCTCGCCGGTGGTAAAAGGTTTGAGTACCGCGCTCATGCCGCGCCCCCTTCCTTGCCGAGCCGTGAATGGGGACACATCGCGTCCTTGAGCAGGCCGAGGAATTTATCCTGCGTCAGGCCGTAGACCAGGATCGTGATCTGGATCGCGAACACGCCGGCGAGCAGGAAGTAGCGGTTCTGGTTGAGCAGCATGGCGCCGATGCCGCCTTCGGAACGGGTCAGGCCCTCGACCAGCGTGAGCAGGGTCCAGCCGACCGCCGCGTTCTGGCGCACCAGGTCGAGCGTGACATCGGCCTTGCCGAGCAAGACCACCTCCGCCGTGATGCGCCAGTGCTTCATGCCGAGCGTGCGGCAGTGGTCGACCTGCTCCTGCGGCGTGGCCCTGATCTCGGCCAGCAGGCCGGTGACCATGAACACGAACATCCCGAACGAGAGCAGCGAGATGCGCAGCCAGTACGAGTCGCTCGACATCAGCATGAACACGAAGGTCAGGCCGGCGAAGCCGAGGAAGCGCAGCGACGACGAAAACCGCGCCAGCGGCTGGAACATGGTCGCCGTGCTCAGGGCCGCCACGACGACCGCGGCGGCAGTGGAGATGAGCAGCGAAATGAGGCTGATCTTGACGCTGCTCCAGAGCTCGAACATGAGGTCGTGGTTGCGCACCAGGTCGAGCCACGACGTCATCACTTCGAGCGGCGAAGGCAGCGCTTTGGAATTACTGGCCGACCAGATGAGAACCGCAAGAACGGCCTGCACCGCGAACACGATCTTGATGTGCGAGGGTGCGACCGGTGTATAGGGGAGGAATAGATTCGATGCCTTTTGCATGTGGCCGCGTTCTCGTCGAAAGAGAGGATGAAGAAAAACGCGGCCGGGCATGGTGCGCCGGCCGCGGGTTCCGCTTTACTCGGTGCGGATCAGCGACACTTCGACACGGCGGTTCTTTGCCTTGCCTTCGGCCGTGTTGTTGTCCGAGAGCGGCTGCTGGTCTCCGTAGGCGCGGGTGCGCAGGCGCTCTTTCGGGAACGACGACGGCGCGTTCGCCTGCAGCCACTGGCTGATCGCCTCGGCGCGCCGCTTCGACAGGGCCAGGTTGGCGCTCGGGTCGCCGCTGCTGTCGGTGTGGCCGGCGATCTGCACGGCCAGGCCCGACACGGTGATCTGGTCGATCATCTGCTCGAGCACGGGGATCGCCTCGGGACGGAAGGTGGCCTTGCCGCTGTCGAATTCAACCGCCCAAGCACGCTTCGAAAACGTCGAGGTGGCCGGCGCGTTCGGGGTGAACGCCGGCACGTCGGGGCGCACGGCGGCCGCCGCGACCGAGCCGCTCGCGAGCGCCTGCAGGTAGCGCGTGTTGACCACTTTGTCGTAGGCGATCACCTCGGGCATATCCTTCGGATACATCTCTTTGGCGATATTGCCGAACACGGTGTAGACGCGCTTGTACAGGTTGTCGTTGCCGTTCAGGCCAAACAGGAACAGGTTGTCGGCCAGGTTGTTGGTGGTCGAACCGCCAAGGCTGATCGGGTGGCCCTGCTTGTCGTTCTCGGTCACGCCCTTGTGGTACTTGGCCCACCATTGCGCGTCCTGCTCCTTCATGACCTTGGCCAGGATGCCGGTGCCGATCAGGAGGTTGGCGTCGCTGGCCTTGACCGCGTCGCTGGCCTCGAAGGCGGCGGCGAGCATATTGCTCACGTACTCGGGATGCTTCTCCATCCACTGCTTGTTGCCGATGATCGTGGACGGCATCTGCCACATGTATTCCTTGGTCGAGGCGACCGAAGCCAGGCCGCCCACTTCGCGCGCCACCTTGACGTCGCCCGGTGTCCAGGTCGCGGTGCCGTTCTGGCACACGCGGCGGTTTTCGCCGGTGGCCTTGCCCTTGTTGACCACCGGGCGCGTTTCGCAGGCGCCCTTGGAGGCGGCGATCAGCTTCTCGTCGGCTTCGACGAAGGAGGTGGTGGCGACGAAGTTCATCGCCTCCGGGTCGTAGGTGCGCACGTCGGGATTGACCGGGATCTTGTTGTCGGCCGCGTACTTGACGCAGATGTTCCAGTCGCCGTCGCGCAGCACGGCGCCGATCAGGGAGCCGCGCGCCTTTTGCGGATTGCCCGCCACTTCGAGCGGCAGCATGCACTTGTCTTCGCCGCGCGAGTAGCCGACCGCGCCGACCACTTCGATCTGCTGGCCCATCTTCTCGAGCGCGGCCTTGGCCGAGCTGGCGTAACCGGGCAGCGCGTCGCCCATGATGATGACGAAGGCGGCGCCCTTGCTTGGCTGGTCGACGCCGGCGGCGACTTCGGCCGCGAACAGGGCCTGCTCGGCCACCATCTGCGCGTAGTCGTCCTGGCGCTCGAGCAGCAGGTTGACGCCGCGCTTGGCCATCAGGCTGCCCGGCTTGGTGCTGGCGTCGCCGTTGGCGAAGTGCAGCGCCGCGGTCGCGTTCCACGGAATGACGAGCATCTTCGGCATGTAGTTGCCGCCGCTTTTAGGCACGGCCGCGGTGTCGATCACCGCGCCAGAACCTTGCGGGCCGGTGCCGGCGGCGACCGGCATATCGAGCCCGGTCGGGACGATGCTCGCGGTGGTCTCGCCGCGCAGCGCGCCGCCGCCGAAGTATTTGTTGATGCCGTAGACGGCGCCGCCGATGACGGCGACGATCAGGATGAGCCTTGGGATGGGCTTGAGTGCCATGGTGGTTCCTTTTATATGGATCTGGTAGTGGCCGCGTCCGCGCGCGGCCGGTAACAACTAAAGGCTGTTTACGACTTGTCGAACCACTGGACGTCGGTCGTGTTGACGCGCACCGCCTCTTTTTCGGGCGCCATCCCCATCTTCACCGTCGGCGATGGATTGTTCTCGATCAGCAGGCGCTTGGAGTCGCCCAGCACGATCGAGTCGGCGTTCTTTTCCCAGTCCTCGAGCATCTTCATGGCGTCGGCTTCGTAGACGCCGTTCTGCAGGTCGACCGAGGACATGAACGAGTCGGACATGCGCACGAAGTCCTCGATCTCGCCGATCTTCATCGCGTAGTCGGCGGCCAGGTATTCGTTGGCCATGTTGAACATCTCCTTCGCATCGGGGTCGCCGTTGATGATGCTCATCGCCGACTTCATGGCCGAGTGGGCGGCGTCGGCCATCTCCTTCTTGCGCATCTTGACTTCGATCTCCTGCTTCATGTCCTCGATCAGGAAGTTCGACACGTCCTGGTACTTGACCAGCACGCGGTACAGCAACTCGAGCTTGGCGAGCAGGTCCTGGTAGGTGATGTTGGCCTCGGCCATGCGGCCGGCCTTGCGCGACTGCAGCGCGATGACGGTCGCCTTGCCCTCCTTCTGCGCCTCGTTGACCATCTTGAGCGCGCCCGACTTGACCTTCTCGTTCTTCTGGATCTCTTCCTTGCAGGCGCGGATCATGCCGCTGAGCTGGGCGATGCGCTTGTTCATATTCTCGAGCTTGCCTTGCAGCTCGACCACATAGTTCTTCATGATGCCGATCGGATCGATCTCGACGAACACCTGGGTGATCTTGCGCATCATGCTCATATACATGTACTTGCCGAGGCGCCAGAAGCGCTTGTCGGTGACGATGAAGCCGAGCACGACCGCGACGACGCCGAGCGCGATCGCGGTGATCGTGTTCTGCAGCAAAGTGATGATGTAGGGCAGCGCCTGGTACAGCAGATAGCCCGCGCCGCCGATCAGGGCCACGCCGAAAATCTGGCCGGTGACACCCTCGGGGCGCTCCCAGAAGCCCTTCGGTTTGAAATCCTTCGGAGCGTTCTCGATCATGTTGACTTCCTTTGCTGGGGGTGGGGCGATAGAAAAAATGGAGGCGATGCAAACGACAGAATCACCCTGCCATGCGGGCGCGGCGCGCGGCTGGGCGCCCCGCTCAAGCCAGGTATTTGAGGATTTTGGCCTTGGCGCCGGTCAGGTTTTCGCGCACGGCGGCGGCGGCGCCGTCGAACTGGCGCTGCACGGCCTCGATCGATTTTTGGTTTTCGGCGACCGCGCGGTCGATCTCGGCGGCGCGCTGGCGGTCGCGCTGGATCCCATCCTCGATCGCGCGCACCTTCTCTTCGAGCTCGCGGCGCAGGTTCGCCACCTGCGCGTTGGCCGCGTCGATCTTGGCCTTGAGGTTGGTCGATTCGTCGACGCGCGACTGCACGTCCTGGAACTGCTTGCTCTTGGCCTGCACCCCGAAGCGCGCCACTTCCTCGGCGAGCACCTCCATGTGCTGCAAGTCGATCGCCTGCACCACCTGCTCGAGCGTGCGGTTCTTCTTGATGACGGCGAAGGCGGCGCGGTAGCGCGTCATCTCGTCGGGGATGATCTCCTCGAGCGGGGTCATGGCTTCGGTCAGCGCGGTATAGGCCGTGGCGCGCGCGAGCGTGACCGACAGCAGGCTGGCGAACATCGGCGAATCGGCCGACGCCGGCGCGGCTAAGGGCGCCGCGGCGTGGGCCTGGCCTGGCTGCGGCTGGCCGGGCGCGGCGCGCGGCGCGGCGGCGGACGCGTTGGCCGCGCCGTTGGCGGGCGGCTCGGGCTCGGCGGGCGCACGCTTGGCCGGCACCTCGTCTTCGAGGATCATGCCTTTCAAACCACTCAGGAAGCGCGAGCCAAAACTCTCTTCAGTGCCGCCATCTTCGTCCTGAGCCATCAGCATCCCCTATTTAGTCGCACACCGAGAGAAAATTTCCCGAATATCGGTAATATATGAGGGTGATATAAGACTGTCAAGAATTCTTGGCTGCATTTCCAAATTGTTGTAAAAGCAGCAGGTCAAGCCCGCATTTTATGGGGCCACATGGATGCGCGCCTTGATGTGCTTGAGGTGAATAATGATCGTAAATGTCATGATGACCAGCAATGACCAGGCACTCCACTTTGCCACATGGACCGCCGACCAAGCCCCCATTTGATGAGGATAGCGCCAGACGCCGCCGAAGGTGCTGATGTTCTCGCCCAGCCAGATGAAAAAACCGATGAGCACAAACGCAAGCGGCAAGGGCATGTTGCGGTCGCGGTCAAACGGACGAAAAACCACACTGGTGCGCGCATACAGTCCGAGCGCGCAGGCGGCCAGATAGAAGCGATAGTCGCCGATATAGTGGTGGGTGAAGAAGTTTGCATAGATCAGCACCGCAATCAGGGTTGCCATCCAGTATGGCGGATGGTGGCGGATGCGCAGCTCAAACAAGCGCCAGGCCTGGATCATGTAGCTGCCAACCGAGGCGTACATGAAGCCCGCAAACAGCGGCACGTCGAACAGCTTGGAGTACGCCGGATCGGGATAGCTCCACGACCTGATGCCGCTCGAGGTCTTGAACACTTCGAGGGCGAAGCCGACCAGGTGGAACACGCAGACGGCCTTGAGTTCATCGGCGCTCTCGAGGCCCGAGCGCAGCATCCAGAGCTGGATGGCGACGGCGACGAGAAGCAGCACGTCGTAGCGCGGCAGGCCGAATACGCCAGCGCGCGGCACCAGGAACACGGCGGCGAAGAACAGGACAACAAACAGGCAGGCGCGTGCATTCTTAACACCGAAGTACCAAAATTCGACGGCGAAACGGCGCATCCCGCCAAGGGCGGGCCGCGCGTTGGGATTGATCAGGTGCTGATCGAGTGCTTGCAGGAGCATGGCGGGCGTGGGCTTGATTGCGCTACGGTGCAAATGAGCTCGCATGGTGCCTTAGGCACCAGGCAAAAGCAACCATGCCCAAGCAATCACGCCATCAGCCGCGCTTCATCACCAGCGTCAGGATGTCGTAGCTGGCGACCAATTCCTCGTTCTGGTTGGTCACCTGCACGTCCCAGGCGACCACGCCCTGGCCCACACCCTTTTCATCGACGCGGTTGCGGTCGACCTTGCGCTTGCAGGTCAGGCGCGCGCGGATCGTGTCGCCGATGGCGACCGGCGTGATGAAGCGCAGGTTGTCGAGGCCATAGTTGGCCAGCACCGGACCGGGCGCCGGCGAGACGAACAGGCCGGCCGCCGCCGACAGCACGAAGTAGCCGTGCGCGATGCGCTTGCCGAACTGCGAATCGCGGGCCGCGATCTCGTCGAAGTGCATGTAGAAGAAGTCGCCCGAGATGCCGCCGAAGGCGACGATGTCGGCCTCGGTGACGGTGCGCCGGTGGGTCAGCAGCGAGTCGCCCATCTCGAGCTCCTCGAAGTACTTGCGGAACGGGTGCAGCGGCGCCTCCTTGACCGCCGCGCCGCGCACATACTCGCCCGTGACGGCGGCGATCATGGTCGGCGAGCCTTGCAGCGCGGCGCGCTGGAGGAAGTGGCGCACCGCGCGGATGCCGCCGAGCTCCTCGCCGCCGCCGGCGCGTCCCGGGCCGCCGTGTTTGAGCTGCGGCAGCGGCGAGCCGTGGCCGGTCGAGTCGACCGCCGCTTCCCGCTCGAGCACCAGCACGCGCCCGTGCGAGGCCGCGGCCACCGGCACCGCGCGCGCGGCGACCATAGGATCGCGCGTGACCAGCGTGCTGACCAGGCTACCCTTGCCGCGCGCGGCCAGCGCCAACGCCTCGTCCAGGTCGTTATAGGTCATCATCGTACTGACCGGGCCGAAGGCCTCGACATCGTGCACCGCATCGTTGGCGAAACCGTCGCGGCACAGCACCAGCGTCGGCGCGAAAAACGCGCCCTTGTGCGCGCCCTCGCCTTTCGGCGAAAAGCCGTCGGCGGCGCCGAACAGGATCTCGTTGCCCTTGGCGAGCATCGCGAGGCGCTCGCCGACATCGCGCTGCTGGTCGAGCGAGGCGAGCGCGCCCATGCGCACACCCTCGATCGACGGATCGCCGACGACGATTTTCGCGAGCCGCTCGCGCAGCTTGGCGCCGACCGCCTCGACATGCTTTTGCGGCACGATGATGCGGCGGATCGCCGTGCACTTCTGGCCGGACTTGCCGGTCATCTCGCGCGC
>JAZKIN010000104.1:0-1887 GCA_040384885.1 Pseudomonadota bacterium | reverse complement strand
TGCAGCAGCTGCTGGTCGGTCGGGATGTTGACCGCCTTGGCCGTCTCGATCACGCGCGCGACGTCGGTCGCGGTCACTTCCTTGTCCTTGATGGCGACCATGCCGCTCGAATTGAACGAGCGGATATGGCTGCCGGCGATGCCCGCGTAGACGTTGCGGATCTTGCAGTCGGCCATCAGCTCGGCCTCTTCGAGCGCGCGCTGGATCGATTCGACCGTGGCCTCGATGTTGACGACGACGCCCTTCTTCAATCCCTTCGACTCGTGCTGACCGAGTCCGATCACCTCGTGGCGGCCGTCGGACATCACTTCGGCCACCACCGCCACCACTTTCGAGGTGCCGATGTCGAGGCCGACGATCAGGTTTTTCGCGTCTTTAGTCATTTGCTGTCGCCTACTGTCTGTTTGTGCTTGTTGTAGTACTGCTCGAAACCTGCTTTTTTACCGCGCTCTGCACCGGTTTGCTCGCGTCCGCCGGCACCGACAAGCTGGCCGCCGTCAGCGCCAGCCCGTTCGGGTAGCGCATGTCGATGGTGCCGATGCCCTCACCCAGGCGGCCCAGCAACTGCGGATAGATCCCGACCAGGCGCGCGACCCGCGTCTTGAGCGTGTTGTTGTCCTGCTCGCGCCCGAGCGCGACCCTGGTGCCGTTGTCGAGCCTGACCGTCCACGCGTAGCGGCTCGACAGCGACAGCCCGTTTGGCGTCAGCCGCAGCGGCGCGAACCAGCCGCGCAACTGCGCGAAGCGCGCCAGCACTTCTTTCTCGCTGCCCTCCGGGCCCTCGAACTCGGGCAGCGCGCGCTCGTCCTCGATCTCGGCCAGGTTGGCCGTGAACAGGTCGCCCTTGACCGACAGGATGCGCCCGTCCTCGCCCCAGGTCGCGAGCGCCTCGTGCTCCTCGAGCTCGACGATGAGCTGGTCGGGCCATTCGCGCCGCACGGTGGCCTGGCGCACCCAGGGCACCGACTCGAACGCCGTGCGCACCTGCTCGAGGTCGGTCGTGAAAAAATTTCCCTTGATGCGCCCGGCCGCGCCCTCGCGCAGCGTCAGCCGGTTCACGTGCTTGAGCTCCATGCCGTACATGCTCTCGACGCTGATGCTGCGCAGCGTGAACATCGAGCGCTGCGACAACCACCACACGCCGGAGGCGACGCACGCGAGCACGACCGCGGCCATCAGGCCGCTGGTGATCGTGTTCATCGCGCGCACGTCCTGCCACATGGTTTAGCCCTGTCCCTTGTTCATTTTGAGCCGCGCCGACGCCACGATCTCGAGGCACAAGTCTTCGTAGCTGATGCCGACCGCGCGCGCCGCCATCGGCACCAGCGAATGGCTGGTCATGCCGGGCGAGGCGTTCACCTCGAGCAGGAACGGTTTGTTGTCGCTCGCGCGCAGCAGCACGTCGACCCGGCCCCAGCCCTCGCAGCACAGCGCGACATACGCGGCGACCGCGATGCGCTCGATCTCGGCGGTCGTGGCGGCGTCGAGCTCGGGCGGGCAGAAGTACTTGGTGTCGTCCGAAAAATATTTGTTCTGGTAGTCGTAATTCCCCTGCGGCGCCACGATCTCGACGATCGGCAGCGCGCGCGCGCCGGCGCCCTGGCCCAGCACGGCCACCGTGAACTCGCGCCCGGTCACGAACTGCTCGGCCAGCACCACGTCGTCGAAGCCGGCGGCGACCTCGTACGCGGCCTGCAGCTCCTCGGCGGCGCCGACCTTGGTGATGCCGATGGTCGAGCCCTCGTGCGGCGGCTTGACGATCAGCGGCAGCCCCAGCTTGGCGACGACCTGCGCGAGGTCGGTGCCGCGCTCGAGCGTGGCGTATTCGGGCGTCGGCAGGCCGTGCATGAGCCAGATCATCTTGGTGTAGATCTTGTCCATGCCGAT
>JAZKIN010000103.1:0-24231 GCA_040384885.1 Pseudomonadota bacterium | reverse complement strand
GCTTCACCGGCCAAGATAATTGACGCCGACCGGCCAAGATAGTTGACGCCAACCACGCTTGCGGGATGGCTTCACCAGGGCCTGCACCGGCACCAGCCGCCAGTAGCCGAACTCGTTCGCAAACAGCGAATCGGCTGGATAGGCGATGCCGCGATCGCGGCGGAGGCGGTACGAAGGAGCGGCAACTTCCGCCGCAAACGTTTGCTCGTCGCGCAACTGAGGCGCTTCGCGGAACACGTAGCGCGTGAACACGCGCAGCAATTCAACGCCAGCGACATGATCACGCTCTCCTGTGATTGCATCAGGCAGGCCCAACAGATGCATTCCGCAGGAATAGATCTCATCGCCCGTGACATAAACCACGAGTGCCTCGTGGGCACTGAACAAGTGGAGGTTCGCAACGAGCGAACGCCATTTTTCAGGAGAATGAGCCAGCCCGCTGCTCTCGACCTTCACGCCGAGGCCGCCAGCGTCTAGCAGCGCGGCGGCGGCGCGGATCATCGCCTCTGCAGCCTCACGCGTCCCGCCACAACCCACCAGATAGACGACGGAGCGATGCTCGGCGATGGCGGCCATCGCGGGGGTGTCCCGCCAATGAGACCCAGTGGCGCTGAAAGCCCTCTCCATCGCTGGATCTGGATCGTGGAACTCGAGCTCGCACTTGAATGACGATGCCACGTGCAGTAGAGATTCGCCAAGCATGAGGTACCCGCCACTATCGCGCATGACAGCGTTGAAGCATTCGTCACGGGCGGCCCACGGTCCAGGAATGCATAAAACCATGTCTGGTGCTGGTGGGGATTGTTCGATCGTTTCGTCAAAAGCGGGCAAGGGGGAGTGCTCCGGGAAATTAAACTGGTGCGACATCGTCGCACTTTTCTGGGTAGGTCTGGTAAAACTGGCGGATGCGAATCAGGTTGCTACGGCTGAAGCCCTTGCCATGGCGCAGGCTTAGATCCTTCGCCAGCTCGCTGGTCCTGCCGCAGCTGTTTTATACGTCCCGATTCCATCCTTACCTTACGCTATAAATAGCGCTACCGACCAGTGGCGCGGGGACCAGGAGGTCATGCCGGCCGCTGGATCGGAAACGCCTGAATTAACTGGTCCACAATATTGTCGAGACTCGTCCCGGCACGAAATCCGAGCGACTTCAGATCGACGACTTCCTGGCGTGCGGCACCGATGAAGGTCATAAGGTCCGCATGGATGGATGGCGGCAGTGTGACGCGTGACTCTTCTGTCAGCACCCGGGTCAGTCTGAGCACGTCGTTCAAATGCTTGCGGACAGTCTTTTCGTCAACGCCCGGCCCGGCGGCCTTGCGCTGTCGAAGGTCGAGCCAAGCTCGGGCCTTGAGCGGGATAAGCACTTGTTCGTCGACCCAAGCCAAGCCGTCCTGTTGACGCGCGCCCTCACGGATCAGATGGTAATAGTGATCGTCAAGCAAAATGGCCGAGAGGCTTTCCGCTTCGTCTCCGAAAGGGATCGGTGTGAGCTGGCCGCCGGGTTCAAACTGAAGTCCGTCGGGCACGCGGGAAAATAGTTCGAGCATAGCCGGGTAGCCTGACGTTGCCGGTTTCGTGAAGCGGTAAAACTGCCTAGCCTCGCCTCCCTTTTCCATACTCCCATACGCACCCGCGCCGATGAATGCCCAAAAGGCGCGGGCAAATTCCGGCGTCAGCGCTTCGACGATCAAAACGATGTCGAGGTCGCGCGTATTGCGAAACGCGAGTCCCGCAGCCGCCATCGTCAGGTGAGTGGCGGTCCCACCTATCAGCACGTATTGATCGGCATAGCTGGCGAATGCCGCCTGGAACAAATCGAGGCCGGTTGGTGCGCTCATACGTTGAAGTTCTCCATCATTTCATTGAGCGCGATCTCCACCCGTTCATCGCTATGTCCGCGCAAGCTCAAGTACAGGGAATAGGGATCGACACTGGTTTCGTTGCTGTTGTCCGCATGCATCGGATTCCTAGTCTCTACGGTGTTGAGCAATTGGGGATTGTACTTCCACAATTCCAGCTCCAGCGCGTCCGGCGTGTATTCAAGCTCGACCTGAAGTTGACCGCGCCCTGGAAGAGCGCGCCATGCTTGCTCGCCGATGGCGCGCACTTCTTGTTTCGGCGGACTGAGCATCGTGCGCCAAGCCAATGCGCTTAGTCCCGCCAGCGGGTAACCGCGCCACTCCTCGCGGGGATTTCGTATCCATAACTTTTGGCGCAATGGGGAGCGCAATATAGGCTGTGCCTGTTTCCAAAGCAGGCCTGCTGGCAATGAAGATCCGGCAAGTGTGTGGGACTGCAATTCGCGCTTGATGCGCGACATCGTCATCGGGCTGTAGCCGAGAAGGCGTGCAAAATCGGAGGCGTTTAGCCCATCGGGCCACAGCCGCATCAGTTGACCAAGGAAGACCAGCTGTGCAGAGGGGCTGAGCACCTCGTCGTCGACGTTCGCTCTTGCCAGATAATGCTCCCTGAGATCAATGCCCAAAGGGGGAAGGAACAGTTGCCGCTCAGGCACAACAAAGGCGATATGCTGATCGATAAGGCGCTGCCGCTCATTCGCCCGTATTGACTGCTGAACGTAGATTGTGGGAAGTGCCGCCTTTGCTTCAATGAGGCGCAGATGGGTTTTCAGTTCCGTCGGCGTCGGCTCGGCCGCCCCTCGGAGAACGACCAGGAGGCAGGGCATCCCCAACAATTCACTCTGGTAGATGACGAAGCTTTCGTTCAGATGGCGCGGAATACCCTGAGCTCCTCGCCATAGCCGGGGGCGCGCCAACTCGGTTTGGAGCGTGCGCCTTAAATACGAGGTCATCTGGTCGAGGAGTACCTTCATGGGAGCCTTTAACGTGTTTTTGTACTTTAACACTAGCTATGTTAAAGGTCAAAATCCATGTTAAACCTTAGCGGCAGGGTAAAAAAGTTAATTCAAAGAAGCGCTGGTCCACCCGCCCGTTGCGCTCGAACCAACGCTGGCACAGCGCCAGCCGCAGTGCACCGTCGAGTACTATGGGCAGAAACCGGCCAGAACCGGACGTTCATTCAGACTGCTACTGCGTTATGCATTAACATGCGGACCAGCGTGGCTGCCAATTAGACACCAAACCTCCTAATTGATGCGTCTGCCCGCAATAATGATCTTGCTGTCCAGCAGCGCTGCAGCACTTGCAGTGTTTGGGCTATGGTCCTACTGGTGGTCGCTGCGGGCGGCAGCCAGGTTGATGACGTATTCTTATGGAAAACCGGCGCCCTTGCCGTCGTGATTGGAGACTAGATGAGAATTGCCACCGTCAGCATCATGCTTGCCACGTGCCTTTGCGCAGAGGCGTCGGCTGCCGACAAAGTCTATGTCGGGAAGGTTTCGGAGGTGTCCAACACCAGTCTGGTGCTCGAAGCGCCCACGGGCGACTGGCACATCGGCTTCGGGGCCAAAAATCCTGCCCTGCGTGCCCTGCACAAGATAAAGGTCGGGCAAGAGGTGCGCGCCGTCTTCGGTGCGATGCGCGATCCTGAGGCCGGTGAAATAAACGAACTTCTGACAATCCGTGAATGCCTGCCGCGCGAACGCGAATGCGCACGCGACCGGGCACGGATGGAGCGGGAATCCACGGCACGCGAGAAGCAGTCGGCGTTGTCCGCCAATGCGCTTGAGCGCTGCTTCGATGCGATGAACGTGACCCTGGCGGACGATGCGCGCTATGTGCCCAAGACCGCGCCGGAAAAGAAGGATGCGTTTGCACGGTCCAATGCATTGCAGGGCGAAGAACTCGCCTGCGCCCAAAACGTTTTCAAGCAGCACACGGATGCTTATCTTGAGGCGTGCCAGCGACATCATTGTGGCGATAACATTGGTGGCGGCTGTTATCACTTTGCGGGATATGCCTTGAACGCGGCAGTGGCTGAAAAAGCCGTGGCGTTGTGCCGAAATTAGCCGCTTTTGCGCGCCCTGCGGTCACGCTTCCGCCAAAAGCTCTTAGCCGAATGTGTTGAGATCGTGAGTCAGTACGGATGACCGGTTTGGGGCGAAAGCGGCCTTTCGTTTCGGACGAACTCGTCGCTTCAAGTCAAGGTCGCAGCCAACAAAAACACCCGCTCAATTAACGATATAAACAATTTACATCGCTGAATCACCAGCGCGAAGTTAGGTGAGTGTGCTTCACTGAGCCGCACAGTAAGCCGACCAAGCCTGCATCAATAGGATTCGCTTTTCCAGCAGGTCGCCACGACGATAGGCAGCTTCGACCTTGTCCGGCAAACTATGCGCCAGCGCATGCTCGCAGACCTCGCGCGGGAATGTATTGCCAGCCTCTTCCGAACACCAATCGCGGAAGCTCGACCGGAAGCCGTGAACTGTGATGTCGCCCCGCCCCATCCGCCGTAACACGGCCGTCAAGCTCATATCGGACAGCGGGGTCCCTCGGTCCCGGCCAGGAAAAACAACGTCCCCACCGCGCTTAATAGACTTCAGCAGGGCCATCGCGCGGATCGAGAGGGGAACGCGGTGCTCCTTCCCGGCTTTCATGCGTTCGGCTGGAATGGTCCACAGTTTCGCGTCAAGGTCGATCTCGGCCCAGGTGGCACCACGCACCTCTCCCGAGCGGCACGCCGTCAGTATTGCGAACTCGATCGCACGCGCGGCGACCCCCTCCCGTTCCCTGAGTAATTTCATGAAGCCCCCGATCTCCCGCCACGGAAGTGCCGGATGGTTCTTCACCGGCGCAATCTTGTTGGGGTTGGCAAGCAGGTTTTCCAGATGCCCGCGCCAGCGGGCTGGGTTGTCGCCCTGCCGGAATTTGCTGACGGTGGCCCAGTCGAGGATGCTTTCGATGCGCCCGCGCAACCGGACCGCGGTCTCCGTTTTCTCGCGCCAGATCGGGCTCAGCACTTTCACCACCAGGTCGGTATCGACGTCCGCGACGGGAAGCGCGCCGATCAGGGGGCTTGCGTAGGTCGCTAGCGTGCTCTCCCATTGGAGCACATGCTTGGCGTTCTTCCAGCTGCTGCGGTGGGCGTCGATGTAAGCAGCCGCGCACTGGTCGAAGGTGATGCGCTTTGCCTCGCTCAACGCATGCGCGGTCTTGGTCGCACGGCGGTTGGCGAGGGGATCCATCCCATCGAGCAGCAACTGCCGGCACTCCCTCGCTTTGGCACGGGCCCCAGCCAGGTCAACAGTGTTAAGCGAACCCAAACCCATCTCGCGCTGCTTGCCGGCGATGGTGAAACGAAAGATCCAGCTCTTCGATAGTGACGCGGACACCTGAAGCCACAGCCCTCCCCCGTCGCCGTGGTAACCGGGCTTGACGAGCCGTTTGAGTTCGAGTGCGGAGAGCTTGTTGATGCGCGAGGCCATAATCCTACCCACATTCCTACCCACACGGGATAGCTGGATTGTAGCGCATCCCACTGAACGGTGGCGGACGCACTTTTTGACATTTCCCCTATGATAAGACGAAAAAAAGCCCCAACTCGTGGGGCTCATGTTCAATATCTTGGCGGAAGCGGTGAGATTCGAACTCACGAACGGCTCACACCGTCGCCAGTTTTCAAGACTGGTGCCTTCAACCGCTCGGCCACGCTTCCTGCAGACCCGCATTATACATAAATCGAACCGCCGTTGGCAGTTGCGGCAGTTGCGCCCTCGGCTCGTCACACTTCGCTTCAGTTGACGCAGGTCAGAAGTAGAAACCGATCTTGCTCGGTCAAACCTTCAGCGCCATCGGCATTGAGGAGAAAACCATGCAATTTTTGATCAGCAAAATTGGCTGGGCGGCCTTGGCGCTTCTGGGCGCCGTCTCGCTTGGCACGATCGCGCTCCGGCGCGGCGAATCAATCAACGCGGTCTGGATTGTCGTTGCCGCCGTGTGCGTGTACTTAATCGCCTACCGCTTCTACAGCCTCTTCATCGCGCGCCGCGTCCTCCGGCTCGACCCGCTGCGCCAGACGCCGGCCTATAAATTCAACGACGGCCTCGACTACGTGCCAACCAACCGCTACGTGCTGTTCGGCCACCACTTCGCCGCCATCGCCGGCGCCGGGCCGCTGGTCGGCCCCGTGCTCGCGGCGCAAATGGGGTATTTGCCCGGCATGCTCTGGATCCTTGCCGGCGTCGTCTTCGCGGGCGCGGTGCAGGACTTCATCGTGCTGTTCCTGTCGATGCGGCGCGACGGCCGCTCGCTCGGCGACCTCATCAAATCAGAGCTCGGCGAAATCCCCGGCATGATCGCCTTGCTCGGCACCTTCATGATCATGGTCATCATCCTGGCCGTGCTCGCGCTCATCGTCGTCAAGGCCCTGACCGGCTCCCCATGGGGCTGCTTTACCGTCATGGCCACGGTGCCGATCGCGCTGTTCATGGGCGTGTACTCGCGCTTTTGGCGCGTCGGGCGCATCGGCGAGGTGTCGATCATCGGTTTCGTGTTGCTCATGGCCGCCATCGTCGGCGGCCAATACGTGCAGCAGTCGGACACGCTCGGGCCCATGTTCACCTTCACCGGCACCGAACTGACCTGGATGCTGATCGGCTACGGCTTCATCGCCTCCGTCATCCCCGTCTGGCTCTTGCTGGCGCCGCGCGACTACCTGTCGACCTTCCTTAAAATTGGCACCATCATCGCGCTGGCGATCGGCATCATCATCGTCGCGCCCGACCTTAAAATGCCGGCGGTAACGCGCTTCGTCGACGGCAGCGGGCCGGTCTGGTCGGGCACCCTTTTCCCCTTCCTGTTCATCACGATCGCTTGCGGCGCGGTCTCGGGTTTCCACGCGCTAATCGCTTCCGGCACCACGCCCAAGATGATAGAAAACGAGGAGCACGCGCGCTTCATCGGCTATGGCGCCATGCTCATGGAGTCGTTCGTGGCGATCATGGCCCTCGTGGCCGCCTCTACCATCGAGCCGGGCATCTACTTCGCCATGAACAGTCCCGCTGCCGCGATCGGGTCCACCGCACAGTCGGCGGCGGCCACCATTTCTCAATGGGGCTTTTACCTCACCCCCGAAATGCTGACCCAGACCGCGCGCGACGTCGGCGAGCACACCATCATTTCGCGTGCCGGAGGCGCACCGACGCTGGCCGTCGGCATGGCGAACATATTGTCCGGTGTTATCGGTGGCCAGGCCATGATGGCGTTCTGGTACCACTTTGCGATCTTGTTTGAGGCGCTGTTCATCCTGACCGCGGTCGATGCAGGAACGCGCGCCGGGCGCTTCATGCTGCAAGATTTGCTTGGCGTGTTTTCGCCCACGCTCAAGCGCACCGAGTCGCTGCCTGCCAACCTGATCGCAACGGGCCTGTGCGTGGGCGCCTGGGGTTATTTCCTGTATCAGGGCGTGGTCGACCCCCTCGGCGGCATCAACACCTTGTGGCCCCTGTTCGGCATCGCCAACCAGATGCTGGCGGGCATCGCGCTCATCCTCGGCACTTGCGTACTGTTCAAGATGAAGCGGGCGCGCTTTGCATGGGTGACCATGGTGCCGACCACCTGGCTGCTCGTGTGCACGCTCACGGCCGGCTGGCAGAAGGTGTTCGACGCCGATGTGCGGGTCGGTTTCGTCGCGCATGCGCGCAAGTTCCAGGCCGCGCTCGATCAAGGCGTCGTGCTCGCGCCCGCCAAAAGCGTCGAGCAGATGGAGCGCATCATCTTCAACGACTACCTCGACGCCTCGCTCGCCGCGTTTTTCATGCTGGTCGTGGTCGCCATCCTCATTTATGGGGTGCGCACGATCCTGGTGGCGCGCGGCAAAGGCGAGCCGAGCGCGATGGAAACGCCGTTCGTCCCGTCGCCGCTGGGACAGGTGCCCTGATGCTCGACGAACTGATGCAGGCGGGCCGCTACCTCGGGCAAAGCATGCGCCTGATGGTCGGCCTGCCCGATTACGCCAACTACGTCGCGCACTGCGAGGCCCGGCATCCCGACGATCCCGTCATGAGCTACGAGGAATTCTTCCGCGAGCGCCAGCAAGCGCGCTACGGATCCGGTTCGCGCGGGGGATGCTGCTAACAGGCAATGTCCGCCGGGCCAGCCGGCACCGCGGTCCGACGTCCGCATGCCCGACCAACATCGCTGCCTCTTGATGCGTCGAATTGCCGCCGGCGCGGGTAGCAATTCGTCGCGTCCAACGCCGCCCGCTCGCGGTCCGTCCCAATCCCCGTCCACGCCCCGTCCGCCCCCTCCCTGGCAAGCCGCCCGCTACCTTTTCGCCCTCCCCTGCGCCCCCCTAATTTCCTTAATTCAATAACATGCAGGCGCGCAATTTTGAGCGCTATCAATGTTGCTTAGAATATTTAAACGTATATTTTTCCTGAAGGAATCTCTGTCCCATTCGAGGGCGGCCACAGGCTCTCTGGCCGCTTTAAGAACTCTCACGCTTGCCACCGCCGGGTATGCCATGCTGAATTTCGAGCGTTCAAGCCTCAACCAGAAACTGACCATCATCTCGTTCCTGTCAACCGGCACCGCGCTCGCCTTCGTTTTCGTCGCGTTTGCCGTCACCTCGGTGGTCAACCACCGCAAGGACGAGGCGATGCAATTGTCCTCGTTCGGAGGCGTAATCGCCAGCAACAACGTCGACGCGCTGCTGTTCGGCGACCGCAAAAAGGCCGAGCATACATTGGGCGCGCTCAAGGCGAAGGAGGAAATCTCGACCGCGGTGCTGTTCGACCAGCAGGGAAAACTGTTCGCGCTGTACGTCGCCCCGGGCCGCGACGATGCGCTGGCCGGCCCCGATCCCTTGATCGATCCGCGCGCCGGCGCCTTGGCGGCGGCCAATGCGCAAGGCAGCACCTTCTGGTCGACCCGCATGCGCCTGTACCGCCCCGTGATCGGCAATGAATTGCAGATCGGCGTACTCATGATCGAAGCCGACCTAACCAATATGTGGCTCGACATCCTCAAGAGCCTTGGCGTGATCGCCGCCGCCATGGGCGGCTCGCTGCTCGTGGCGCTGCTGATGGCGGGGCGCTTCAAGGGCAGCATCGCCGACCCCGTCTCCAAGCTCA
Organism: Pseudomonadota bacterium; assembly: GCA_040384885.1. Taxonomy (GTDB): domain Bacteria; phylum Pseudomonadota; class Gammaproteobacteria; order Burkholderiales; family Burkholderiaceae_D; genus Telluria_A. The sequence goes on along the minus strand of JAZKIN010000103.1, from coordinate 15,233 downwards.
TCAACGCCGCGCAAAAAGTGTCGGCCAGCCAGAACTACACCTTGCGCATCGCCCACGAACGCACCGACGAGCTCGGCACGCTGATCGACAGTTTCAACGACATGCTGGCCCAGATCGAGGGGCGCGGCGCCGCCCTGACCCACCACCGCGACGAGCTCGAGCGCCAGGTCGGGGTGCGCACCGAGCAACTCGAGAAGGCAAAAAACGCGGCCGAGGCCGCCAGCCGCGCGAAGAGTGCCTTCCTCGCCACCATGAGCCACGAGATCCGCACCCCGATGAACGGCGTGCTCGGCATGACCGAAATGCTGCTCAACACCTCGCAGACGGAGACCCAGCGCCAGTTCACCAACGTCGTCAAGAGCTCGGGCGAACACTTGCTCGTGATCATCAACGACATCCTCGATTTCTCCAAGATCGAGGCCGGCAAACTGAGCGTGGAGTACATCAATTTCAACCTGTGGGACCTGCTCGACGAGATCGACCACGTGTTCATGCCGCAAGCCGAGGCCAAGGGCCTGAGCTTCGCGTTCCAGATCGCCAACGACATTCCGACCGCGATCTGCGGCGACCCCAACCGCCTGCGCCAAATCCTCGTGAACCTGCTCGGCAACGCCGTCAAATTCACCGAGCAGGGTCAGATCCTCATCACAGTCGAGGTCGCCAGCGAGGACGGCCCGGCCGTCACCCTGCGTTTCGAGGTGCACGACACCGGCATCGGCGTCTCGCGCGACGCCCGCGGGCGCATCTTCGAGGCCTTCTCACAGGCCGACAGCTCGACCACCCGCAAATACGGCGGCACCGGCCTCGGCCTGGCGATCTCGAAGCAGCTGGTGGAGCTGATGGGCGGGAAAATCGGGGTCGACAACGCCCACGCCCAAGGGTCGATTTTTTGGTTCACGGTCAGTTTCGACAAGCGGCGCGTCGACCCCGACGCGCCCGGCGCGCAGCTGCAGCCGATCGAAGGCCTGCGCGTGCTGATCGTCGACGAACAAAAAGCGACGCGCGAAGAACTCGAGCGCCAGCTGTCGAGCTGGAAGGTGGTCAGCGACAGCGTCGGCTCGGCGCTCGACGCGATCGACTTCCTGACGGCGGCCGCGCGCGCCGGCCAGCCCTACGACGTGGCGATCCTCGACATGGACCTGCAGCGCACCAGCGGCCTGTCGCTGGCGGCCAGCATCAAGGCCGAGCCGGCCACGAGCGCGACCCGCATCGTGCTGCTCAGCTCCGAGAAACTGGCGGCCGATCCCGTGCAGCGGCGTAACGCCGGCGTGTCCTACCAGCTCATCAAACCGGCGCGCGCAGCCGACCTGTTCGAGTGCATCGTCAACCGCGGCGCGCGCGCAGCCCAGGCCGCGCCGGCCGGCCTGCCGCTCGGCCTGGCCGCGCCGATGCAGCCGAGCGTGCGCGGCGGCGGCGCGCACCGGCGCCGCGTGCTGCTGGCCGAGGACAACCCCGTCAACGTCGAGGTGGCCAGCGCCATGCTCGACAGCCTCGGGCTAGAAGTCACCTGCGCGCGCAACGGCGACGAGGCCCTGCGCGCCGCGCGCGAGGGCGAATACGACCTCGTGCTCATGGATTGCCAGATGCCCGTGATGGACGGCTTTGCCGCCACCACCGAGATCCGCCGCCACGAGCACCAGGACGGCCACCCGCGCGGCCTGCCGATCATCGCGATCACGGCCAACGCGCTGCAGGGCGACCGCGAGTCGTGCCTGGCCGCCGGCATGGACGACTACCTGAGCAAACCGTTCACCCAGCAGCAGCTCGGCGCCGTGATCGGGCGCTGGATCGCGCTGCCGCTGCTGGCCACCGTGCACCACGACGACCTGCCCGCCGTGCCCGAGCGCGTCGCCGTCAACCGCCATGCGCTCGACAACATCCGCGCGCTGAGCAAGGAGCGCGGCGGCGCGCTGGTGCAGAAGGTGATCAACGCCTATGTCGACGACACGCCGCTGCAACTGAGCACGCTGCGCCAGGCCATCGCCCGCCTCGACACCGGCATTTTGCGCAAGGCCGCGCACAGCCTCAAGTCGAGCAGCGCCAACGTCGGCGCCGACTCGCTGGCGCAGATGTGCAAGGACATGGAGCACCTGGGCCGCATCGACAGCACCGATGGCGCCTCCGCCATCCTCACCGACATGGAGCATGAATTCCGGGCCGTTCGGCATTCGCTCTGCGTCATCCTCGAGAAGGAAACCTGACATGCCAGCCCTCCCAACCAAGCGCGGCGTCGTCCTCGTCGCCGACGACGATCCGGTCATGCGATTGCTGATGCTCGAAATGCTCGGCCACGTCGGCCTCGACGCGATCGAGGCCGAGGACGGATTGCAGGCCGTGGCCTGTTTCCAGGACATGGCGCCCGACCTGATCCTGCTCGACGTCGACATGCCGAACATGGACGGCTTCCTGGCCTGCCGCGAGATCCGCCGCATCGAGACCGGCGCCGCCGTCCCGATCATCATGGTCACCGGCGGCGACGACATCGAGGCCGTCACCCACGCCTACGAGGTCGGCGCGACCGACTTCGTGTCCAAGCCGATCAACTGGCCGATCCTCGGGCACCGCGTGCTGTACGTGCTGCGCGCCTCCGACGCGATAGTGCGCTTGCGGATCGCCGACGCCCACAACCGCGCCGTGCTCGCGGCCATCCCCGACACCTTCTTCCGGCTCAACAAAGACGGCGTCTACCTCGACTACGAGCAGGGCCACGACGCGGCGGCGGCCTTCCCCACCGAGCATTGCGTGGGCAAGCACGTGCGCGAGGTGCTGCCGGGCGATATCGCCGAGCGCCTGCTCGAGCAGATGCAGTGCGTGCTCGACACCCAGCATATCCGCTCGGTCGACTACGAGCTCGCGCGCTTCGGCGCGGTCCAGCATTTCGAGGCGCGCCTGGTCGCCACCGGCGCCGACGAGGTGCTCGGCCTGGTGCGCGACATCAGCGAGCGCAAACGCACCGAGGAGCAGATCCGGCGCCTGGCCTACTGCGACAGCCTGACCGGCATCCCCAACCGCCAGGCCTTCATCGAGACGGTCGAACGCGAACTGCACCGCTCGCGCACCGGCAACAAGAAGTTCGCGGTGCTGTTCATGGACCTCGACGCCTTCAAGCGCATCAACGACACGCTCGGCCACAACGTCGGCGACCATCTGCTAAAAATCGTCTCGGAGCGCCTGCGCGAAACCATCCGCCCGAGCGACCTGGTCTCGCGCGCTGACCAGTCGCACAACCTGGCCCGCCTCGGCGGCGACGAATTCACGATCCTGATCCCCGACCTCGAACGGGTCGAGAACGCGCTCGCGGTCGCGCACCGCGTCAAGGAGGCGATGCGGCGGCCCTTCCTCATCGAGGGCAACGAGATTTTTGTCACTGCCAGCATCGGCATCTCGCTGTTCCCCGAGGACGGCGAGGACTGCAATTCGCTGCTCAAGTACGCCGACACGGCCATGTACCACGCGAAGAGCTGCGGCAAGAACAACGCCAAGTTGTACAGCTCCTCTCTGACGATGCAGATCATGAGCCACGTCAAACTCGAGGTGGGCCTGCGCAAGGCGCTCAAGCGCGAGGAGCTGTACCTGCTGTACCAGCCGCAGATCGACGTCAGCAGCGCCGAGATCGTCGGCGTCGAGGCGCTGGTGCGCTGGCGCCATCCCGAGCGCGGCATCATCCTGCCGACCGAATTCATCCCGCTGGCCGAGGAGACGGGCCTGATCATGCCGATCGGCGAATGGGTGTTGCGCACCGCCTGCATCCAGGCCATGGCGTGGCAGCGCCACTCGATGCGCCCGGTGCGCATGGCGGTCAACCTGTCGGCCAAGCAGTTCAAGGACGAGAACCTGACCCAGATGGTGATCTCGGCGCTGCACGAGACGGGGCTCGACCCGCGCCTGCTCGAACTCGAGCTCACCGAAGGCACGCTGATGGACGACGCGCGCGCGACCATGGTCACGCTCGACCAGTTGCGCGCGATCGGGGTCTATCTCTCGATCGACGACTTCGGCACCGGCTACTCGTCGATGAACTACCTCAAGCGCTTCGACGTGCGCGCGCTAAAGATCGACAAGAGCTTCATTTGCGGGCTGCCGCAGGACTCCGAAAACGCGGCCATCACGCGCGCCATCATCGCCATGGCGCACGGCCTCAAAATGGTGGTCGTGGCCGAGGGCGTTGAGACGGGCGAACAGCTCGTGCTGCTCAAGCAGTACGGCTGCGACATGGTGCAGGGTTTCTTCCTCGGCGCGCCGCAGTCGCAGGAGCTGATCGTCACCATGCTCAAGAAGCAGTCGCTGGTGGCGCTGCCCGCCAAGTAAGCCTAGTTCACGAACCTCAGGGTGTGCTTGGCCGGCCCCGGCAACAAGGGCGCGGCCTCGCCCCTGACCCATTCGTCGTGCCCGCGCAGGAAAAACGGCGACAGCGGATGGCCGCTCTGCCCGCCCGGCATCGTGAAAATCCCTTCCTCTTCCTTCCCCGGCGTCACGGTCATCCGCTGCGACTGGCCAAAGCTGCGGCCCGCCACGCGCGGCATATGCGCGTCGCCCGGCAGCAGGTCCGGCGGCGCCGACAACCACGGCGTCAGGAACGGCACGGCCAGGCTGATCGGATGGGCGATGGCGACCTTGTTGCGCTCGCCCCAGCGCGCCTCGGCCAGGCTCGCGCCGTTCACGGTCAACTCGGCGATGACTTTGTCGATCGCGGCCAGCTGCAGCGCGCGCCAGTCGGCGTACCCGGGCGGCAGCCAGCCGACGGGCCGCTCGTCGAGCAGGCGCGCCACCACCACCGGCCAGCGCTTGCTCGCCAGCGCGAACGAGGCCTTGCCGTCGAGCCGCGCGAGCTCGCCGTTCGCGCCCGCGAACAACAGGTCGTGCGTCGTCCACATGAAATTGCGCGTGAGCCGGTAGGCGACCGAGTCGACGCTCGCGCGCCCGCTCCAGCTGTTCTTGAGCAGGTCGAGGAATTGCGCGCGCGCCGCGTGGCCTTCTAGCGCCTTCGGGTCGAGCGCCGCGATCGCGCGCAGGCGCCACGGCGCGAGGAACAGCGCGCGGTCGTCGAGCCCGACCTGGTAGGCGCCCTTGACGTCGGCGCCGTCGCCGAGCGCCTCGAGCCGTTCGCGCACCTGGTGGTTGCGCGCGCCGAGGTCGAGCCCACCGTCGCCGATCAGCGCCGCGCCCGGCCCCGCGAGCTGGCGGCTGTTGGCCGTGGATAGCTGGCCGCCGGCAGGATTGCGCACCACCGGATGCTCGTTCGGGGCGAGCCGCGCGCTCCAGGTCAGCGCAACGCCGTCGGCGGCGAGCGGAAACGTGGCGCCGGCGCCGGCCTGCGTGCGCCGCGGCAGCAGCCCGGTCAGGGTCCAGCCGATATTGCCCCGCGCGTCGCCGGCCACGAAGTTCTGCTGCGGGATGCCGATCGTGGCCGCCGCGGCCAGCGCCTCGTCGAGCGTGGCCACGTCCTCAAGCAGCCGCGAATTGAGATTGAGCGCATCGGGCGCGTGCGCGGTCCAGTGGATCGCGTAACTGCGCTTGCCCACCACGCGCAGCGGCCCGAGCGAACTCTCGCGCACGACCAGGCGGCGCGCCGCCGCGCCCTTGACCAAAATCGATTCGGTGAATTCGGCCGGCGTCTCCCAGCCGGCGGGCGTGCGCACCTGCCCCGGCCTCGATGCATCGGTGCCGAGTTCGACGAGATCGAGGAAGTCGCCATAGCTGTTGGTGAACCCCCACGCGACCCGCCCATTGCTGCCCACCACCAGCAGCGGCGGCGCGCCCGGCAGCGTGACACCGACCATGCGCCGCACCACCCCGCCCGCGTCGGGAAACTGGAACGCGACCCGGTACCAGGTGTTGGGCAGCTTGATATTGAGGTGCATATCGTCCGAAACGATCGCCGCGCCGTCCTTGCTGCGGCTGCCCGCGAGCGCCCAGTTATTGCTGCCGAGGTGGTCCACGGTATCGGACGACGGCGGCACCAGCGGCGCGTCGGCGGCCGGTTTGCTGCCCCACCACGCCGGTGCGCGCGCGGGAATCGGCATCGCGGGCGCGTCGATCTGGCGCGCGTCGAGCGGCGCGTCCCACACGCTCGACTCGGGCAGCAGGAAATCGCGCTGGGCCGCGTCGGTGTGCTCGCCGATCCAGCCGCGCGCCAGTTCGCGCGCCTCGTGCTTTCCCTGCAGGTCGATGTACATCGCCCAAATCACGAGCAGCGAATCGGCGGCCGTCCATGGCTTGGGCGCGGCGCCGACCAGCGCATACTCGAACGGACGCGCGCCCAAGGCGCCAAGGCCCGCGTTGACGCCGTCCACATACCGGTCGAGCAGGCGCCGGTCGCGCGCCGGCATCGCCTGTAGCACGGCGACGGCGCGCGCGCGGAAGCGGTGCAGGCGGCGCGGCTCGTCGAGCGCCAACGCGCGCGGCCCGAACAACTCAGCCAGCTCGCCGGCGCCGACCCGGCGCAGCAGGTCCATCTGGAAGAAGCGCTCCTGGCCCTGCACGAAACCGGTCGCGTAGGCCACATCGTCGCGGTTGCTGCCGGCGATCAAAGGCACGCCATGGTCGTCGCGCGCCACGCTGACGGGCGCGTGCAGGCCGGCGGCGCGCACTTCGCCGTCCAGTTGCGGCAGGCTCGCGCGCAGGAACATCCAAACCGCAAGCGCGGCGATCACCAGCGACGCGAGTAGCCCCAGCGAAACTCGCACCGACCAGATTCTCAAGGCACGCTTTTGCATAACAATCCTCACGAATAATTTGCCAGCGATCTTGCCAGAAAACACGCGACGATGCGGGGAAATTTGGGCGCTTGAGGATTGCGCCACGGAAGCGTGATGGCGGAGCGAATTGACGCAGATCAGAAATGACAACGGATGGGACTTTAAGCTGGATCAATGAAGGTCCAACACGCAGATGTTTTGTCTATTGAAAGGAGTTGACGATGCGTACAACCATCACGCTGTGCCTTAGCGCAGCCCTGCTGACCGGCTGTGCCACCCCGGCCGAGCGCGCCGCCAAAATGCAGGATGAAATGAACACGGCCATGTTCGTCTACGGCCCGGCTTGCTCCAAGCTTGGCTACACGACCAACTCGGATCCCTGGCGCAACTGCGTGCTCAGCCTGAGTGCCAAGGAGGATGCCGAACGGTATGGGAATCCGCACTACTATGCCGGCTTTGGGCGCTCGCACTGGGGCTTCGGTGCGGGCTGGGGGCCGTATTGGTAGGCAAGGTCGGCAGGGTCGGCAAGACAGGCAAGCCCGACAGGCGGCGCGCGAACGCCGCCTTGGTCATTGGCGTGCGCGCCGCGAGCAGTCGTTCGATGAGTCCTTGCGCGTGCCGCAACAAGGCCGGATGCCGGGCGTCGCGCGGGTGGAGGCTGAGCCGGATCAACGGCGCGGGAGCGAGCATGCTTGCAAGCAGGCTCGCACAGGGCGGCGACAAGCGCCGTCCCACGCCGTTGCGCGCGGCATACATCAGCGATGGCGAAAACACCGAGCGGCGCGTCGGTAACAGATGGAATCGGCTCATGGTCGTGGTGTAGTCGAACGGAGAAGTCTCGACCGCGCGCCACGCTTCTTTGCCCAGTAGCCAGGCCGGTGCGACAAACCCGCTCACGGGCCATCCACGCCGCGCGAACCAGGCCAGGCCGAGTCCGAGGCGTCGCCTGGCCTCGTCGGTGTCGAGTGCGGCGAACTCGCCCTCGCCCTGCGTGTAGACCTTGCGCACAAAGCGCGCGCGCAGGCTTGCGTGCTGCGGCAGCGCGTCGAGGTGGGTGTAGCCGTGCAGCGCGAGCTCGTGCCCTTCGCTGAGCACGCAAGCGAGCATCTCGTCGCATGCCGGCGCGCGCACCTCGCTGCCATGAAAGTGCGGCACCACCAGCCAGGTCAGGGGAATGTCGGCGACCTCGCGGACGGCGCGCAGCAGGCGCAAACAATCGGACCAGTTCGCCGGCGCCACGTCGTGAATCGACACGCAGACCGCGCGCTCGCTTGCATCATTGCCTACGCCGTGGCTCGGGCCGATGTTTGCACCGGCGACGCCGGTTTTTGCAGCATCGGTTGCGGCGCCGGTTGCGCCCTGGCTTGCACAACCGTTTGCGGTTTCATTTACGCCCGGGCTTGCAGCACCGCTTGCGATTCCATTTATGCGCGGGTTTACCGCACCATCAGCGACTCCATCTACGCCCGGGTTTGCGGCACCGTTTGCGACGCCATTTACGCCCGGGCTTGCAGCACCATTTTGCACAGCAGTTGCGCCAACGTTTTCACCCGCGCTTGCCCCACCGTTTGCGCCCGGGATTGCCCTACCGTTTGCGCCAGCGTTTGCCCCGCCGCTTGGCCCACCGTCTGCCCCGCCGTTCGCGTCCTGGCTCGCGCCGCTGATCGCGCAGTCGGCCGCGCCGGTACCGGCGCCATTATCGGCCCCGTCCCCCGCCCCGCTATTTGTTAACACAGACGTGCTCCGCTTCCAGTTCGGCGCGTTCGCGCGTGGCCAGCAAGCCGGCGTAGCGCCCCAGCAGTTGCGGCACGATCTGGTTCCAGTCGTGGTTCGCCTGCGCCTTGCGCCAGGCGTTCTCGCCGAGGCGCGCCCGGTCCGCCAGGTAGATCGCCTCGATCCCCTCGCACAATCGGGCGACACTATCGGGCGCGACAAGGATGCCCGTGCCCTGGTCGACCAACTCGGCGACGCCACCGCCGTTGCTGGCCACAACCGGCAGGCCGCACGCCATCGCTTCGAGCACGATCAGGCCAAAGGTCTCGCAATCGCCGGGATGGACCAGCACGTCGCAGCTGGCCAACAGGCGCGCCAGCGCACGCTGGTCGCGCTTGAACGGCATGAAGCTGATTTGCGGATGGTGCGGCAGCGCGGCGCCGCCGCCGATCAGCAGCAGATGGTAGGGCCGGCCGAGCCGGCGCACCGCGTCGATCAAGACCGAAAGTTTTTTTTCGGGCGTGAAGCGGCCCGCGTAGACGAGCAGGCGCGCCTCGGGCGGCAGGCGCAAGTGCGCGCGCAGATTGGCCATGCGCCGCTGCGGGCAAAACGTGGCGATGTCGATGCCGAGCGGTTGATGGATTGCGCCGCCGATGCCGAACGCGTTAAGCTGCTGCACCATGAGGCGGCTCGGCGCGAGCACCATGTCGCAGCGGCGGTATAGGTTGGACAGGTATTTTTTGACGGCGCCCGCGGCGAACGCGCCCATGCGGTTTTGCACCAGCCGCGGCAGGTCGGAATGGTAGAACGCGACAACAGGGATGCCGGTGCGGCGCTTGATGCGCAGCGCCGCCCAGGCGCAGTGGCCGGCGTCGCCGATCTCGATCAGGTCCGGCTCGAGGCGGCGCAAGATGCGCGCCGACCCGCCAACCGAGCGCGGCATGTGATAGCCGTTAAACCCGGGCAACGCGATGCCAGGAACTTGCACCAGTGCGGGCCCGCAACCGCCCGTTTGCACGGTGGGGCTGCAAATGGTGTGACGGATTCGGCTGCGCTGCGCCAGCCAGCGCGCCTTGGCGTTGAGGTAGGTGCTGACGCCGCCGCCTTCGGCCGCATAGAACATGGTGATGTCGACGAGATGCATGCTTGGCTGGCCCGTTTAGGTCAACCAAAGATAGCAGCGCGATGTGGCTAGGGCTTGTGCACACTCAAACCGCGCGGAGCGCAAGGCGAACGTAACGCGAAGGTACGTAAGCACAGGACCATAGCGGCAACGCTTGGCCCGCTACAACACGCCTTCACGCCGCATTGCGGCGATCTCATCGGCGGTATAACCGAGCTCTTCCAACACCTCGTCGGTATGCTGCCCCAGCGTCGGCCCGAGCCAGCGCGTGCCGCCCGGCGTGGCCGACAGCTTCGGCGTCACGGCCGGCATCTTGACCGGCGTGCCGTCGGCGAACTGGTGCTGCTCGAACATGTCACGCGCGAGAAATTGCGGGTCGCTCATCATGTCGCGCACCGAGTAGATTTTCCCGACCGGCACGTCGGCCGCCCTGAGCGTCTCGAGCGCGCTGGCGATCGTTTGCGTGTCGCACCAGGCCTGGATCGCCGCGTCGATTTCGTCGGTGCGCGCCACACGCCCGTCGTTGCGCGCCAGTTGCGCGTCGCCGGCCATGTCGATGCGGCCCATGGCCAGCATCAGGCGCTTGAAAATCGCGTCGCCATTGCCGGCGATGACGATGTGCACGCCGTCGCCGGTCAGGTAGGTATTCGACGGCACGATGCCCGGCAGCGCGCCGCCGGTGCGCTCGCGCACCACGCCGGCCACGTCGTACTCGGGCACCAGCGACTCCATCAGGTTGAACACGGCCTCGTACAGGGCGACGTCGACCATCTGGCCCTGCCCGTGCAGGCGCCCGCCGGTGGCGTCGCGGTGGCGCAGCGCGACCATCGCGCCGAGCGCGCCGTGCAGCGCCGCGACCGAATCGCCGATCGACACGCCGACCCGCACCGGCGGCCGGTCCGGATGGCCCGACACGTAGCGCAGGCCGCCCATCGATTCGCCGATCGCGCCAAAGCCCGGCTGGTCCTTCATGGGGCCGGTCTGGCCGAAGCCGGACAGGCGCACCATGATCACGGCCGGATTGAGCTGCTTGAGCTGCTCGTAGCCGATGCCCCATTTCTCGAGCACGCCTGGGCGGTAGTTTTCGATGATGATGTCGGCTTCGAGCGCGAGCTCCTGCGCGATGGCGCGCCCGCGCGGGTCCTTCATGTTGAGCGTGATGCTCTTTTTGTTGCGCGCCTGGACCGACCACCACAGCGAGGTGCCGTCCTTGAGCACGCGCCACTGGCGGATCGGGTCGCCGCCGTCGGGTGCCTCGACCTTGACCACGTCGGCGCCGAATTCGGCCAGCATGCGCGCGCAGAACGGGCCCGCGATCAGGGTGCCCAGTTCGAGCACCTTGATGCCGGCCAGCGCGCCCGGCCCCGGAGTTGGGTGCGCCGCCATCAGGTGGCGCGCCGATCGAGCATCGCGCGCGCGATGGTGCCGGCGTCGACGTATTCGAGCTCGCCGCCCATCGGCACGCCGCGCGCGAGCCGGCTCACCTTGAGGCCGCGCGCCTTGAGCATTTCGCTGATGTAGTGCGCGGTGGCCTCGCCCTCGTTGGTGAAATTGGTGGCCAACACGACCTCGGTGACGACGCCGTCGGCCGCGCGGCCGATCAGTTTTTCGAGATGGATGTCTTTCGGACCGATGCCGTCGAGCGGCGACAAACGCCCCATGAGCACGAAGTACAAGCCCTTGAAGGTCATCGTCTGTTCGATCATGAGCTGGTCGGCCGGCGTCTCGACCACGCACAGCATAGTGTTGTCACGCCGCTCGTCGAGGCAGGTGTCGCAGACCTCGGTCTCGGCGAAGGTATTACACAGCGCGCAGTGGTGCACCGTGTCTACCGCCTGGTACAGCGCGCGCGACAGCATGGCCGCGCCCTCGCGGTCGTGCTGCAGCAAATGGAAGGCCATGCGCTGGGCCGACTTGGGCCCCACGCCCGGCAGGCGGCGCAAGGCCTCGGTCAGGAAATCGAGCGACTTAGACATGCCGGGCCCGCGCGCGCACGCGGTTCATCAGAAAGGCATCTTGAAGCCGGGGGGCATCTGCATGCCCGAGGTCAGGCCGCCCATTTTTTCGGCCGACATCGCCTCGGCCTTGCGCACGGCGTCGTTGAACGCGGCGGCGACGAGGTCTTCGAGCATGTCCTTGTCGTCGGCCAGCAGCGACGGGTCGATCGAGACGCGCTTGACGTCGTTCTTGCAGGTCATGACGATCTTGACGAGGCCGGCGCCGGACTGGCCTTCGACTTCGACCAGCGCCAGCTGCTCCTGCGCCTTTTTCATATTGTCCTGCATGGCTTGCGCTTGTTTCATCAAGCCGGCGAGTTGGTTCTTCATCATGGTGTTCTCCGAAATCTCAAAAAATAAATCAAAAAGGGGAGGCTTATTTTCAGCCGCCCAAATTCAGTCGAATCGTCTAATGCAGGCTCAGGCCGCGGCCGCGCTGGCCGGGCGCACCGAGCCGGGCACGACGAAGGCCCCGAGGTCGCGCATCACGTCCTTGACGAAGGGGTCGTTGGCGACGGTCTCTTCGGCCACGCGCTGGCATTCTTCGCGGTAGGCCTGGGCCTCGGCGCCGGCCGTGTAGTACACCTGGCCGATGTCGATCTCGACGGCGACCTTGGCGTCCGGGAAGCAGGCCTGCAATGCGGCCGCGAGTTTTTCGCTGTTGCCGCTCGCGCGCAGGGTGTCGATCGGCACGCGCAGGCGGAAGGTGGCCAGGTTGCCGTCATACTCGCACGAGTCCATCTCGGTCTGCAAAGCCAGTTGCTGCGACACGCCGCGCAAGGGCAGCGTGGCCGCCAGCGCGGGCCAATTGCCGTCCCAGCCGATGGCGGGAACCGGCGTGATGACATAGGCCGGACGCGGCGCGGCCGGCGCGCGCGAGGCGGCCGGCGAAGGCGCTGCCGACTCTTGCGAAACGGCGCTGTCGTCCGAAAACTCCATGACCCACGATGGCGGCTCGTCCTGCGATTCGGGCTCGAACTGTTGTTCGGCGGCCGGCGCCGGCACCGACGCCGCCGCTGCTGCCGGCGCTGCGGCCTGCTCCCAAGGCGGCGCCTGTGTTGGCGCTGCCGGGGCCGCGGCGGACGGTGCCGGCGATGTCGATTGTGATGGTGTTGGTGCCGCCGCAGGCGCCTCGGCCGGCGCCGCAGCGTTGGCCGCGGCCTGGTTCGACATCGCGGTCGGCCGTTTGGGGGCCACGTTTTGTCCGCGGCTGCCGGCGCGCGCCGCTTCGAGCGCGGCGATGCGCGCCTCGACGATGGCCGCCGCCGCAGTCGTGCGCGCGGCCGGCGCCGCCGGCGCTACCGGAGGCGCGGCCTGCTGCACCGAAGGCGCGGCCTGCTGCACCTGTGCTTGCGGCGCTGCCTGCTGCGCCGCAGGTGGAGGCGGCGCAGCGTGAATCACCGGCTGCACTGGCTGCGGCGCCACGGCCGCATGGCTGGCTGCGGGCGCTGCGGCCGCGCGTGCCGGCGCCGCCGCCGGACGCGCCGCAGCGGCCGCCGCGCGCGCCGCGGCCGGACCAGCCGGCGCGGCGCCCTCGGCGCCCCCCATGCCCGGACGGAAGGCGAGCATGCGCAACAGCGTCATGGTGAAGCCCGCGTATTCGTCGGGGGCCAGGCCCATCTCGTTGCGGCCGTGTACCACGATCTGGTAATACAGCTGCACTTCCTGCGCGTCGAACACCTGCGCCAGGCGCATGATGTCGGCCAGCTCGGGCAGGTCTTCGGGCACCGCCGCCGGCACGCTTTGCGCGAGCGCGATCCGGTGCAGCAAGGTGCCGAGGTCTTGCAGCGCGCCGTTGTACGACAGGCTGCGGCTGGCCATCTCGTCGGCCACGGCCATGAGGTCGGCGCCGTCCTGCGCGGCCAGCGCGTCGAGCAGGCGCACCAGGAACGACTGGTCGAGCGCGCCGAGCATGCCCTGCACCGCCTCGAGCGTGACCTGTCCGGCCGCGTAGGCGATCGCCTGGTCGGTCAGCGACAGCGCGTCGCGCATCGAACCGTGCGCGCCCTGCGCGAGCAGGCGCAGCGCGCTTTGCTCGAAGCTGATGCCCTCCTGCCCGAGGATGTCGTCGAGGTGGCCGATGATGTGCCCCGGCGGCATCTGCTTGAGGTTGAACTGCAGGCAGCGCGAGAGCACCGTGACCGGGATCTTTTGCGGGTCGGTCGTGGCGAGGATGAACTTGACGTGCGCGGGCGGCTCCTCGAGCGTCTTGAGCATCGAGTTGAACGCATGGTTGGTGAGCATGTGCACCTCGTCGATCATGTAGACCTTGAAGCGCGCGTTAGACGGCGCGTACACGGCCTGCTCGAGCAGCTGCGCCATTTCGTCGACGCCGCGGTTGGAGGCGGCATCCATCTCTATATAGTCGACAAAGCGCCCGGCATCGATCGCGACGCAGGCATTGCACACGCCGCAAGGCTGGGCCGTGATGCCGCCCGTGCCGTCCGGCCCGATGCAATTGAGCGATTTGGCCAGGATGCGCGACAGCGTCGTCTTGCCGACACCGCGCGTGCCCGTGAACAGGTAGGCATGGTGCAGCCGCCCCGTTTGCAGCGCGTGCGTGAGCGCGCGCACGACGTGCTCCTGGCCGACGAGCGTCTCGAAGTTCTTGGGGCGGTATTTGCGGGCGAGTACTTGATAGGACATGCTGGGATTTTACCGTATATGAGGCAGCGGACGTGGCGCAGCGGGCGCGGAATCGCAGCTGCGTCGCGGGGCCCGTCGCCGTGCCGCGAAAACGGCAATTGTAGCAGGGTGGGCAGCGCAGTCCGCATCGCAGCGCGATGCGCCCGAGAAGCGCCGTCGGCCCGCTTTCCGCGACGCCCTCCCCAGAGGGATTCCGGGCCACGCCCAGCATGCAATTTCCGCAATATAAGGCTACACTGATGCTCCCCCAATCACAGAGTCCAACATGAAAAAAGCTGTCCTGTTCACCATGCTCGCGTTGTCGAGCCAACTCGCATCGGCAGCCGAGGACCGGGCCTGGGTGCCCTATAGAAAATTGGTCGACACCGTCTACCTCGACAAATTCAGCAACGTGCCGCCGGCCCAGCGCGACAAGGTCGCGATGTTCCTCTTGGTCACGCCAAAAAACCCGGCGATCAAGCCCGGCGACGTCGTCATCACGGTCGCGCACAAGGACGGCAAGCTGCCCTTCAAGGTCGCGCCGGGCGGCCGCCTCGACATCCCCTACAACGCCAAATGGGTCGCCGACGACGCCAGACTGCTGATCAACCAGCCGCCGGGCGAAAAGATGAACGTCAGTTTCGGCCTGCAGGCGCTGATGCCCGAAGGGCTCGAGTGGAAGTACGCCTCCCTGATGGGCAGCGTCGCGCAGTCGAATGCGCTGATCAAAAACGCGGCCGGCATGCTGAGCATGTTCGCGCCGAAGACCACGTCCGTGAAATTAAAGTTCGCCAAGCCGGCCCAGCTCAAGCTGATGGCCAAGGGCGGTGCGACGACGCTCGCGAGCGACGCAAAACACCGCATCGAACTCAAACCGGACGAGGCGCTGATGCTGGAAAACCCAATGATGGTGTTGTCGGAGCGCCCGCTTGGCGCCGAACTCGACTGAGGTAAAACGGTGTGGGGGTACTGCAGGGAGGGTGAGATCGAAAGAGGCGAGCCTGATCTGCGGCACTTATGGTTAATAGCCGTGGCTGCTTCGTTCCCGACCTGACCAGGTTAGCCATGCCACAATGC
>JAZKIN010000102.1:0-4684 GCA_040384885.1 Pseudomonadota bacterium | reverse complement strand
GGCGTGCTGCATGCCGGTCAGGCCGGTCGGCGCGATCGCCACCGGCATCGCGACCTGCTGGCCCGCCATGGTGGTGGCCAGCGTGCGGTTGGTCATATCGACCGCCACGCGCTGGCGCAGTTTGATCTTGCCGAAATCGTCGCTGTTGGCGCGGTAGGTCGATTCGGTCCACGAACCCGAGTCGGCGTAGTCGTAGAACATCCTCGGCACGCGCTTTTCGGCCAACCGGCGCAGGTCCTCGATGCAGTGCATTGATCGCATTGTGTTCACTTTCCGATGTGGCGGCAGACGCCTATCATACGATGCCGCTGCTGCTCGCGCCAGCCTTGGCCGGCCGAGCTGCGGCGACCGCGTCGCGGTAGCCGGACGCGCGGTAGCACGCCACCGGGTCGGCGGCGGCGCCCGAGCGCACCCGCGCCATCGCCAGGATCGGACTCACATCGGTGCGGAACGCATGCTTGAGCGCCTGCGCCGACTGCAGCACGTCGTTGTCCTGCTGGTACTGCGCGAGCGCGGCGCGGTCGACCAAGGCCGACTGCACGAACGCGCGCTGCACCTCGACCGCGCTGTTCATCAGGCTCTCGATCGGGTCGGTCACATTGTGCGACTGGTCGAGCATATACGAAGGCTTGAAGGCGGCGCCGTCGCGCGCGCTTGCATCGGCCAGCTCGTTGAAGATCAGGAACAGCTGGAACGGGTTGATGCTGCCCGAATCGAGGTCGTCGTCGCCGTATTTACTGTCGTTGAAATGGAAGCCGCCCAGCTTACCAAATTGGGCGAGGCGCGCGACGATCATCTCGATGTTGGTGTTCGGCGCGTGGTGGCCGAGGTCGACCAGGCACTTGGCCTTGGGCCCGAGCTCGGTGGCGCAGGCGAAGCTGGTGCCCCAGTCGGCGATCGTGGTCGCGTAAAACGCCGGCTCGAACAGCTTGTGCTCGATGTACACGAGCCAGTCGTCGGGCAGCGCCGCGTAGACGCCGCGCATGCTCTCGAGGTAGCGTTCGAGCGCGCCGCGCAGGTTTTGCTGGCCCGGGAAATTGGCGCCGTCGCCGACCCACACGGTCAGCCCCTTCGAGCCGAGCGCGCGGCCCAGTTCGATGCATTCGACATTGTGCTGCACGGCCTGCGCGCGCGCCTCGGCACTGAGCGCGGTCAGGCTGCCGTATTTGTAGGTGTGGGCCTGGCCCGCCTGGTCCTGGAAGGTGTTCGAGTTGACGCTGTCGAAGCCAAGGCTGTAGCGCTGCGCGTACTCGCGCAGCTCGGCCACATCGCTCGGCTTATCCCACGGAAAATGCAAGGACACGAGCGGCGTGGCGCGCGTCAACTGGTTGATCACGGCGCAGTCGTCGATCTTTTCAAACACATTGCGCGGCTCGCCGCGGCCCGGAAAGCGGGCGAAGCGCGTGCCGCCGGTGCCCACGCCCCAGCTAGGCAAAGCGACCGCGAAGGTCTGCGCCAGCGCCGTGAGTTGTTCAATATCCTTGCCGCGGCGCGCGAGCATGCCGCCCAGCGCGGCGTAATCGGCCTCCAGGTTGGCCATGGCCTTGGCGTTTTGTTGTTCTACGATGCCGCTGTCGATAACAGTGTTCATTATTTTTGGTCTCCAGAAAGTTGGCGGGCGCCCACGGCGCGCCGCCACTTGTTTTTATTGTGGTGCTTAGCGCGTGAATGCGGCGGCGTTGCCCGCGTCGACGTTGAGGATGTTGCCGGTGCTCTTGCCCGCTTTGCTGCTCGACAGGAAATAAACGGCCTCGGCGATGTCTTCGGGCAGCACGCTCAGCTTGAGCATGCTGCGCTTGCGGTAGAACTCCTCGACGTCGTCGGACTCGATCTTGTTCGAGGCGGCGCGCTCTTCCTTCCATTTGCCGTCCCAGATGCGCGAGCCGCGGATCACGGCGTCGGGATTGACGACATTGACGCGGATGCCGTGCGGGGCGCCTTCGAGCGCGATGCAGCGGGCCAGGTGGATCTCGGCCGCCTTGGCGGTGCAGTAGGCCGAGGCGCCGGCCGACGCGACCAGGCCGTTCTTGCTGGCCACAAACACCATGCTGCCGCCGAGCTGCTGCTGCTTCATGATGCGGAAGGCGCTGCGGCCGACCAGGAAGTAGCCCGTGACGAGGATGTCCTGGTTGCGCTGCCAGATCGCCAGCGTGGTTTCTTCGAGCGGCGCCGAGGAGGCGATGCCCGCGTTCGAGACCAGCAGGTCGACGCCGCCGAAGCACAGCGCGGTTTCGCCGAGGATGGCTTCAACGTCCTGCTCGCTCGTGATGTTGGCGCGGAAGGCCTTGACGCTGTCCTTGCCGGCCACCTTGACCAGCGACTGGCAGGCCTGCTCGAGCGCCTCGCTGTCGATATCGGTGAGCATCACGCAGGCGCCCTCCTGGATCAACTGGCGCGCGACGGCCTGGCCGATGCCGCCCGCCCCGCCGGTCACGAGCGCGATGCGCCCGGCCAGGCTTTTCGGCTTCGGCATGCGTTGCAGCTTCGCTTCCTCGAGCAGCCAGTACTCGATGTCGAAGGCTTCTTGTTCGGGCAGGCCGACATAGGTGTCGACGCCGTTGGCGCCGCGCATCACGTTGATCGCGTTGACATAGAACTCGCCGGCGATGCGCGCCGTGGCCTTGTCCTTGGCAAACGAGAGCATGCCGACGCCGGGGATCAGGTAGATGATCGGATTGGCGTCGCGCACGGCCGGGCTGTTGTCGCGCTTGCAACGGGTATGGTAGGCGACGTAATCGGCGCGGTACTGTTCGAGCTGCGCGTCGAGGCCGGCGACCATGCCGTCGAAATCGGGCGCGGACGGGTCGAAATCGATCACGAACGGACGGATTTTGGTGCGCAGGAAATGGTCGGGGCAGGACGTGCCGAGCGCGGCCAGGGCGTCGAGGTCCTGGCTGCAGACGAACTCGAGCACGGCCGGGCTGTCGTCGAAATGGCCGAGTTTGTACTCGTCCTTGCTGATTTTGCCGCGCAACAGCGGCATCAGGCGTGCTGCCAGCGCGCTGCGCTCGGTGGCCGGCAGTTCGGCGAGCTTGGCGCCGCCGAACGCGGGCTGCTTGCTGTTCTGCTCGAGCCAGTCGCCGGCGCGCTTGATGATCGCCAGCGTGGTCTCGTAGCACGACTTGGCGCAGTCGCCCCAGGTGAACAGGCCGTGGCCTTCGAGGATGATGCCCTTCAATTCGGGTTGCGCCTTCGACAGGGCCTCGAGCTTGAGGCCGAGGTCGTAACCGGGACGCTGCCATGGCAGCCAGCCCAGTTCGCCACCGAAGATCTTGGCGGTCAGCGACTCGCTGTTCTTGCAGGCGGCGATCGCGATCACCGAATCGGGGTGCATGTGGTCGACGTGCTTGCGGTCGATGTAGGCATGCAGCGGGGTGTCGATGCTGGCCGCGCGCGGGTTGAGGTTGAAGGTGCAATGCGGCAGGTAGGCGACCATCTCGTCTTCGAGCGCGAGGCCGCGGTAGCGGGCCTTGAGCGCGTGCAGCTTGTCCATGTACAGGGTCGAGAAACCGTCGAGCTTGATGCTGCCGAGGTCGCCGCCCGAGCCCTTGACCCAGAGCACTTCGACCGGCAGCCCGGTGAGCGTGTCGTTCATCCCGATTTTGGCCGAGGTGTTGCCGCCGCCAAAGTTGGTGATGCGCAGGTCCGAGCCGAGCAGGTTGGAACGGTACAGCAGCAATTCCGGTTCGCTCAGGGTGGCGGCATGCGCCTCGTCCCACAGGGATGCGATCGGTTGTTGCTGGGTGTTGAGGTGCATTGCGGTCATTCAGGTCTCCGTCGATGAGTGGAATAGTGCCAGGCCGCTCTGTCAGACAGGGTCGAATGGGGGTCAGGGCGGCAACGTCGTCCAGTAGAAGACAAGGCGCCGATTCAGTCAATATTCAATCAATCAGTTGAGTGATCGAAGCTGGAATAATCAGAATGTTGATTGGTTTAAGGTTTGCAATACTAGAAATCGCGCAGCCAGAGCTTTCCATTAAAGACCCAAACCAACATCGTCCTCGCGTAGGCGGGGACCCATAGAACGTTAGCTCGTAGCAAGTGTTCTATGGGTCCCCGCCTACGCGAGGACGATGTTGGTTTATGATTTTTATGTATTCCGCAACCTGCGATTTACGCAGCGTCGAGCGCCTAATTCAAAGGTATCGCCGCCCGCCGCGACTTCAGTTGCGGCCGCGCCGCGCCCGCCAGCGCGGCACGCTTGAGTGGTTCGCTGTCGAGCTTGAACACGCTGACCACCTTCGACAGCGACCTGGCCTGGTCCTGCAGCGACTCGGTCGCCGCGGCGGCCTGCTCGACCAGCGCCGCGTTCTGCTGCGTGACCTGGTCCATCTGCACGATCGCCTGGTTGATCTGCTCGATGCCCGCGGTCTGCTCCTGGCTGGCCGACATGATGTCGGCCATGATGTCGGTCACGCGCCTGACGCTGTCGACGATCTCGTTCATGGTCGTGCCGGCCTTGGCCACCTGGCTCGTGCCCTCCTCGACCTTGCTGACCGAGTCGTCGATCAGGGTCTTGATCTCCTTGGCCGCCGCCGCGGACCGGTGCGCGAGGCTGCGCACCTCGTTCGCCACCACCGCGAAGCCGCGCCCCTGCTCGCCCGCGCGCGCCGCCTCGACCGCCGCATTGAGCGCGAGGATGTTGGTCTGGAACGCGATGCCGTCGATCACGCCGATGATGTCG
>JAZKIN010000101.1:0-7657 GCA_040384885.1 Pseudomonadota bacterium | reverse complement strand
CCGAGGTCGCCGTCGGCGCGGTTGGCCTTGACCACCATCGCCATCGCGTTCCAGCGCATCCAAGAGCGCAGGCGCTCTTCGTATTCGAGGTTGCCCGGGCAGTGCTGCTCGAGGTGGGCGGGGATCGTGTTGACGTAGGCGGTGTTGCTCGAGAACGGGATGTGGGCGCCGCGGCGGCGCGCCAGGTCGACCAGCCGCTCCATCAGGTAGTGGGCGCGGTCCGGGCCTTCGTTGTCGATGACGGCCTCGAGCGCTTCGAGCCACTCCGTGGTTTCGAGCGTATCGGGATCGTTGGCGGCTTGCGCCGTCAACTGGTCGAGTTGAGCTGACATGTGTTGTGTCTCCTGTTGTTGGTGCCCGCCGGATCCCCTGATCGCTGTCGGACGTTACTAAAATTGTTTTCGTGACAAACTGTTGGACGTACTTTTAATTAGTGGAAGGATTCTAACAGCAGTTTAATATTTTTTCAAATTACGATATTGCTTCCCATATTGTGGAATGCGGCATCTTTTTCGGCGCGGAAAAAAGTGCGGAGTCGGACCGGACCGGCGCGGGCGCCTTATAATCTTGGTTTCCCCCAGCCCTGACTGAATAATCATGTCCGCACAACTGATCGATGGTGTCCTCCTCTCCCAACAACTGCGCGCCGAGATCGGCCAGCGCGCCGCCGCGCTGAGCGCCAAGGGCAAGCAGCCCGGGCTGGCGGTGATTTTGGTCGGCGAGGATCCGGCCAGCCAGGTCTACGTGCGCAACAAGGTCAAGGCCTGCGCCGACGTCGGTTTCCATTCGCTGCTCGAGAAATACGAGGCCGACCTGTCCGAGGCCGCCCTGCTCGAGCGCATCGCCGCCCTCAACGCCGACCCGGCGATCCACGGCATCCTGGTGCAGATGCCGCTGCCGCGGCACATCAATCCGCACAAGGTCATCGAGGCGATCTCGACCAGCAAAGACGTCGACGGCTATTCGGTGCTGAGCGCCGGCGAGCTGATGACGGGCCTGAGCGGCTTCCGCCCGTGCACCCCGTACGGCTGCATGAAACTGATCGAAAGCACCGGCACCGACCTGCGCGGCAAACACGCGGTCGTGATCGGGCGCAGCAACACGGTCGGCAAGCCGATGGCGCTGCTGCTCTTGCAAGCCAACGCCACCGTCACGATATGCCATAGCGCGACACCGGATCTGGGCATGTACACGCGCCAGGCCGACGTGGTCGTGGCGGCCGTCGGACGCCGCAACACGCTCACGGCCGACATGGTCAAACCGGGCGCGATCGTGATCGATGTCGGCATGAACCGCGACGATAACAACAAATTGTGCGGCGACGTCGATTTTGCGGGGGTGCGCGAAGTGGCCTCTTACATCACGCCGGTGCCGGGCGGTGTCGGACCGATGACGATCACGATGCTCCTAATGAACACGGTCGAAGCCGCCGAACGCACATAATTACCAATAGGGCTTAACGGCAACATAGAAATCGTGTCGCTAGAACACCCACCACCGTCGTCCTCGCGGAGGCGGGGACCCATAGACAGGCTACTTAGAGCCAACATAACTATGAATGTTGCCGCGTATTAATGTTTTATGGGTCCCCGCATCCGCGAGGACGATGTGGTGGCGGGCAAATTCCGCAGTTGCCGTCGGCGCTGCGCCCGGCCAGCGATTGAAAAAACATTCCGCTATCGGGGTCAGACCCCGATTGAAGAACATTTGGGAACGATTATGAACACTGAAACCAGCAACCCCCTTCTCGACTTCTCGGGCCTGCCCCGTTTCGACGCCATCAAACCGGAGCACGTGGCCCCGGCGATCGAGCTGCTGATCGCGCGCGCCAGCGCCGTCGTCGAGCAGCTCGCCAAGCCCGCCGGCGACGTCAGCTGGGACGGCTTCGTGGTGCCGCTCGAGGACACCACCGAACAACTGGGCCGCGCCTGGGGCATCGTCAACCACCTCAACAGCGTGGTCGACACCCCCGAGCTGCGCGCCGCCTACAACGAAAACCAGCCCAAGGTCACCGAATTCTGGACCGCGCTGTCCCAGAACGAAGCGCTGTTCGACAAGTACAAGCAGATCGCGGCCAGCCCCGAGGCGGCCCACCTGTCGACCGAGCGCAAGAAGCTGCTCGAGAACGCCCTGCGCGACTTCCGCCTCGGCGGCGCCGAACTGTCGGACGAGAAGAAGGAACGCTTCGCCGAAATCCAGGAACAGCACGCCGCCGTCGCCACGCGCTTTTCCGAAAACGTGCTCGACGCGACCAACGACTACAAGCTCGTGATCGCCGACGAGGCCGACCTCGCAGGCCTGCCCGACGACGTCAAGCGCGCCGCGCGCGCCGCCGCCGAGAAAGAGGAGAAATCCGGCTTCCTGTTCACGCTGCACTTCCCGTCCTACTTCCCGATCCTCCAGTTCGCCAGCAACCGCGCCCTGCGCGAGACCATCTACCGCGCCAACGCGACCAAGGCCTCCGAGCTCGGCGCCGCGTTCAGCCAGCTCGAGCAATGGGACAACACGGCCAACATCGCCAGTTTGCTCAAGTTGCGCGACGAGGAAGCCAAACTGCTCGACTACCGCAACTTCGCCGAAGTCTCGCTAGTGCCGAAAATGGCGCCGAGCCCCGAACACGTGATCGGCTTCCTCGAAGACCTCGCCCGGCGCGCCCGCCCCTACGCCGAGCAGGACCTGCTCGAATTGCGCGCGTTCGCCCAAAGCGAACTCGGCATCGACGAGCTGCAGGCCTGGGACGTCGCCTACGCGTCCGAAAAACTGCGCGAGCAGCGCTACGCGTTCTCCTCGCAGGAGGTCAAGGAGTACTTCCCCGAGCCGAAGGTCGTCGACGGCCTGTTCCGCCTCGTGCAGGGCCTGTTCTCGGTCACGATCGGCCCCGACACGGCGTCGGTCTGGCACCCCGACGTGCGCTTCTACCGGATCGAGCGCGACGGCCAGCTGGTCGGCCAGTTCTACCTCGACCTGTATGCGCGCGAAGGCAAGAGCGGCGGCGCCTGGATGGACGACGCGCGCGGCCGCAAGCTCGAGGCCGGCGGCACCGTGCAAACCCCCGTGGCCTACCTGACCTGCAACTTCACCCCGCCCGCGACGCAGGACGGCGTGCTCCAGCCCTCCCTGTTCACGCATGATGAAGTGACAACCTTGTTCCACGAATTCGGCCACGGTTTGCATCATATGCTTACCGAGGTCAACGAAATCGGGGTCTCGGGCATTTCTGGTGTGGAATGGGACGCGGTCGAGCTGCCGTCGCAGTTCATGGAGAATTTTTGCTGGGAATGGGAGGTGTTGCAGCACATGACGGCGCACCTGAAGACGGGCGAGCCGCTGCCGCGCGCGCTTTACGACAAGATGACGGCCGCGAAAAACTTCCAGTCGGGCCTGCAGACGCTGCGCCAGGTCGAATTCTCGCTCGTCGACATGCACCTGCATTTCGACTTCGACCCGAGCAGCGCGCAGTCGGTGCAGGACATGATCAACGGCGTGCGCGCCAAGTTCGCCGTCATGACGCCGCCCGCGTTCAACCGTTTCCAACACGCGTTCGGACATATTTTTGCCGGCGGGTACGCCGCCGGGTACTATAGCTACAAATGGGCCGAGGTGTTGTCGGCCGATGTCTACGCCGCCTTTGAAGAGGCGGTCGAGGCGGGAGGCGGCGCGCTGTCGGAGCAAACGGGCAAGCGCTTCCAGCAGGAAATTCTGGCAATGGGCGGATCGCGCCCCGCGCTCGAATCCTTCAAGGCGTTCCGCGGGCGCGAACCGAGCATCGACGCGTTGTTGCGGCACAGTGGCATGGGCACCTGAGCGGCGCTCGCGCAACGGAGAGACTATGAAAAAAGCACAATTATTCCTGCCGCTCGCCGGCGCCGCCCTGCTGTTATGCGCAGGCAGCGCCAGCGCGCAGTTGTTCAAATGGGTCGATGCCAAGGGCACCGTCCATTTCAGCGACACGCCGCCGCCCGACAAGGCCAAAACGCTCAAGGTCAAGCCGTTCTCGGGCGTCGACGGCGGCACCCCGCTGCCCTACGAGCTGGCCCAGGCCGCGCGCGGCCATCCGGTCACCCTGTACACCACCGCGTCCTGCGTCGCCTGCGACGCCGGGCGCAGCCACCTCAACGCGCGCGGCATCCCGTTCGCCGAAAAAACCGTGACCACGCCCGAGGACCAGGCCAAGATGGCCGCGGCCGGCGGCACCGGCGCCATGCCGCTGCTGCTGGTCGGGCCGAGCAAGCTGGCCGGTTTCGAGGCCGGCGCGTGGGACACGGCGCTCACCAACGCCGAGTACCCGCTCAAATCGCAATTGCCGCGCACCTACAAGAACCCATCGGCCGTGGCCGCCTCGCCGCCGCCGCCGAAGCCGACCCCGAGCGAACTGGCCGCCGCCCAGGCCGCCGTCGACGCCGCCGCCGCCGCGCGCATGCCCAAGCCGGCCGTCCCGGCGGTCCCGCCCAAGCCCGGGTTCCAGTTCTGAGCGCAGCGATGACACGGATCGATTTCCATACGAACCTGCCCGACAAGCTCAACTACGCATGCCGGCTCGCGCGCAAGGCCTGGTCGGCCAAGGGCCGGGTCGTGCTGCTCGCGCGCGACCAGGCCCAGGCCGCCGAACTGAACGCGGCCCTGTGGACGCTGGCCGACACCGACTTTTTGCCGCACGCCATGGCCGGCGACGCGCTCGCGGCGCAGTCGCCCTTGCTGGTGAGCTACGCCGGCGACGCCAGCTTCGGCGCCGGGCTGCCGCACCACGACATGCTGATCAACCTCGGCAGCGCCATTCCGGACGGCTTCGAGCGCTTCGCGCGCGTGTTCGAGATCATCAGCACCGATGCGGACGACGCTGCCGCCGGGCGCCAACGCTACCTCGCCTACAAGCAAAAATCGTATCCGCTGACCCACTTCGTGGCAGGAAAATCGTGATCAACAGACCCCAGTTCGACTCCCATATCCCGGTGCTGACCGAAGTGGTGCAGGACGCCAGCGCGCCGCCCGCACTCGTCGACGGCGCGCCGCCGCCGCCGCGCCCGCCCGGGGCCCGGCTCGAAGTCAATGCCATCGAAGGCTGGACCGAGCCCGAATGGAGTTTGCTCGAGCGGCGCCTCTCCGAGCGCATCCTGCAACAACTGCAGGGGCGCATCGACTTCGTGCTCGAACAGCGCCTGCGCGACAGCATGGCCGAGGTCCTGCAGCACGCGATCACCGGCCTGACGGCCGAAATCCGTTCGGGCCTGCAAAGCACGATCGAGCACGTGGTCGCGCGCGCCGTGGCGCAGGAACTCGCGCAGCTCAAAACCCAGCAGAAATAGCGCCGCCGCGGCGCGCCCGCGCTTTCATTTGCTTACAACAAGACCCGGCGCGCACGCCCGCGCCGGTGCACCGCGTGGCGCCGTCGGGCGTTAAGTGCACAGTCGGCGTGGCGGCGTCGCGAAATCCGCGACTAGGCCTTTCCGAACCAATTAATTTAATGTAACTTCTGCACTACGTAAATTTTTATGTCACGGCGCCAACCAGCGCCCGCAGGTTTTCAATCCATCGGAGAATGTATATGCAGCTCAGGACCAAACTCGTTCCACTGGCCATCGCCATGGCGTTCGCCGGCACCGCCAGCGCCCAGACCGTCGTCAAGATCGGCCACGTCGCACCGCTTTCGGGCACCAGCGCGCACCTGGGCAAGGACAATGAAAACGGCGCCAAGATGGCGATCGAAGAACTCAATGCCAAAGGCGTCATGATCGGCGGCAAAAAAGTCACGCTGCAACTGCTGCTCGAAGACGACGCGGCCGATCCGAAGCAAGGCCCGGCGGTGGCGCAAAAGCTGGTCGACGCCAAGGTCAACGGCGTGATCGGCCATTTGAATTCGGGCACCACGGTGCCGGCCTCGCGCGTCTACCACGACGCGGGCATCCCGCAAATCTCGCCGTCGGCCACGACCCCGCAATACACCAAGCAAGGCTTCAAGTCGGCTTTCCGCGTGGTCGCCAACGACAATAAGCTCGGCGGCACGCTGGGCCGCTATGCGGTCGAGAAACTCGGCGCCAAGAAGATCGCCGTGATCGACGACCGCTCGGCCTACGGCCAGGGCGTCGCCGACGAGTTCGTCAAGGGCGCGAAGGCCAAGTCGAAGACGATCCAGATCGTCGGCAAGGAATTCACGAACCCGAACGCGACCGACTTCACCGCCATCCTGACCTCGATCAAGGCCAAGAAGCCCGACCTGATCTTTTTCGGCGGCATGGATTCGGTGGCCGGCCCGATGCTCAAGCAAATGAAGGCGCTCGGCATCGACGCCAAGTTCATGGGCGGCGACGGCATCTGCACCGCCAAGCTCTCGCAACTGGCCGGCGACGGCATCGGCGAAGGCCGCGTCACCTGCGCGGAAGCGGGCGGCGTCAAGGGCGACCAGGAGAAGGTCATGGCCGACTTCGTCGCGCGCTACAAGGCCAAGTACAAGACCGACGTGCAGATCTACGCGCCGTATGTCTACGACGCCGTGATGGTGATGGCCAAGGCGATGCAGACCGCCAACTCGGCGGAGCCGGCGAAGTACCTGCCGGTGCTGCAGAAGATCAAGCACCAGGGCGTGACCGGCATGATCCAGTTCGACAACTTCGGCGACATCAAGGATGGCTCGCTGACCCTGTTCACCTACAAGGGCGGCGCCAAGACCAAGATGGAAGTGGTCCAGTAAAGCACGGCGGCGGCGCGGCCAAGGCCGCGTTGCCCGGGTATAAAAAAAGCGCGCTGGAATCAGCGCGCTTTTTGTTTGTTGGGGGCCGGTACAGGACCGGCGGCCCAGTGCATGGGGCTTACTTTTGCACCAGCACCCACTTGACGAGCGTGCGCGCCTCGGCTTCGCTCAGTTGCGCGTTCGGCGGCATCGGCAGCTGGCCCCACACGCCCGTACCACCCTTGAGCACTTTGGCCACGAGCTTGTTCTCGGCGTCTTTCTGGCCGGCATACTTGGCCGCGACATCCTTGAACGCGGGGCCGAGCAATTTGGTGCCGATCGCGTGGCAGGACATGCAATTTTTTGCCTTGGCCAGGTCGGGGTTGGCGAGCGCGCCGGTCGAAGCGAAGACGGCCGACACTGCGACCAAAACCATCAAAGAACGTTTCATGTGACTCTCCAGAATGTGCGGCAATGATGCATTCTATAGCGAACCGCGCCCGACGGGTCGGGACGGCATTCATTGTTACAAACGCGACAGCGCTGTTACAGCTTGACGCCGCAAGGCCACGTTGGCAAAGTAAGTTCCCACGAGCATCACAAATTTTTGTACTATGGAAGCACTAAAAGGATATCTATGATTCTAATCATTCTGATTTTTGGCCTCACCGGCCTCAAGCTCGCTGAAATCTGGCGCTTTGGCGAAGTCTCGTGGTGGCACATCGCGGGCCTGGCCGCGTTCGCCTTCGTGTGGTTCGAGTTCATCGAGAAGATGCTCGGCCTCGACAAGAAGAAAGCCGTCAACGAGGACGAGGAACGCCGCAAAAAACGCGTCAAGGATTCCTTCAACAAGAATAAGAAATAGTCGCCGGCCGGAGTGCAGGGGGGGGTAAGCGTCCGGCCGCTGG
This sequence comes from Pseudomonadota bacterium, assembly GCA_040384885.1. Lineage (GTDB taxonomy): Bacteria > Pseudomonadota > Gammaproteobacteria > Burkholderiales > Burkholderiaceae_D > Telluria_A. The sequence goes on along the minus strand of JAZKIN010000101.1, from coordinate 85 downwards.
TGCTCGCCAAAACCCTGCAGACCTAAAACAACATCGTCCTCGGGCTCGGCGCCCCCCTTTGCGGGGACCCATAGAACGGTTGCTA
>JAZKIN010000100.1:0-15081 GCA_040384885.1 Pseudomonadota bacterium | reverse complement strand
GTCGCGGCCAGTTTTTGCCATGATAGCTCCCTAATTAAACTTTAACGCCACGGGCGCGCATATCGGTCAAAACGGCATCGATGCCGACTTTGTCGATGACGCGCAGACCGGCGTTGGACAAACGCAGGGAGACCCAGCGGTTTTCAGATTCAACGAAAATACGACGATTTTGCAGGTTAGGCAAAAAACGACGCTTCGTTTTGTTGTTGGCGTGGGAGACGTTGTTACCAACCATCGGTCCCTTGCCCGTAACTTGACAAACACGTGCCATAGCGCACTCCTAAATAAACTTCCACATACGGGAAAAACGAGAGTATAGCGCGAAAAGCACAGCTTAATCAATGACTTGTGAAAAACAAGTGTGTCATGGAAGTGTGCATAAATTTAACAATTGCAGCGGTGCCGGGGCCGACGCCCGGGGAGGTGTGTTTCCAAGTGAACATTCAGTCGCGGCGGCTCAGATTTGCCCGTGTTCGGCGAACGAATGCACGTGTGGGCCGGCGACAACAAAATGGTCGAGCACGCGCACGTCGACCAGGGCCAGCGCCTGCCCGAGCGCGCGCGTGAGCAACAAATCGGACTCGCTCGGCTCGGGCGTGCCCGACGGGTGGTTGTGCGCCAGCAGCACGCCGGCGGCGTTGTGCGCGAGCGCCGCCTTGACGACCTCGCGCGGGTAGACGCTGGTGTGGGTGAGGGTGCCGCGGAACATCTCCTCGCTCGCGATCAGGCGGTTTTTGACATCGAGGAACATCACGACGAACGATTCGTGCGCCTTTTTGCTCAGCGTGAGGCGCAGGTAGAGCTTGACGGATTCGGGCGAGCCGAGCGTCTGGCCGGCCTGTAATTGTTCGCCGAGCGCGCGCTGGGCCAGCTCCATGACCGCCTGCAATTGCGCGAACTTGGCCGGGCCGAGCCCGTGCACCGCGCAAAACTGGCTGCAACTGGCGCCGAACAGGGCGTTGAGCGAGCCGAAGTGGATGATGAGGTCGCGCCCGAGTTCGACCGCGTTCTTGCCCGGCACGCCCGCGCGCAGGAACAAGGCCAGCAGTTCGGGGTCGGACAGGGCGTGCGCGCCGTGCGCGATCAGGCGTTCGCGCGGGCGCTGCGGGGCCGGCCAGTGCTTGATCCCCATCACTTGATCCCCATTACCTGATCCCCATTGCCGCATCCTTGGTTGAGGGCGCCCTAGGCGTCTTTTGCGGGCCAAAGCAGACGCCCGGGCACGGGTGGCTTACAATATCGGTTTGCAAGCATTTACACCTACTATGTCCAACGTTTCTCCCGCCCTCGTCACGGCGACAGCCTACCTGACCCTCCATTATCGGCTCGCCACGCGCGACGGTACTGATCTGATCACGACGTTTCAGGGGAACCCGGCCACCTTGATGATGGGGCAGGGCCAGCTCGCGCCCTTCCTCGAGGATTGCCTGATCGGCTTGCCCGAGGGCAGCCACAGCAATTTCACGCTGGCACCGGCGCAGGCGTTCGGCGAGCGCAACGACGAACTCGTGCGCGTGGTCTCGCGCGCCACGCTCGACGACAACTCGGCGCCCGGCGCCGACTACAAGGTGGGCGACCTGGTCGACTTCGCCGCGCCCGGCGGCGGGCGTTTCGCCGGCGTGCTGCGCGAGCTCGGCGAGCAGGAGTGCCTGTTCGATTTCAACCATCCGCTCGCGGGCCAGTCCCTGCAATTCGAAGTGAAACTGATTTCGGTCCTGTAGCCGCCCAACGGCGCTCGGCCACCACAGCAGACAGGAAACTTATGAGCACACCAATGACAAGCCCGATGGACGGCGACCTCGTCGCCAGCATCGACAGCCAAATCCTGCTGGCCCAGCCGCGCGGCTTTTGCGCCGGCGTCGACCGCGCGATCGAAATCGTCGAGCGCGCCCTGCAGCAGTTCGGCGCGCCGATCTATGTGCGCCACGAAATCGTGCACAACGCCTATGTTGTCGAGGACTTGCGCAACAAGGGCGCGATCTTCATCGAGGAGCTCGATGATGTGCCCGCCGGCAACACGCTCGTGTTTTCGGCGCACGGGGTGTCGAAGGCGGTGCGGGCCGAGGCGTCGGCGCGCGGCCTGACCATTTTCGACGCGACTTGCCCGTTGGTGACCAAGGTGCACGCCGAGGTCGCCAAGATGCGGCGCAACGGTTGCGAGATCGTCATGATCGGGCACGAGGGGCACCCCGAGGTCGAGGGCACGATGGGGCAGGCCGAGGAGGGCATGCACCTCGTCGAGACCGTGGCGGACGTGCAACAACTGTCGGTGCGCAACCCGCAGAACCTCGCGTATGTGTCGCAGACCACCTTGTCGGTCGACGACACGGCCGACATCATCGAGGCGCTCAAAATGCGCTTTCCGGAGATTATCGAGCCGAAGAAGGGGGATATTTGTTACGCGACCACGAACCGGCAGGAGGCAGTCAAGTTCATGGCGCCGCTGGTTGACGTGGTCATCGTGGTTGGTAGCCCCAATAGCTCGAACTCTAACCGACTGCGCGAAGTGGCTGAAAAGAAGGGCATTCCCGCGTATATGGTCGACAACGCGACCTTGATCGAGCCGCAATGGATCATCGGCAAGTTGCGCATTGGTGTGACGGCCGGGGCGTCGGCGCCCGAGGTGCTGGTTGACGAGGTTATCGCGCGGCTCAAGGAGCTTGGGGCGCGCAGCGTGCGCGCGCTCGACGGGGTTGAGGAGCATGTGACGTTTCCGTTGCCGAAGGGGCTGGACGGCGGGGTTAAGAGCCTGGTGTGAAAAGCTTGAGTTAAGCGGAGGGCTTGAACCAACCACCACATCGTCCTCGCGGCTGCGGGGATCCATAGAACAGTTGCTATGAGTCACCGTTCTATGGGTCCCCGCCTTCGCGAGGACGATGTTGGTTTTTGTCTACGTTGTTCGGCTACACGGATTCTGACGCATCCCGGTCCGCTCCACTGCGCGCCACCGAATATTATTCGGAACACCCCTGATTTTCCGGTATTACTTTTTTCAAATCCTCGCTATCATGGCGACGCTTGGAATATTTGTCATTGAGTACGTTTTCGCGTGGGGCGCCCGCTAGCGCCCACGCTCGTAAATACCGTCAATCCAGGAGCGGCACACGGGTTTTCCCGGGTGCCGTTTTTGTTATATCGAAATAAAGTGAGGCAGGCGAACCATGGATACATTTATCCAACAGATTATCAACGGGTTGGTGATGGGCAGCATGTATGCGCTCGTCGCCCTCGGCTATACGATGGTGTATGGCGTGTTGAACTTGATTAACTTCGCGCACGGCGACGTGCTCATGGTCGGCGCCATGGTGGGCCTGAGCATCATCGGTCTGCTCGAGAGCTTTTTCCCTGGGCTGCCCGGCTACATCCAGCTGATGCTCGCGATCCTGGGCGCGATTCCGGTCTGCATGGTCGTCAATGTGCTCATCGAGCGCGTCGCCTACCGCCGCCTGCGCAACGCGCCGCGGCTGGCGCCCTTGATCACCGCGATCGGCATCTCCGGCCTGCTGACCACGTTTTCGATGATGATCTGGGGCCGCAGCCCGCTGCCGTTCCCGCAACTGCTCTCGACCGAGCCGATCGCGATCGGCGGCGCCGTCATTTCGCAAACCCAGGTGCTGCTGCTCGCGCTCGCGACCTTGTCGATGGGCGCGCTCGTGGTGCTGGTCGAAAAAACCAAGATGGGGCGTGCGATGCGCGCCACCGCCGAGAACCCGCGCGTGGCCGGCCTGATGGGCGTGGACTCGAACAAGGTCATCGTCACCACTTTCGCCATCGGCGCCGCGCTCGCGGCCGTCGCCGGCGTGATGTGGGGCGCCAATTATTCGTCGATCGGCTTCGCGATGGGCTTTTTGCCGGGCCTGAAGGCGTTCTCGGCCGCGGTGCTGGGCGGCATCGGCAACATCTACGGCGCGATGATCGGCGGCCTGTTGCTGGGCCTGATCGAGGCGCTCGGCGCCGGCTACATCGGCGACCTCACGGGCGGCTTCTTCGGCAGCCACTACCAGGACATCTTCGCGTTCGTCGTGCTGATCCTCGTGCTGACGGTGCGTCCGTCGGGCATCATGGGTGAGCGCGTGGCCGACCGCGCCTGATCGAGAACTGAAAAAGGAACATCATGGCTCTCCTCTCTTTTGACGTCCAGCAGGACAAGCGCAAGGCCTATATCAGCATGGGCGTGGTGCTCGTGCTGATGCTGATCTTCCCGTTCGTCGCCTCCCAATTCGGCAACGCCTGGGTACGCATGATCGACATGGCGCTGTTGTTCATCATGCTCGCGCTCGGGCTGAACATCGTGGTCGGGTTCGCCGGCCTGCTCGACCTCGGCTACATCGCGTTCTTCGCCGTCGGCGCCTACCTGACCGGCCTGCTCGCCTCGCCCCAGTTCGCCACGCTGATCGAATCGGTGGTCAATAATTACCCGATGCTCGGGGACTTTTTAGTGAGCATATTGGGCGAGGAGATCCGTACCAACGGCATCCACCTGTCGGTCTGGATCATCGTGCCGCTCGCGGCCGCCGTGGCGGGCCTGTTCGGCGCGCTGCTCGGCGCGCCCACGCTCAAATTGCGCGGCGACTACCTGGCCATCGTGACGCTCGGTTTCGGCGAGATCATCCGCATCTTCATGAACAACCTGAACGATCCGATCAACTTCACCAACGGCCCGCAAGGCATCAACGGGATCGACCCGATCCGGATCTTCGGGCTCTCGCTCGCGGGCGAGCCCGGTTCGCAGGCGAACGTGGTGCTCGGCGGCTTCTCGATGCCGTCCGTGAACGCTTATTACTTCCTGTTCCTGTTCCTGTGCGTGGCGACCGTGTTCGTGACGGCGCGCCTGCAGCACTCGCGCCTCGGGCGCGCCTGGGTCGCGATCCGCGAAGATGAGATCGCGGCCAAGGCGATGGGCATCAACACGCGCAACGTCAAGCTGCTCGCGTTCACCATGGGCGCCTCGTTCGGCGGCGTGGCCGGCGCCATGTTCGCCTCGTTCCAGGGCTTTGTCTCGCCCGAGTCGTTCGGCCTGACCGAGTCGATTGCCGTGCTCGCGATGGTGGTGCTTGGCGGTATCGGTTACATCCCGGGCGTGATCCTTGGCGGCGTGCTGCTTGCGGCGCTGCCCGAGGTGCTGCGTTTCGCGGTCGAGCCGCTCCAGGTGTTCCTGTTCGGCGAGGTCTTGCTCGCGGCCGAAGTGCTGCGCCTGCTGATGTACAACCTCGCGCTGGTGCTGATGATGCTGTGGCGCCCGGCCGGCTTGTGGCCCGCCACGAAGCACGAGGACCGGCCCGACGCCGACACCGACAAACCCGAGCCAGCCACTGGCGTTGTGAGCCTGAGCAAATGAGCGAACAAATCATTCTGAACATCGCCAACGTGAACAAGCGCTTTGGCGGCCTGCAGGCCTTGACCGGCGTCGGCATCAAGATCATGAAGGGCCAGATCTACGGCCTGATCGGGCCGAACGGCGCCGGCAAGACGACCTTTTTCAATGTCATCACGGGACTGTACCAGCCAGACTCGGGCACCTTCGAGCTGGCCGGCAAGCCGTATTCGCCGTCGGCCCCGCACGAGGTGGCCAAGGCCGGCATCGCGCGCACGTTCCAGAACATCCGCCTGTTCGGCGACATGACCGTGCTCGAGAACGTGATGGTCGGTTGCCACGTGCGTACCCATCAGGGCGTGTTCGGCGCCGTGTTCCGGCACAAGGCGGCGCGCCTCGAGGAGGCCGCGATCCGCGCGCGCTCGCAGGAGCTGCTCGACTTTGTCGGCATCGGCAAGTTTGCCCAGCGCACCGCGCGCCTGCTGTCGTACGGCGACCAGCGCCGGCTCGAGATCGCGCGCGCGCTCGCGACCGAGCCGCAACTGCTCGCGCTCGACGAACCGGCGGCCGGCATGAACGCGACCGAAAAACTGGCGCTGCGCGAGTTGCTCGTCAAGATCAAGGAATCGGGCAAGACGGTGCTGCTGATCGAGCACGACGTCAAGCTCATGATGGGCATGTGCGACCGCATCACCGTGCTCGAGTACGGCAAGCCGATCGCCGAAGGCGTGCCCGCCGACATACAGAAAAACCAGGCCGTCATCGACGCCTACCTCGGAGGTGCCCACGCATGATCGGCGATAACATTTTAAAAATCGCGGGCTTGAAGGTGTCGTACGGCGGCATCAAGGCGGTCAAGGGTGTCGACCTCGAAGTCAACAAGGGCGAACTGGTGACCCTGATCGGCGCCAACGGCGCCGGCAAGACCACCACGCTCAAGGCGATCACGGGCACTTTGCCGCCGTGCACCGTCGAAGGCACGATCAATTATCTGGGCGCCTCGCTGCACGGCGCGACCTCGTTCGGCCTCGTCGAGCGCAAGTTGGCGATGGTGCCGGAAGGGCGCGGCGTGTTCACCCGCATGACGATCGAGGAAAACTTGCTCATGGGCGCGTACACGCGCAATGACAAGGCCGGCGTCACGGCCGACATCGAGAAGTGGTACACGGTGTTTCCGCGACTTAAAGAGCGTTCGGCGGCGATGGCAGGCACCTTGTCGGGCGGCGAGCAGCAGATGCTGGCGATGGCGCGCGCCTTGATGAGTCACCCGAAGTTGTTGTTGCTCGACGAGCCGTCGATGGGGCTGGCGCCGATCATGGTCGAGAAGATTTTCGAGGTGATCCGCGATGTTTCCAAGCAGGGGATTACGATCTTGCTGGTCGAGCAGAATGCCAAGCTGGCGCTGGAGGCGGCGCACCGCGGGTATGTGATGGATTCGGGGTCGATCATCATGAGCGGGAATGCGGCGGATATGTTGCATGATCCGCGTGTGAAGGCTGCGTATCTGGGCGAGTGAGATCGCTCTGTAGGCCTTCAGCGTCCGCAAAATGGCGCTGAGTTAAGCAAAACCACCACATCGTCCTCGCGGACGCGGGGACCCATAGAACGCTGGCTCTAAGCAACTGTTCTATGGGTCCCGGCCTCCGCGAGGACGATGTTGGTTTGGGGTGTCTGGGACTCGACTGGGACGGTATCTATCGCGCCCAAAATGAAAAAGCCTCGCTACGTGAATAGCGAGGCTTTTTTATTGCCCGACCGGCGCGAGCCGGGCGGGCGGCTTACCAATTACTTCTTGGCAGCTTTTGGAGCAGCTTTCTGGGCAGCTTGCGTGAACTGGCTGACGGCCGCGTTCATGTTCGTTTCCAGGGTCTCGACAGCTTGCTTGGTGGTCTTGGTCAGTTGCTCGTAGCCAGCGCTGGCGTTGCCCATCGTTGCCTTCAGGACGGCGACGACGTTTTCCGAACCGGCTGGTGCGTTTTTGCTGACTTCGTCAACCAGGGAAACAACCTTGCGGTTGGTCTCGGCGATCTGGATTTCAGCGGCTTTGTTGAACTCGGCTTGGGTGCCGGCGGCGATGGCAGCCACCTGGCGGCCGTACGACACAGCCTTTTCAGCGTTTGGCTGGGCTTGAGCCGTGGCCAGCGAGAAGAATTCTTGTGGGTCTTTGGCCGACAACAGTTGTTTCGCGGCGGCTTGCGACTCTTCGAGCGAAGCGCGCGCGGCGGTGATGTTCAGCTCAACCAGTTTCTCGACGCCTTCGAACGCCTTGGCGGTCAACGACGAGAAAATCGCGAATTGCGATTCAAAATTGGCTTTGGTGGCGTTCGAAAACTGCTCAGGGATTGCAAACATAAAATTCTCCAAAAGGGTATTAATATTGTTGATAAATGTTGCGTCTAACCGGTGAAGCAGATGAATCCGAGTATCTCAGGCTGAACATGTATTGTGCAGCGCAACAAGACCCATTTTAATGATTTTAGAAAACAAGTCAAGCGGATTTTGTGCGGTGCACAATGGATGGTCTGGCGGCAGGCGGGCGCGGGGGCGAGGCTCTGCCATAGGGGAAACCGCGGGGGCGCAAGGCGAAACCGGGCGCTAACGCAGTTTTTTCAGCAAACAGCAATGTTGATTTATATCAAACGAAGCGTCGAATGCTTGCTGCGGCGCGCAACAGTTTCCTCCGCTGCCGGGCCGTCAGCGTGCGAAGTACAATGGCGCATTGCGGCGTGCGTCTTGTTTCGCTAGAAACAGGCCACGCATGCCGAAAACCAACAGGAAAACCCATGATCACGAGCCAACAGCAGGAAGCGGTCGACGCCGCCATCAGTTCGCGCCATTCGATCCGCGCCTATCTGCCCACCCCGGTCGAGCGCGCCGACATCGAACGCATCCTCGAAGTGAGCGCGCGCGCGCCGTCGGGCACCAACACCCAACCCTGGAAGGTGTACGTGCTCACTGGCGAGTCCAAGACCCGCCTGTCGGACGCGATCACGGCCGCCTATCTGGACCCGGCCGCCGCGGCGTCCCATGTCGAGGAATACAACTACTACCCGCGCGAATGGACCTCGCCTTATATAGAGCGGCGACGCAAGGTCGGCTGGGACCTGTACGCGCTGCTCGGCTTGACGCGCGACAACAAGGCCGGCATGGCCGCCCAGCATGCGCGCAACTACAGCTTCTTCGACGCTCCGGTCGGCCTGATCTTCACGATCGACCGCGTGCTCGAGCAGGGTTCCTGGCTCGACTACGGCATGTTCCTTGAAAATATCATGGTCGCCGCGCGCGGGCGCGGACTCGACACTTGCCCGCAGGCAGCGTTCACCCAGTTCCATCAAATTATCGCCGAGCATCTTTCGCTGCCGGCCGGCGAAATGGTCGTGTGCGGCATGGCCCTCGGGCACGCCGATCCCGCAAAAATCGAAAATTCGCTGGTCACCGAACGCGAGCACGTTTCAGGCTTCGTCCAATTTCTTGAATAAACGCGTATACTGTTGAAATACAAGGAAATTTATTTCCAAAAGTCCATTGTTTAATCGCAAGGAGACCCCGCTTGCACGATTGGTTTCTTGCGCATGTTCGGTCGTTTGCTACACTGAAATTGTTCTGCTCTGTCCGCTTCAAAGGAATTCCCGATGTTTAAGCTTGCGTTAAGCGCTCTCATGTCCCTGTTGTTTTTCTTCGCGCCGGCCCCGGTTGAGGCCAAGGCGGAGGCAAGAGCGTCGTCGTCGGCTTCCAAAAAAGTGCAAAAGGCGCAGGGCAAAAAGCGCGCGACGCGGCTGGTGCTGACCAAACGGCAAGTCGCGCGCGGACCGTCGGGCCGGCGCACCGTCAAGATCCGCGGAGGGCGCAAGCAGGCGGTGCAGCGCGTCATCGTGGCCGGCAACACCCGCAGCTTCATGACCATGGGCGACCGCGCCGGCCTCAACCTCACGCGCGACCCGCTCGACCTCAGGTCGAGCGCCGCCTTCGTGCTCGACCAGACCAGTTCCGAGGTGTTGTTCGAGAAAAACGCCAACGTCGCCCTGCCGATCGCCTCGATCACCAAGCTCATGACGGGCCTGATCGTGGTGCAGGCCAACCAGGACATGAACGAGTTGCTGACCGTCACCGACGAGGACATCGACCACGAGAAGGGCACCGGTTCGCGCCTGCGCATCGGCACCCAGCTCAGCCGTGGCACGATGCTGCATCTCGCGCTCATGAGTTCCGAGAACCGCGCCGCCTCCGTGCTCGGGCGTAACTTCCCCGGCGGGCGCCCGGCCTTCGTCGCCGCGATGAACACCAAGGCGCAAATGCTGGGCATGCGCGACACGCGCTACGTCGACACCAGCGGCCTGTCGAGCCTGAACGTGGCGAGCGCGCGCGACCTCGCCCGGCTGGTCGTGACGGCCCATACCGAGCCCTTGCTGCGGCAGTACTCGACCGACCCGAAGTCGTTCGTCGACGCCAGCGGGCGCACCTTGCAGTACTCCAACACCAACCACCTCGTGGCCAACCCCGATTGGGACATCGGCCTGCAAAAAACCGGGTTCATCAACGAGGCCGGACGCTGCCTCGTGATGCAAACCATGATCCAGGGCCGCGCCGTGGTCATGGTGTTCCTCGACTCGAAGGGCAAGCAGTCGCGCACGGCCGACGCGGGACGGATCCGCAAATGGCTCGAGGCGATCCGCCCGGGCGGCATGTGAGGCAAGTTGCAGGGAATGAAAGTTGAAGAGATCAAAGTTGAAGAGATTAAAGTTGAAGAGATTAAAGTTGAAGAGATTAAAAAAGGGCGCCGCGGCGCCCTTTTTCATTGCGCGCCGCGGCGCCCTTTTTCATTGTGGCCCCACGCACGCAGCGCAGGTCGGCGCCGCGCGCGCGGTCTACAGCGGCGGCATGAAGCCGAGCGTGGCCGAAATCTGGGCCGCGGTCGCGGTCAGGTCTTCGAGCCATTCCTCCTGCAGGCGGTCGGCCGGGGCCGAGATCGACAGGCCGGCGATCAGCTTGCCCGAGTCGTCGTGGATGCCGGCCGCCATGCAGCGCACGCCGAGCTCGAGCTCCTCGTTGTCGCGCGCATAGCCGCGCGCGCGCACCAGGCTCAGCTCGCGCTCGAGCTTGGCGAGGTCGGTGATCGAGTTCTTGTTGTGGCCGGCAAGGCCGGTGCGCGTGGCGTAGGCGCGGATCGCCTTCGGCTCGTCGACCGACAGGAACAGCTTGCCCGTCGAGGTCAGGTGCAGCGGGCCGCGCCCGCCGATCGCGCGCACCACCTGCATGCCCGAACGCTCGGAGAAGGCGCGGTCGATGTAGACGATCTCGTCGCCCTGGCGCACCGACAGGTTGATCGTTTGCTGGGTTTTTTTGTGCAGCGCACGCATGAAGTCGAGCGCCGCCTCGCGCACCGAGAGCCGGCTCTTGACCACGTTGCCCAGTTCGAGCAGGCGCATGCCGAGGCGGTAGGTGCCCGGCTCGACCCGGTCGACGAAGCGCGTGATGACCATGTCGTTGAGGATCCGGTGCGCCGTCGACGGATGCAGGCCCGACACCTTCGACAATTCCTTGAGGCTCACGGGGTCCGTGTAGTTGGCCAGCGCGTCGAGCAGGGCGACCATGCGTTCGATCACCTGGATCGAGGTCTTGGCCGGTTCGAGAGATTCGATTTTCATAATGTGGTTGGTGCGGTGCAGTATTCGTTCCCTCTTTATACCACATTGTGAAAAGATGTGGCAATCGCGCGTGGCGGGGAACATTTACCCGACGAATCGCGGCGCCGGGCGGGCATAATGGCAATCTTGCATAGTCTGCCCTGCCAACTTTTCGAGAATCCCCGCCATGGAACAACCGGTCAGCCAGTTCAAGAGCAAGAGCGGCCTCAAGCGCATCTTCGCCGCCTTTTTTTACTCGATCGACGGCCTCAAGTCGGCCTGGAGCAATGAACACGCGTTCCGCCAGGAGCTCGTGCTGGTGGCCATCGGCACCGTCGTCGCGCTGTTGCTCAAGATATCGGCGTTCGAAAAATTCACCCTGATCGGGGTGCTGGTGCTGGTGCTGATCGTCGAATTGCTCAACTCGGCGCTCGAGGCCGTGGTCGACCGCATCTCGCTCGAGCACCATCCGCTGTCGAAGAACGCGAAGGACTACGGCAGCGCCGCCGTCGCCCTCACGGTCGGGCTCGCGCTTGCGGCCTGGGGCGTGGTGCTGTTCAACCGTTTCTACTGACCCCGGGGCGGCGCCCGCACGCCGCCCGCATCGGTGAGCGCATAAGCAAATAAGGAAGCTGTCGTTTGGATTCGGCAGGCGACCGGTTACGCTCATCCATACTTTGGAAGGGTCTGCATGTTATTGACGTACATTATTTCGGGATTCGCGGTCGGCTTACTGGTCGGCATGACCGGCGTGGGCGGGGGCTCGCTGATGACGCCGCTGCTGACCCTGCTGTTCAACGTGCCGCCCGCGGTCGCGGTCGGCACCGACCTCGCGTTCGCCTCGATCACCAAGGCCGCCGGCACCTTCACCCACCGCCTGCGCGGCACGGTCGACTGGGCCATCGTCAAGCGCCTGTGCGTGGGCGCGCTGCCCGCGGCCGTGCTCGCCACGTTCGCGCTCAAGTATTTCGGCACGCTCGACAAGGAAATCGGCCAGATCATCCGCTATTCGATCGCCGGCTCGGTGCTGCTGACCGTCGTCGCGCTGCTGTTCAAGGGCAAGATGCTCGCGTGGATCAACGCCCATCCCGAGCGCCAGTTGCAGGGCCGCCCGCTCGCGGTCGCGACCGTCGTCTGCGGCGCCGTGCTCGGCGTGCTCGTGACGGTCTCGTCGATCGGCGCCGGCGCCATCGGCGCGACCCTGCTCGTGCTGCTGTATCCGCGCCTGTCGGCGGCCGAGGTGGCCGGCACCGACATCGCCTACGCGGTGCCGCTGACGGCGATCGCCGCCTTCGGCCACTGGTGGCTCGGCTCGATCAACTGGACGCTGCTGGCGACCTTGCTGCTCGGCTCGGTGCCGGGCATCACGCTCGGCTCGTGGATCGCGCGCTCGGTGCCCGAACGCTTCCTGCGCGGCCTGCTCGCGATGACGCTGACCGGCGTGGCCGCCAAGCTGATCTTCTAGTCTATGCAAAAACGTATACCGCACGCGTGCGTTATACATAAATGAATAAAGGCGCCCGGGGGCGCCTTTTTCATTCCACAGCCGGCGCGCGGCCGCCTCACTGCCCCGGATCGGGGCGCCGCAGGTGGATCTCGTCGATCGCGTCGAGCACCTTGTCCGACAAGGTGATGCCGGTGGCGTCGATGTTCTCCTTGAGCTGGGCCAGGCTGGTCGCGCCGATGATGGTCGAGGCGACGAACGGGCGCGAGTAGCACCACGCGAGCGCCATCGCCGCCGGCGTCATGCCGTTGGCGCGCGCGAGCGCCGCGTACTCGGCCGCGGCCGCCAGCACCGCCGGGCGCACATAGCGCGGGCTCCACGACGCCGGGAAGATGGTCAGCCGGCCATGCGCCTTCGGGTCGTCGAGGTATTTGGCGCTGAGTTGCCCGAAGGCGAGCGGGCTGTAGGCGAGCAGGCCCACGTTCTCGCGGAAGCAGGCCTCGTCGAGCAGGCTGGTCTCGAAACCGCGCGCGCTCAGGTTGTACAGGTTCTGGATCGTCGCGATGCGCGGCAGGCCCTTCAGTTCGGACTGCTTGATGAATTCGCACACGCCCCAGGCGCTTTCGTTCGAGATGCCGATGTGGCCGATCTTGCCGGCGTCGATCAACTGCCCCAGGGCCGCCAACGTGTCTTCGATCGCCACGCAGGCGCGTTCGCGCTTGGGCTCGAACGCGTGGGCGCCGAAGATCGGCACGTTGCGGCTCGGCCAGTGCAACTGGTAGAGGTCGATGTGATCGGTCTGCAGGCGGCGCAGGCTGGCCTCGACCGCGGCGCGCAGGTTGGCCGGATCGAGGTCGTTGCGGCCGTCGCGGATCCAGGGCATGCCCGGCGCCGGCCCGGTGATCTTGGTCGCGAGCACGACGTCGCGGCGGCGGCCCGACTTTTGCAGCCAGCTGCCGATGCAGCGCTCGGTCGCGCCCGCCGTGGCGGGGCTCGGCTTGACCGGATACATCTCGGCCGTGTCGATGAAATTGATGCCGCGCTCGAGCGCGTAGTCGAGCTGGCTGTGGGCGTCGGCCTCGCTGTTTTGTTCGCCGAAGGTCATCGTGCCGAGGCACACCGTGGACACCTTCAGGCCGCTCGTGCCGAGTGTGGTTTTTTTCATCGCAGTCCTTAAAACGTTACTTGGCTTAAATCGTGGCTGACATCGCGGCTTGAGCTTCAGCCGCGGCGCACGGCCTGCGCGCAGTCGCGCACCAGCGCCGGGCCGGTGTAGATCAGGCCGCTGTACAACTGCACCAGCGCCGCGCCCGCGTCGAACTTGGCCTTGGCGTCGGCGCCGCACATGATGCCGCCGACGCCGATGATCGGCAGCGCGTCGCCGAGTTCGGCCTTGAGCGCGCGGATCACCGCGTTCGACAGTTCGAACACGGGCGCGCCCGACAGGCCGCCGGCCTCGTCGCCGTGGCGCATGCCCTCGACCGCCGTGCGGGAAAGCGTGGTGTTGGTCGCGATCACGCCGTCGATCTTGTGGCGCAGCAGCGCGCCGGCGATATTTTTGATCTGCTCGGCGTCGATGTCGGGCGCGATCTTGAGCGTGAGCGGCACGTAGCGCTTGTGCCGGTCCGCCAGGCGCGACTGCGCCTCCTTGAGCTGGGCCAGCAGCGCGTCGAGTTCGGACGCGCCCTGCAACTGGCGCAGGTTCTTGGTGTTTGGGGACGAAATGTTGACCGTCACATAGCTCGCGTAGGGATAGACCTTCTCGAGGCACAGCAGGTAGTCGTCGGCCGCGCGCTCGATCGGGGTGTCGGCGTTCTTGCCGATGTTCAAGCCCAGCACGCCTTCCTTGTTCTGGTAAAACTTCGAGGCTTGCACATTGGCCACGAAGGCATCGACGCCGCCGTTGTTAAAACCCATGCGGTTGATGATGCCCTTGGCTTGCGGCAGGCGGAACATGCGCGGCAGCGGATTGCCGGCCTGCGCGCGCGGGGTGACCGTGCCGACCTCGATCGAGCCGAAGCCGAGCGCGGCGAGCCCGTCGATGTAGGCGCCGTCCTTGTCGAGCCCGGCTGCGAGCCCGACCGGATTCGGAAACGTGATGCCCATCACAGTGCGCGGGTCGGCGGCCGGCTTGCGCACGGCGCGTGTGAGACCGAGCGCGGCGGCGCGGCGCAGCGCCGGCAGGGTCAGCTTGTGGGCGGTTTCGGCGTCGAGCGCGAACAGCAGGGGGCGGGTCAGGGCGTACAGGAGTTTTTCGGACATGGAGGGCAATGGTTGGCGGCGGATGCCCGGCATTTTACCCCGCCCGGCCCGGCCCGCCTATGCAAGGCTGGCATTCCGCCTACTTCTGGAGCACGGCCCAATGGCCGTTGATGCGCGCCTCGAGCGGGCGAAAGTTGGTCTTGTAGGCCATTTTGGGGCTTTGCTCGATCCAGTAGCCGAGGTAGACATACGGCAGCTTGAGCTCGTCGGCCTGGGCGATCTGCCAGAGCACGTTGTAGGTGCCGAACGAGGCGCCGGGCACGTCGGGGTCGAAAAACGTGTAGACCGAGGACAGGCCGTCGGAGAGCACGTCGATGATCGAGACCATGCGCAGCACGCCGTCGGGTTCGCGGAACTCGACGAGCCGGGTGTTGACGCGGCTTTGCAGCAGGAATTGCGCGTACTGGTCGCGGCTGTCCTGGTCCATGCCGCCGCCG
>JAZKIN010000099.1:0-25778 GCA_040384885.1 Pseudomonadota bacterium | reverse complement strand
ACCGGCACCGTGAACTGGGACCCGGTCGACCAGACCGTGCTGGCCAACGAGCAGGTCGTCGACGGCCGCGGCTGGCGTTCGGGCGCGCTGATCGAAAAGCGCGAGATCCCGATGTACTACGCGCGCATCACCGACTACGCCGACGAGCTGCTCGACTATGTCGACAACAAGCTGCCGGGCTGGCCCGAGCGCGTGCGCGTGATGCAGGCCAACTGGATCGGCAAATCGGTCGGCGTGCGCTTCGCGTTCCCGCACACGATCAGCGACGCCTCGGGTGAGCTGATCAACGAGGGCAAGCTGTTCGTCTTCACCACCCGCGCCGACACCATCATGGGCGTGACCTTTTGCGCCGTCGCGCCCGAGCACGCGCTGGCCGCGCACGCCGCGCAATCGAATCCGGCGCTGGCCGCCTTCATCGCCGAGTGCAAACTGGGCAGCGTGATCGAAGCCGACATGGCGACCATGGAAAAGAAGGGCATGCCGACCGGCCTGTTCGTCACCCATCCGGTCAGCGGCGCGCAGGTCGAGGTATGGGTCGGCAACTACGTGTTGATCACCTACGGCGACGGCGCCGTGATGGGCGTGCCCGCGCACGACGAGCGCGATTTCGCGTTCGCCAAAAAATACAAGCTCGCCATCAAGCAGGTCGTCGCGCTCGAAGGCAAGGAGTTCTCGACCGAGGCCTGGCAGGAATGGTACGGCGACAAGGAGCACGGCGTCTGCGTCAATTCGGCGCAATACGATGGGCTCGACCACATCGCCGCGGTCAACGCGATCGCGGGCGACCTGGCCTCGAAAAACCTGGGCGACAAAAAAATCACCTTCCGCCTGCGCGACTGGGGCATCTCGCGCCAGCGCTACTGGGGCACGCCGATCCCGATGATCCATTGCGCCGATTGCGGCGTGGTGCCGGTGCCCGAAAAGGACCTGCCGGTCGTGCTGCCCGAAGACTGCGTGCCGGACGGCAGCGGCAACCCGCTGAACAAGCACGAGGCCTTCCTCAAGTGCGACTGCCCGAAGTGCGGCAAGCCGGCGCGCCGCGAGACCGACACCATGGACACCTTTGTCGATTCGTCGTGGTACTACATGCGCTATACCTCGCCGGGCGCGACCGAGTCGATGGTCGACGCGCGCAATGATTACTGGATGCCGATGGACCAGTACATCGGCGGCATCGAGCACGCCGTGATGCACCTGCTGTACGCGCGCTTCTGGACCAAGATCATGCGCGACTTCGGGCTGGTCAAGTTCGACGAGCCGTTCGTGAACCTGCTCACCCAGGGCATGGTGCTCAACGAGACCTACTACCGCGAAGACGAAGCCGGCAAAAAAACCTGGTTCAACCCGGCCGACGTCGACCTCACGCTCGACGACAAGGGCCGCCCGCAAGGCGCCGTTGCCAAGGCCGACAACGCGCCGGTGCTGATCGGCGGCACCGAGAAGATGTCGAAGTCGAAGAACAACGGCATCGATCCGGCCGCCCAGATCGGACAGTACGGCGCCGACACCGCGCGCCTGTTCACGATGTTCGCCTCGCCGCCGGAGCAGACGCTCGAGTGGTCCGACACCGGCGTCGAGGGCGCGAGCCGCTTCCTGCGCCGCGTGTGGTCGTTCGCGTATGCGCAGTCGCCTCGCGTGGCCGCCGCGCTGGCGCAGCCGGCGAACGATGCCGGCAGCGAAGCGCACAAGACGCTGCGCCGCGAACTGCACAAAATTTTGCAGCAGGCCGACTACGACCTCAAACGCATCCAGTACAACACCGTGGTCTCGGCCTGCATGAAGATGCTCAACACGATGGAGTCGGCCAAGTTGGCGGACGGCGCCGCCACCGACGCGATCATCGCCGAAGGGCTGTCGATCTTCCTGCGCGTGCTCAATCCGGTCGCGCCGCACATCACCCACGTGCTGTGGGAGGAGCTTGGCTTTTCAAGCCTGCACGGCGACATCCTCAACGCGCCTTGGCCGCAAGTCGACCCGGCCGCGCTCGAGCAGGCCGAGATCGAGATGATGATCCAGGTGAACGGCAAGCTGCGCGGCTCGATCAAGGTCGCCAAGGATGCCGACAAGGCCGCCATCGAGGCGCAGGCGCTGGCCTGCGAAGCGGTGCAGAAGTACCTCGAGACGCCGCCCAAAAAGGTGATCGTCGTTCCGGGCAAATTAATCAGTATCGTAGTCTAAACGACGAGGTGTAAGCGATGACAACGATCCGATCGACGATGCTGCGCGCGTTCGCCTTGCTGCTGCTGGCGGCCGCCGTTTCGGCCTGCGGCTTCAAGCTGCGCGGCTCCGACGGCCAGTTCAACATGCCGTTCAAGAGCATCTACCTCGGCTTCGCCGTGACCTCGCCGCTGGGCACCGAGTTGAAGCGCAACCTGCGCGCGGTCGACACCGAAGTGCTCGAGGAGGCGGCCAGGGCCGAGGCCTTGTTCGACGTGCTCGGCGAGACGCGCGGCAAATCGATCCTGTCGCTCAACGCCCAGGGCCGGGTGCGCGAATACCTGCTGACCTACACGCTCGTGTTCCGCGTGCGCGACCGCAACGGCGCCGAGCTGCTCAAGTCGACCGACATCAGCCTCAAACGCAGCATCACCTTCAACGAGCGCCAGGTGCTGGCCAACGAATCCGAAGAAGCGCTGCTGTACCGCGACATGCAAACCGACCTGGTGCAGCAGATCCTGCGGCGCCTGGCCGCCATCAAGCCGCTGTGAGAACGCGCGATGCAACTGCGCCCTGACGCACTCGAAGCGCACCTCGGCAAGTCGCTCGCGCAGCTGTACGTGATCACCAGCGACGAGCACCTGCTGGCGCTCGAGGCGGCCGACAAGATCCGGCGCGCGGCGCGCGCCAACGGCTACACGGAGCGCGACGTGCTGACCGTCGAGCGCAGCTTCAAGTGGGGCGAGCTGCTCGCGGCCAACCAGGCGCTGTCGCTGTTCGGCGACAAAAAACTGATCGAGCTGCGCATCCCGACCGGCAAGCCGGGCAAGGACGGCGGCGCCGCGCTGCAAAGCTACACCAAGGACCTGAGCCCCGACAACCTGACCCTGATCACGCTGCCCAAGCTCGACTGGCAGACCGCGAAGGCGGCGTGGGTCGCGAGCCTGCAGCAGGCCGCGATCTACATCGAGATACCGTCGGTCGAGCGCGCGCAGCTGCCGGCCTGGATCGGCAACCGGCTCGCCGCGCAGCAGCAAAGCGCCGACCGCCAGGGGCTCGACTTCATCGCCGACCGGGTCGAGGGCAACCTGCTGGCCGCGCACCAGGAGATCCAGAAACTGGGGCTGCTGCACGAGCCGGGCAAACTCAGTTTCGAGCAGATCCACGACGCGGTGCTCAACGTCGCGCGCTACGACGTGTTCAAACTGAGCGAGGCGATGCTGGTGGGCGACGTCGCGCGCCTGGTGCGCATGCTCGAAGGCCTCAAAGGCGAGGGCGAGGCGCTGCCGCTGGTGCTGTGGGCCGTGGCCGAAGAAATCCGCACCCTGCTCAAGCTCAAGTCGCAGATGGCGCAGGGCCGCCCGCTCGGCATGCTGCTTAAGGAATACCGGATCTGGGGCCCGCGCGAGCGCATGATGGAACCTGCGCTGCGGCGCATCTCGCTGCCCGTGCTCGAAGCGGCGCTGCGCGACGCCGCCCAGGTCGACAAGATGATCAAAGGCCTGCGGGCCAAGGCGTTCGCGGGCGACGCCTGGGACGCGATGCTGCAACTGGCGCTCAAAGTGGCGCGCAACAACTGAACTCACAGGTAAATATGGATATCACCGCATACATGGAAACGCTGGGCCAACAGGCGCGCACCGCCTCGCGCGCGATGGCGCGCGCCGACAGCGCCACGCGCAACCGCGCGCTGCTCCTGATCGCCGACGCGATCGTGCGCGACAGCGCGCTGCTGCGCGCGGCCAACCAGCTCGACCTCGACGCCGCGCGCGCGGCCGGACTGGCCAGCGCCATGCTCGACCGCCTGACGCTGTCGGACGCGGCGATCAACACCATGGTCGAAGGGCTGCGCCAGGTGGTCGCCCTGGCCGACCCGATCGGCGAGATCTCGAACATGAAATTCCGCCCGAGCGGGATCCAGGTCGGGCAGATGCGCGTGCCGCTGGGCGTGATCGGCATCATCTACGAGGCGCGCCCGAACGTGACGGTCGACGCCGCCGGCCTGTGCATCAAGAGCGGCAACGCGACCATCCTGCGCGGCGGCTCGGAGGCGATCAACTGCAACCGCGTGCTCGCCAAAATCGTGGCCGAGGGCCTGGCCGGCGCGGGCCTGCCGGCGCACGGCGTGCAGATCGTCGACACCACCGACCGCGCCGCCGTCGGCGCCCTGATCACGATGCCGCAATACGTCGACGTGATCGTGCCGCGCGGCGGCAAAGGCCTGATCGCGCGCCTGATGGCCGAGGCGACCGTGCCGATGATCAAACATCTCGATGGCATCTGCCACGTCTTCATCGACGCCAAGGCCGACCTGGCCAAGGCGCTGCCGATCGCGTTCAACGCCAAATGCCACCGCTACGGCACCTGCAACACGATGGAGACGCTGCTGGTCGCGCGCGCGATCGCGCTGCAGGTGCTGCCCGAATTGGCCAAGCTGTATGCGAGCAAAGAAGTCGAGCTGCGCGCCGACCCTGAGGCCTACGCGCTGCTGGCCGGCTACCCGCACCTGGTGGCCGCGACCGAAGAAGACTGGAGCACCGAATACCTGGCGCCGGTCCTGTCGATCAGGATCGTCGGCGACCTTGACGAAGCGATCGGGCACATCAACCAGTATTCGTCGAAGCACACCGACGCCATCGTGACCGAAGACTATAGCGACGCGCTGCGCTTTTTGCGCGAGGTCGATTCGGCCTCGGTCATGGTCAACGCCTCGACCCGTTTCGCGGACGGCTTCGAGTACGGGCTGGGCGCCGAGATCGGGATTTCGAACGACAAGCTGCACGCGCGCGGCCCGGTCGGGCTCGAGGGCCTGACCTCGCTCAAGTACGTCGTCTTCGGCCACGGCGAAATCCGCTGAGGCCGCGCTCCACGTTTTACCAAAATACCGAAAATACCGAAAAGGCTCACATGCTTTGGCTTAAAGCGTTTCACATCGTTTTCATCACGTCCTGGTTCGCCGGCTTGTTCTACCTGCCGCGCATTTTCGTCAACCTGGCGCTGGAGACCGAAACCGTGGCGACCGCGCGCCTGCTGCTGATGGCGCGCAAGCTGTACCGCTTCACGACGCTGCTCGCGGTGCCGGCGCTCGTGACCGGCCTGTGGCTGTGGCTCGGCTACGGCATGGGCGGCAAATGGCTGCACGCGAAACTGACGCTGGTGGTCCTGGTCATCGGCTACCACCACGCGTGCGGCTCGCTGCTCAAGAAGTTCGAAAACGGTGTCAACAAGCGCGCGCACACCTGGTACCGCTATTTCAACGAAGTGCCGGTGCTGCTGCTGGTGGGGATCGTGATTTTGGTGGTGGTTAAACCTTTTTAAAGGGGCCGGCATGAGCAAGACGATCGAGTATTTTTTCACCCCGAATTCGCCGTGGGCCTACCTGGGCCACGCGCGGCTGGTGGAAATCGCGCAGCGGCACGGCGCCCACATCGAACCGAGGCCGATCGCCCTGGGTAAGGTGCTCAGCGTCTCGGGCGGCCTGCCACTATCGGAGCGCGCGCCGCAGCGCCAGGCCTACCGGCTGCAGGAGCTGGCGCGCTGGGCGAAGTATCTTGCGATCCCGCTCAACGTTCAGCCCAAGTTTTTCCCGGTGCCGGCCGACGCGGCGGCGCGGCTGGTCATCGCCACCCGCACCAGCCTTGGCGTGGGCGCCTCGCTCGAACTGGCCGGCGCGCTGATGCAGGCGCTGTGGGCCGACGAGCGCAACATCTCGGACGCGGAGGCGCTGGCGCAGATCGCGAGCGCGGCCGGCTTCGACGGGCGCATGCTGGTCAAGTCGTCGGAGACGGCGGGGGTGCAGGAGCAGTACGAACGCAACACCGAGGCGGCGATGGCCGCCAACGTGTTCGGCGCGCCGTGGTACGTGGTCGACGGCGAGCCGTTTTGGGGCCAGGACCGGCTCGACTTTGTCGAGCGCGCGCTGGCCCAAAAATAAGGCAGTCAATTGACAAAAAATTTAACAATGGGGTCAGACCCGGGTCTGACCCCGATTGTGGGTAGTTAGCTGCAGCGGGAATTACGCTCAGCATGGATCCCCGCTTTCGCGGGGACGACGTAGTCGTTTTTAACGGATAAAGGGTACACCATGGCATCATATTTCTGTCCTTGCCCACGCGGCATGGAAGCGGCTTTGGCCGAAGAGCTCGGCGAGATCGCCCTGCAAAGCACCAGCATGAAGGTCCACAACCAGGTGCCGGGCGGGGTCCATTGCTCGGGCCACCTGACCGATGCCTACCGCATCAACCTGCATTCGCGCATCGCCTCGCGCGTGCTCATGCGCATGGCCCACGCCAGCTACAAGAACGAGAACGACATCTACGACCTGACCCTGGCCCAGCCCTGGGAAGACTGGTTCGGCGTCGACCACACGATCCGCGTCGATGTCACCGCCGTCAAGTCGCCGTTGCGCAGCCTCGAGTTCACCACCCTCAAGATCAAGGACGCGATCTGCGACCG
Source organism: Pseudomonadota bacterium (assembly GCA_040384885.1). Lineage (GTDB taxonomy): Bacteria > Pseudomonadota > Gammaproteobacteria > Burkholderiales > Burkholderiaceae_D > Telluria_A. The sequence goes on along the minus strand of JAZKIN010000099.1, from coordinate 19,166 downwards.
CTTCCGCGACCAGTTCGACAAGCGCCCCTCGGTCAACACGCGCGAACCCGACATGCGCATCGTCGGCTTCCTCGACTCGCACAACTTCACGGTCTACCTCGACACCTCGGGCGAGGCCTTGTTCAAGCGCGGCTGGCGCGAAGAGACCGGCGACGCGCCGCTGCGCGAGAACCTCGCCGCCGGCATGCTGCGCGTGGCCGGCTGGAAGCCGGGCACCGTGCTGTTCGACCCGATGTGCGGGTCCGGCACGATCCTGATCGAGGCGGCGCAAATGGTGCAGGGCATCCCGCCCGGCGCCACCCGCGCGTTCGCCTTTGAAAAATTCAACGACTTCGCGCCGGCCCCGTGGCACGCGCTCAAGGCCGAAATCAAGCCGAACCCGCTGCCGGCCGAGCCGACCATCTTCGGCAGCGACATCTCGGGCGACATGGTCGCGATGACGCGCCATAACCTCAGGATCGCCGGCATCAGCTTCGAGGTCCCGCTCAAGCAGATCGAGGCGCAGGAGGTCAAGCCGCCGACCGAGCAGCCCGGCATTTTGCTGACCAACCCGCCGTACGGCGAGCGTATCGGCGTGCGCGGCGACAGCACCGTCGCGCCCGACGAAATGTCGGTCGCCTTCTACGCCTCGCTCGGCACCACGCTCAAGCAGCGCTTCGCCGGCTGGACCGTGTTCCTGTTCACGGCCGACCTTAGCCTGCCCAAGCTGCTGCGCCTGAAGGAGGCGCGCAAGACCCCGTTCTTCAACGGCGCCCTCGAGTGCCGCCTGTTCAGGTTCGACATGGTGGCCGGCTACAACCGGCGCGAAGAAGCCAAGCCGAAACCACAATAAGAGATAGTAAGAGAGAGTAAGAGAGAGCCGCCGCATGTTCCCGACACCGCCGCCCGACCTGCCGCCGGACCCGGTCACCCCGATCCCGCTGCCCCCCGAGCACAAGGTGGTGATGCTGAGCATGGGCGGGCTGGCGACCCTGCTCGCGGCGCTGGCGATGCTCGGACCGTTTTCGATCGACGCCTACCTGCCGGCCTTCCCGAACATCATCGCCTCGCTCGGCGCGACCCCGATCGAGGTGCAGCAGACCCTGACCGCCTTCATGCTCGCCTTCGCGTGCATGGTGCTGTGGCACGGCGCGCTGTCGGACTCGTTCGGGCGCCGCAACGTGGTGCTCGTCGCGCTGATCGTGTTCGCGATCGGCAGCTTCGGCTGCGCGTCCTCGCACTCGGTGCACTACCTGTGGATCTTCCGGATCATGCAGGGCGTATCGGCCGGCGCCGGGGTGGTGGTCGGGCGCGCAATCATCCGCGACCTGTACGCCGACGCGCCGGCGGCGCGCCTGCTGTCGATGGTGACCATGATTTTTTCGATCGCGCCCGCCATCGCGCCGGTGTTCGGCGGCTGGATCGTGACCTGGTTCGACTGGCGCGCGATTTTCCTGGCGATCCTGTCCTATACCGTGGTGCTGTTCGTGTTCTGCTACAAGCACCTGCCCGAGACCATCGCGCCCGCCAGGCGCCAGCCGTTCAACCCGCGCTACCTGGCCCGCAACTACGGCGAGATCTTCGGCTCGCCACTGTTCCATATGAAGGCCGGCATCATCGCGTTCAATTTCGCCGGCCTGTTCCTGTACATCTCGGCGGCGCCGGTGATGCTGCCCGTGCACCTCGGCCTCGGGCCGCACCAGTTCGCGTGGCTGTTCATCCCGGCCGTGTCCGGCATCTTCCTCGGCGCGCTCGTGGCCAACCGCCTCGCCGGCAGGCTTAGCTTCGGGCGCCAGATCGGGATCGGCTTCGCCTTCCTGCTCGCGGCGGCGCTGTTCAATGTGGTTTACCACGTGTTGCTGGCGCCGGCGCTGCCGTGGAGCGTGGCGCCGCTGTTCTTCTACACCTTCGGCAGTTCGATCATCGCCCCGAGCGCGACCCTGCTCGCGCTCGACCTGTTCCCGCATATCCGCGGCACCGTCGCCTCGTGCCAGTCGTTCGCGGTGACCCTGCTCGGGGCGCTGGTGGCCGGCGTGATCTCGCCGTTCCTGTCGCATTCGGTGTTGTGGCTCGCGGTCGGCCAACTCGGCTTCGGGCTGGCCGCGCTCCTGTGCTGGCTCGCCTCGCGCCACCTGCGCCGCCGCATCAAGGGCTGAGCCCCGGCGGGGCCGCCGAAATGGCGGGGGCTCGATGCCTTTATGCTAAGATCATGTCTTTTTAGAATCCGCACGCCACGCCGGCGCGCTTGTCCCGCACGATGCACCAACCAGACCATGCCAGCCGCAGCCTGCTGACCGCAAGCGCGCGCGGGGGCCTCCTTTGAATTCCGCACTGGGCTCCGCCGCGCCGGGCCAGCCGATAGCATTGTTCGAGCACGAGGCGCTGCCACGCATTTTGCTCGTCGACGGCGAGCCCAGCCTGCTGTCGTCGGTGCTCGCCCTGCTCGGGCAAAAAAACTACCAAATCGTCACCGCCACCCGCGGCGAACAGGCGCTCGCCGAGCTCACCCGGCTGCACTTCGACCTGGTCCTGCTCGAACTCGAGCTGCCCGACATGAGCGGGCACCAGATCATGGACTTCATCAGCGAGCGCGGCATCGACGCCGACGTCATCGTCATGAGCGGCGGCAGCGGGATCGACGCGGCGATCGGCGCCCTGCGCCGCGGCGCCTACGACTTCCTGCGCAAGCCGTGCAGCCGCGAACAGATCCTGCGCACGGTCGGCAACGCGCTGCAGAAGCGGCGCCTGGCCCAGGCCAACGCGCGCATCGCCTCGCAGCTCGAAAAATCGGAAAAGCTGTACCGCTACCTGGTCGACAGCTCGCCCGACATCATCTACACGCTCAACAACGAAGGCCGCTTCACCTTCGTCAACGACCGCGCCTGCCAGCTGCTCGGCTTCGCGCGCGGCGAACTGCTCGGCAAGCACTACTCGATGCTGGTGCACGAGGCCGACCTCGAACGCGCGCGCTATGTGTTCAACGAGCGCCGCGTCGACGAGCGCGCCTCGCGCAATGTCGAACTGCGCCTCAAGTGCCGGCAGGAGGGCGCCGACGAGCGCACCTTCAACACCACGCTGGTGACGATCTCGCTCAACGCGGTCGGCATGCACGTGCCCGACCACGCGCTCAACAAGCTCGAGTTCTTCGGCACCTACGGCGTGGCGCGCGACATCAGCGAACGCAAACGGGCCGAGGAGCTCATCTCCTACCAGGCCTGCCACGACATCCTGACCGACCTGCCGAACCGCGTGCTGTTCAAGGACCGGCTCGGGCTCGCGATCGTCCAGGCCAAGCGCCGCATGGCCCCGTTGGCGGTCATGTTCATCAACCTAGACCGCTTCAAACTGGTCAACGACACGCTCGGCCACGTCAAGGGCGACGAGCTGCTGCAGCAGGTCGCGCGGCGCCTCGGGCACGGCCTGCGCGAGGGCGACACGCTGGCGCGCCAGGGCGGCGACGAATTCGCTATCGTGCTGCCCGAGCTGGCCGACCGCGCCGCCGCCAGGCTGATCGCCGACGGCTATTTGGCGTGCCTGCAGCAGCCGTTCGACCTCGACGGCCACCAGCTGCACATCTCCGCGAGCATCGGCATCGCCGTCTATCCCGAGGACGGCGAGGCGGTCGAAGAACTGCTGCACCACGCCGATATCGCGATGTACCAGGTCAAGTCGTTCGGCAAGAACGGCCACGGTTTTTACCACCGCTCGATGCTCGACGTGTCGCACCAGAAGATCGCGCTCGAACAGAGCCTGCGCAAGGCGCTCGATCAGAACCAGCTCGAGATGTATTACCAGCCGCAGATCGACATTGTCACGGGCCGCATCACGGGCGCCGAGGGCCTGATGCGCTGGAACCACCCGCAGCGCGGCATGCTGTCGGCCGGCGAGTTCCTGCCGTTCGCCGAAGACAACGGCCTGATGCTGCCGATCACCGACTGGATGCTGGGCGCGCTGTGCCGCGACCTGCGGCAGTGGAACGCGGCCGGCGGCGAGGCGCTGCGGCTGTCGCTGAACCTGTCGCCCCAGTGCCTCGACCGCGGCGATTTTTACGAGAAGATGCGCGCCGCGCTGGCGCGCCACGCGATCGCGCCGGCCCAGATCGAGGTCGAGATCACCGAGAACATCTGCATCCGCAACCCGCAGGTGGCGATCGAGCAGCTCAACAAACTGTGCCAGCTCGGGGTCTCGGTCGCGATCGACGATTTCGGCACCGGCTACTCGTCGCTGTCGTACCTGCACCGCTTCCCGATCAACACGATCAAGATCGACCAGTCGTTCGTGCGCGAGATCAGCGACAGCGAGGGCCACTACCCGGTGATCCTGGCGATCATTTCGATCGCGCGCGGCCTGGGCCTGAACCTGATCGCCGAGGGCGTCGAAACCGAGGCCCAGGCGCGCTACCTGAAGGCCAACGGCTGCCTGATCATGCAGGGCTATTTGTACCACCACCCGGTCTCGCTGGCCGCGTTCATCGGCGTGCTGCAGCGCGATGCCGGCGGCGCGCCGGCGCTGGCGCGCGCCTAAACCCCTCCGCGCCTAAACCCCTCCGCGCCTAAACCCCTCCGCGCCTAAACCCCATCGTTTCCGGGCGTGCCGAACACGCGCTGCTTCATACGCTGCAGCTTCGGGTACACCATCGGCACGGTCAGCATGGTGCTGCCGACGGCCATCAGCAGCAGCGCGGTGAAGGTGTCGTCGGTGATGATGTGCTTGTCGAGCAAAATGTTGGCGAAGATGATCATCACCAGGCCCTTGGTCTGCAAAAGCCAGCCGATCGCCGAGGCGTCGCCCTTGGGCCACTTGAGGATCTTGCCGGCCAGGTGCACGCCCAAGAGCTTGCCGCCGACCGACGCCGCCAGCAGCACCGCGGCCGCGACCAGCACCGCCACCCCGCCCACGCCCCAGTCGGTGCGCAAACCCGTGCTCAGGAAATACACCGGCATGATCGCCAGCAGCACGTGCTGGCGCATCAGGTCCATCTTCTCCTGGTCGAACCAGTGCGCGTCCATCACGGCGCCGGCCAGGAACGCGCCGACCATGTAGTGCAGGCCGGCCCAGTCGGCGCCGAGGCCGCAGGCCGCCAGCCAGATCAGGCCGACATACCAGCGGTCGCCCTCGGGCAGGCGCAGCATCAGGCGGCGGTACAGCAGCGTCGCGACGGCGAACACGGCCAGGAAGCCGAGTTGGCGCCCCACGCGTTCCCAGTCGAGCAAAATGAGCGCGAGCACGCCCCAGATCGCGATGTCGTCGACGCTGCCGTAGCGCATGGTGCGTTGGCCGAGGGGGCGCCGCAGCACCTCGAGTTTCTCCATCAGCATGATCAGCACGGGCAGGGCGGTGACCGCGCACGCCATGCCGACCCCGACCACGAATTGCCAGGGCATCGCGTCGATGCCGATCCAGCCCGCGGTGGCGAGCATCGCGGCCGCCGCCGCGCTGCCGAGCGCGAGCGGCACGCCCAGTGCGAGCGCGGCCGTGATGCTGCTTTCGCGGCGGTCCTCCCAGGCTTTTTTCAGGTCGAGCTCGATGCCGGCGATCATCACGAAGATCATGACGGCCCAGCCGGCGATGCCCGACAGCGACTGTTTGACCTCGGCCGTGAAGACGAACTTGTAATACTCGGGAAAGGCCGCGCCGAGCACGCCGGGCCCGAGCAGCACGCCCGTGATCATCTGGACCACGACCAGGGGCGCGTAATAGTCGGTGCGCCCGAGCCGCCACAGCAAGTAGGGCAGCGCGAAGATGATCAGCATCGCGAGCAGGAACAGCTCGGTTGTGGAAATTGTGGTCGGCATGGAGGGTCTCGTGGGATTTGCGAGCACTATAGCGACGAATGCCGGGGGCGGCCAGTGCCGGGTAGAAAAGTGTGCATTCGGCACGACGGGCGATTTCGGATTTAAATTACTTTACCACTTATATAAGTGGTGATATAGTTTGTTTATGAAACAGACTCTCGGAACCCAATTGCGCCATTTGATCGATCTGCTCGACGGCGCCGTCAGCGCGGCGTACGACGAAGCCGGGCTCGCCTACCGGCCGCGTTACACCCCGGTCATGCGCGCCCTGATGGACGGCCAGTCGAGGACGATCGGCGAGCTCGCCGAGCTGGCCGGCATCACCCAACCGGCGGCCACCCAGACGATCGCGCTGATGAAAAAAGAGGGGCTGATCGTGACTGCGGCGGGCAGCACGGACGGCCGCCGGAAGATGGTCAAGCTGACCGGGCAGGGGCAGGCCATGATCCCGGCGCTGATGCGCTGCTGGCAGGCGACCGCGCTGGCGGCCAGCTCGCTCGAGGCCGAACTGCCATACCCGCTGTCGCGGGCGCTGGCCGACGCGCTGGCCGCGCTCTCGTCCAAGTCGTTCGACGCACGGATCGTCGAAGCCGGCGTCGACATCGACCGTCAAGCGAACTAGTCCCTAACGAACGCACGAACGTAGCAACGCACGAACGCAGCAACGCACCCCGCACACAAAAAAGGAATTTCCATGCACACCCACCAACTCGCGCGCGCGCTGCGCCGCGGCCCGCTGACCGTCACAGTGCTGTTTTCCCTGATGGCGCCCGCCTTCGCCCAAAGCATCCCCGGTGCGCCGCGGCAGGCCGACATGGTCGTAGACGCCGCGGCGCGCACGCAACTGGTCGACGGCCTGATCCGCGAAATGCAACAGGGTTATGTGTTTCCCGAAAAAGCAGGCAAGGTCGCGCAGCTGCTTCGCCAGCAGCAAAAAAGCGGCGCGCTCGCGCACATCACCAGTGCCGAAAAGCTGGCCAAAACCTTGACCGGGCAATTGCAAAAGGAGGCGCTCGACAAGCACCTGCTGGTCGTCTATAGCGAGCAAGCGATGCCGCAGCAGGAAAAGAACCGCAAGCAGTCGATGGAAGAGCAAGCGATGGCATTGGCGGACATGAAGGCGCGCAATTTCGGCATCGAGCGCGTCGAGCGGCTGCCGTTCAACATCGGCTACCTCGACCTGCGCGGCTTCGCGCCTGCGAAAGATGCGGCCACGACCATCGGCGCGGCGATGACCGTTCTTGCCAACACCGACAGCCTGATCATCGACCTGCGCAAGAACGGGGGCGGCGATCCGGCCACGGTGGCCATGATCGCCAGTTATCTGTTCGACCAACGCACGCGCTTGAACGACATCTATTTCCGTGAGGGCGATCGGACCGAGCAGATGTGGAGCACCGAGTACGTCGCCGGCATCCGCTACGGTCAAACCAAGGATGTCTACCTGCTCACGAGCGAGCACACGTTCTCGGCCGCCGAAGACTTCAGCTACACGCTCAAAAACCTCAAGCGCGCCACCATCGTGGGTGAGACGACCGGCGGCGGCGCCCATCCGGGCGACATGGTCCGGCTCAGTGCGCATTTTGCCGTGTTCATACCGAACGGGCGTTCGATCAGCCCGATCACCAAGACCGACTGGGAAGGCACGGGCGTGGCGCCCGACGTCAAGGTGCCGGCCGAGGACGCCTTCAAGACGGCGCAGGCCGCGTTGTTGAACAAGCTGATCGCCGCGACCAGGGATCCGAGCAGGATCGACCGCATCAAATTGCGCATCGCGGCCGTCGAACAGGAAAAAACCGCAGCTTCGACGGCCAGGTGAACGCCTAGTCGAGCAACTGGCCGAGCATGCGGGCCAGCGGTTCGAGCACGTCATCGTCGCTCCAATACGAGGAGTGCGAGCTCGGATTCCAGCTCTTGAGGATGAAGTCGATCGCGCCGCTCCCCGAATTGATGGCGCGGTCCTCGACCAGCGCGCGGTAGCCGGGCGAGAGCGGCTGCAGGGGCCAGCCGAGCACATCGTCGGGATCGTACAGGTTGAGCCACTTGAAACCGTTGCGCGGCGGCGCGATCGGTTTGATGTGCATTTCTTTGCAGGCGGCCACGAAGATCGGGATGTTGCAACCGGTGCTCACCCAGCCGATGCAATTGTCCCCGCGCAAAAAACTCTTTTCTTCAAGCGTGAGTCCGCCGGGCCCCGCGATCGCCGCAAGGGTGCGGTCGGCGTCTTTCCAGACCCCTGCTCCGACGGTGCCGCCGCGGCGGTTCTTTTGGGCGTCGTAGAGGTAGTTCGACAAGACCTGCCCGCCCAGCGAGTGGGTCAGGAACACCACCAGGGTGTCCTTGTGGTTGGCGCGGCGCGCCGCCAGCAGGGCGCGCGCGATGTCGACCTGGGCGAGCTCGTAGACCGACTGGTCGTCGTCCTTGCGGCTCTCGAGGCCGGCGGCGTCGCCAAAACCGAACAGCAGGAATCTGCGCAAGCTGTCGTAGTGCACCTTGCTGTGCTCGTCGACGCGGGTCCAGACCTCGCGCTGATTGGCCTGCATTTCTTCCTGGTAGTAGACGGGGCGCACATCGACGGCGTCGATCAGGCTGCCCATTTTCTTGCGCAGCGGCTTGAGGATTTCTTCGGCGTAATCAGGGGGCGTCTCACCCATGCCGTGCAAGGTGACAAGTGCGACGTTTTTCATTGTGCTTCTCCCGGCCGGCGTGCATTGCCGGCGACTGTCCTGTGGTAGGCCAGTGTGCCAGATTGCCTGCGCGTTCGAAAGGGAATTGTTGGTGGCGCGCGTAGTCTCGCGGGCGCTGCCGGGTGTCGCCCTTGTGGTGGACCGGGCGATCCGCCACAAGGCGCTGTCAGCGCTTGAAAACGAAGATGAGGATGATGACGAGGACGATGGTTCCGATTCCGATATACATGGTGAACTCCTTGGGTTTGTGTGGGGGGGCGGTAGTATCTTTACCAGCGCGGTATCGGCGATGCGACGCCGCGCCCGTCTTACCAATTTAAATCGGTGGATCCTGATAAGCCTTGGTGCCGTAGTACGCGTGCAGCTGGTTGACCCAGGCGGCATCGCTCATGTCGGGCCATGCGTCCTGGTCGAAACCGGGCGCGTTGGCGAGGTGCTCTTTCTCGACATTGAGCACGAAACCGTGGTTGCCGGTGTCGAGCGTCAGCGCGGTCCAGGGCACGGCGAACAGTTTGTCGCCCATGCCGAGGAAACCACCGAACGACATGACCGCGTAGGCGACTTTACCGGTGCGCATGTCGAGCATGATTTCCTTGATCTCGCCGAGCGCTTCTTCTTTTTGGTTGATGACGTTATTCCCGGTCAGGGTATTGGCGCCCATCAGAAACGGGCCGGGGCCCTTGTGCGCCTTGTAGATGCCCATTGTGTCGCGGTCCAGATAGCTCATGTTTAATCTCCTGTAAAAACACCAGAGTAGGTCATGCAAAGAGGCAAGTCCGTTCGGAGCCGAACATAGGGTTTGGCGCCGGCCGCCGTGCGCTGGCGCTGGCCGTCAAAACAAACGGCGCCAATCTGGGATTGATGCCGTTAGCAACGATGTATGCATGGGTCCGCAGAAAAACGTATGCATCAGAAATAAAAAATATCCGCTTCAATATCAAGAAAGAGGAGCTATATTGAAGGCTAGCGCGATCCAACAGAGAGATCTCGCTGATGAATTGACACTGGGTTTTTGTTGAGTTAATGAGGTACTTCAGGAGGCTACTATGAAACAAATTTTGTTACTTTCCCTGCTCGGGAGCTTGTCGCTGACGGCGCTTGCGCAAAGCGCACCCGAGACATCGGTCACGATCCGCGGCTACGACGCACCGGCCCGGTTCTATCCCGTCTACCTGACCAATTTCGACGTGTACAAGGGCGCCTACGACTTGTCCAATGGCGAGATACTGACCTTGCGCCAGCACGGCAATCAGATGTTCGCGACCGTCGGCAACCGGGCCGAGAAAGAAATCTTCGCCATTTCGCAAAACGTCTTCGTCGCCAAAGACAAAGACCTCACGATGTCGCTGCGCCGCGACGACGGCGAGGTCAAGGGCGAGCTCATGCTGCGTGCGCCGAACAGGGCAGTCGGCCAGGCGGACACCGGTGGTGGCTCCCTCAGGGTGGCGGTGGGGCGCTAGGGCGGGCAAGCTTGGGGGCCGCCAGCGGGCGGCCGACAGGCGTTGCTGCATTGGCCGCCACCTCCCGTTGGAAGCGGCCTTCCATATCCCCTTGCACCCGCTCCGGCCACAATTTGTCAAACACGCCGGAATCCGCGTAGATTGCTGAGTGTCGCGGGTGTAGCTCAATGGTAGAGCAAAAGCTTCCCAAGCTCCGATGATGTGTCTGCTGGAATACGGGGCACCCACGGATTGTCGATGGCTGCCAGCCGATCTTTAAGCTGGTGCGATAAGCCGGTTTCTGGAATGGCTCGACCCATACCGCTCTTGCCGCTTAAACATTTCAGCGAACTGCAGCGAAGCTCTGCTGGGCAGCGGCAAGAAAGTAGAACTGGAGTGGCCGCTTATCGAGTACCGGAAGCTGCAGAAAGTTCAGATTTTCCCGCGGTCTTGTTTGCCTTTTCCACATCTTCGCCAGCGAGCTTGCGGGCAGCGTCGGGATTTGTCGAGAGCTTGCGGTCATCGGTCGCGCAGACTGTGATCCACAATTGCTTTCCATCGGTCCCCGTCCCTACAGTGGCGTTGCGCAAGAAATGTGACCCTGGCCCACAACTTTGGTATTTTCCTGCCACGTTAAAAATCCGTGCATGGCTGAGACTAGGTAGGAGCATGGCGGCAGCCAAGCATAATGCTGGAATCGTCACGTTCAGTTTCATACAAACCCCTCCGATTTTTTTGAAATGTTTCGCTGTCGCGGGTCCAGCGTGCGCCGAAATAGTCTTAGTGTCAACCCACTGTGGCCTTGCGGGTTGGACCGGATGTCGGCACGCTGCACGCCACGATCGGCCAACTGGCCATGGAGATTGCGTTTTTGGACGTCGCGCTCGGTCGCGCGAATTCCTGAAAGCTTTCGGATGGGCCGTTCGCTCATAACGATGACGGCGTTCAGCGCCTGGCATCCGAGTATGACGCTGAAGCTGGAAAGCTCGCGGTTGGCTATTCATATTGGATGCGTGCTCGACTGAAGAAATGTCCCGTCAAGGACTTTAACGCTTTCATGCACGCCCATCTGACATTCGCGGATGTGATGGTGTTGGGTGAGGAAAACGGCCTTCTTGCGGACCAGGCTAATATCGTGCGATGGGAACGCTATGCAGGTTGATTGCTCGGCCTGTCGAAGTGTTAAAGATAATAGGACACTAAGTTCGCTTGGGGGAACGGCGACTTGTACTTCTGAATGGGCCTTCGGCTACGGCAATTGGCGTCCGCAGTGACATTGAGATAAATGATCTGGTTATAACAACTATTAGATGGACAGGAACAGGGCCAGCACCGCGCAGCCAGCCAGCCATGGAGCGAGCCGATCAAAGTACTGTGTGCCTTTTGGCGTAAGCCTTGACTCGCAATTGGTCGCACCGGCCAGCCAATGGGACAGCTTGGCAAGAAACTCTGGACTGCCATAGAGATAGCTATGCCGTAGTCCGCCAGCACGTCTGACTGGGATGCCACATGGCGTGCCGCGCATGCCTTGCGGTGGTGTGTGGCTAGCGCCAATATCAAGCAAAAAATCCGACCAGATCGAATCCCTGCCAAAGCCCAGCCGATGACCGCGCACTAACCACGGCCAAATCGCGGAAACGATCAGGGCAAGCCCGTACAGGCTGAAGCTGGCGAAGAGTACGTGCGTAAACTTTTTCGTTAGCAGACCAGAAAATGACGGCAACTCCGGCGCGTACACACCGGGAAGCGACAGCATGAAAAATGCTACCAGAAAAGACAAAAATCCGATCCTGATGAAGTAGCGCAACAAGACCAGCGCGTTATGGCCGACTCCACCCAGAAGGTGAAAAGTCTTGAGCCCAAGCCCTGCCTCATCATAAGAGACGTAAGCGTATAACATGGGGATCGGCGTGCACGGCACATTTTCAAGGCGCTCGGCGCCCCGACGCTGTCTTAAGACTAGGCGGGTTGCGAAAGGGCCTAGGATCCAACGCCGCAGGGGTTCCCAGGCCAGGTACGGGATGGCAAATGCAAGTAGGCAAAGCACGAGGCTGAGCGGCCACCATGATACGGGAAATGCTACGTCGATCAACACCACGAAGATACTGAAGAGTAGGGCTAGTGGCGCCAGCCACGAAGAAAGCTGGATAGCATCATGGATCTGCCGTCGCCGTACAGTGAGAAATGGTGTCGCCATAGTTACCAAGCCGGCCAGGGACGGAATCAGGTCCGGTCTGCACTTGAGTGCATACAGCGCCACATTGCCGCCATGGCTGTGTGCAATGATCAGGTGTTTTTTGTGCATTGCGCTCGCCGATAGCCGCGCGAGGTGTGCACCCAGCGCTTCGCCCGCTCCAAGGCGCGCGGCGTGTGAGTTCTCGCCTGACCAAACGAAAGTGTGAATCTCCGCCAGTTCGCCGTACTCGCGCTTGATGCTCTCATACAGCAGCGATCCAGGAGTCGTCCACTGTGCATGTGGGGCAAACGTCCCGTGCACCAACGTCACGATTAACTGCTCGTCCAATAGCCTAGCGTAAACAGGTTTAGAAATGGTCTGACCAGGCATCCGTCCTTTTTGCTGCCGTCGGTGGCGCCGGTGCACTGATATCTGCCAAGCAGTCCAGCCGGCAATTCGCCGTATGCTGCAAGCTAGCGCCCAGAACAGTAGCGATACGCACACGCCGGAGAATAGTCCGTGCAGAAGTGCTGTAATACGCCCTGCGTCATCGCGTGCAAGCTGCGACATGATTAGGCATGTCGGAACGATCCAAAGTGTTTGATGCCCGCGCATGCGGCAGGCCGACCACAGGGTGATCACGCCGACCAGTGTGCCGGACCAGATGACCAGGGGCGTGTGTCCACCCTTCGTCGGATCGACACACAATGTAATCAGCATCGTCACGCTGAGAAACAGGCCTAGCCAGTGACGTGACTCGGGAAACCTTACGACGCGTCGTTCGAGGTGTATTTGCTGGCTTACGGAGGGGCTCGCATGTTCATTTGTTGACGTCATTCGAAATCTCACCCTTCAGTTAGAATTGTCAAACGGCATTGCGGCAGGAAGCAAGCGGGATGTTGCTGGCCAGATTTCCGCTTTCATCGAGATCTCGATAATAGGCATGGCCTTTATTAAGTAGTAGAACATTTGCAACGCCGAAGTTTCGGTAGCGCTGCCGATGGACGTGATACTTAAGATGGGACAATCTGCTCCATCGACGCTTACCTCGCAATCATCAAAACAATACTGAACAATTGTGTGCCAGACCTTACGGCCTGGCTATCCAAATAAAGTCTAGAACGGTTTTGCATCCCCTCCCAAACCGTTACGCGAAATCTCGGTTTTGAGGTCTCGGTTTTCTCTGCGTTTGGCCTAAAGGTCGGGGGTGCAACGGGGTCAGTTTTAAAATTCTTAGAAGCGGCTGAAGTCATTTGGTCTTCGGATAGGTGAGGAATGGGAAAACTTCCGAAAATGAAATTCGGTCCTGACACTTTAGCGTCGCGTCCCATCTTGGATTGCTCAACCCGAAGCCCGAAAGTCGACAAGCCGTAACCAAACGGCTTGAGCGATCCAAGTTAGTAGTCATGGTGACCTTTTGAAGCAACGTGTATCCATAATACTCCCGTCCAACAGATTCGGAGGGAAAGCAAGGCCGGCGATCATTTTCATAAGCCCGTCGATGAAGCGCGGATAGCTGGCGCGGCGCGACCGATCGTTGATCTGAGCATGTCGAACCTAATGACCCAACACCGGTCGAATAACAATCTTAGAATCGCTACACCCGATCGCCTATGCCCGCATGCTGCGCGACATGTTTGGCCTGAAAGGCATCGCGGTGGGGCGTCGGCATGTCGGCACGCGCATGGCACGATGGGCATCGAAGCGATCTATCGCAAGCGCAGTACCAGCAAGCCACATCGGGAGAACGGCATTCCCTCGTACCTGCTGTGCGACATGACCATCGATCGGCCGAACCAGGTGTGGGCGACGGATCTGACCTACATCCCGATGCGGCGCGGCTTCATGTAGCTGGTCGCCATTGTCGACTGGGCTACGCGCAAGGCGCTGGCGCATCGGGTATCGATCAGCATGGCGACGAATTTTTGCGTCGAAGCACTCACTGCGGCCAGTGAGACATACGGTGTCGCGTAGATCTTCAACAGTGACCAAGGGAACCAGTTCACCAGCGACGCATTCACCAGGTACGCAAGGGCAACAGGATCAACATCAGCACGGATGGCAAGTGTCGACCAGGTCATTATGGAATGGCTGTGTGTGGAAAAGCGCGAAGTATGAGCACGTCTACCTCATGCGTATGAGAGCGTGGCCGAGGCGCGCGAACAGCTTGGCGACAATCTTGATTCTGCAACAGCCGGCGTCCCCACTCCTCGCTTGGCCGCCGAATGCCGGACATGGGCTACTTTCAACACCCCCGCAGCAAGCGCAGGCTGCTTGATGGAAAGCCGGGTTCCCCGTCGCGTGCGCTCGTGCTTGATGGAGGAGGAGCAGTACACGCGCCTGCGGATAACCCTTCACCGCAGGTTTTCCACTTCGAGATCAAAAAATCTGTCTTATCGAGGGGGGTGCCACCGCTCTGCCCCAACACCCTTTTTGCTTTCTATTTGAGAACATTCGGAATGTCACGTAAAATACGCCTATCGCGGGTGTAGCTCAATGGTAGAGCAGAAGCTTCCCAAGCTTACGACGAGGGTTCGATTCCCTTCACCCGCTCCAAACTCCAGCACCTTGCTGCGACCGCCCTTCAGTATTATTCCCGCAAAAAGCCCGCCCCACTTGAACGCACTCCACCGAGCCGCCCCGTGCTTGACTAAGCTTGGCGCTGAAGTGCGCTGACTTGCCGCAGGACGCCCTCGAAGATGCTGTCGCTCACGTGCGCGGGAAAGTTGTCTGGCAATTGCGCCGCCACTTCGGCTATCGCCTGTTGTGCCCGCCCGATGAAGCGCTCGATCGTGGGCTCGAAATCAGCGCCGACGGCATTGGATTTGGCCGCTGCGTTCCAGTGGCGCCGAGAAATCTCACCCATTTTGTAGTGCGCGTTGCCGGCACGCACCGCCATGGCCATGGTCACCTTCTGCCACTGGAACATGTTTGGGCCATCGCCGATGGCAGGCCAGGCCGACAAGACGTCATAAAGCGGCGTGAGCCGGTAGGCGCCGCCCTGTTCGAGGAAAATGCTGAAATTTTTGGCGTGCCCGTCGGGCGCCGCCAGCAGCCAAAAGAACAGCTGGCTCGCCAGGAAGGTTTCGCGGTCGCTTGCCGCGCGTGCGCTTCCGCGTAGTTTGCCGAGAATTGCGGCCATTCCCGGGCCGCCCTGGTTTTCGTACTTAAGTCCGGACCCGATACCGGCCACCTGGCAAAAGTCCTCCTGCGGCAGGCGGGCCCACCAGGTCCCCAGGAACTTGCGGTCGAAGCGCTCGACAACCAACACCTTGGACGCGCCGAACTGTTCGATATGACTTTCTGCGGCGGGCAATCCAAAGGCGAGTGCCAGCCGAGAGCACAGCCACTCGTTTTCGACCGAACTGGAGAAATCGGCGCGGGCCCTGCCGACCTGCCCAAGCGGCAATTTCAGGATATGGGTCGTTGGGGTCGCGCCGAGCGGGCGGCACCATTGACCCTCGTGCAAAAGGAGCGCCGTTTTCTCTTGTGCCCCAGCTAGCGAGATGCGCAGCGCGTCGTCCTCGTCATCGCTCCCCAGCGTTTGCGCCGCGACAGTGTCATTGAGCAGTTGCTCGATGGCCGCTTCCGACAGCGGCTGGGCGCGAATGTTTCGGACATCGACCGGGCTTGCGCCGTGGGCCATCAGCTGGACCGCCCCGACGCAGTCGCGGCCAATTTTTTCGATGAGGTCGAACGCCTTCGTGGAACTGGCGCCAAAACGCGTCGCCACGCGCTTGCGTATGTCGAGGCTATCGGGAAGCAAATTGTCGAAATAGTTTTCGACAATGTCACCGGCGAACGGCGTTGCGCCCTGGGTGAGCGGTAATGACAACGATAGCGGACGGGTGCTGGCGCTGCTCAGCCAAGCTTCGGCGTAGGCGAATTGATGGTCGTTGCCGCGCAGTTGCCATTCGCCGACCAGCTCCCCATTCATCCAGACATCGAGCACGCGCGACTTCGACGGGCGGCCGGCCATCACCAGTCACCCGGTTCTGCTGCGGTCGTGGCCGGCGCGGTGTTTTCGGAAGGGCTCGACTCGCAGACGCTGAAATGCGCCCCGAGAGCCATCATGACGGTAAGTAGCTTGTCGAGCGTTACCTTTTCGGGGGCCGACTCGATGGTCGATATGCGTTCCTGCGATAATCCTATTTGGCGACCAAGTTCTGCCTGGGACAGTTTTTTCGCCTTGCGCATGCGCTTTAGCAGGGGGCCAAGAGTGCCCGTGGTTCGGATCGGCGTGCCCATTGTAGCCTTAAGATATAACGGTTGGCGTATATTCAAAGAGTATTCTTGATCTGTTATAAAGTCAAATTATTCCACATGTAGAATAAATTAAAAATATAACATATAGGTTATATATTTAATGGGTGAAAGTCTTTGCCGCCGGTTTGGACGATGCCTTACTTGAGCGGCTACCCTTTGCTGCTTTGCTGCTTTGCAATCAGGCAACTATAATGGATCAACAAATGCCGGATGATTCAATGCCCGGCGCTTCATATTCTAAACAAGGCGACCCATGACAGTTTTTCCGCGACTCTTGCTGGTGTGCGCAGCATTTGCCGCCGTTCAGGCCCAGGCCGCTGTCCACTGCGCCGCACCCGGCGTCATGGCCGTGGATAAGGCCAATGATGGCAGTGGATTCATTTTTTTTCCATCGCGCGCATATGGCACGACCGCCTTCGTGGTGCCTGGGCGGGATTTTCGCAAGGACCCGACCGCCGCTTCCGGAATGACGCAGTTTTTCATCGACGGTATCCACTATCAATTTCTGACGACGAGCAAAGCCCCGTTTGTCGACTCCGGGCAGGCCGCGGACGATGCTGCCTTGCTGGCCGGCCACGCCAAATGGGAGCAAGCCTATATGGTCAAAGGCGGTACTCCGCTCACCAAATTCAACGATCTTGGCGACCGACCCAGAAAGGCCAGCGTGGGCGGCCAGGCTTTTCTGTTCAAAATGTGGTTCGCGGTGGACCCCAAGAAGCCCGATGGCGAAGCGCAATATTTTGTATCGACAGTCGTCGGCGAGGACATTGCGATACTGACGGCGATGATCCCAAGCGCTAAACATTCCACGCAGCTGATGGCGGCTTTCCAGATGTTCGCCTCGTCTTTCCGTTTCGTAAGCTCCAAGGACGCTTGCCCGGCGCCCCGCCCAAACCTGTGAGCACCAGATGAACAAAACAATACGAACGAAGATCATCGATGTTTGTGATCAAAAAATAGCGCAAAAGGGCGACAACGTCGGCTTGTCCTTCTATGCCTTTTTCGCCAACAAAAACGACAATCCGGCGCTCTTGATGGAGGTGGCGACCTGGTGGATCGAGCAGGAGCGGCTCGACCATTTCGAAAAAGCGGTCAAGATCCGCAAGCTCGTCAGCGCGATGTAGGCAAGCCGTGCGGGCCAAAGCCTTGGCGCCGGTCGCGCGCAGGGCCTGAATTGGCCGGCCTCTGGTGCGATATAATCTTGTCCGCGCCGCTTTCCGGCCGCTTTCCCATCTCTTACCGATACGTGCCCACATGTCTTCAGATACGCCCCCAAGCGGCGCCAGCCGGCCCATGCTTTACGACCCGAGCGAACATCGGATCCGCAGTTTTGTCACGCGCGCGGGACGCCTGTCGATCGCGCAGGCGCGTGCGCTCGAAGAGCTCGGGCCGCAGTTCCTGATCCCGTATGCCAAGGCGCCGCTCGACGTCGAGCAAGCCTTCGGACGCAAGGCGCCGGTGATCCTCGAGATCGGCTTCGGCATGGGCGCGACCACCTCGCACATCGCGGCGGCGATGCCGGACAAGGACTTCATCGGGGTCGAAGTGCACACGCCCGGCGTCGGCAGTCTGCTCAAGCAGATCGGCGAACAGGGGCTGACCAATCTGCGCCTGATCCAGCACGACGCGGTCGAGGTGCTCAAGCAGATGGTCGTGCCCAAT
Organism: Pseudomonadota bacterium; assembly: GCA_040384885.1. Classification (GTDB taxonomy): domain Bacteria; phylum Pseudomonadota; class Gammaproteobacteria; order Burkholderiales; family Burkholderiaceae_D; genus Telluria_A. The sequence continues at coordinate 1,162 of JAZKIN010000099.1, read as the reverse complement.
TCGCTGGCCGGCGTGCACGTGTTTTTCCCGGATCCGTGGCACAAGGCGCGGCACAACAAGCGCCGCCTGATCCAACCGGAATTCGTCAAGCTGCTGACCGACGCGCTGGCGCCGGGCGGCTACCTGCATCTGGCGACGGATTGGGAGGACTATGCGGTGCAGATGCTCGAGGTGCTGAGCGCCGAGGCGGGCCTGCAGAACACGGCCGAGGGGTATGCGCCGCAGCCGGCCTACCGCCCGCTGACCAAGTTCGAAAACCGCGGCCTGAAGCTCGGGCACGGTGTGTGGGATTTGGTGTTCACCAAAAAATAGGCTTGGCGTGGGGCGTCATGCGCCCCGCGCCCCGCGCCCGATCAGCTGAACTCGGAGATCATGGCGACGATTTCTTCGCCATACGACGCGAGCTTTTTCTCGCCCACGCCGGTCACGCCGCGCAGGTCGTCGAGCGAGGTCGGTCGCGCCTTGGCGATCTCGCGCAGGGTGGCGTCGACAAAAATCACATACGCCGGCACATTGTGCGCGCGCGCGGTCTCGACCCGCCACCAGCGCAGCTTGTCGAAGATGGCCTGCTCGGAATTCGACAGGTCGCTCTCGACATAGCCCTTGGCCGCGGCCGGCGCGCGCTTGGCCTTGACCGGCTTCTGGTACTGGCGCAGCTGCACCTTCTGCCCGCCCTTGAGCACCGGACGCGCGGCGTCGGTGAGCTTGAGCGAGCTGTAAAGTTCGTGGTCCACGGTCACCAGGCCCAAGGCGATCGTCTGGCGCAAAATGGCGCGCCACTCCGCCTCGGCGCGCTCGCTGCCGATGCCGTACACCGACAGCGAATTGTGGTGCCACTGCTTGATGCGGTCCGTCTCGACCCCGCGCAGCACCTCGATCACGTGGCCGGCCGCGAAGCGCTGGTCGACCCGGTAGATCGCCGACAGCAGCTTTTGCACGGGCACGGTCGCGTCGAACGAGACCGGCGGTATCAGGCAGGTGTCGCAATTGCCGCAAGGGGTGGAGCGCTCGCCGAAGTATTCGAGCAAGCGCGTGCGCCGGCAGCTCATGGTCTCGCACAGGCCGAGCATCGCGTCTAGCTTGACCGACAACACGCGCTTGAAGGTCTCGTCGGCCTCGGACTCGTCGATCATGCGCCGCTGCAGCACCACGTCCTGCAGGC
>JAZKIN010000098.1:0-132634 GCA_040384885.1 Pseudomonadota bacterium | reverse complement strand
GCGCGTGACCAGCCACGGGCCGACCGGGCCGAAGGTGTCGCAGCCCTTGCCCTTGTCCCATTGCGGTCCGAGCTCGAACTGGTAGCTGCGCTCTGAGACGTCGTTGACGACGCAGTAGCCGGCCACGTGGGAGAGCGCGTCGGCTTCGTCCACGTACTGGGCGCGGGTGCCGATGACGACCCCGAGTTCGACTTCCCAGTCGGCCTTTTTGGAACCCGGTGGCAGCACCACAGGGTCGTCCGGGCCCGACAGGCAGCTGATCGCCTTCATGAACACGATCGGCTCCTTGGGCGCGCTCTGGCCGGTTTCGGCCGCGTGGTCGGCATAATTGAGGCCGATGCCGATGAATTTTCCGACGCCCTTGACGGGCACGCCGAGGCGCGGATTGCCGCGCACCAGCGGCAGCGTCTTGTAGTCGATCTTGGCGATCTTGCGCAGCGCCTTGTCCGACAGCGTGGACGGTTCGATGTCGGCGATTACGCCGGACAGGTCGCGCAGGCGGCCCTCTTCATCGAACAAGCCCGGTTTCTCCTTGCCGGGACGGCCGTAGCGGACCAATTTCATATGCTTCCTTCGGTGGGTTGAGGCGAAGATCGCATTCTACCGGAGCGCGGCGCAGCACGAACAACACCAGCCCGGGCAGCTGCATCAGCACCAGCACCGAGAACCCGACCTGGTAGGCGATCGGCGGATAGCGCAGCGCCGCGTCCGGCGTCCACAGGCCGATCACCTGGCCGAAGCCGGCCTGCACCACGAAGGCGCCGACGAAGATCAGCAGGTTGAGGCAGGTGGCCGAGCGCCCGATGTGCTCGCGCGGCATGCATTGGGCGACGATCGCGTACTCCATGCCGGTGAAGGTGCCGACCAGCGTGAACAACACCGCCAGCAGCCCGAAGCTCGGTTCGAAATTGAACACGATGGCCAGCTGCACCAGCATGAACAGGCCGACCCCGACCGCGGCCAGGTCGAGCGGCGCGATGCCGCGCTTGGCGAGCCGCTCGGTCAGCACGCCGACCCCGATCGCGCCCACGATCACGGCGGCCATGCTCAGGTACAGCAGGTAGGCCACGTCGGCGCCGTCCATGCGCGCGGCGTCGCCGAGCCAGCGCCCGATCCACAAGCCCTGGATCCCGAAGAACACCATGTGCGGCAGCAGGATCAGCGAGATCGCCTGGCGAAACTTTGGCGCGCGGTAGACCGCGAGCACCGATTTGAGCGTGGGCGGTTCGCCCACGCGCGGCGGGCCGGCCTTGGGCGCGACCAGCCACATGACCAGGCCGGCGCAGGCGGTCAGGCCGCCGAGCGTGGTGAACAGGCCGCGCCAGTCGGTGTGCTCGAGCAGCACGCGCATCGGCACGGTGGCGGCGGCCGCGCCGAGGCCGCCCACGGCGATCAGGTAGCCCTGCAGGGACGGCAGCTTGTGCGGTGCGATCCAGGCCGAAATCGCCTTGACCGCCGACATGAAGCAGCCGCCCAGGCCCAGGCCGATCAGCGCGCGCCCGGCCACCAGGGTCGGGAAATTCTCGGCCCAGGCGAACACCAGCGCGCCGACCCCGGCCACCACCATCAGCACCAGTTGCACCATGCGCGGGCCGTAGCGGTCGAGCGCGATCCCGACCGGCAGCTGCACCAGCGCGAACGCGAGGAAGAAGGCGCTCGTGAGCACGCCGAACTCGCCGGCGTCGAGCGCCATGCGCCCCTGCATATAGGGCGCAAGCACGGCGTTCGCGTTGCGCAGCATGCACGACAAAAAGTGCCCGAACGCGAACGGCAGGAACACGCAGAAGAACACGACCAGCGGCGGCAGGCGTTTGACGGCGCGCCGCTCGCCGCCGGTGTAGACGGACTCGCTCATGCGGCGTCGATCGTGCTGTCGCAGGAATGGGCTTCGGCGCGCCCGGCCAGCGCCAGCGGGATCACGCGCTGCGCCGGCGCGGGCGGCGCCGGCGGCCCGGCGTCGTCGCCGTCGTCGGCCTCGCTCTCGAAGAAGAACTTCTTCTTGCCGAAGGCGGGCACCAGGTGGTCGAGCCAGGTCGCGGTGGGGTCGAATTCGGCGAAGAACGGTTTGCGCACCCAGTCCGGATTGCGCGCCTGCAGGAACTGGAGCGCGAACAGTTTTTCGCCGTTGATGGTGACGATGCCGTCGATCGCGACCTTGCCCGGGAACGCGCTCATGGACGGCCCGCGCACCGTGCGCGACAGGCCCGACACCATCTGGTACGCGGCCTGGAAGATCTCGTGCGCGCGCGCCAAAGGCAGCGCGAAATAGTCGCTCGGGCCGGTGTCGCGCTCGACGAACATATAGTAGGGGATGGCGCCGAGGCGCACGCCGGTGCTCCACAGCTCGGCCCAGCTTTTGGGGTCCTCGTTGATGTGGCGGATCAGCGGGCCCTGCATGCGCAAGGTGGCGCCGGTCGAGACGATGCGCTTGACCGCCTGCTGCGCGAGCGCGCCGCGCAGCTCCACGGCGTGGCTGTAGTGGCCCATGATGGCCAGGTTCTTGCCGGCCTTGACCACGCGCTCGAACAGGCGCAGCAAGTCGTCGGAATCGGGGTCGCTGACGAAGCGCTGCGGCCAGTAGGCGACCGACTTGGTCCCGATCCGGATGTTCTGGATGTGCGCCAGTTCTGGCGCGAGCAGCGGCTCGATGTAGCCGGCCAGCGAACGCGTGTTCATCACGAGCGGGTCGCCGCCGGTGATCAGGACGTCGGTGACCTCGGGGTGGTTCTTGAGGTATTCGACCAGCTCGCCCGACTCGCGCGCGTCGAACTTCATGCCCTCCATGCCGACGAACTGCGGCCAGCGGAAGCAGAAGGTGCAGTAGGCGTGGCAGGTCTGGCCCGCGCTCGGGAAGAACAGCACCGTCTCCTTGTACTTGTGCTGCAGGCCGCGCAGCGGCGCGTCGTTCACGCGCGGCACGTTGTGCGTCATCTGGCCGGCCGGGTGCGGGTTCATGCGCATGCGGATCGCGTGCACCAGGCGCGCGCTGGCGGCGTCGTCTTTTTTGAACAGCACCAGGTCGCGCAATTGCGCGTATTCCTCGCGCCGCAGCATGTCGCGGTGCGGGAACACGAGGCGGTAGATGGGGTCGTCCGGAATGTTGCTCCAGTCGATCAACTGGTCGAGCACATAGGCATTGGTGCGGAACGGCAAAACATGCGAGACCACCTGCACCGCCTCCTGCAATTCCGGGCCCAGCAGCGACCATTGGGGCGCCTGCGCGATGCTCTGGCGGGTGTAGGGCTTGAATCTTGCGGCATTGGTTTCGGTGCTCACGGGCGCTCTCCAATCGGGGGAAATGGGTCGGATGCCGTTACCGAAATGCATCTTCGATGCCAGCAGGCATTCATCATAGGACGCGCAAAACTTCACCGATTTGCCCAATGTCAATTGAATGGGGTGAAACGTTGTTGTTTAAATGAATTTAAAAACGCGGCCGCGGACTGCTCGTTTGTGCCCGCGCAAACGGCATCGCGGCGCGCTTGCGGAACCGCAAATTGGCCCGTTCACGTCGGCGTAGATTACGAATGCACCTAGGAAACATTGGGCAAAGGCATTAAATTTCCGCAGTTCCACCTTCATCCGTGAAAGGAAACCTCCATGAAATCGTTCTTCACCGCCTGCAGCATCGTCGCCCTCGCCGTCTGCGCCGGCAGCGCCTGCGCCGCCGAACCGACCGCCCAGGACGCCATCGCGATGGTCGAACGCGGCGCCGCCCTGATCAAGAGCAAAGGCAAGGCGGAAATGATGAAAATGATCAACATCAAGCACGCCGACTATGTGCAGGGCTCGCTCTACATCGACATGCGCGACCTGTACACCGGCATCGTGCTGGCCCATCCGATCAATCCCTCGATCGTGGGCAAGGACCTGACCAACATCCCCGACGCCAACGGCAAGGTGTACCGGCGCGAGATCATCGAGCTGGCGCAAAAGAGCGGCAAGGGTTGGGTCGATTACCAGTACAAGAATCCGACCTCGGGCAAGATCGAGCCGAAGACCACCTACATCCTGCGGGTCGACGACGTGGTGCTCGAGGCCGGCATCTACAAGGCCGTGCCGACCACCCTGAGCATGAACCAATAAGGGCCAGCGACCGCCGGGCCGCACGACCACGAGGGCGCACCAACCGCCGGCCCGCGGCCCCCGCCGCGGGCCGGCCCATTGCCAGGAGCTTGCATGCTGAACAAACTGCGAATCGGACCGAAGCTGTTACTCGCCCCCGGCATCGTGCTGGTGCTGCTGATGCTGCTCTCGGGGGCGGCCTACTACGGCATGGTGCGCCAGAACGCCTCGCTCGAAAACCTGGTGCAGGTGCGCGCCGAGCGCCTCAAGGCGGCCGCCGACGTCGCCGGCGACGCCAAGCACGCGCACGCCAACATCTACCAACTGCTGGCCTGGATCAACGGCAGCTTCGCCAAGGCCAGGCTCGAGACCCTGATCGCCGAGATCGCCAAACGCCACGAGCAGATCGGCGCCAAGCTCGCGCAGCTCGACAAGATCGCCGACCCCGAGGAGCGCCTGATCGTGCGCGCCTCGAGCGCGGCGCTGGCACTCTACCGCAAGAGCGTGGTCGAGACGATCGAACTGGCGCAGGTGGACCAGTCGATCGCGACCAACTCGATGGCCAAGGCCGAAGCCGGCTTTGTGGAACTGAACAAGCAGCTCGACCTGCTCGCGGCGCTGCAAAAGAGCCTCAGCGAGCAAGCCCACGCGGGCGCCAAGGCCGAGTTCGCCGCGCTCGGGATCGGCATGGCGCTGCTGGTGCTGCTCTCGATCGTCGTCTCGCTGCTGGTGACGATGGCGGTGCGGCGCGCGATGCTGGCCGACATCCGCGCGATCTCGGACGTGGTGGCCGAACTGGCCGACGGCCGCCTGAGCGTGGGCAGCGCCAACCCCGGGCGCGACGAGATCGCCGACACCTCGCGCGCGCTCGACCATTCGATCGGCACCCTGAGCGCGACCCTGCGCGCGGTGCTGGCCTCGGTGCGTTCGATCGACACCGCCTCGCAGGAGATCGCCAGCGGCAACCTCGACCTGTCGACCCGCACCGAGATGCAGGCCGGCTCGCTCGAGGAGACCGCCAGCGCGATGGAGACGCTGACGATCGCGGTCAAGGAGAACGCCAACAACGCGCGCCAGGCCAACCAATTGGCCGCCTCGGCGGTCGCGCTCGCGGCCAACGGCGGGCTCGCGGTCGAGCGCGCGGTGGCGACCATGGATTCGATCAAGGCCAGCTCGCGCAAGGTGGTCGAGATCATCGGCGTGATCGACGGCATCTCGTTCCAGACCAACATCCTCGCGCTCAACGCGGCGGTCGAGGCGGCGCGCGCGGGCGAGCAGGGACGCGGCTTCGCGGTCGTCGCGGCCGAGGTGCGCACGCTCGCGCAGCGTTCGGCGGCGGCGGCCAAGGAGATCAAGGCGCTGATCGCGGCCTCGGTCGCGATCATCGACGGCGGCAGCGCCTCGGTCAACGAGGCCGGCAGCAGCATGGGCGACATCGTCGCCTCGGTACGCCAGGTCAACGAGATCATCGAGCGCATCAGCGTGGCCAGCCTGCAGCAGGCCGAGGGCATCGCCGAGGTCAATTTCGCGGTCGGCCAGATGGACGGCATGACACAGCAGAACGCGGCGCTGGTCGAGCAGGCGGCGGCCGCGGCCGGCAGCCTGCATGAACAAACCGTCAAGCTGTCGCTCGCGGTGTCGGTGTTCAAGATCGACGAGGCCGACAGCGACGGCGCCGACGACGCGGTCAATGCGGCCGAAGCGGTGCTCGCGGCGGAGCGGCGCGCGCTCGACAGCCCGATGCGCCCCGCCGCGCGGCCGGCCGCGCAGGCGCGCTACGAGCCGCCGCGACGCGACCATCCGGGCCCGCGGCGCAAGGCTTGAGGCTTGATGCCGCCGTGCCGTGCCGGACGGCGCGCGCACGCATCCACACGGGAATTGACTTCGTCGAAAAGCAGAGGATACTGAAGTGGCGGCGCCGCACCGGCGCCGCCCCGACTGCGACGGAGACTGCTCATGAAACCCCGGTCAACCCTGCTATCCTTCCTCAGGTTGGTGCCGTTGGTATGCGTGGCGGCGCTGGCCGGCTGCGCCAGCGCCCCTCTGCAGCCGGGCGCGCCGATCGCGACCCTGTTCGCCGACGCCCGCTTCGCGCCGCCGTCCGAGCCGGTCGGGGCCGACGACCTGTTCACGCTCAGCCCGGCGATGCACAACTACCTGCGCGGCGCCGAATTCACCGCGCAGGTACGCAGCAAGGGCGTCGAACGGGGCCTGATCGACGCCCTTTACCAAAAAGGCGAACTCAATCTCGATTACGACGCGAGCAGCACGCGCAATGCGTCCGACACGTTCAATACCCGCAGCGGCAACTGCCTGTCGCTCGTCATCATGACGGCCGCGTTCGCGAAGGCGCTCGGCACCACGGTGTATTACCAGAGCGTCAAGACGGACCCGACCTGGAGCCGCGACCAAAGCCTGCACGTGGCCAGCCACCACGTCAACCTGAGCTTCCTCAAGCGTAACCATTACGGGGTCGGCAACGACGGCGACCGCATGCTGACGGTCGATTTCCTACCCTCGAGCGATGTGGCCGGCTACCGCACCGAACCGCTGACCGAAGGTCGGATCGTCGCCATGTACCTCAACAACCGCGCCGCCGAGGCGCTCGCGCGCAAACAGTTCGACCTCGCCTATTGGTGGGCGCGCAAGGCGGTCGAACAAGACCCCACCTTCCTGGCCGGCTACAACACGCTCGCCGTGGTCTACCAGCGCCACGGCGAGCGGCCGCTGGCCGAACGCGTGTTCCGCGATGCGCTCGTACGCGAGCCCGACAACACGGTGTTGATGAATAACCTGATGGGGCTGTTGGTGCAGCAGGGCCGGACCGCCGAGGCGCAGGCGCTGGCGCAACGGCTGGCCGTGCTCGAACCGGTGCCGCCTTTCCATTACTTCAACAAGGGCTTGGCGGCCATGAAAAACAAGGACTACCAGAGCGCCAAAAACCTGTTCGAGAAAGAAGTCGCGCGCGCCCCGTATTACCACGAGTTCCATTTCTGGCTGGCCGAGGCCGCGCTGGGGCTCGGCCACGCGGGCGCCGCGCGCGAACAGCTCGCACTCGCGCTCGAGACCAGCAACACGCCAGGCGCGCGCGAGCGCTACTCGGCCAAGCTCGAGCACTTGCGCGCCAACAATCCGGCAAGGCCGCGCGCCAATTAAAAGCGCGCAAAAAAAAGCGCCGGCCGCGTTTCCTTGGAAACCAGGCCGGCGCCCGTTCAACGGTCCCTAAACTTACTGCTTGGCCGCCTGCGCTGCCAAGGTGGCGTTTTGCGCATCAAGCCAGGTCTTGAGCGGCGCGAAATACTCGAGCAGCGCGCCGCCGTCGATCTTGTCCTCGCCGGTCATCGTCTTGAGCGCTTCCTGCCAAGGCTTGCTCGCGCCCATGGCCAGCATCGCCTGCAGTTTCTCGCCGGCCTTCTTGTTGCCATAAACCGAGCAACGGTTCAAGGGCCCGCTGTAGCCCGCCTCGCGGCACAGCGCGCGGTGGAACTGGAACTGCAGCATATTGGCAAGAAAATAGCGTGCGTACGGCACATCGGCCGCGACGTGGTACTTGGCCCCCGCATCGAAGCCGCCCGGCGCCAACGGCGATGGCCGCGCGACGCCCTGGTATTGCTCGCGCAAGGTCCACCAGGCCTTGTCGTAGTCGGCCGGCTTGGTCTTGCCCGAGTACACATCCCAGCGCCATTTGTCGACCATGTAGGCAAACGGCAAAAAGGCGACCTTGCCCAGCGCGCGCTCCATGAGTTGCCCGATATCGTTCTCGGCCGCGGCGGCCGGGTCCATCAGGCCCACCTGCTTGAGGTAGTCGGGCGTGATCGACAGCGCCACGGTGTCGCCGATGGCTTCGTGGAAGCCGTCGTTGGCGCCGTTCTTGAACAGATGCGGCTGCTTGACGTAGGCCAGGTAGTAATAGATATGCCCGAGTTCGTGGTGGATCACGGTGAAGTCCTCGGCCGTCGGCGTGATACACATTTTGATGCGTACGTCCTGGGTGGTATCAAGTTGCCATGCCGACGCGTGGCACACGACCTCGCGGTCCTTCGGCTTGGTCAGCAGCGAACGCTCCCAGAAGGTTTTGGGCAGCGTTTGCATCCCGAGCGAGGTGTAGAAGCGCTCGGCGTAGCGGGTCATTTCCTCGGCGCTCGTGTTCTTGGACGCGAGCACCGAACCGAGCTCGTACGGGGCGCCGGCGCCGGCCGGTTTGAGGATCGGGTACAGATTGTTCCAGGTCTGGCTCCACATGTTGCCGAACAGGTGGGCCGGCACCGGTCCGGTGGCCGGCACCACGGCCGCGCCGTAGGACTGGCGCAACTTGTGGCGCGTGTAGGTGTGCAGCGAATCGTAGAGCGGCTTGACTTGCTGCCACAGGCGTTCCATTTCGGCGGCGAAAGCCTCGGGCGGCATGTCGTACTGCGAGCGCCACAACGCGCCGGTGTCGGCAAAGCCCATTTCGCGCGCGCCCTTGTTGGACAGGGCGACATAGTCGACATACTTTTGCTTGAAGGCGGGCGAGACGCTATGCCAGCCCTGCCAGATTTCCTTGAGCCTGGCCGGGTCGCGGCTTTCGGCGAGCACTTTCTCCATCTCGCCGAGCGCGAGACAGGGACCGGTGCCGCCATCGTCCAGTTTCGGGCAATACTTGCCTTTGCCGTAGGCGCCGGACATGCCGGCCGCAAGCCGGGTGTAGGTTTCGCGCTCGCCGGCGTCGGACAGCATCAGCGTCAGTTGCAGCAGCTTGAGCTTGCGCGCGCTGGCCTCGGGCAGTTTCAGTTTGTTGAAGCGGCGCGCCTTGAGCGCCAGTTCACCGGCCGCGCTCAGGCGCTGCTCGCCGGCTTGCGCGGCGATCAGTTCGGTGTCGTCGGTGATGAAGTTCTGGCCGACCCAGCTGGCGCGCTCGGCGTCCAGGGAATGCTTCTCGAGCAAGGCTTCGGCCTCGCGCACGAACTGCTCGGCCTCGGCCACGGTGGGCGCGGCGGCGCGCGCCTTCGATGCCGGCGCGGCCGTGCCGGTCAGCGCGGCGCCGGATAGTCCGATGCCAGTGGCGAGCGCGACAATCAGGCGCAGGCGCGGTGGGGAATTTTTACGCATGTTGATCTCCGTGTTTTTTCTTGATCCCAATGTCCTGCCGGGACAGCGGCGCCAAGATTAACATGGAAATCAGGCGCACCGGAACCAGTACGCACAGCCGCTGTCAACCGTCCGGGCGGCCGCCCTCGAACTGCGGCAGCCCGTCCGCCAGCCCGACCCACGCGAGTTTGCTGCCCGTGAAAATATGGTCGGTGGGGCAGACCCTGCCCGGTTCGTCGAGACTGCCGATGGTGACGTCGATTTCGCCGGGCGTGGCGTCATCGGCGAAGGTCAGCTGGGTGCCGCAGGCTGCGCAGAAAGTGCGCGTCGCGTGGGTGCTGGAGCGAAACGCCGACTGCGTTCCCGCAAGCACGGTGAAGTCCTCGCGCGGCACCGAGAACCAGGCCACGTAGGGCGCGCCCGTCGTGCGCCGGCAGATGCTGCAGTGGCAGTTGGTCGCTTGCACAGTCTGCGCGCGCGCCTGGTACCTGATCGCGCCGCAAAAACAGCCTCCGTTGAGCATGGCATCTCCTATCAGGTTTTTAACTGTCTCCACAGAGCCAGTTTCTGCTCGAAGCTCAAGGTCGCGTGCGCGGGCGACGACGAGGGCAGCACCAGCGTGCGGTAGCCGGCCGCGGCGAAACCGGGCGCGAACTTGCCCGAGGTCTGGCCATTGAAGCCGACCGTTTCGAGCACCGGGCACAGCTCGCGCAGGCGCGCGAAATCGTTGGCGGCCGGATTGCGGATGGCCGCGTCGAGGCTGCCCTGGCGTTCGCACGCGCCGAGCACGTCCCACAAGCCTATCCGATGCGTCAACAGGCGCACGAGCCGCGCGCCATAGGCAAGCGCGCGCAAATCGTCCCCCGTTAACTCGGACAACAGGCGCCACAACTGGTTCTGCGGGTGGGCGTAATACTGCTGCGCGGCGAGCGAGGCCGCGCCGGGAAAGCTGCCGAGGACAAGGATCGTGATGTCGGGCGCGACCACGGGCGCCAGTCCGCTCAGGACTGCATTGGGATCACGAACGGGATCGGTCGGGGGCGGGGTCGGCATGGCGAGATTCTAGCCGATGTTCCCAGTCACTTGCCGCGCGTGTAGAATCGTCTGCGCACTTGCACTTCACTATAACAAGCCAGGCGGAGACCCCATGGAGCAGCCCGTTCAACCCCGCGCGATCGATGTCTTGCTCGCCAAATACGCCGAGAGCCACCGCAACCACACCAACGAAATCATCCATTTCGTGTGCGTGCCCGTGATCGTGTTCACGCTGCTCGGCATCGTCTGGTGGATTCATTGGAGCGCGGCCGTGGCGCTCAGCGCCGCCGCCTTGTTCTATTACTTCAAACTGTCCAAACCGTTCGCGCTCGGCATGCTCGTGATGGCCGCCCTGATGCTCGGCCTGCTCAGCGCGATGCCGCCGGGCAGCGTGTTGCCGCTGTCGATCGCGATTTTTGTGTTGGCTTGGATCGGCCAGTTCATCGGCCACGAGATCGAAGGCAAGAAGCCCTCGTTTTTGGACGACCTGCGCTTTTTGCTGATCGGTCCGCTGTTCGTGCTGAGTTTTTTGTACCGCCGCCTGAAGGTAGCGTACTAAGCTTAAAGGAGGCGCCCGCCTGCGCGGCGCCCGTGCCGCGCGTAGCTGTTCACCCGTGGCCGGCGACCGGCTGCACGCCGACGGCGCCCGCGTGACCTTCGCCTTGTTGCCCGGACAGCACGATGGCCGTGCACAGGGCAACATAGCTGATCAGCACGGCAACCTTCAAGTGCAAAGACAGTTTCATTCGTTCCTCTTTTCGCCAGCGCTTCTGGCCAATAAAATAATATTACTGGCTTTTTCGCAGCACCTCCAGCGATTTCCCCGCCCCCCCGCGCAAGATCAATCGGCGCCCCGCGCACTGTCGTTTTCCCGCCAATGCGGGCAGGATAAATCAAAAAAACTTATACTAGGGCAATGTCCTCTCCCCTCCTGTTTGTCCTCGCCTCGCTGATCTGGGGCTCGACCTTCTATGCCATCACATTGCAACTGGGCGAAGTTGCGCCCGCGGTGTCCGTGGTCTACCGCTTCGGCCTGGCCTCGGCCACGATTTTCGTCTGGTGCCTGGCGCGCGGCGACCGCCTGTCGCTTCCATGGCGCACCCAGCGCTGGATGATGCTGCAAGGTTTTTTGACCTTCGGCCTAGCCTATGTCTGCACCTACGGCGCCGAGCAATACCTGGTGTCGGCGCTGGTCGGCGTGCTGTTCGCGTTGATGGTGTTCTGGAACCCGATCTGCAGCCGGATCGCGTTCGGCACCCCGATCGCCTGGCGCACCTGGGCCGCCGGCGTGGTCGCCATCTGCGGCGTGACGATGATGTTCTACCACTCCATCGCCGCAGCCTGGCACGAGATCGTCTCGGGCGGCAGCGGCAACTTCCTGCTCGGGCTCGCCATGGGCATCACGGCCACGATCGCGAGCGCGGCCGGCAACGTGGTCGTGGTCAAGGTGCGCGAGCAATCGCCAAACGTGATGCTCACGATGGCGTGGTCCATGCTTTGGGGCACGCTCTTGGTGGCGGCATGGGTACTGCTGAGCGGCCAGAAATTCACGCTGCCGTCGGCCCCGCGTTACTATATCGGCCTGTTCTACCTGGCCATTTTCGGCTCGGTGATCGCGTTCAACGCCTACTTCACGCTGATCCACCGGATCGGTTCGCAAAAAGCGGTCTACCTCGGCGTGGTCACGCCGGTGATCGCCGTGCTGCTGTCGATCCAGCTCGAGCACTACCGCCCCGGCCCCGAAGAATGGCTCGGCATGGTCGTTTGCCTGGCCAGCGTCGCATGGGCGCTGCGCGCGCCGACGCCCCCTCCTCCCGTCACCCAACCCAAGACACTGGCAGAAACCGCATGAATACGCACAACACCCACAGCTCCGACAGCAGCAACAAGACGTTTTCGATCCGCCCCGCCGCGCCCTCGGACGTGCCCCACATCCACGGCATGATCGTCGAACTGGCGGTCTTCGAGAAACTCGAACACCTGGTCGTGGCGAGCGAGGCGATGTTGCACGAGGGCCTGTTCGGGGCCCGCCCCGCCTGCGAGGCGATCGTCGGCGAGGTGGACGGCGAGGTGGTCACCTTCGCGCTGTACTTCCATAATTTCTCGACCTTCCTGTCGCGCAAGGGCCTCTACCTCGAAGACCTCTACGTCAAGCAGACACACCGCGGCGCCGGCTATGGGCGCCAGATGCTCGTGGCGCTCGCGCAGATCGCGCTCGAGCGCAATTGCGGTCGTTTCGAGTGGTCCGTGCTCGACTGGAATTCGAATGCGATCCGCTTCTACGAGGGCATGGGCGCCACCCTGTTGCCGGACTGGCGCATCTGCCGCGTCGACGGCGCCGCGCTGGCGTCGCTGGCGCAGCCGAAAACAGTCTGAGGGATTTGCTGCGGACAAGAAAAACCCACGGGAGGAAATCACCGTGGGTAAAACCCATTTTTCATGGGGAGGGGATACTGGAATCAACACCCTCACTATAGTTGCGAGCTGGTGAGAATTCCGTGGACTTTACAAATACTTACCGAAGTTCTGCATTGGCAACGATCCGATCACGATAATTACCCATCTGCAAATCGCGGCCTTGATTAATGTCAAACGGAACTGTCCGGGCATTGTTTTTGAGTTAACGCAAACGGGCGCCCGCCGCCAGCAACAACAATGAATCTGTTTTTTATCCCACAGGCAGATATCATGAAAATCACCGTCAAACCCCTCACCTCGCACCTGTACAAGGCGTGGCTGCGTTCGCGCCTCCAGACCTGTTCGCGCGGCCTGCAAACCATCGCCGCCCAGCGCGAAAACGACTTCCACGCCGAGCGCATGCTGCACCGCGAAATCTCGGCGATGCGCTCCAAGCTGCAATCGCTATGACCGCGCGCGGCTCAGCGCGAGCCGCTCGATCCCTTCACACAGCCCCTGCGTAAGCAAAGCCAGCACCGCCGCCGGGATCGCCCCGGCCAGCAGCATGTCGTTGTCGTTGAGCGCGAGTCCGATCGTGATGCGCTCGCCGTAGCCGCCGGCGCCGATGAACGCGGCGATGGTCGCCGTGCCCACGCTGAGCACGGCGGCCGTCTTGACACCGGCCAGGATCATCGGCAGCGCCAGCGGCAACTCCACATGCAACAAGCGCGCACCGGCATCGAGCCCGAGCGCGCGCGCAGCCATGCGCAAGCCCTGCGGCACCGCCAGCAGGCCGGCGCAGGTGTTGCGCACGATCGGCAGCAGCGCATACACGAACAAGGCGACCAGCGCCGGCACCGTGCCGATCATGCCAAGCAGCGGGATCAGCATCGCCAGCAGCGCCAGCGCGGGCACCGTCTGCAGCACGCCGGTCAGGCCGAACACGAGCTGGCGCAGGCGCGGCGCGAACGCGGCCAGGATGCCGAGCGGGATCCCGGCCAGGCAGGCCAGCGCGACCGACAGCAGCACCAGCAGCAGGTGCTCGCGCGTGAGCTTCCACAGGTCGTCGGCAAACAGCTTGGCGCGCAGGCCTCCGGGCGCCTTGGCGAGGCGGTTTTGCGGGGCGAGCCAATTGCGCGCCACCTCGGTGAAGCCCTTGCCCTCGAGTTCGGCCTGCGCGTTCATCGCGATCATCGCTGGCGCCGAGATGCGCCCTTCGAGCGCCTCGATCGCGCGCCACGCCGCCGGAAAGCGCTGCGGCGCGTCGAGCCGGTACAGCAGGACCGCGTCGTAGCGCGGAAACCAGGCGCGGTCGTCGTCGAGCACGCGCAGCCCGTACTTGGCGATTTTTGCGTCGGTCGAATAGATGTCGATCGCGTCGACCTGGCGCTGCGCCAGCGCCTCGTAGGCGATGCCATGGTCGAGCGCGCGCGGCTGCTGCGCGAGCCCGTAGTGGCGCGCCATGCCGGGCCAGCCGTCGGCGCGGCCGATGAACTCGTGCGACAGGCCAAGGCGCAGCGCCGGCTGGCGCACCATGTCCGAGACCACGCTCACGCCGGGCGTATCGGCACGCACCGCAAGCGCGTAGGTGTTGTTGAATCCGAGCGGGACGCCGACCCCGAGGCCGAGCGGCTTGAGCGCGGCGCGCATCTGCGCCAGCGAAGTCGGTTTTGGGTTTTTGAGGATTTCGAGGTCGATCGTGCCGAGGTATTCGGGATAGACGTCGATGCTGCCGGCGCGCAGCGCGGCGAGCACGATGGCGGTGTTGCCCAGGCCCTGGCGGTGTTCGACCTTCGCATGCGGCGCGGCGCTTTGGGTCAGCACCTCGCCCAGGATGAACGACTCGGTGAAACGCTTGGAGCCGACCCGCAGCACCTCGTCGGCGGCCGAGGCCAGGCCGGCCGCGCCGGCGCACAGCAGCAAAACCGCCAGCTTGCGCAGGACACGGTTGAATCGAATGCGCATGTGGGGCCCTTTGGCTGGTCAGTCGGGCAAGCTTACCACCGGATGGCGCAGGACGCCGGCGTTGACCACGCCGCGGCAGGGGTTCAGGCCGATCGCGTACGACAGGTCGGCCGGGCGCGCGATGTCCCACAGCGCGAGGTCGGCGCGCTTGCCGACTTCGAGGGTGCCGATCGCGCCGTCCATGCCGAGCGCGCGCGCCGCGTTGACGGTGCAGCCGGCCAGCGCCTCCTGCGGCGTCAGGCGCCACAGGGTGCACGCCATGTTCATCGCCAGCAAAATCGAGGTCATGGGCGAGGTGCCGGGGTTGCAATCGGTCGCCACCGCCATCGGCACGCCGGCCGCGCGCAGGGCCGCCACCGGGGGCGCGACGGTCTCGCGCAGGAAGTAGTAGGCGCCCGGCAGCAGCACGGCCACGGTGCCGGCAGCGGCCATCGCCTCGATGCCGGCCTGCGTCAGGTGCTCGAGGTGGTCGGCCGACAGGCCCCGGAAGCGCGCCACCAGCTCGGCGCCGCGCTGGTCCGACAACTGTTCGGCATGCAGCTTGACCGGCAGGCCGAGCGCGCGTGCGGCGGCGAACACGCGTTCGGTCTGCGCGTTCGAAAAGCCGATGCGCTCGCAAAAGGCGTCGACCGCGTCGACCAGCCCTTCGGCCGCGAGCGCCGGCAGCATCTCGCCGCACACCGCGTCGACATAGTCGTCGGCGCGGCCCGCGTATTCGGGCGGCAGCGCGTGCGCGCCGAGGAAGGTGGTGGCCACCGACACCGGCATCGCCTGCGCCACGCGGCGCGCCACCCGCAGCATCTTGGCCTCGTCGTCCAGCGTGAGGCCGTAGCCGGACTTGATCTCGAGCGTGGTCACGCCCTCGGCCAGCAGGCTGGCCACGCGCGGGGCGCTCTGACGCAGCAGTTCGTCAAGCGTGGCGGCGCGCGTGGCGCGCACGGTCGACATGATGCCGCCACCGCCCCGGGCGATATCCTCGTAGGTGGCGCCGTTCAGGCGCGCCTCGAATTCGTCGCTGCGGTTGCCCGCGTGGACGATATGGGTGTGGCAGTCGACCAGGCCGGGCGTGAGCCACTGCCCGCGGCAGTCGTGCACCACGCGCGCCCTGAGTGCTGTCTGCGGCGCCTGCGCGCGCAAACCGATCCAGGCGATTTTTCCGTCGCAAACGGCGAGCGCGCCATCGCGCAGTTCACCATAGCCGTCCACCATGGTGGCCAGGTTCGCGTTGGTGTACAGGGCGTCCCAGACAACGGTCATCGCTCAGCCTTGGTGGGTAAAGAAGATATCGACAATGAACACGGTCGCGCGGTCGGCCTCAAGGGTCCAGACGGTGCCCGGATCGACCAGCAGCGCATCGAAGCGCACCATGCCGAGGCGCTCGACTTCGCTGCTGACCGACAGGCTTTCGCCGTCCGCCAAAAAAAGCAGCGTGAGGTCGCCCCGCGGGGCGAATTCGGCGCTGCCGGCGAGTGTGCGCCGGCCCAGGCGGTGGTGGCAGCGCGCGCGCCGCGTCATGACGTTGAAGTCGGTGGTGGCGCCGCCATTGAGGCTGGCCTTGACCACCGATTCGCCGGCGAATTCGAGCACCGGGGTGTCGTCGCTCAGGCAGAAGCGGCTGTGGCCTTCGATGTCGAGCGTCATGCCGGCGCCTTCGACCAGCGCCAGCGTGCGCTCGATGCCCGGAAACACAGAAAAAGGGCCGTCCTGGGCGATCGTCGCCAGGCTGATGCGCCAGTCGAAGTCGTCGAAGCCGGCCCCCATGGGCGCGACCGCGATTTCGATAGTGCTGCCGCCGCCGTTCTTCCAGCAGGTCGGTGCGAGCGCGGCGTAGGGGATCAGGGAGGTCATGAGCGCAGCTTTCGAAGTTCCGCGACGGTCTGTTTGAAGCGCTGCGCAATCGCCGTTTGCGCAATGTGCTCGTGATCGCGCACGACCCAGCGGCCGCCCACCATCACATCCTTGACGAGATTGTCGTTGCCACAAAAGACAAAGGCGCCGAGCACGTCGTCGGGGCCGATGCCGTCCAGGTTCGGGTGCGCGCCGTCGAGCACCAGCAGGTCGGCGCGCTTGCCCGGCGCCAGCGCGCCGAGCGGACGCCCGGCCGCCTGCGCCCCGCCCTGCAGCGCGCCCTGCCACAAAAAGTCGCCCACGCGCCGCTGGCCGGGGCCGGCGGCGATGCAGCGGCGCTGGTGCAGCAGGCGCTGGCCGTATTCGAGCCAGCGCAATTCCTCGACCGCGCCTTGGGAGATATGGCTGTCGGTGCCGATGCCGAAGCGCCCGCCCGCGGCCAAAAACGGCGCCAGCGGGAACAGGCCGTCGCCGAGGTTGGCCTCGGTGCTCGGACACAGCCCGGCGACCGCGCCGCTGGCCGCCAGCGCCGCCACCTCGTCGTCGACCAGGTGGGTCGCGTGCACCAGGCACCAGCGCGCGCCGACGTCGAGCTGCTCCATCAGGTACTGCACCGGGCGCCGGCCGGTGGCCTCGAGGCACTGCTGGACCTCGGCCTGCTGCTCGGCGATGTGGATGTGCACCGGGCGCGCCTGTGGCAGCGCGGCGAGAACCTCGCGGATCTGGCCGGCCGAGGCGGCGCGCAGCGAATGGGGCGCCACGCCGACCTCGAGCTGGGCGTCGCGCAGCGGCTCGAGCGCCTCGATGATGCCGAGCACCTGCTGCGCATCGGTTTTAAAGCGTGCCTGTTCGGGCTTGAGCGGCGCGGCGCCGAAGCCCGCATAGCTGTACAGCACCGGCAGCATGGTCAGGCCGATGCCGGCGCCGCGCGCGGCCGCCACCACGCGTTCGGCGGTTTCGGCCGGGCGCGCGTAGAGGGCGCCGCCGGCGTCGCGCTGCACATAATGGAATTCGCAGATGGCGGTGTAGCCGTGGCGCAGGCATTCGGAGAACAGCTGCGCGGCGATCGCCTCGATGTGCTCGGGCGTGATGTGGCGCGCGAAGCGGTACATCAGGTCGCGCCAGGTCCAGAAACTATCGGGGCCGTCGCCGGCGGTTTCGGTCAGGCCGCCGAGCGCGCGCTGGAAGGCGTGCGAGTGCAGGTTGACCATGCCCGGCGTGACCAGATCGGCGACCGGCGTGCCGGCCGGGGCGGCGGCGCCGGCGCTGACGCGTGTAAGCTCGCCCTGCCCGTCCCATTCGATCAGGACGTCGGCCTGCCAGCCTTGCGGCAGCAGGGCGTGGCGGGCGAACAGCGCGTTCACTGGCGCACCCAGTCGCTGGCCGCGGCCAGCATCTGGCGCAGCAGGGGCTGGACCTGCGCGGCGAGGTCGGGGCGGTAGGCGAACGGCGCGCTCTCGTTCATGTAGACGCACTGGCACATCTCGAGCTGGATCGCGTGCACGTTGGCGTGCGGCTGGCCGTATTGGCGCGTGATGAAGCCGCCCTTGAAACGGCCGTTGACGGCCACCGAAAACCGGTCCTGCGCGCGCGCCACGCCGATCACCGCCTGCTCCATCGCCGGCGCGCACGAGGTGCCGCTGGCGGTGCCGAAATTGAGGTCCGGCAGGCGCCCCTCGAAAAAGCGCGGCACCACCGAGGCGATCGAATGGGCGTCCCACAGCAGCACTTTGCCGTGGATGGCCAGCAGCCGGTCGAGTTCGGCGCGCAGCTGCGCGTGGTACGGGCGCCAGTAGCGCGCCAGGCGTTGTTCGACGTCGGCGCCGGTCGGTCCGGCGCCGGGCAGGTACAACTGCTCGCGCCCGAAGGTGTCGACCGGGCACAGGCCGGTGGTGTCCATGCCCGGATACAGGTTGCTGTCCTCGGGCGGCCGGTTGACGTCGATGACATAGCGCGACCAGCGCGCCGCCAGGGTGGACGCGCCCATCTCGCGCGCAAAATCGTAGAGCTGCGCGAGGTGCCAGTCGGTGTCGGCCTTGGCCGTCGCGCACGGCGCCATACGCGCCGCGATGTCGTCGGGGATGTCGGTGCCGACGTGCGGCATCGACACCAGCACCGGGATACTGCCTGCCTTGAAATCGAAATCCATTGTCGCTCCGGTTAAGGCTTTTAGTATGTGTTAGACGTACAGGCCCGCGAACACGCTCTTGCACCCGGCGCTCAACTGGCCGGCCAGCACCATCTGGCGCGCCGCTTCGATGTCCGGCGCGAAGAAGCGGTCGGCGTCGTAGAACGGCACCTGCAGGCGCAGCTGGAAATGCACCTGCTCGAGGTGCGGCGACGACTTCAGGGGACGGTGGAAGTCGACCCCCTGCGCCGCGGCCAGCAGCTCGATGGCGACGATCACCGCCGTATTGTGCGCCATATCGTCAAGCCGGCGCGCCGCGAAGGTGGCCATGCTGACATGGTCCTCCTGGTTGGCCGAGGTCGGCAGGCTGTCGACGCTGGCCGGATGGGCGAACGACTTGTTCTCGGACGCCAGCGCGGCGGCCGTCACATGGGCGATCATGAAGCCCGAGTTGACGCCCGGCTCGCGCACCAAAAAGGCCGGCAGGCCCGACAGATTGGCGTCGATCAGCAGCGCGATGCGGCGCTCGGCCAGCGCGCCGATTTCGGCGATCGCCAGCGCCAGCGTGTCGGCCGCGAAGGCGACCGGCTCGGCGTGGAAGTTACCGCCCGAGATGATCTGCCCGGTGTCGGCGAAGATCAGCGGGTTGTCGGTGACGGCGTTGGCCTCGATTAAGAGGGTGCGCGAGACGTTGTTGACGAGGTCGGTGATGGCGCCCATCACCTGCGGCTGGCAGCGCAGGCTGTACGGATCCTGCACGCGCTCGTCGCCGACCAGGTGCGAGGCGCGGATCGCGCTGTCGGACACCAGCTGGCGGTAGACGGCGGCCGCGGCGATCTGGCCCGGCTGGCCGCGCACGGCGTGCACGCGGGCGTCGAACGGGGCGTCGCTGCCCTTGGCCGCGTCGAGCGAGAGCGCGCCGGTGACCATCGCCGCCTCGAGCAGGCGCTCGGTCATGAACAGGCCGTGCAGCGCCAGCGCGGTCGAGACCTGGGTGCCGTTGATCAGGGCCAGGCCCTCCTTGGCGGCCAGCACCACCGGCTTGATGCCCGCGTCCTTGAGCGCATCGATCGCCTCGACCAGCTTGCCGTCGACGCGCACCTGGCCCACGCCCAGCATGGCCAGCGTCATGTGCGCCAGCGGCGCCAGGTCGCCCGAGGCGCCGACCGAACCCTTGGCCGGGATCGCCGGCATGATGCCGGCGTTGTAGAGCGCGATCAGGGTGTCGACGATCAGGGGGCGCACGCCCGAAAAACCGCGCGCCAGGCTGCCTATCTTCATCAGCACGATCAGGCGCACGACCGCGTCCGACAGCAGCTCGCCGGTGCCGACCGCGTGCGACAGGATCAGGTTGCGCTGCAGCTGCTCGAGCTGCTCGTCGGGGATGCGCGCCTTGGCCAGGATGCCGAAGCCGGTGTTGATGCCGTAGGCGGCGTCGCCCTTGGCGACGATGGCCTCGACCGCGGCGGCCGAGGCTTTGACTGCCGTGTAGGCGTGCGGCGCCAGCGTCAGTGGCGCCGGGGCGGCCCAGACGGCGCGCAGGTCGGCCAGCGTCATCGCGCCCGGGGTCAGGGTCCAGCCTTGCAGTTCAGTGGTGGTCATGGGGTGCTCTCTTATATTGGTCGTTATTGTAGGGAGGGCGGCTCAGTCCTGGCGCACCATCGGCAAATTCAGCTCGTTGCGCTTGGCGCAGGCGATGGCGCTGTCGTAGCCGGCGTCGGCGTGGCGCATCACGCCCGAGCCGCTGTCGTTGACGAGCACGCGCGCGAGCCGCTTGGCGGCGGCCTCGCTGCCGTCGGCCACGATCACCATGCCCGAGTGTTGCGAGTAGCCCATGCCGACCCCGCCGCCGTGGTGCAGCGAGACCCAGGTCGCGCCGCTGGCCGTGTTGAGCATCGCGTTGAGCAAAGGCCAGTCGGAGACGGCGTCGGTGCCGTCGCGCATGGCCTCGGTCTCGCGGTTGGGGCTGGCGACCGAGCCGGTGTCGAGGTGGTCGCGCCCGATCACGATCGGCGCCTTCAGCTCGCCCGTGCGCACCATCTCGTTGAAGGCCAGGCCGGCCAGGTGGCGCTCGCCGAGCCCGAGCCAGCAGATGCGCGCCGGCAGGCCCTGGAAGGCGATCCGCTCGCGCGCCATGTCGAGCCAGTGGTGCACCTGCTTATGGTGCGGGAACAGCTCCTTGATCTTGGCATCGGTCTTGTAGATATCCTCCGGGTCGCCCGACAGCGCGACCCAGCGGAACGGGCCGCGGCCTTCGCAGAACTGGGGCCGTATGTAGGCCGGCACGAAGCCGGGGAACGAGAAGGCGTCGGCCACGCCGTGGTCGAGCGCGACCTGGCGGATGTTGTTGCCGTAGTCGACCGCCTTCACGCCCATCGCATGGAAGTCGAGGATCGCCTGCACGTGCACCGCGCACGAGGCCGCGGCCGCGGCCACCAGGCGCGCGTGCTGCGAGGGGTCCTGCTGCGCCGCCTTCCACTGCTCGATGGTCCAGCCGCCGGGCAGGTAGCCGTTGATCAGGTCGTGCGCCGAGGTCTGGTCGGTGACCATGTCGGGCACGATGCCGCCGGCCTTGGCGCGCCGCACCAGCTCGGGCAGGATGTCGGCCGCGTTGCCGAGCAGGGCGATCGAGACCGCCTCGCGCCGCGCGGTGTGGTGCTTGACGAGCGCGATCGCGTCGTCGATGTCGGCGGCCTGCTTGTCGACGTAGCGGGTGCGCAGGCGGAAGTCGATGCTGGCCTGCTGGCACTCGATGTTGAGCGAGACCGCGCCGGCGAAACTGGCCGCGAGCGGCTGCGCGCCGCCCATGCCGCCCAGGCCCGCGGTCAGGATCCAGCGCCCGCCCCAGTCGCCGCCGAAATGCTGGCGGCCGGCCTCGGCGAAGGTCTCGTAGGTGCCCTGCACGATACCCTGGGTGCCGATGTAGATCCAGCTGCCGGCGGTCATCTGGCCGTACATGAACAGGCCCTTGCGATCGAGCTCGTTGAAGTGCTCCCAGTTGGCCCACTTCGGCACCAGGTTCGAATTGGCGATCAGGACGCGCGGCGCGTCGGGGTGGGTCTGGAACACGCCGACCGGCTTGCCCGACTGGATCAGCAGGGTCTGGTCGTCCTCGAGCTCGCGCAGGCAGGCCAGGATCTGGTCGTAGCAGGCCCAGTTGCGGGCCGCGCGGCCGATGCCGCCGTAGACCACCAGGTGCTTCGGATTCTCGGCCACTTCGGCGTCGAGGTTGTTCTGCACCATGCGGTAGGCCGCCTCCGCCGCCCAGCTCTTGCAACTGAGCGCGGTGCCGCGCGGGGCGCGGATGACGCGGCTCGCGTCGAAGCGGGGATCGTCGTCGGTGCGGATCGAATCGGTGGTCATGGCAGCTCCTGGGTCGGTGATGGATCGCGCGGCGGGACCCGCGCGATCATGGATGGACAAAGTCTAAGTTGTATAGACAACCAAGTCAACTGCTTTTTCAGCGCGCCCCTACTGCTTGAACACCTGGCGGCCCGCGACCCAGGTCTCGAGCACGGTAGTCTTGTGGATGTCGGCGGGCGCGATGCGGAACAGGTCGCGGTCGACCACGACGAAATCGGCCCACTTGCCCGGCTCGAGCGAGCCGAGGTCCTGCTCCTGGTGGCCGGCGTAGGCCGCGTCGAGCGTGAAGCAGCGCAGCGCCTCCTTGAGCGAGAGCGCCTGCTCGGGGAACCAGCCGGCGACCGGCTGGCCGGACGCATCCTGGCGCGTGACGGCCGCGTGGATGCCGAGGAACGGGTTGGACGACTCGACCGGGAAGTCCGAGCCGCAGGCGATGCGCGCGCCTTGCTGGGCGAAGCTGCGCCAGGCGTAGGCGCCTTGGACGCGCTGCGGGCCGACGCGGTTTTCGGCCATGTTCATGTCCGAGGTCGCGTGGGTCGGCTGCATCGAGGCGATGATGCCGATGCGCTTGAAGCGCGCGATGTCGGCCGGCGCCACCACCTGCGCATGCTCGATCCGGTGGCGCTGCGCGCCCTTGCCGGTCTTGGCGATCAGGCGATCGAAGGCGTCGAGCACCTGGCGGTTGCCGGCGTCGCCGATCGCGTGCACATTGACCTGGTAGCCGCGGCGCATGGCTTTCTCGATCATCGCGCCGAGCGCCGGGTTCTTGTGGAACAGCAGGCCGCGCGAGGCCGGCTCGTCGGTGTAGGGCGCGACCAGCGCGGCGCCGCGGCTGCCGAGGGCGCCGTCCGAATACAGCTTGACCGCGCGCAGCGCATACATGTCCTGGGCGTAGGACGGCAGCGGGCCCTTGCTGGCGAGGCGGTCGAAGTCGGCATCGACGCCGCCGATCATGCCGTACACGCGGGTGCTCAGTTTGCGCAGGTCGGCGTATTCGCGGTAGAGCGCGTCCTGGGCCACGTTGACGCCCGCGTCGTGCACGCTGGTCAGGCCCATCTGCGCCATTTTCGCGAGGGCGCGGTCGAGCACCACGCGCGCCTCGGCCTCACTCTGCTTGGGCAGCACGCGGTCGACGAGGTATTGCGCAGAATCGATCAGAACGCCGGTCGCATTGCCCAGGGCGTCGCGCATGATCTTGCCGCCGGCCGGATCGGGCGTCGCCTTGGTGATGCCGGCGAGCGCCAGCGCGCGGCTGTTGGCCCAGCCGGCGTGGCCGTCGACGCGCGCGAGCCACACGGGGCGGTCCGGCACGGCGCCATCGAGTTCGGCGGCGGTGGGAAAGCGGCCGAGCTTCCAGATCTCCTGGTTCCAGCCGCGCCCGCGCAACCACGTGTGGCCCGGATTGGCGCGGCCGTAGGCGGAGGCCTGCGCGAGGGCGTCGGCGAGCGAGGTGCTGCCGCTCAAATCGAGCTGTGTCAGCATCGCGCCGAGGTTGAACACATGGCCGTGGGCGTCGATCAGTCCGGGCAGGATGGTCCTGCCCTGCAAATCGAGGTGGCGCGCCTTGGGCGCCTTGGCCGCCATCTCGTCGGCGCTGCCGACGCCGATGACGCGGCCGGCGTCATCGAAAGCGAGCGAGGAGAACTGCACCAGCGCGTTTTTGCTGTTGAGGGTATAGCCGACCGCGTTGTCGATGACGGTATCGGCCAGCGCCGCCGGAGCGGCAAGCGCCGCGGCGACCAACAAAGAACACTGCAAGGGGATCAGGCGCATCGGACACTCTCCTAGTTCGGAATGGAAGGCAAGGAGACGAGTGTAAGCCGCCGCCAATAATCGAGCAACGTTTCCACCCACGCGAATCGGAACCGGGGTCAGACCCGGGTCTGACCCCGGTCTGTCCCCGGTCTGTCCCCGGTTGCGAAGAATTCTCACCATCGCATCCCGTTCAGTTGACGAGCGTCGATTCGTGGATGGGCATTGCGCCATAGTTTGATTAGATATCGTTACTTTCCGGGGTTGCCATGGCCAGACGAGCGCGCTTAGTACTTGCAGACGTTCCCCTGCACATAATTCAAAGGGGCAACAATCGCCATTGTTGTTTTGAGGTCGAGTCGGACTACCTCGTTTACCTGCACTTGTTGGCGACATGCTCGAGTGAGAACGACTGTGCCATTCACGCTTACGTATTGATGACCAATCACGTCCACCTGCTTGCCTCTCCATCCGACAAGACGGCAGCGTCAAGGATGATGAAAGCGATCGGGGAACGATACGTGCAATATTTCAACCGCCGCCACGCGCGGACGGGCACGCTATGGGATGGCCGTTTCCGTTCCTGCCTTATCGATGACGAGCGCTACTTCCTCATTTGCCAGCGCTATATAGAACTCAATCCAGTGCGCGCTGGCCTGGCGAAACATCCAGCCGACTATCCATGGTCGAGCTTCAAGAAAAATTCATCAGCCGACAACGATTCGTTCGTGACGGCACATGCGATCACACGTCAAATGGGCATCGATCCCCGAAGCCGGTCCAATGCATACTGCGCGCTATTTGAAGATGCCTTGCAGGAAGAGGATCTAATCAAGCTTCGCTACGCGACAAATGGCAACTATACGGTAGGCAATATTTCTTCACCAAATAGGATCTGAGCCCGGTATTAGCCAGATCGAGAAATGATTCTTTGGTGGTGGGGACAGACTGGGGACAGACCGGGGTCAGACCCGGGTCTGACCCCGGTTTCAAAGTTGGGGGGACTATTGCTTGCTTTCGCGGTCCAGCAGCGCTTGCTTGCGCTCGACGCCCCAGCGGTAGCCCGACAGCCCGCCGTCCGTGCGCACCACCCGGTGGCACGGGATCGCCACCGCGACCGGGTTCGCCGCGCACGCGCCGGCCACCGCGCGCGCGCCTTTCGGCTGGCCCACCAGCGCCGCCAACTCGGTGTAGCTGACCGTCGCGCCGCACGGGATCGCGCGCAGCGCCTGCCACACGCGCTGCTGGAAGGCGGTCCCGCGCACGTCCAGCGGCAGGTCCAGGCCCAGGCCGGGCTGCTCGACCAGGCCGATCACCTTCGCCACGCTTTGCTCGAAGTCGGCCTCCGCGCCGCGCAAGTCGGCACGCGGGAAGCGGTCCTGCAGGTCGCGCGCGAGCTGCTCCGGCTCGTCCCCCATCAGGATCGCGCAGATGCCCTTCGCCGTCGCCGCCACCAGGATCGCGCCCAGGCTGCACTCGCCGATCGCGAACCAGATCGCCGCCCCGCTGCCGCCGGCGCGCCACGCCTGCGCCGTCATCCCGAGCACCTGCGCCGAGGCCGCGTAATAGCGTCCGCTCGAGTTGAAGCCGGCGTCGTAGATCGCCGCCGTCACGCTCGGCGCCTGCCCCAGCGCGCGCTTGAGCCGCTCAGTGCGCACCGCCGCCGCGTAGGCTTTCGGCGTGATGCCGGTGTGCGCCTTGAACACGCGGTGGAAATGGAAGCGGCTAAGCCCGACCTGCGCCGCCAGGCGGTCGAGGTCCGGCGCCTCGTCGGCCGCGTCGATCAGGCGGCAGGCCAGCGCCACCAGCGCCGCGTGCCGGCCGGCCAGCGGCAACTGGTCGGGTTTGCAGCGCAGGCAGGCGCGAAAGCCGGCCGCCTCGGCCTCGCCGCAACCGACGTGGAAGCGCACATTGCGGCGCAAGGCGGGACGCGCCCCGCACGAGGGCCGGCAGTACACGCCGGTGCTGCTCACCGAGTAAAAAAAGGCGCCGTCGGCCCCCTTGTCGCGCGCCTGCACGGCGGCCCAGCGCAATTCGTCGCTGCCGTAGTCGCCCCCGCCGTCGTCCTTCTCCGCCGTCGTCTTCGCCGCTTTCATGGCCTGGCCCTTCCCGTTGGTTTGCATAGAGGCCAGCATGGACCGCGCCGCGCCGCGCCGCACCTCGGGTCTTGCTTTTGAATTCGGATGCTAAAATCGCTTTTTCGCCGCGCCACCCCGGAGAGTAGTTTGGAACACACCATCGCGCAAGACAGCCTGCCCATTTTCCAGCGCATCAAAGACTACCTGGTCGGCGAAATCGCCGCCGGCCGCTGGAAGGAGGGCGAGGTGGTCCCGTCCGAACAGGCCCTGGTGCGCCAGTTCGGGGTCTCGCGCATGACCGTCAACCGCGCCGTGCGCGAGCTCACCGCCGAACACGTGCTCACGCGCCGCCAGGGCTCGGGCACCTTCGTCGCGCCAAAAAAATACCAGGCCACGCTGGTCGAGATCAAGAGCATCGCCGACGAGGTGCGCGCGCGCGGCCATGTGCACCGCAGCGCGCTGCACCTGCTCGAGCAGGCCCCGGCCAGCGAGCCGCTGGCGCGCCAGTTCAACCTCGAGCCGCAAGCCATGCTGTTCCATTCCGTGATCGTCCACTTCGAGAACGAGGTGCCGATCCAGGTCGAGGACCGCTGGGTCAATCCCCAGTGCGCGCCCGACTACCTGCTCCAGGATTTCGCCAGCATCACCCCCAACGAGCACTTGATGGCGGCCGCCCCGCTGCAGGGCGCGACCTACAGCATCGAGGCGCTGCCGGCCCCGCGCGACATCGCCGAGATGCTCGCGGTCGACGCGCGCACCTGCTGCCTCGTGCTCAAGCGCGTCACCAGCTCGCTCGCGAAGGTCGCCTCGGTCGTTACCATGTGGCATCCGGGGCAGTTGTACCAGTACACCGGGAGCGTCGGCTGAGAGGCTGAGAGGCTGAGCAGACCGCGCGCGCTGTTTTGGCCTTGCCATTCTGGCAGCGCCGGGCCGGCACGGTTGCGCCCGCCCTTCCCCGCGCGGGCCGAAGGCGTGTAATATGGCGTGGCGTGCAAACACCGCACGCCGAGCACAACAATTTGTACATTTGGCGACACATCGCCGAAAAATAGGTTATTATTTCGGCTAAATTCCCGCCTGAATCCTCTTGCCACCCTTCCACTATTGAATTTGCCCGCTACGGCTCCACCTTTAGCGATGTAATTCTGGAAGCTTGATGGCGCTCTCCGTAGCAGGATCGGCAGACGTCCCAAACAACAACATTCACCTACCTCGATTGAGGAAATCATGAGCGAAAATATCAAATACATCAGCGATGCATCCTTTGAAGCCGACGTGCTCAAATCGGAGCGTCCCGTCCTGGTCGATTTCTGGGCCGAGTGGTGCGCCCCGTGCAAGGCGATCGCGCCGATCCTCGAGGAAGTCGCCAAGGAATACGAAGGCAAGCTGCTGATCGCCAAAATGGACGTCGACGCGAACCAAGTCATCTCGACCAAGTTCGGCATCCGCGGCATTCCGACCCTGGTCCTGTTCAAGAACGGTGTCGCGGCGGCCGAAAAAATCGGCTCCATGAACAAAGGCCAGTTGACGGCCTTCATCGACAGCAACCTCTAAGAAAAACACGCCGGCACGGTGATGGCAGCGCGCCCGCGCCGCCGTCCCCTGCGGCCGGGAAGCGAAGCAGCCTCGACTCCATCCTTCCCCACTATTTATCAACCCACGCAGTTCCCTCCCCTACCTTTACTTCCCGTCACGGGACTCAAACATGCATTTATCTGAACTGAAGGCCATGCACGTCTCCGCTTTGCTGGAGATGGCGATCGGCCTCGATATCGACAACGCGGCCCGGCTGCGCAAACAAGAACTGATGTTCGCGATCCTTAAAAAGCGCGCGAAATCGGGCGAACAGATTTTCGGCGACGGCGCCCTCGAGGTGCTGCCCGACGGCTTCGGCTTCCTG
This sequence comes from Pseudomonadota bacterium, assembly GCA_040384885.1. Lineage (GTDB taxonomy): Bacteria > Pseudomonadota > Gammaproteobacteria > Burkholderiales > Burkholderiaceae_D > Telluria_A. The sequence continues at coordinate 105,036 of JAZKIN010000098.1, read as the reverse complement.
CGCTCGCCCGACGCCAGCTACATGGCCTCGACCGACGACATCTACATCTCGCCGTCGCAGATCCGCCGCTTCAACCTGCACACCGGCGACTCGATCGAGGGCGAAGTGCGCACCCCCAAAGACGGCGAGCGCTATTTCGCGCTGGTCAAGGTCGACAAGGTCAACGGCGAGTCGCCCGAGGCCTCCAAGCACCGCATCCTGTTCGAGAACCTGACCCCATTGCACCCGAACGAGCCGCTGCGCCTCGAGCGCGAGATGAACGGCCAGGAGAACATCACCGGCCGCATCATCGACCTGATCGCGCCGATCGGCAAGGGCCAGCGCGGCCTGCTGGTGGCCTCGCCCAAGTCGGGCAAATCGGTCATCCTGCAGCACATCGCGCATGCGATCACGGCCAACCATCCCGACTGCACCCTGATCGTCCTGCTGATCGACGAGCGTCCCGAGGAAGTGACCGAGATGCAGCGTTCGGTGCGCGGCGAAGTGGTCGCCTCGACCTTCGACGAGCCGGCCACGCGCCACGTGCAGGTCGCCGAGATGGTGCTCGAAAAGGCCAAGCGCCTGGTCGAGATGAAAAAAGACGTGATCATCCTGCTCGACTCGATCACCCGCCTCGCGCGCGCCTACAACACCGTGATCCCTGCCTCGGGCAAGGTGCTCACCGGCGGTGTCGACGCCAACGCGCTGCAGCGTCCGAAGCGTTTCTTCGGCGCCGCCCGTAACATCGAAGAAGGCGGATCGCTGACGATCATCGCGACCGCCCTGATCGAGACCGGCTCGCGCATGGACGATGTGATCTTCGAGGAGTTCAAGGGCACCGGCAACATGGAAGTCCACCTCGAGCGCCGCCTGGCCGAGAAGCGGGTCTACCCTGCGATCAACCTCAACAAGTCCGGCACCCGCCGCGAGGAGTTGCTGATCAAGGCCGACCAGCTGCAAAAAATCTGGATCCTGCGCAAACTGCTGTACTCGATGGACGAGATCGAGGCGATGGAGTTCATCCTCGACAAGATGAAGGCCACGAAGAACAACAACGAGTTCTTCGACATGATGCGCCGCGGCGGCTAAGGTTCGCGTCCAAGCTTCGCATCTAAGCTTTGCATCTAAGCTTCGCATCTAAGCTTCGCATCTAAGCTTTGCATCTAAGCTTTGCATCTAAGCTTTGCATCTAAGCTTTGCATCTAAGCTTTGCATCTAAGCTTCGCATCATAGAAAAGGGGCGGTCCGCGGACCGCCCCTTTTGCGTCTACAACGACCACCGAGCTGCTACTGGAAATGCGCGGCCAGCTCGCGCACGTCCTCGCGCCCGAGCGCGCCGGCGGCCGCACGCAGGCGCAGCGAACTCAAAAAGTAGTTGTAGCGCGCGTGCGACAAATCGCGCCGGGTGCTGAACATCTGCTGGCGTGCGTTGAGCAGGTCGAGGTTGATGCGCACCCCGCCCTTGATGCTTTGCTCGGTCGCCTTGACCAGCAATTCACCCGACGCCACCGCCTTCTCGAGCGCGGCGATTTTTGCGTCGCTGCTGATCGAGGCGTTGTGCTCCTTGCGCACTTCGATCAGGATTTTTTCGATCCGCGCCTGCAGGTCGGCCTTGGCGCGTTCGTGCGCGGCCACCGCCTGGCGCGACACGGCGCTGGCCTGCCCGCCCGAGTACAGCGGTATATTGAGCTGCAAGCCGATGCTCTTGATCGCCGCGTGCTGGTGCAAGGTGTTGATGGTGTCGGACTCGTTGGTGGTGTAGGCCGCGACCAGGTCGAGCTTGGGCGCATGCGCGCCGCGGCTGCGCGCCATTTCCTCGCCGGCCGCTTCGACCGCGTAGAGCTGCGCCTGGATTTCGGGGTTGCTGGCCAGCGCGCGCGCCTTCCACGCCTCGAACCCGCCCTGCGCCTGCGGCCTGACCTTGAAGCCGGGCCCGAGCCGGTCGACCGACCGGATGTCGATGCCGACGATGCCCGACAAGGTGTTGCGCGCGGTGACCTCCTCGTCCTGCGCCTCGAGCACGGCCGCCTCGGCCACGTCGAGCCGGGCCTGGGTCTCGAGCATGTCGGTGCGGGTGCCCTCGCCGCGCTCGAACAGCTTGTCGTTGACCTTGCGCTGCTCGATAAAGGCGTCGCGGTGGGCCTGCGCCAGCGCCAGCTCCTCGCCCGCGAACAGGGCGTCGAGGTAGGCGCCGACCAGCCGCATCACGAGGTCCTGTCCACGCAGCTTGAACTGGGCCGCGCTCACGTTCGATTGCGCGATACCCTGCTTGTAGCGGGCCGCGGCCTCGAGGTTGAACAGCGGCTGGCGCAGCTGCAGCGCGCCCGAGCGGCTCACGTATCTCGGATGGGTGTGGGTCGGGTCGCCGGTGTTGGTTTCGGCCTCGATGTCGGCGCGGTTCTTGTTGTAGCTGTAGTTGGCGCTCACGCTCGGCAGCACGTTGGCGCGGCCGATCACCGCAAACTCCTTGCCGCTCTCGTTGTCGTAGTAGGCGGCGCGGTAGGTCGGGTCGTTCTTGAGGGCCGCCTCGTAGGCCTGCAGCAGCCCGATCGCGTGCGCCGCGCCGCCGTGCAGGCAGGCGCCGGCCAGCGCCAGCCGCAGCGCCGCCCTGAGCGCGAAGCGCGTGGCCGGATGCAGGCCGCGGCCACGGCCCGTGTTAATCAAGCTCGTCGTCTCGCCCATGCTAGTCCTCCGTCAGCGAAGTCTTGGCGCGGTCCGTCAACGGCTTGAACAGATAGCTCATCATGGTGCGTTCGCCGGTGCGCACGAACAGGTCGACCGGCATGCCCGAGACGATCGTCAGCTTGAGCCGGACGATGTCCTTGAGCCCCTCGGGCGAGACCCGGACCTTCATCTTGTAGTACGGTTCGCCGCTGTGTTCATCGACCATGCGGTCGGGCGAGACCTGCAGCACCTCGCCGGCGATGTTGGGCGTGGTGCCGGCGTTAAAGGCCGAGAACATCAGCTCCACCGGCAGCCCCGCGTGCACCTTGTCGATCAGGTTGACGGCGAGGCGGCCCTCGACCACCAGCGCGCCCTCGTCCGGCACCAGGTCCATCATGCGGTGGCCGGGAGCGATCACGCCGCCGCGCGTGAACACGTTGAGCCCCATGACCACGCCCGCGACCGGCGCCTTGACCTCGACGTTGGCGAGGTCGAAGTCGAGCGCGAGCAGGCGGCTGGCCAGCGCGTCGGCCTCGCGCCGGGCCTCGGCCAGCTGTCCGCGCACCTCCTTCTGGAACTCCTGCACCCGGTTCAGGCGGCGCAGCGACATCTCGGCCACCTGGCGCTGCGAGCGGCCGATGTTGCCGGCGTCTTCGGCCATGCTGCCGACCAGCTGCGCGTACGCGCGCTCGAGGTCGAGCAGGCGCGCGCGCGCGACGTAGCCTTCGCGCGCCAGTTCGCGCATATTGGCCAGTTGCTCCTTGAGGATGGTTTGCTGCTCCTTCTTGCTCTCGCGTGAAGCCTCGATGCCGCCGATCTGGAGCTTGAGGCCGGCGATGTTCTCGTCGAACGCCGACAATTCACTTTGCAGCGCGGCGCGGCGCGAAGCGAACAACTGGCGCTGCAGTGCGAGCGTGGCGGCCACCCCCGGGTCCTGGCCCTGCGCCAGCGCCGGCGGGGCCGTGACCGCGGACGCGCCGTCGCGTTCGGCCTCGAGCCGCGCCTGCATCGTGCGCGCCGAAACATACTGGACCCGCATGCTGTCGGCCTGCGACTTGGCCTGGGTCTGGTTCATGCGCACCAGCACCTGGCCGGCCTTGACCACCTGGCCCTCGCGCACCAGGATATCGTCGATGGTGCCGCCGGCCTGGTGCTGGACCGCCTTGCGGTTGAGTTCCTTGACCACGGTGCCCGACAGCGGCACCCCCTTGTCGAGCGGCGCGAACGAGGCCCACAGCAAAAACCCGCCGAAGCCGAGCACCACCATGGTCCAGCCGAGCCGGGTGTACGCGCCGACGTCGGTGTCGACCGTCGCCGGCCCGGCGTCGGGCCCGTCGACCGCGCCCGCCTGCGCCGCCGCCCTGCTTCCGAATACTTTGGCTATTAAATTCATGTTCAAACTGGTTCCGTTTACTGGTCCCGCCGGTCAGGCGGTGGATGATTGTCGGTGCGCGCGGCCCGGCCTATTCGGCGATTTTCTGCTGCGCCGTGTCGCCGCTCAGGTCCTGCGCCTCGCGCGCCCAGCGCTCGGCCTGCGCGTGCGCGGCCTTGAGCTTGGCTTCCTGCTGGGCCTGGTGCTGCTTGTGGCTCTGGTGCTGCAGCGCCTTCATCACCTGGTCGGTCGGGCCGTACACCTCGGCCACGCCGTCGCGCAGGAACAACAGCTTGTTGGTCGCGCCGATGATGTTGGGCCGGTGCGTGATCAGGATGATGGTCTTGCCCTCCTTGCGCAGCGCCCCGATCGCCTGCATCAGGGCCTGCTCGCCGGCGTCGTCGAGGTTCGAGTTCGGCTCGTCGAGCACGATCAGGGACGGCTCGTCGTAGATCGCGCGCGCCAGTCCGAGGCGCTGGCGCTGGCCGCCCGAGACGCCCGTGCCGCCGTCGCCTAGAACGGTGTCGTAGCCCTGCGCGAGGTGCAGGATCAGCTCGTGCACGCCGGCGCGCTTGGCCGCCTTGACCACCTTGTCGGCGTCGACCTCGCCGAAGCGGGCGATGTTCTCGCTCACGGTGCCGGCGAACAGTTCGATGTCCTGCGGCAGGTAGCCGATGTGGGGTCCGAGCTCGCCCTTGTTCCACTGGGTGATGTCGGCGCCGTCGAGGCGCACCTTGCCGGCGCTGGCCGGCCACACGCCCACCAGCAGCCGCGCCAGGGTCGACTTGCCCGAGCCGCTGGGGCCGATCACGCCGACGAAGTCGCCCGCGTTGACCGCGAAATTGAGGTTCTTGAGCAGCGCCACCTTGCCCCCGGGCGCCGCCGCGCTCACGCCCTCGAACGCGAGCGCGCCCTTGGGCGCGGGCAGCGCCATGCCGTACTCGCGCGCCGGATTGAGCTCGAGCAGCTTGCTCAGGCGCCCGTAGGCGAGCCGCGTGCTGCTGACCTGTTTCCAGACCCCGATCATCTGCTGCACCGGCGCGAGCGCGCGCCCGACCAGGATCGAGGCGGCGATCATCATGCCCGGCGTGATCGAGCCGTCGATCGCCAGCAGCGCGCCGTAGCCGAGCACGAGCGACTGCAGCGACACCTGCACGAAGCGCGTCACGGCGCCGACGATGCCGGCCTTTTCGCTGGCCTCGGCCTGCAGCAGCAGGAATTTGCCGTGCATTTTGAACCACCGCCCCATCAGGTTCGGCAGCATGCCCATCGATTCGATGACCTCGGCGTTGCGCAGGTTGTTGGTGGCCTGCGCCCCGGCCGCGATCGCCATCGCGTTGGCCTCGGCTAAGGGTTTGCGCGTGACCACCTCGGCGATCAGGGCCAGCACCACGAGCACGACGGTGCCGCCGAGCGCGAACAGGCCGAGCCCCATGTCGAAATAAAAGATCACGACCAGGTACACGGGGAACCACGGCATGTCGAAGAACGCGAACAGGGCGTTGCCGGTCAGGAACTGGCGCAGATTGGTCAGGTCCGACAGCGCCTGGCCGGCGTTGCCGCCCCCGCTCTTGAGGTTCTGCTCGAACGCGGCCGTGTAGACCCGCTTGTTGAGCTGCATGTCGAAGCGCGCGCCCACGCGCACGAGCATGAAGCTGCGCACCAGTTCGAGCCCGGCCATGAACAGATAGGCGCCCAGCAGCACCAGCGTGAGCATCAGCAGCGTGACCTCGTTGCGGCTGGCCAGCACCCGGTCGTACACCTGCAGCATGTAGATCGACGGCGCGAGCATCAGCAGGTTGGTGATGGCGCTGAACGCGCCGACGGTGTAGAAGGTGCCCTTGAACGCGCTCAGCGCCCGGTCAATCTCATTGTTGGGATTGAGAATATTTTTCATCGGTTGATACCCGGGCCCTGGGCGCGGTGTGAGGGTTGGATGCGGCGCGGTCCCGGCGGCACGGCCGGGCATGCAAATTAAAGGCTGAGCATAAACCGTTGGTACCACATGTCAAGTAACGAGGGTACAAAAGATAAAAACCCGCGGCGCCAATGCGACGCCGCGGGTTGCACACAGCCCGCTGCGGGCCGGAGGGTCAGCCGTCCTGCTGGCCGACCAGGATCAATTCGACCAGCTGGTCGAGCCGCTCGGCGGTCCAGACCGTGCCCATCTCGTACGGGTCGTCGCCCTGGTCGGCGCCGGCCACGAGCGCGTCCATGTCGAGCGTGGCGACCGTGTTGCCGCCGGCATCGACCAGTTGCAACTCGCTGATGTCGACCGCGGTGTAGTCGGCGATCGTCATCTTGGCGTACGAGACGCCGCCCGAGACGTAGTTGATGATCAGGTCGCTGCCGTCGATGTTGACCTTGACGTTGGCCGCGTCCATGGTGATATCGCTGAACAATTTATTGGCCGAGAACTTGAGGATGTCGTTGCCGCCCGCCACCTCGTAGATCGTGTCCTGGCCGTCGCCCATCGACATGATGTAGGTGTCGGTGCCGGTGCCGCCGCGCAAATCGTCCTTGCCCATGCCGCTGAAGAAGGTGTCGTTGCCCGCGCCGCCCGTCAGGTCGTTGTCGCCCGCATACTTGTAACCGATGAGGTAGGCGAGGAAGCCGGCGACCATGCCCTCGGCGCCGTCGAATTCGCCGAAATCCATGTCGATGCCGAACTGCTTGGTCAGCCAGTCGAGGCCGTCGAAGCTGGCCTCGCTCGCGGTGGCGATGGCGTCGCCGGTGCTGTCGGCGGCCGAGGCCAGCGCGTCCGAGACGTCGGCGTCGGCGATGTCGCCGAGCAGGTCACCGATGCCCGACACGCTCGTGTTGACGGCCGAGCCGACCCCCTTGGTGGCGCTGGTGAGCGCGTCGCCGACGCTGAAGTCGCTCAGTTCGAGCCCGGTCGCGCCCGAGATCCCGGCCAGCGCGGAGGCGGTGGCGGCGTCGATCTGCGTGCCCAGCTTGCCCGCGCTGCTGGTCGCATCGGCCAGCTTGGCCTTGATCGTGGCGCTCAAGCCACTCCAGGCCTCGGACATGTCCTCCATCAGCGTGTCGGTCAGGTATTTGCTGATGTCGGCGATGCCGTCCTTCATGTTGGCGTACTGGTCGCTGATACCTTGGCCGTCCTTGCCCGACAGCAGGTCGATCACGCCCCAGCCCAGGCCCATCATGACATCGTCGCCGGCGCCGCCGCTGACCAGGGTGCCGGCGTTGGTGGCGAACATGAGGTCGTTGCCCTCGCCGCCGAGCAGCACGTTGCCGACCAGGTTCAGCTCGTTCAAATTGCCGCTCGCGAGCGACTTCATCTGCGAGGAGGCGAAGTTGTAGTTCATCGCGAGGTTGACCCAGTCGCCCATCGACTCGAGGTCGTTCTCGACGATGCTTTCGACGGCGTTGAACACCGTGATCTCGGCCAGGCCGATGATGGTGTCGTCGCCGGCACCGCCGATGACGATGTTGTTCTGGGCCGACGACACGATCAGGTCGTCGCCGTCGCCGCCCATGCCGATGCTGGTGGTGCCGGCCAGGATCAGGGTGTCGTCGCCGCTGCCGGCGTGGATGAAGTTGAAGCCCGTGTCGATCGTCAGCTTGCTGCTGTTGGTGAGCTCGGGCGTGCTCTCGCGCACCAGGGTGCTGCCGGCGTTGACCGCGATGATCACGTCGTCGCCGGCGTCGGTGATGAGCACGTTGTGGGTGCCGTACAGGATCGCCAGGTCGTCGCCCTCGCCCGTGTAGGCGACGTTGGCCTTGGTGTCGAAGGTGGTCTTGCTGTCGATGATCTTGTTCGGATCGGAGCCCTCCTCGCCGGTGTCGCCGCCCGAGGTGGTGCTCTTCTTGAGGCCGTAGTTGACCATGACCAGGGTGTCGTCGCCGTCGCCGCTGATGGCGATGTTGTTCTTGCCGACCACGGTCATGGTGTTGTCGCCGTCGCCGGCCATGAGCACGTTGACGTTCGAGTTGGTCGTGCCGACATTGCCGACCGCGATCGCGGTGAGCACGTCGGCGCTGCTGCCGCCGCTGACCAGGTTGCCGGTGCCGATCGCGGTGACCACGTTCTTGCCTTCGCCGGCGACCACCACGTTGAACGAGCCGCCCACGGTGGCGACGTCGTCGCCGGCGCCGGTGATGACGCCGTTCTTGTCGCCCGCGACGAACAGCACGTCGGCGCCGGCGCCGGTTACGACCAGGTTGTTCTTGCCGGCGGCCAGCACCACGGTGTCGGAACTGCCGCCGATGACCACGTTGTTGGCGCCCATCACGGTCACCGACTCGGTGCCGGCGTCGCCGCTCGCGGCCGCGCCGAGGCCGGCCATGCCGACCAGGTCGGTCGCGGCCACGCCGGCCGTGATCGCGTCGATCGCGCCGACCGCGGTGGCGGCCACTTCGAGGTAGTCGCCGGTGACGACCAGGTTGTTCTTGCCGGCCGCGATGACGACGTCGATGCCGCCGTCGGCCCAGATGACGTTGTTGGCGCCGGCGGCGAGCACGACGTCGTTGCCGGTGCCGCTCCAAACCACGTTGGTCGAACCGAGCGCGGTGACGACGTCGTTGCCGCTGCCGGTGTACACCACATTGGTCGAGCCGGCCGCGAGCACCACGTCGTTGCCGGCGCCCTGGGCCAGGTTGTTGCCCAGGAACTCGGAGATCGCCTTGGTAGCACTGCCGCTGGTGGCCGAGTCGAGCTTGGCCGCGAGGTCGGTGAGGCCGTCGCCGACGCCGGTGAGCACCACGTTGTTGCTGCCCGCGGCCGTGACGATGTTGTCGCCGGCCATGTTCAGCACGAGGTTGTTGCCGCCGATGACGGTCGTGATGTTGTCGCCGCCGTTGGCGAGCACCACGTTGTTGGCGCCGATGGCGGCGACCACGTCGTCGCCGGCGCCGGTGTAGACCACGTTCAGGGCGCCGACCGCGATCACGGTGTCGCTGCCGCTGCCGGTCTTGATGCCGTCGGTGACCTTGGCGGTCGCAGTCGCGACCACGGCCTGGGTGGCCTTGTCGTCGATCGCGTCGCCGAGCACGCTGCCGATGCCCTTACCGGCGGCGGCAAGCATGCCGCCCAATTCAGTCAGCACCACGTTGGCGCCGCCCACGGCGACCACGGTATTGCCGCCGGCGGCGGTGGCGACCAGGTTGGCCGAGCCGGCCGCGACGATCGTGTTGCCGCTGTCGTTGGCGAGGATCACGTTGGTGTTGCCGACGGCCGCCTCGAGGTTGCCGCCGCCATTCGTGACGATCGCGTTGGCGTAGCCGAGCGTGCCGATCTTGTTGCTGCCGCCGGCGCTGAACACGATGTTGCCGAGGCCGCCGGTGAGGATGGTGTTGCTGCCGCCGCCGCTGGCGACGACGTTGGCGCCGCCGCCGGCGATGATGGTGTCGCCGCCGTCGAGCGCGAGCACGGCGTTGATGCCGCCGAGCGCGACCACGCTGTCTGTGCCGTTGCCGGTCGAGATCGCGTTGCCGCCGGTGCCCAGCGCGGTGACCTTGTCGTTGCCGTCGCCGGCGCTGATCACGTTGGCGTTGCCGGCGGCGGTGATGATGTCGTTGCCGCTGCCGGTGCTGATGCCGTTGCCGTAGCCGGCGGCCGAGACCTCGTTGGCGCCGTTGCCGGCGACGATCACATTGAGGCCGCCCGCGGCCGTGATCTTGTCGTTGCCGCTGCCGGTCGTGATGCCGTTGCCGCCGCCGAGGGCGGTGACGTTGTTGGTGCCGTCGCCGGCGAGGATCACGTTGGCCGCGCCGGCCGCGTTGATGGTGTCGTTGCCGCCGGTGGTTGTGATCGCGTTGGCGCCGCCTTCGCCGGTGATGTTGTTGTTGCCGGCGCCGGCCAGGATGACGTTGGCGCCGCCCCTGGCGACGATGGTGTCGTTGCCGCTGCCGGTGGTGACGGCGTTGCCGCCGCCTTCGGCCGTGACGTTGTTGACGCCGTCGCCGGCGAGGATCACGTTGAGGCCGCCCTTGGCGCTGATGGTGTCGCTGCCGCCGCCGGTGGTGATCGCGTTGGCGCCGCCTTCGGCCGTGATGTTGTTGCTGCCGTCGCCGGCGAGGATCGCGTTGCCGCCGAGGCCGAGCGCCTTGACCGTGTCGTTGCCGGTGCCGGTGGTGATCGCGTTGGCGCCGCCGGTGGCGTTCACGCTGTTGTTGCCGTTGCCGGCCTGGACCACGTTAGCCGCGCCGGCCACGCTGATGGTGTCGCTGTCGGAGCCGGTGGTGACCTTGTTGCCGCCGCCTTCGGCGGTGACGTTGTTGGCGCCGTTGCCGGCGCTGACCACGTTGACGCCGCCGTAGGCCTTGATGGTGTCGGCGCCGCTGCCGCTGGTGACGCTGTTGCCGCCGCCTTCGGCCGTGACGGTGTTGACGCCGTCGCCGGCGGCGATCACGTTGACGCCGCCGACGGCCTTGATGGTGTCGTTGCCGCCGGTGGTCGTGACGGCGTTGCCGCCGCCTTCGGCCGTGATGTTGTTGTTGCCGGCGCCGGCGTCGAGGATGTTGGCGCCGCCGTAGGCCTTGATGGTGTCGTCGCCGGTGGTGGCCGTGACGGTGTTCTTGCCGCCGTAGGTGGTCACGTTGTTGTTGCCCGCGCCGGCGTCGATGGTGTTGCTGGCCGCGGCCGAGGTGATGGTGTCGTCGCCGGCGCCCGAGTTGACCTTGTTGGCCACGCCCGCGACGCTGATCTTGTCGCTGCCGCTGCCCGTGTTGACCGTATTGCCGCCGCCGTCGGCGGTGATGGTGTTGTTGCCGTCGCCGGCGTTGACGGTGTTAAGGCCGCCGTAGGCTTCGACCTTGTCGTTGCCGCTGGTGGTCGTGATGCTGTTTTTGCCGCCGTAGGTCTCGACCGTGTTGTGGCCCGAACCGGCATCGATGGTGTTGCTGGCGGCTGCGGCGAACACGTTGTCGTCGCCCGCGCCCGTGCTGACCTTGTTGCTCACGCCGTGCACGGTGACCTTGTCGGTGCCGGCGCCGGTCGTCACGTCGTTGCTGCCGCCATCGGCCGTGACGGTGTTGTTGCCGTCGCCGACGCTGACGGTGTTGAGGCCGCCGTAGGCTTCGACCTTGTCGTTGCCGCTGGTGGCCGTGACGCTGTTCTTGCCGCCGTAGGTCGTGACGGTGTTGTTGCCCGAACCGGCGTCGATGCTGTTGCTGGCCGCGGCCGAGCTGATGGTGTCGTCGCCGGCGCCCGAGGACACCTTGTTGGTGGCGCCCGCGACACTGATCTTGTCGCTGCCGCTGCCCGTGTTGACGGTGTTGCCGCCGCCTTCGGCAACGACGGTGTTGTTACCGTCGCCAACATTGACGGTGTTGGCGCCGCCGTAGGCTTCGACCTTGTCGTTGCCGCTGGTGGCCGTGACGCTGTTCTTGCCGCCGGCCACAATCACGGTGTTGTTGCCCGAGCCTGCGTCGATGCTGTTGCTGGCGCTCACGGCGGTGATGCTGTCGTCGCCGGCGCCCGAGTTGATCGTGTTGGAGGCGGCGGCCGCGTAGATCGTGTCCTTGCCCCAGCCGGTGGTGATGTTGTTGGACACGCCGTAGGCGTTGACGGTGTTGTCGCCGTCGCCGGCGTTGATGCTGGCCCAACCGCCGTAGGCGTAGACCTTGTCGGCGCCGCTGCCGCTGGTGAGCGTGTTGGTGGCGCCGTAGGCTTTGATCGTGTTGGCGCCGTCGCCGGCCGAGACCTTGTTGGCGCCGCCCTCGACATAAATATTGTCGTTGCCGCTGCCGGCCGAGACCACGTTCTTGCCGCCTGTCAATTCGACGCTATTATTACCCGACCCGACATCGACCGTGTTGGTGCCGCCGGTCATGTCGACCGTGTCGTCGCCGCCGCCGGTGCTGACGTTGTTCTTGCCGCCCGAGCCCTTGACCGTGTCGTTGCCGCTGCCGGTGCGGACCTTGCCCGAAAACGCGTTGTACTCGATGTAATTGTTGCCGCTCGAATCTTCGACCTCGACGTCCCCGCCGCACGCGACCTTGATGGTGTCGTTGCCGCTGCCGCCGTCGATCTCGGCGCTCGCGCCGGCGCCGATGCTGATGTAGTCGTTGCCGTCGCCGCCTTCGATGATGTTGTCCACACCGACTTCGATGTGCAGGGTGTCGTTGCCGGCGCCGCCCGCCATCTTGTTGATGCCGCCGACGCCGATGTACAGGTAGTCGTCGCCGTTGTCGCCATGCACCACGTTGTAGGCGCCGGCGACGATTTTGAGCGAGTCGTTGCCGTCGCCGCCGTACAGGAAGTTACCGCCGACCGACTTCGAGGTGTAGTCGTTGTTCTTGCCGTCGAAGTGTTTTTCGGTGTAGCCGAATTCGGCCAGGTATTTGGCCGCGTCCTCGGCGAAGTCGGCCGCCGCGTCGAAACCTTCGGCGAGCGAATCGAGGCCGTCGCCGACCGCCTCCTTGGCGCCTTTGACAGCCTTGTCGAATGATTTGCCCGTCGTTTTGACGGCTTTCGAGGTCCACTTGACTGCTTTGCTGAAAAGGCCCATTTTTTTCTCCTGACGCTGAAATCGTTGATTGCCGTGGCCGCGCTGCACTCTGCGGGACCTACCATGACTCCATGATGATCGGCAATTGTGGTCGAAATATGGCAAATACCCATTTGCATCAATTTCCGGGTGAAAAAGTAGGAGGGGGATGGGAATCGGGTGGCTTCTGGAGAGGCAAGCCCCGGTTGGAGGGGATGGCGCGCTAAAAATGCGAGGAGTCTACAACACCCAAAAACTTAAAAACATCGCCCTCGCGCAGGCGGCGAGGCATGCCTCGCCGCCTTCGCGAGGGCGATGTGGTGGTAGGCGAATGTTTCGTATTGTTTATGCGTTACAGCCGTTCGGCGACCTCGTAAGACCAGTTCTAGGCCGGGCCGCCGGCCTCGTAGCGGTAACCTGCCCCGTACACCGAATGAATCAGCTCTTCGCCCGGGATGTCGGCTGCCAGTTTTTTACGCAGGTTCTTGATGTGGCTGTCGATCGCCCGGTCGAACAGCTGGGCGCCATCGGGAAAGGCGAGCTCGAGCAACTGGGCGCGCGAAAAAATCCTCCCCGGTTGCCCGGCCATCACCTGCAGCAGGCGGAATTGCTGGGTCGTAAGCTCGAGCCGCGTGTCGTCCCAGTAGACGCGCTGCTGCTGGGCATCGATGCGCAGGCGCTGGGCCGGCACGGGCGTGGCCGCCACGCCGGCGCGGCGCAGCTGGGCCTGGACCCGCGCCACCATCTCCTTCGAGCTGAAGGGTTTACACAGGTAATCGTCGGCGCCGACGTCAAACCCGAGCAGGCGGTCGATCTCGTCGACCCGGGCCGTGACCATGATGATCGGCACGTTGCTGAACGCGCGCAGGGCGGTGCAGACGGCGATACCGTCCATCCCGGGTAGCATGATGTCGAGCAGCACCAGGTCCGGCTTGGCCGTGCGCACATAGTCGAGCACCTCGTCTCCGCGCAGCAGGTGGTGGGTGCGCAAGCCCGATTGCTGTAGATACATCAGTTGGATGTGGGCGATGCGCGGCTCGTCCTCGACCAGCAACACCAGCGGCGCGCTCATGCGGCCACCGCGCGCGGCAGGACGAACTCGACGCACAGGCCGCCGAGCGCCGAATGGGTCGCCTGCATCTGGCCGCCGTGCGCGTCCACGATCGACTGGCAGATCGCCAGGCCCAGGCCTGAGCCGCCGCCGGCGCGGCTGCGCGAGCCGTCGACCCGGTAGAAGCGCTCGAACAGGCGCGGCAGCGCATGGTCGGGCACGCCAGGGGCAGAATCGTCGCAACGTATGCAGACCCGGCCCTGGACGTGGGTCAGGGTGATGCTGGCGCGGCCGCCGCGGTCGGTGTAACGCAAGGTGTTGCTCCATAGGTTAGACAGCACCTGCATCAGGCGCTGCCGGTCGGCGCGCACGGCCAGGCCGGCCGGCGCGAAATCGTAGACGGTCAGCGTCAGCTCGTGCTGGGCGAAGCGCGGCGCGAACGCCTGGCGCAGCTCGTCGAACAACTCGGCCAGGTCGACATCCTCGTACTCGAAGGCGAGCGCGCTCGCGTCCGAGCGGGCCAACTGGTGCAGGTCGGTGACGAGCCGCTCCATGCCGAGCACTGTGTCGGAGAGCAACTCCAATTCGGCCGGCGTGAGCGCTATCATGCCGTCGCGCAGGGCGTCGAGGTGGGTGCTCAGGATCGTGATCGGGGTGCGCAGCTCGTGCGAGGTGTCGGCCACCCACTGGCGCCGCGCATGCTCGCCGGCCTCGAGCTCGCGCAGCAGTTGGCGGTTGCGGCTGCCGCGCGTGTGGATGGTCCAGGCGCAATACGCGGCCGCCACGGTCACGAACAACATGAGCAGGTACAGCGGCGTGCGGTACGGACGCGGCTGGCCCCAGCCGGCGCGCGGCTGGGCCGCGATCTCCCACGCCCCGCCTGGAAACAAGACCCGGCCCGTGACGGGCCCGTCGGCCATGCGGGCCGAACCGGCGATCAGGGCGCCCGGCCGGCCCATCAGGCCCTGGCCGCGCACGGTGAATTCGGTGCTCGGGTCCGCGAGCAGCGGCGCGACCGGTGCGAGCAGGGCCGCGTGGTCGAGCGCCACGCTGGCACAGCCCCAGAACGCGCGCCGGCCGTCGTCCCCGCGCACGAACACGGGGGCGAGCGCGAGCAGGCCGGACGCGCCCGACAGCGGCGCCAGCACATCGACCAAGCCGCTGCCGTTGGCGCGCGCGGCACAGGCGGTTCCGGCGCGCGCGAGCGCCTGCGCGGTCCCGGCGGCGGCACCGCTGCCCGGCGGGGTATAGGCGAAACCGGCGGCCCCGGCCGGCGAAAACGCGATGCTGCGGATCGCCGGCAAGGACTGCACCAGGGTCGGGCCGATGCGCTGGAGATGGGCGTCGTCGAGGTCGGGCTTGGCCAGGATCACGGCCTCGGCGGCGGCGAGCGCGCGCAGGTGCAGGTTGAGCCCCTGCTCGAGGCTTGCGCGCAGCTTGTCGACGCGCTCGGCCACGCCGGCCCGCACTTCCATCTTGAACGATTGGGTGGCCAGGCCGTTCATCCGAAGGCAGCCGCCCGCGACCAGGAGGGCGACGACGAGGGCGGACACGAGCGGGGGGATGGAGGCCTTCATTACAATCGTGCAAGTGTTAAAGCAGGTATTCTCAACCGGAATGGCGGCCACGGCAAGGCTTGGGCGGGGCTGCCGCTTTTCGTTCTGCGGGCTGGGTTTACCGTGTATAATCGCCGGTTGCAGTATTTAACCCCCTGGCAAGTGAGCGGCAATCGGGTCAAGAGGCAAGACGACCGACGAAGTGCTGTTTGGCTACCAAACCAACCGAGGCAAGAAAATGAGAAAAGATATCCATCCAGATTACCGCGAAGTCGTGTTCCACGACCTGTCGTGCGACTTCAAATTCGTGACCCGTTCGACCATGGGCAGCCGCGAAAAAATCACCCACGAGGGTAAAGAGTACCCACTGATCAAGATCGAGGTGTCGGCTGAATCGCATCCTTTCTACACGGGCAAGCACAAGATCGTCGATACCGCCGGTCGCGTCGAGAAGTTCCGCCAGAAGTTCGGCAGCGTCGGTTCGAAGACCGCCATCGCAGCAGGCTAATTTCCGCCGCGCGACGCCCGGAGAGATCCGGGCAACCGAAAAAAGCAGCCACGGCTGCTTTTTTTTCGTTGATACTACGCCCTGCCCCTGCTACCACGTGCCACTGCACCGAATCTGATCAATGAAGCCAGTCCGCCTGTCCGCCGCCGCCACCCTCGCCCTGCCCCGCTGGGCGCTGTACGCGCTCGGCCTGCTGTACATCCTGCCCGGCCTGATCGGACGGGCGCCGTGGAAGGACGACGCGGCCAGTTTCGGCATCATGTGGACCATGGCCCGGGGCAACCTCAACGACTGGCTGTTCCCGAACGTGGCCGGGCTGCCGGCCGCCGGCGAAGGGCCGCTCGCGTTCTGGCTCGGCGCGCTCTGCATCAAGCTGTTTGGCTGGCTGATGGGCGACCTGATGGCCGCGCGCGTGTCGACCATCGGCATTTTTGTGCTCGGCGCGATGTCGGTCTGGTACACCGCCTTCCACCTCGGGCGCCGGCCCGAGGCGCAGCCGCTGCGGCTCGCCTTCGGCGGCCAACCCGAGCCGAACGACTACGGCCGCACGCTGGCCGATACCGCCCTCCTGATCTACCTCGGCTGCCTCGGCCTGCTGCTGCAAAGCCACGAAACGCTGGCCGTCACCCTGCAGGGCGCGCTGCTGGCCTACTTCCTGTACCGCTCGGTGCGCTACGTGGAGGCGCCTAGCCTGCGCAACGCCGCCCTGATCGGCCTGTCGCTGGGGGCGCTCACGCTCACGCGCGGCCCGCTCGCGCCGGTCGCCCTGCTACTCGCATTGTTCCTGTGCACCCGCTTCCTCGACCTGTGCGGCAAGCGCGTGGCCGGCCACCTGGCGTTCGCCGCGCTCGTGTGCGCGCTCATTTCGCTGCTGTGGATCGCGCCGGCGGCCGCCTTGCGCCCCTACAAGCTGTCGCCGGTCGACCTGTGGATCAACTGGAACCTGGCCCACATCGGCCTGCCGACCTGGGGCTCGATCAAGACCTTCTTCCGGGTCGGCATCTGGTTCTTCTGGCCGGCCTGGCCGTTCGCCGGCTGGGCCATCTACGCCTGGCGCCGCCAGAGCGGCATGCTGCACATCGTGTTGCCGCTCAGCTTCGTCGGCGCCCTGACCCTTTTAATCCTGTGCAACCCCGCGCCCGAAAACGGCGACCTGCTCAAATTGCTGCCTCCGCTAGCCATCATGGCCGCGTTCGGCCTGCCGACGATGAAGCGCGGCGCGATCAACGCGATCGACTGGTTCTCGGTGATGGTTCTGACCATGATCGCCGGGCTCGTGTGGCTCGCCTGGTTCGCCAAGCTGAGCGGCTGGCCGCCGAAGCTGGCGGCGAATGTGCTCAAGGCCGTGCCCGGGTTCACGCCCGAGTTCAACGCGCTCGCGTTCCTTGTCGCGGCCGGCGCGACCGTGGGCTGGTTCGCGCTGGTGCACTGGCGCCTGTCGCGCCAACCGGCCGTGCTGTGGCGCGCCGTGGTGCTGTCCTCGGGCGGTTTGATCTTGCTGTGGGTGCTGTTGATGACGCTGTTCCTGCCCGACCTCAATTACAGCAAGAGCTACGAAAGCATGGCGCGGCAGCTCGTGGCCAAGGTGCCGGACCGCAATGCCTGCATCGAAACCAACGCGGGCGCGGCCCAGCGGGCCTCGATCGCCTATTTCGGCAAGCTCCATTTCGCCGGCCTCGACGGCGCCAGTTGCGAGCTCATCTTGGTGCAGGACAGCGTCAAGCTGCGCGACGACCGCGAACAACACGGCACGGCACGCGGCGCGACCTGGGAACTGCTGTGGGAGGGCCGCCGCCCGGGCGACCGCGACGAACGGTTTCGGCTGTATCGGCGGGCACCGCAGCGCTAGTAAGCGCTCACAACCCGACGGACGTCCGATAGACTTTCATTGGCAAGATAGCCGAGCTTTATTACCTTCAGCTACGGTCGATTTTTCTCGAAAACCTGCTCATGCCACTGGCGGTGAATCTGCTCTCTTTTTTGTGTACCCATCAGTCCGTGTTCGCCAAAAGGGCGATATAGGATTGATAGCCATAAGTGCGATTCTTTCGCAGTCCTGTCATTTCCGTGATGATACCAAGGTCTGCCAGCAGTTTGACTGCGGCATTTGCCGTGGGAAAGGTCGTCGCCAATTGTTGCCGTGCCTTTTCCACGGTGAAGCGCGGCATCGTCGGCAGCAGTTCGAACAGGCGGAACGCGGCGCCGCCCGCCTTTGGTGAATGGAGCAGGCGGCGACGGTCCGCGGCCACCAAGGTGGCGACGTCGACGACGCTGCGCTCGGCTTCGGCGGCTGCCTCGGTGACGCCGACAAGGAAGAAGACAACCCACTCCTCCCAAGCGCCCTGCGTACGCGTAGCCGACAGCAGGCGGTAGTACTCCGTCTGGTTGCGTTTCAGGTATCCGCTCAAGTAGAGCAGCGGCTCCTTTAACAAGCTCCAGTGTTCGAGCAGCGCCGTGATCAGCAGGCGACCAATGCGACCATTGCCGTCGAGGAAAGGGTGAATTGTTTCGAACTGTGCATGAACGAGGGCGATGGTGACCAGTGGGGGCAACGGCATTGGCTCGGCGTGAATGAACCGCTCCAGATCGCCCAGCAAAAATGGCACTTGCTCGGGCGGCGGCGGGACGAATACGGCATTGCCTGGCCGGCTGCCACCGATCCAGTTTTGGGAACGCCGCAGCTCGCCAGCTTGCTTGGAGGCGCCGCGCGCCCCGTCGAGCAAAAGTCGATGCGCGTCGCAAATCAAGCGTACGCTCAGCGGCAGGCCGTGGGCATCATGTAGATTGTCGCGCACCATCCGAAACGCGCGCATGTAGTTGGTGACTTCTTCGACGTCGTCCCGATTGGTAAGCTCAATGCCAGCCTCTTGGTCGAACAGGTCGGTCAAGGTAGCCTGGGTGCCCTCGATTTGCGAGGTCAGCAGGGCTTCCTTTCGCACCGCGCTGTACAGAAGCCATTCAACCGAGGGCACAAGGCCGGATACCGCCGAGAGGCGGGCCAAGGCACTTTCGGCCTCGCTGTTTTGAGATTCGTAGAAAGGATGCGACAGGCCCGGCTCGGCCGGTGGTAGCGGACGCGGCACGAAGGCGCGCACAGTCTCGCCGAGTGTGGTGGTAGTTACGTAGGTGCCAGAGACGCGTGCCATTTAAAGCTTTCTTTAAGTGCTCTGCCGATATTAAAGCATTCTTTAATAAGACGGAAGTGTATTAAAGATTGCTTTAATTTGCCTGCGGCGAGGTCTCAAATGCGGACGTTCGGAAGATGCCCCCGAACACCTTACCTTCATCGGCTGGATCACCATCTTGGCCGCCCCCCCTCAATGCACGCTCTTGTTAAGTAGCCACATCGAAATGGCTCCCCTGATCGCTCGCCTTGAAAGGTTGGCTTCCGAAGCCCCTACCGTCCCAAGGATAGGTAGCAACGGCGCACGGCATCACTCTGGCAGACTACGATCCGCCTGAGCATCAGTGACAGTCGCGACATTCGGATGCGCTGGCCGCGCCGCCGCGCTCGATGACGCCCGCGGCCAAGGGCAGGCGTCGTACCACACCCTTTAGTCGGAGATCGCCCGGTCCGGGATGATCCACTGGAAATCGGTGAGCGTGAACGGCGCCAGGCACTTGCTCTTGGTCGTGAGCGCGGCCCGCAGGTCCGGGCAGTCGGGGTTTTGATAGCTCGTGACGACCGGCGACAGGGGTGTGATCTTGTTCGGCCAGCCCGCGCGCACATGGCAGTTGTAGCAATTGGTGGCCACCGGATGGGATACCAGTTCGATATACGGGTTGGTGGCCACGGGCACCTGTTTCGGATTGCCTTTTTCGGGGATGCCGTAGGCTTCCGTCAACAGGTAGTGTTTCCACGGTCCCTTGGCAGTCAAGCCGGCGGGACGATTGGCGGCATACGGCGTGCTGTCCGGAAGATCCGACCACCACACGCTTTGCAGGCCCCAGCTCGGGATTTCCTTGGTGTTTATGTGCATCGCGACCGTCACCAGATAGTCGCCGACGCCGAACGGTTGGTTGCTCAGCCAATAGCTGGCGGCATTGATGATCGCCTTGTCGGCCTCGTCGAAACTATCCCAGTCCGCCTGGGTGACGCGGTGATGGTAGAAGTCCTGCAAACCGACCACTTTGGCCCGCTTGGTGATCGTCGGCCATGGCTTGCCCTCGGACGTCGTCACGCCGTGCAGGTAGCTCACCTGCGCGGACTTGCCGACCTGCTTGCCGCTGGGGTCGATGGCGGCCACGGTCTTCCATTTTTCGTAGCCGGCATAGTCTTGATACTTGGCGTCGAAATCGTCGTGCCACACCGGCAACGCGGTCAAGCCCTTGGCCTTGACCGGCCAATACATGTGCTTCGTCACTACATAGCTCGGCGGCGCGTCCAGGTTGTGCACGCGCTTGGATGGATCGGCCTTGCTATACAGCGTGTCTAGCGTGCTTTTCTTGTAGACCGGCTGCTTGGGATCGCGGATGAAGTCGAGCGCCTCCTTGCTCAACGATTCGGTGGCGATCATGATATCGCCGTTGAACGCGAAGTGGATGCCATCGCAGACGACGTTATTGCATTTCTTGGGATCGGTGGCGGCAGGATAGGCCTTGATGACTTGCGCCGGAATCGGGTATAGGGGGATGTTCGCCACCATGACGGGATTCAGGGTGCCGCCGCCCAGCCGGCCCATGTGCCGCTTGGGCGGCATGGTGGCCGCGGCGGTGCCAGCCAACAGGGCGGCCTTGCCGGCGAAGGCGTCGGTGCCGTTGGGCCAGGTGTACCAGACCGGCCAGTCCATGCCGGCCGCCGGCTGCATGATGCCGGCCCACAGCCGCCAGCCGTGCTCACGCACGACGGCGTTGTCGCCCTTCTTCACCGCCGCCTTCAGGGCAAGCACCTCACCAGGTTCAAGATAGCCGTAGCCCTTGGGAAAGGGTTGATAGGCGACTTCGCCGGCGGACACGGTGGTGGTGAGCAGCAGTCCGAGGCTGGCGGAAATTAACTTGAGAAATGACATCTAACGCTCCTGGTTGATGGGCCGACAAGGAACAATATACCTATTGGCAAGTTGCCAATTCTCTAGAATTGTCACTTCTTCCGCATTAAAAAGTCACATGGACGCGGCGCTGCAATAGACCCTGGGTGGCGGATTGGGCGGGTCGCGGTCACGGCCCGCGGCTGGCCCGGCATCACTCGGTGCGCCGCTCGGCGAAGCCGATGTTTCGCAACCGAACTACACCTTCATCGGCAGGATCACCATCTGCAAGCCCTCGAGGTGCAGGCGGCGCTGCACCGCGAGCGCCGCCTGGTTGTGCAGCAGGCGCGTGAACCAGTTATCGCTCGAAAAAATCAGCTTGCTCGTGAAGAAGATCGAGTTCGGGTACTCGCGGTTGATCTCCTCGCACATGCGCGTGATTTCGTCGACGGCGTCGGTGCCGAAGCTGATATAGGACGAGGCCGCCATACCGTGGCTCTGGCAGAAATCGACGAAAAACTCGAGCGTCGTGGCCGCCTCCTCGCGCATTTTCTCGAGCGCGCCCTCGCCGCCGTACGCGTGTGAATCGACCGTGCGCGCGTTGACGAAGATAAAATTCTTGAAATGCCCCGGGAACATGCGCTGCACCCACAGCAGCGCGTGCAGGCCGCCGCCGCGCGACGAGCCGACGATGAAGACGGCGGTTTGCTGCTCCGGATCGGGCTCGACAGCATCTGTGACGGGCCCGAAGGGCTGGCTGGCGAACACCTCGTCGACCGAGTGGATCGCCTGCTTGGTCTCGCGGTAATGCTTACGGATCAGCACGCACAGCACGGCGATGGCGGCGATGATCACGATCGTGGCCCAGCCGCCGCCGGTGAAGCGCTCGTAGAGCAGGATCGACAAGATGCCGGCGCAGATGACGAAACCGGCCAGCGACAGCAGGAAGCGCCCGACCCACTTCTGGCCCGGCGCGCGCCGGCCCTGCCACCAGTAGCGGCACAGTCCGAACAGCGTAATGGCGAAGGTCAGGAACACAGAAATCGAATACAGCACCACCAACAAGTGCACGTGGCCACCGGTCCAGAACAGGATCGCGAGCGCCGCGACGCCCATCACGAGGATGCCGTTCTGGGTGACCAGGCGGGTCGATAAATAGCGGAACTTGTGCGGCACCCAAGAGTCCGCAGCCATGTTCGAGAGCACCGACGGGCCGCCGAGAAAGCCCGTGTTGGCGGCCACGAACAACAGGCCGGCCTCGAACGCGAGCACGATGATCAGCAGAATCTGGTTGAACAGCGCGCCGCCGAGGCCCATGCTGTTGATGATGCTGCGGAAGGTAGAGGCGTTGAGCGTCTCGCCCGGGACGGGCTTGGCGTCCCAGAGCAGGTACAGCAAAATGATGCCGCCGGCCGTGAAGGCGAGCGACAGTGCCATGTAGAGCATCGTCATCTTGCCGGTGCGCACGCGCGGTTCGGCCAGCAGGTTGACGTTGTTGGAGACCGCCTCGAGGCCGGTGTAGGTGCCGCCGCCTTGCGAGTAAGCCAGCAGCAACATCGCGGCCACGCCCGACCAGCCGATGCTGCTGGCAAGCGCGCGCGTTTCGAGCATCGTCACGGGCACCAGTTGCGGCAACAGGTTGGCGTGCGCGACGATGCCGTAGACGATCAGCACCAGATGGGTGAGCACGAAGCCGAGGAAGATCGGCAGCAGTATCTTGATCGCCTCTTTCAGGCCGCGCAGGTTCATCACGATCAGCAGGCCGATGAAGAATGCCGCGGCCCAAAGTTTGTAGGGCTGGAAGCCGAGCGGCAGGAACGAGGCGAGCGCGTCGACGCCCGAGGCGATCGAGATGGCGATGGTGAGCACGTAGTCGAGGATCAGGGCGCAGCCCGAAAGCAGTCCCATGTAGGGACCGACCAGCTTGGTGGCGACGCGGTAGCCGCCGCCGCCCGTGGGGAACAGCTCGATCACCTGGTTGTAGGCGAGCGCGATGATGAAGACGGTTGCGGCCGTGGCGATGGCGAGGTAGAGGCCCAGGTGGGTATGGGCGCCAAGCGCGCGGAAGGTTTCTTCGGGGCCGTAGGCGGACGAGGAGAGGCCGTCGGCGCCGAGGCCGACCCAGGCCAGGAAGGCGACCAGCGCCATCGAGTGGCGGGTCTCGACCTTCATCGGGTCGAGCGGCTTGCCGAAGATGATTTCGCGGATTTTCTTGTTGTTCATTGAAGCGGCGCCGTCCGTCGGGAGCGGCCAGGAGGCTCAGAGTAGGCGAGATAATACGCGCTAACCACGCCCCTGGGCAGCAGCAGGAGGGGGCCGAGCCGAAAAATTTGCCGGAAGCGCGCAAATGGGCCATAATGCGGGTCGCGTTGCCGGGATGGCGGAATAGGTAGACGCACGGGACTCAAAATCCCGCGCTGGAAACAGCGTGCCGGTTCGATTCCGGCTCCCGGCACCACTAGTACTGATCAGAGCGTCTCAAAACATATCAAAACCCGCCCATCTCCCTATGACGGCGGGTTTTTTTATGGCTCAGCATGTCTCAGCAAAAAGCAGGGACACTCGCGAAAATACCGTCAGATTTGACGGTGTCTCAAAACTGGCTAAAATTGTATAACGTCACGCAGCGCGGAGATACACCACGGATTTGAAAGGTGCAATAAGCACGCCCGTCAAGAGAAGCTATGCGGCCACCACGGATCCTCAACATGCAGGCGCGTTAATGCGATCGATTTATGACTATCACGGCCATCCTTACGCCGTCGCGGGCCTGAAGCTCTCCGCCCTGCTCTTCGTACGCCCTGTCGAGCTGCGCGCTGCTGAATAGGCTGAAATCGATTTAGAGACCGCAGCGTGGCGTTTACCCGCATCAAAGATGAAAATGAAGTCGGATCACATTGTCCCGCTTTCAACGCAAGCATTGGAAATATTGGGGAAACTGGAATACGTGAATGGACAGGGAAAATACGTGCTTCCAAGCATTCGCAGCGAAGACCGATGCATGAGCGAAAACACCGTTAACGCTGCGTTGCGCAGTATGGGCTACGCCAAGACGGTCATGACGGCTCACGGCTTTCGTGTGATGGCACGCCCAATGTTGGATGAGATTTTGAATGAGCGCGTCACCTACTTGAGCACCAACTGGCGCATGCGGTCATCGATCCGAACGGTCGGGCGTACAACCGCACAGCGCATCTGCGGGCACGACGCCAGACGTTGCAGCGCTGGGCAAACTACTTAGATAAATTGCGATGATTAGCTAAAGTGAAGTTAAGCCGGAAACAAAAAGAGGGTGAGCTGGTCTCTGTTGGAGCCCGCAATCTTCCACGCTTCAAGTTCACAACGCAGCTATCAGAAAATCCTCCTCTTTGCCGCAATCGTGGTTTTAAGCAAGGATCAGCATGGACATCCGTCGTAGCTTTACGTACACTCACCTCACCTACCATTGCTGGAGATTAGAATGCAAGACATTGCCAAGTGGATGCCGGAGTTCATGGTATCAGCGGAAAGTGACCGTGACCTCATGCGCTATTTCGTTAAGACGCCGCTTATCCAGAGCGTCGTTCGATCCGGCAGGTGGATGGTAATTGGACGGAAAGGAACTGGCAAAACGGCACTTTATGAATATCTTAAGCAGGCTCCACCAGCCGAAATAGATGGCTATACTACGATTGCGCTTAATTTCAAAGATTATCCTTGGCCCATTCAGAAATTATATCGAGAGGCAATGGAGTCTGAAGTTTCCTCATATCAGCGTAGTTGGCGCTATGTGATAATGGTTAAGGCACTGGCGCGTCTAATTGAATCGCGAAAAGACGATTTAAATAAAGATTTGATCGCCGCGAGAACCTTAATTGAATCGCTGTACGGCTCACCAAATCCAGGATTAATTGAAATTGTCAAGGCAAAATTTTTAGGCTTAAAGAGTTTTAATTTACCTGAAATTGAAGCTGCTGGACTTTCGCTCGGTGGAATTGAGTTTGATGAAATTGCACAGCATGATGAATTAAAACGAACTCTTCGCGCTAACGCGTTTCAATTATTGGATCATTTCGAAGGTATTCTGAAGGCTAATTTCGGAGACCAAAAACTAATGATCGTCTTGGACCAATTGGACGAAAATTGGTTAGAGGGCGAAATTGATGAATATTCAAAAATATTGGTTAATTTAATTATTTGCGCTCAAGGGATAAATAATAGCTCCACGTATCTTGGAAAACTTCGAATTATCGTTTTTCTTAGAGCTGATATCTATGAAACTCTTCGATTCAATGATAAGAATAAAATATACCAAGACGGCGCGGTTGAAATAGCCTGGGATTACGACGCGCTGGACAAAATGATTGCTGAGCGCATTGAAAAATATTGCCCTCCTGATGTCGAATTGAATTTATCAGAAAAATCGGCAGCGATATTTGAGAAGAAAACGGTTCGACATGGAGTACCGCCGCTTAAACATATTTTACGACGGTCCTTTTACCGCCCTCGAGACGTAATCGTTTATCTCAATAAAATTCGAAATATTCACAAGCCATCGCCAAGCGGACTATATACCTCAAAGGACCTCTACGCCGCAGAGCGAAATGTGTCATCTAGCATGTATGATGAACTAATAGACGAATGGGCAAATCAAAAACCGGATTTTGAAGCCTATTTAATGGTTTTACAAAATATTGGCTTTGAAATTTTCACAAGGGAACAATATATTGATACCTTTAAAAATATGCGCTCAAGTGCTACCGACGGTGAGATAAATGAAGTTTTGAGATTCTTGTTTGCCAACTCAATAATAGGTCAAAAAGTGAGTGTGAATTGGGAGTATGCCTGCACAAACCCGCATCTTCAAATTGATTTTGGACGACCTTTTCATGTTAATAACGGACTAAAGTACCGTTTAGTATTGACCGAAAATCGCGAGCGTCAGCCACGGCGGCCTACGCCAACTGCTGCGACCTAGGTGCGCAACGACATGGTTTGAGGATGGAATATTTTCAAAAGTGAAACTAGGGAGCTGATTTAACGGGTAAGAGAAGTATCCATTTCACATCGAAACGGATGTCTCCCACACTAAAAACGCACTGTTATTATCCAGTCCATCCAGTCCTAGCTAAGGCGGCGGCAATTAAATTCGCTTGCGAGTGAAAATTCATTTTACGCAGTCGACTAACAAAAAATGGCCAGGGTGGAATTACACTCATATACGGGTCTGATTCAGGGCCGGTGTGCATACCACCACCTGGGCCTGTATAAAGTCCGCCGCCTGGCCCTGTATAAAGTCCGCCGCCGGGTCCTGAATAGAGGCCGCCGCCGGGGCCTGCGTACGCTCCTCCGCCTGGGCCCGTATATAGGCCACCACCAGGACCTGTGTATGCACCGCCACCCGGACCAGTGTACATACCACCGCCCGGCCCGCTGTACCCACCGCCTCCTGGCCCAGTGTACATTCCTCCGCCAGGTCCCGTATATGCCCCCCCGCCTGGGCCAGTGTACATATTACGTATCCATATCTCCGAACGCATACATTCCTTGTCATTTCAGTACATTTGCGCCTAGTTCATAAATTGAAAATCGCGAGCTAGAGGGCGAATATGTATTCGCATGTAAAATATAACACCTTTATGCGTTGAAAATTACGCAAATTGTCACACGTCAAAAAATATTAATCTTGGCGATTCCTGCCCGACTAAGGGCACATTATTATAAATCTAACGAAAAAAAAATCCGAGCAGCACCAAAGAAAGTCAAGGTTTGCAACTTCAAAAAAGTTTTTATTTCAAGACATGATTTTTTCGTTTTATATATTTTCTACTCACGTGGAAGTATTCTGCACTTAGCCAGAACGACCTAGGGTCAGATCGTGCGACGCGTTGTCGGGGATTTTATGAACACGATCTTTGAGCAAGCTGTCCTTGCCCAAATAAAGTCAATTCGTTTTAAGGTAGTTCGGCGCGATTTCGGCGGGGCTGCTGGGTCAGTGCCCTCAGAAGGACTATCGAACCAAATCAATTCTCACCATACGACCATCTTGCATTTGCATTTGATAAAAACTACATGCACAGCCATTCTTAGTCACTATTTCCAATATCTGCTCGACGTCATTACTCGTTGCTCTTGCACCAAATGTAATTGATTTGATAGCCTTAAGAGAAAATGGCACGTCCGCATATTGCACTTCTGATTGACCTTTTACAAAAATTTCTCGGTCGTTAGTAGCTATATCTATTCGCGTCGTTATTTCACCAAAGCTTTCATTAAACAAATACCTATATTCTTTTTCATAATTCCATGATGTACGCTTTGAAAACACAACGTCTTTTATCAACAACTCTCTTACTTCTTTCGTCTCACCACACAGAAGAATATCTAACGGACTTGATGCCGGCTCCAAATTTTCGTGATACCGGACGAAACCCTCTCTCAGTCCGCGAGGTTCATTATTGAAAAATTCTTCGAGCTCCAATACGCATCCGTGATGCTGATCTGCGTAATGTGCCCACATTAGATTATTGTCGTAATCGGCAGTTACACACAATACTCGAAAGCACTTAATCATGGCAATATTTACATAGTTCCTAAAGTCATCATCCAAATTACCGGATATCATCTTCATCATTGTTCCAAGATTTTCACCGGAAAATGCACCACCGTCAGTAGTAATTTTCAATAAACTTATAATTAATTTTGTAACTCCACTATAATATTCATAATTCGGAGTCAAATTTCCTTTTGCGCATTCAATTAATATTTCTTGATACTGCTTATACGCAGCGGAAATTCGGTCTTTGGTGAACGGAACAAATTGACATTCTTCGATGTCATTGAAAACAACAGGACTAGACCAACGCATAGTCTGGTTCTCAATTATCAATTTTGCCGTACAAATATTTGTATATTTATAAAATGTCATAAAATCTATTGAAAATTTCTATTCCACATTGAAACTATGTATCAGCTCAAAAGACCAGCATGTTCAACGGATATATCATTGAATGTTTGAATGTACTGTCCGGTAGTTCACAACAATATCAAAATTTCCAGCCGTTAAAACTCATACATTATCACCATTCGAAGAATGTCCGCTTCTGATAGTCGATGGCGTAGGGTCGGAATGACTCAGTGTACGAGTTTGTTCCCATTGGAGCAAGTAAAGCGTTTGTAGGCGCTTTAAAGCATTTCAATTGCATTCGGCGCTAGCACTACCGCCTTGACGCCACCCAAGCGTAGACGGTCATCGGCCTCGTTACATGGAAATTCCAACGCCACTGTGCTACCTATCAATTTGCTATTAAGCCAAGAAGGAAAAGCTTGCCGACGAAGACTGCGATTTCTTTTGGCTCCTCTTCGGCCGCAGCTGGAGTCATGATCGAACAGGCGCTCACAGCCAAATATGCAAGCATCTTGCTGGCGATACTGGCACGGCCGAAACGGTGATAATCATCCTGTGTCTTCCTTTTTTGTTCACAATGGGAACCAGCGCAATCGCCGCGACGACCGGTGTGGCCGATTTTACCCGCATTGCAATCTCGATCCGCACGTGACGACACCGGGGCTGAGATCGAAAATGAGAAATCTCAGCAATGCCTAGGATCGTGTAAGAATGTTGGGAACTACCGCGTTCCTCAACCCACTGACTTCTCGAACAATCGCGCAAACAGAAATGAATGATCAATCACGGCAAACTATCCTGGCGCTGAGCCGCCAAGCTCACGACCTGACTGAAACGTCCTATCAAGCGGACCCTGCGGTGAAGGGCGATCCCGCTTGGGCCGAAAAGCAGCGCATGCTGTTGGCGGATATGTCCTTGCACCTGCTGCAAACCGCGCTACGCGAAGGCGAACTCGATACAGCCAGACTGCAGACAAACCTGTTTTCCATTTTGAAGATCAGCGCCGCGTTTCTGCCCGAGAAGAGCTTGGCACTTTACGCTGACGCCATGATTAAGCCTTGATAGCGGAGCAGTCTCGACTTGCCAATCGCACGTCAAAGCGAAAGGTCGGAAATGTCCTTCGTCCAACGCACCGCCTTCAGCGCGTTGGGTGGGCCAAGCCATTCACGCTCAAAAAACTAACCGACGACACCCTGATTGAATTCGAATTTGTCGAAGCTTAGAATACCCCGGTAACGGCAAGCGCGGCGCATGATGGCGCACCCAGTGGCATCGCGCTCAGCCTCGACCTGTACGTCTAAATCTTCACCTGCTAAATCTCCACCTGGGTACCAAGTTCGATCACGCGATTCGGCGGCAGCTTGAAGTAGTCCGCCGCGTCGCGCGCGTTCTTGGCCATCGATGCATACAGTTGTTCGCGCCACATCGCCATGCCCGAGCCAGGCGTGGCGATCACGGTTTGCCGGGCGATGAAATACGAGGTCTCCATTGGCTCGAAGCTCAAGCCATGTTCGGCGCATAACAGCAAGTCCGCAGGCACGTCGCGGGCGTCAATGAACCCATACGCCAAACTGACCTGATAACAATCCTGCCCCAGCGCTTCAACCTTTACGCGTTCCGCCGCGGGCACGGTGGGAATGTCCGTCGACACCACCGTGAGGAACACGACGCGTTCGTGCAGCACTTTGTTGTGCAGCAGGTTGTGCAGCATTGCGTGGGGAACGCCGTCGCCTTCAGCTCGGAAGAAGATGGCGGTGCCCGAAACCCGGTGCGGTGGCGAAGCGAACAAGCCAAGGAGGAATTCCGGCAGCGGGATGAGGTGCGTTTTCAGGTTTTCGAAGACCAGCTCACGGCCCTTGCGCCAAGTCAGCATGATGGTCACCATGATCGATCCGAGCACCAAGGTGAACCAGCCGCCGCTGACAATCTTCAGACTTGTCGATGCGAACAGCGTGACGTCAAAAACGAGGAAGAAACAGGTCGCGCCGATGGCGACGAATTTGGAGTAGTGCCACCCGTATCTGACGACAAAGAAGGTCAATAGGGTGGTCGTCAGCATGGTCGCGGTGGCGGCAATCCCGTACGCCGAGGCGAGGCTGGTGGAAGAGCCAAACGCCACGACCGCGAATACGACGGCGCCGAACTGGAGCCAGTTAACCAAGGGGATGTAAATCTGCCCCTTCTCCTGGTTCGACGTGTGCATGATCTTCATACGGGGCAGGAAGCCCAGGGAAATCGCTTGCTGGGCCACTGAGAAGGCACCGGAAATGGTCGCCTGCGACGCGACCACGGCGGCGACGGTCGATAGCGCGACGAGCGGATAGATACTCCATGCGCCAAGCTGATTAAAGAATGGATTCGATGCGGCTGCGGGGTTCGACAACAGCATCGCGCCCTGCCCCAGATAATTAAGCGCAAGCGCGGGAAAAACGACAGAAAACCAGGCGAGGCGCACCGGCTTGCGACCAAAATGGCCCATATCCGCATACAAGGCCTCGGCCCCCGTCAGTGCCAGCACCACGGCGCCCAGCGCGACGAACGCGAACCAGCCGTTCAAACGCAGGAAATTGAAAGCGTACAAGGGGTTTAACGCTGCGAGAATTTCGGTGTTTTCGACGATGTTCACCACGCCCATGATCGCCAGGGTCGTGAACCAGACGAGCACGATCGGCCCGAACCACTTGCCAATGCCGCCAGTGCCGCGGTGCTGCACCCAATACAGGCCGGCAAGCACGGTCAGTGTCAGCGGTATCACGAATGGTTTGAATGCCGGCGTCGCCACCTCAATCCCTTCAATCGCGGACAGCACGGTAATCGCGGGCGTGATGACCCCGTCGCCGAAGAACAGGCCGGCGCCTAGCATGCCCAGCAACATCACCGGATAATAGAAGCGCGAATTCTGCGAGACCGACTTCAACGCCAAGGCCGTGAGCGCCATGATGCCGCCTTCACCCCTGTTGTCGGCCTTCAGTACCAGCGTGACGTACTTGAGCGAGATGACAACGATCAGGCACCAAAGAATGAGCGATACGACGCCGATCACGTTTGCCGGAGACACCGCGATGCCATGAGCGGGTGCAAACACCTCTTTCATCGTGTACAGCGGGCTGGTGCCGATGTCGCCATAGACCACGCCAATCGCGCCCAGGGTCAGCGCCGCGACGCCGTTTTTCTTGCTTTCTTTCGTCATTTTCTTCTTTTTGCGAAATCGTTTCGATATTGTATCTGCAAGCCGTATCTCCGATTGACACAAGGCCTACGCGAGCTTCGTGAAGTCATAAGGGCTTGCCTGCTTCAACTGTTACTTGTTTTGCGCCGCCCATTGCGCGCGGCTGAGCCTGTAGAGGCAATGTTCGCGCAGCACGCTGCCCTCCGGCACCTTCGGATGCTCGAACGTGGCGCCATCTTCGCGCATGCCCAAGGTCTCCATGACCGCGCGCGAACGTCGATTGATGAGCGCGGTCATGGCGACGATCTCCTCGAGTCCGATTTGTTCGAACCCCACGCGCAAGGCGCCCCGCGCCGCTTCGGTCGCGTATCCCTTGCCCCAATACGCATGCGCCTGCCGCCATCCGACCTCGACGCACGGCGCGAACGGCAGCGCTGCCGAAAACACCTGCAGGCCGACCATGCCGATCAATGCTTCGGTGTCGCGCAATTGCACCGCCCAGAGTCCCCATCCGCGCTCGGCGATGTGCGCGCTCCAGCGGGCGATGCAGGCGTCGCTCGCTTCCCGGTCCAGGGTGGACGGAAAATATTCCATGACGCGGGGGTCGGCATTGAGTTCGGCTAAGGGCGCGTGGTCGGATGCTTGCCACTGGCGAAGGCGCAGGCGTTCCGTGTCGAACGCGATCGGCGCGATCACCTTCGACGGCGCGGCGCCGGTGACGGGACGACGCATGAAGTACTCTTCGGCATCCTCGCCGAACACGGTGAAGCCGAGCCGCTCGTAAAGTTTTTTCGCCGGATTCACTTTCAGAACGCCAAGCTTGACCGACGCGCCGGCGGCGCTGGCGTCGGCGATCAATGCCGCGATCACCGACCTGCCCACGCCCCTCCCCTGGCAAGCGGCACTTAGCTGAATCTGCACAATCTCCCACTCTTCGGGCAGGCGGCGGACCTTGAGCAGCCCGACCGGTTGGGCGCCGTCCAACAAGACGGCCGCGCATTCATACGCATGCAGCAATCGCGTCCGATGTGCCGCGTCGGATATGTCCGCGCCAATCTGGGCGAGGTAGCCATCCATCGTCTCGCGCCGCAAGGCAAGCAGGAATGGGATATCGGCTTCCGTGGCCGGACGTTGCCGTAGTTCGTGCATATTCAGTTTTTCCCGTGAAGAAACGGCCACAACTGTGCGCGCCATTTGCGCAGCGTGGCCACAAATACCTTGTCGCCGCTTTCGCTGATCATTCCCAGCGGTGAATAGCCCAGGTTCGACGCCCGCCTTAGCGTAATGGCCAACAGCACGGCCGTCACCAGCATGTTTTGCCAGCCGACCAAGGGCCACTGCCCGGACCACGAGATTGGATAGGCCTTCGAGAACGGGGTCAGATAATAGATGCCCCAGATATCCTCCGCCGTCGTGCCGCGCGACCCTATCAAATCGCAGAGGAAATGCAGGTGCACGCTCACGAACGCGCAACAGGCGACGCGCCAGCGCCGCACACCGCACGCGGCAGCGAGCGCCGCGATAAGAACCGCCGCCGTCAGGCCGTGGCCATACATGCGGTGGAATGCCTGGTAGTAGTCGGTTTCGGCAAGGCCAAAGGTACGGGTGGCAAAATCGACCACGATCCCCAGCCCGTCGAGATCAGGCGTCAGGCCGGCGAGGACGACAATGGCCTTGTCGCGCCGGGCCAGCTGAAACCGCTCGAGGCCGACCCACCCCACCAGCATGTGCGTGATCGGGCTCATTGGTTCTTCGGGGCAGGATGGCGCTGGAACAGTTCCGCCGCAAGCTTGTGGGCGCGCTTGCGCTCATCGCCGCTTAGCGCGGCAAGAAGGCGCGTGCCCGCCTTCGACGTATGGTCGATCATCGCCTCGTCCTGATTGCGCGTCGCGTTTTTATGGGCGGTTAATACCCATGCCACGCCCGTGACGCGATCGGTACCGACGCCCTCGCCGTCGAACAGTGCCTCGCCCAAATGCCACTGCGATTCGTCGAGTCCTTGGCTGGCCGCATCGCGCCACAAGGCCACCGCTTTCAATTTGTCCTGCTGGATGCCTTTCCCCGTAAAAAGCAAAAAGCCGAGGTTGTTCTTCGCCGCAACGCCCCCCAGCGCCGCCGCTTTTTGCCACAGTTTCGCGGACTTGCTCAGGTCCTTCGTTACCCGCTTGCCGGTATAAAACTCGACCCCGAGGTTGTACAGCGCGCTTGGCTTGTCGAGCGCCGCGGCGATCGCGATATCGTTCAGTGACTCCTCCGCATGCACGCCGAGCGGAACGATGAGCATGCAAACCAGTAGTAAGCGCGTGAGCATGGGTGGTCCCTTTTGAACGGTTGGCGGGCGGCGGTCTGGCGAGCCAACATTATGCACAAGCTAAGTCGCCATGAACTGCGATGCCCGAAATAAACCAGCGTGGCCGGCGAACCAGCCGATGCTAGAAGCAGACGAAATATCGTCGACGGCGAGTTCATCATGCGGCCGCGCCCGGCCCGAATGCTGCGCGGCCGCTCCGGCAGATGGCGCCGGTCGCCATTTCGCGCACGGTCCCATACGCGCTTTTACGGTGTAGAATTCCGAGCGGAATTAATGCGGTCGCCGCCCCTGCGCGCGACCGCGAACCCGGAGTCGACCACCATGCAACGCCTGCCGCACGCGCTCACCCTCTTCGTTTGCTCCCTGCTTTGTCCCCTTGCCGCATTGGCAGAACCGCGCGACATCCGCGCCACCGACTTGTTCGAGTTTAACTGGATCGGCGACCCGCAGTTGTCGCACGACGGCGCCGAGACGTCCTACGTGCTCGTCAACACAGACAGCAAGCGCGAGGGCTACGAGACGCGCATTTGGAGCGTCGCCTCGGCCACCGGACAGACACGCCAGCTGACCGGCGGAGCGCAGGACAGCGCGCCGCGCTGGTCGCCCGACGGCAAACAACTGGCCTTCTTGCGCCAGGGCGAAAAAGACGGCAAGCCAACCCCGCCCCAACTGTGGCTCAAGCCCGGCGCCGGCGCCGAGCCGCTGCAACTGACCCACCTTGCAAAAGGTGTGAGCAGTCCGCTCTGGTCGCCCGACGGCAAGCGCATCGCCTTCCTGAGCACCACCAACGAGGACGACATCGCGCTGACGGCCTGCCTGGCCAAGCCCGGGGCCGACCAAAAATCCTGTTCGCCGATGCGCCAAACCGACGTGCAGGTGATCACGCGCGCGGTGTACCGCGCCAACGGCTCGGGCTATATCGATTTCCGCCGCCCGGCGCATCTGTGGAGCATCGACGTCGCGCCCGGCGCGCTTGCGCCGCGCCAGCTCACCTTCGGCCAACACGAGGACCGGGAGATAGCGTGGTCGCCCGACAGCCAGCGCCTCTATTTCGTGGCCGACCGCAAGCCGCCCACCACCCATTTCACGCCGACCCTGCACACCATTTACTCGGTGCCCGCGGCGGGCGGCGACGCCAGCGAGGTCCTGCGCTTCGCGGGCAGCCTGGGCGGCCTGTCGATC
The DNA here is from genome assembly GCA_040384885.1 of Pseudomonadota bacterium. GTDB lineage: Bacteria > Pseudomonadota > Gammaproteobacteria > Burkholderiales > Burkholderiaceae_D > Telluria_A. The sequence continues at coordinate 70,941 of JAZKIN010000098.1, read as the reverse complement.
AGCCCGCAGGGCGATCGGCTCGCCTTCATCGCCGCCCTCAACGAGCCGCGCCAGTCCCACAGCCGCAGCAACTTGTGGGTGGCCGCGCTCGGCGGCGCGCCGCGCAACGTGACGGCCAAGTACGACTGGGACATCGGCGCGGGCATCATCAACGACCAGGCGGCGCCGCGCGCCGGCGGACGCGGCGCTGCGCCTCTGTGGAGCGCCGACGGCCAGTCGATCACCGTCGTGGTCGCCAAGCAGGGACGCGCCAACCTCGAACGTTTCAACTTGCAAGACGGCAGCATCAGCGCGCTGACCACGGGCGACCAGGCGGTCGTGCGCTACAGCTCGAACGGGCGCCAGACGGTCGCGCTGGTCTCGAGCCCGACCGAGCTAAACGAGCTGTACCTGCTGGGCGCGGACGCTGCCGCGCCGCGCCGGCTCACGGGCGTCAACCAGAAGCTGTTCGCCGAACTCAACATCAGCAAGCCGCGCGACCTTTGGTACCGCAGCTTCGACGGCCGCAAGATCCATGCGCTGGTGCAAACCCCGCCCGGCTTCGACCCGAAAAAACGCTACCCGCTGATCCTCAACATCCACGGCGGCCCGCACGCCGCCTACGGCCACAGCTTCTTCCACGAGATGCAATGGATGGCGGCCAAGGGCTATGTCGTGCTCTACCCCAACCCGCGCGGCAGCACCACCTACGGCGAGCAGTTCGCCAACGTGATCCAGTACCGCTACCCCGGCGACGACTACCTCGACCTGATGGCCGGCGTCGACGAGCTGGTGCGGCTCGGCTGGGCCGATCCGAAACGCATGGGTGTGACCGGCGGCAGCGGCGGCGGGCTGCTGACCAACTGGGCCATCGGGCGCACCCAGCGTTTCCAGGCCGCCGTGTCGCAGCGCGACATCGCCAACTGGGCCGACTGGTGGTACAGCGCCGACAGTTCGTTCTACAACTGGTTCCGCAAGCCGCCGTTCGAGGACCCGGCAGATTTCCGCGCGCGCTCGCCGATCACCTACGTCAACAAGATCAAGACGCCGACCATGTTCATCCTCGGCGACGCCGACTCGCGCACGCCGGCCGAGAGCGGCGGCGACCAGATGTTCCGCGCGCTCAATTACCGCAAGATCCCGACTGCGATGGTGCGCTTTCCGGGCGAATCGCACGACCTGTCGCGCTCGGGCAAGCCATGGCACCGGGTCGAGCGCCTGCAGCACATCGTCAACTGGTTCGACCTCTACCTGCTGGGCAAGAAGACCAACGAATACGACCTCGCCCCGCCCGCGCTGCCGGACTTGCGCGCCGTGCCCGCCGGCTAAATTACTGCGGCTCGGTCGGCCCGCTTGGGTCGGCCGTGAGCCAGTCGATCAGCGCGCGCGCGGCCGGCGAGAGTTGCTGGTGCGGCGGATAAATCACAGAGAACGGCCGGCTGCGCCCGCCTAACTGCGCCAGCAATTCGACCAGTTTCCCCTGCGCGATCTTGGCGTCGACGATGAAGTCGTAGGCCTGGCAGATGCCCATGCCGCTCTCGGCCAGCGACACGGTCCCGAGCACGTCGTCGGAGACCACCACATTACCCGAAGGAATCCACTCGAACTCCCTGCCCCCCTCGGCGAACAACCACGAGCCGACCTTGCCGCTGCCCGGCATCACGAACGGCAGGCAGGCGTGCGCGCCGAGCGCCTCTAGGTCGGCGGGGCGCCCCGCGCGGCGAAGGTAGTCGGGCGCGGCCACCAGCCGCAGCGCCCGGTCCTCGAGCTTGCGCCCGACCAACCCGCTATCGCGCAGCGAACCGAGGCGGATCGCGAGGTCGTAGCCCTCGCCCACGAGGTCGACATTGCGGTTCGCGATGCTCAGGTCGATGCGCACCTCCGGGTACTGCGCGGCGAATCCGGCGAGCAACTGCGGCAGCCGGTAATGCCCGTAGGTGGTTGGCACGCTCAGGCGCACGCGGCCCGTGACGACGCCGTCGAGGCCCCGGACCTTGCGTTCGGCGTCCTCAAGCAGCGCGAACGCGGCGCGCGCTTGCTCCACGTACAGGCGACCGCCGTCGGTCAGGCTCAGGCGGCGCGTGGTCCGGCGCAACAACTGGGTCCCGAGGCGCGCCTCGAGGCGCGTGAGCGCGCGGCTGACGACCGAGGGCGTGGTCGCGAGCGCCACCGCGGCCGCGCTAAGCGAACCCTTGTCGACGACCATCACATAGATCTCGACATCCCCGATATGGTCAAAACGACGCGTCATTTTTGCCTTTAATGAACAAGTAATTTACCGGCATTCGCCTTTATTGCCTTTCGAAGCATCAGTATAGTCCACTCATGCACCCGGGCCAGCTTTGTGCGCCGGGCACCTCACCCCATCACGGAGAACATCGCATGAACCGCTTAACCCAGATCGCCGCCGCCGCCGCCCTCGCCACCGCCAGCCTCGGCGCCTCCGCCAAGAACGTGCTGGTGGTGTTGTCGGACGTTGCCACGCTCGAGCTCAAGGACGGCAAGTCGGCGCCGACCGGCTTCTACCTCAATGAACTGATGCAGCCTGTCAAGCTGCTGCTCGACGCCGGCCACACGCTGACCTTCGCCACGCCGCAGGGCAAGGCCCCGACCATGGACAAGGGCTCGGCCAACAAGCAGTTCTTCAACAACGACGAAGCGGACCTCGGCGCCCATCTCGACTTGCTGGGCCGCCTCAAGCTGACCGCGGCCGAGGGTTCGCCCGTGGTCAGCCTGGCGCGCGTCGAGCAACTCGGCTATGCCCACTTCGACGCCGTGTACGTGCCCGGCGGCCACGCGCCGATGGAGGACTTGCTGCAAAGCGCGCAACTGGGCAAGCTGCTGACCAATTTCAACGCCAACGCCAAACTCACGGCGCTGGTCTGCCACGGCCCGATCGCCCTGCTCGCGGCGCTGCCCGACGCGGCCGCGTTCAGCCAGAAGCTGGCCAGCACCAGGCACGCCAAGGCCGGCCAAAAATGGATCTACGCGGGCTACCGCATGACCGTGTTCAGCAATAAGGAAGAAGAGCTGTCGAAGGGGCAATTGAAAGGCGGCGCGATGAAGTTCTATCCGCAGACGGCGCTCGAGCAAGCCGGCGCGGCCTACGACAGCAACGCGCCGTGGCAGGCGCTGGTCGTTACGGACCGCGAGCTGATCACGGGCCAGAACCCGGCCTCGGCGCTCGGCGTCGGCAAGGCGATGCTCGCGCGCCTGAAGTAATTGGCGCGCAGGCGGCGGCCCCGCCAGCCGCGTATTTACCACAGGGTCATGGGCTTGCGTTAGTCGGCGCGCCAACGCACAATTGGCAATTGCTAAATACCGGACCGATCGAGCACATGCCCCCCAACCCCCGCATCCTGGTGCTCTACGCCCACCCGGCGCCGCACCAGTCGCAAGTGAACCAGCGGCTGGCGCAGGCCGCGGCGCGCCTGCCGCACGTCACCGTGCACGACCTGTACGAAACCTATCCAGACTTTGCGATCGACGTTGCGCGCGAACAGGCGCTCGTCGAGCAGGCCGACATGCTCGTATTCCTGCACCCGATCTATTGGTACAGCATGCCTTCGCTGCTCAAGGAATGGGTCGACGCGGTGCTGCAGCCGGGCTGGGCCTATGGCAAGGACGGCGCCGCGCTGCAGGGCAAGCGCTACTGGCTCGTGGTGACCACCGGCAGCGCGGCCGAGGCCTACCAGCCCGGCGCGCCGCACGGGCGCCCATTTGCCGACTTCCTGGCGCCGTTCGAACAAACGGCCGCCTTGTGCGGCATGCGCTGGATCGCGCCGCACGTGCTGCACGCGGCGCACGCGGGCGACGCCGCCGCGGTCGAGGCGCACATCGCCGCGTTCGCCGAACGGCTGGCCGCCTACGCGCCCGACCCAAGCATCGACACGGGGGACGAGTATGGAACATAGCCTGCTGTTCAACGCGATGATCTACCTGCTGGCCGCCGTGCTGGCCGTGCCGATCGCAAAAAAACTCGGCCTCGGCGCGGTGCTCGGCTACCTGCTCGCGGGCGCGGCGATCGGGCCCTGGGGCCTCAAGCTGATCAACGAGGTCGAGGACATCCTGCATTTCTCCGAGTTCGGCGTGGTGCTGCTGCTATTCCTGATCGGGCTCGAACTCGAGCCGCGCCGCCTGTGGGCGATGCGGCGCTCGATCTTCGGCTGGGGCACGGCCCAGGTCGTCGGCGTGAGCGCGGCGCTGTGGGTCGCCGGCCTGTTGCTCGGGGTCGACTGGAAGGTCGCGCTGATCGCCGCGCTCGGCCTGTCGCTGTCGTCGACCGCGATCGCGCTGGCCACGCTGGGCGAGCGCAACCTGGTGGCGGCGCCGGCCGGCGCGGCCGCGTTCGCGATCTTGCTGTTCCAGGACATCGCCGCGATCCCGATGATCGCGATCGTGCCCCTGCTCGGCGCGGCCAACGAGGCCGCCGGCGGCAACGGCTGGCTCGCCGCGCTCAAGATCGTCAGCGTCATCGGCGCGCTCGTGTTCGGCGGGCGCTTCCTGCTGCGCCCGGCCCTGCGCGTGATCGCGCGCACCGGCATGCGCGAGATCTTCACCGCCTTCGCGCTGCTGCTCGTGATCGCCATTTCGTTGCTGATGCAAATGGTCGGCCTGTCGATGGCGCTCGGCGCCTTCCTGGCCGGCGTGCTGCTGGCCGACTCCGAATACCGGCACGCGCTCGAGACCGACCTCGAGCCGTTCAAGGGCTTGCTGCTGGGCCTGTTTTTCATCGCGGTCGGCATGTCGGTCGACATCGGGGTGCTGCTGGCGCAACCGGGGCTCGTGTTCGCGCTCGTGGCCGGACTGCTGGCGATCAAGATCGCCGTGCTGTACGCTCTGAGCCGCGCGTTCGGCATTCCGCATAGCGAGGGCGCGTTCTTCGCGTTCCTGTTGTCGCAGGCGGGCGAATTCGCCTTCGTCGTGTTCGCCGCGGCCACCAGCAGCGCCGTGTTCACGCCCGAGATCGCGTCGCTGCTGGTGCTGGTGGTGGCGTTGTCGATGGTGGCGACGCCGCTGCTGCTGCTCATCAACGACCGCGTCATCGCGCCGCGCTACCTGGCGCGGCGCCACCCGCCCGACCAGATCGACCCCAACGACGGGCACGTGATCATCGCCGGCTTCGGCCGCTTCGGCCAGATCATCGGGCGCCTGCTGCATGCCAATAAAATCAGCGTGACCCTGCTCGACCACGACCCGGACCAGGTCGAGCTGGTGCGCAAGTTCGGCATCAAGGTGTTTTATGGCGACGCCACGCGTGCCGACCTGCTGCACGCGGCCGGCGCGGCCAACGCGCGCGCGATCGTGGTCGCGGTCGACGATGTCGAGGCCAGCCTGGCGCTGGTCGACCTGGTGCGGCGCGAGTACCCAACGCTGCCGATCCTGGCGCGCGCGCGCAACGTGACCCACTATTACGACCTGCTCGACCGGGGCGTGACGCTCATCGAGCGCGAGACGTTCGAGGCGGCGCTGACGCTCGGGCGCCAGGTGCTGGTCACGCTCGGCTACGGCGCCTACCACGCGCGCAAGGTGGCCGACCAGTTCCGCAAACACAACCTGGCGAGCCTGGCGGCGGTTTATCCGCATTACAAGGACCAGGAGCAGCTGGTCTCGCTGACCAAGCAGGCGCGCGACGAGCTCGACCAGATGTTCGCGCGCGACCAGGAGGCGTCGGGCACGCCGCGCAACGAGGGGTGGGATTAAGCGAGAAATCGTGTCACTAAAAACCTCGCGGATGGGGCTGTCGCAAAACTCAAACGTAACCGTCATCCCCGCGAAAGCGGGGACCCATGCTGATCGTACTGAGACGCACCGTTTGAAATTCTTGTAGCGCAGCTGCCGGGCCTGAAAGCTCGAACAGCGCGTCAACGCATGCTCATTATGGGTCCCCGCATTCGCGAGGATGACGTTGGTTTTGGTTGCGGTCTATATCTAGACCGCGACTTCTGTGGCACCGGTAGGCGTCGTTGCCATACCTGCTCGATGCCGGTTCAACCCGGCGGCGCGCCCGCGTGCCCCGCTCCGACCGGCAACTGCACACGCCCGGCCGCCAGCCCGCGGTACAAGGCCGCGTAGCGCCCGGCCATCTGCGCGGCCGTGAACAATTCGAGGTAACGCGCGCGCGCGCGCCGGCCCATCGCAAGCGCCAGCGCGGGCTTGTCCCAGAGCGTGCGCATGGCGCGGCCGAAGGCCTGCGGGTCGCCCGGCGGCACCACCAGCCCGGTCACGCCGTCGCTGTTGATATAACTGGTGCCGGTGCCTATCTCGCTCGAGATCATCGGCTTGCCGTACATCGCGCCTTCGAGCAGCGAGATGCCGAACGCCTCCGAGCGCAGATGCGACGGGAACACCAGCCCGTAGCACAGCGTCAGCAGCGCCACCTTGTCGGCGTCGCCGAGCGCGCCGACGAACAGCACCTGCCGCAGGCCGAGCCGCTGCGCATGCTCCTTGAGCGCGCGCTCGACCGGGCCGGCGCCGACGATGACGACCGGGTAGCCGGTGCCGGCCACGGCGTCGAGCAGGATGTGCAGCCCCTTGTAGTAGCGCAGCACCCCGACGAACAGGAAAAAGCGCGGCCCCGCGCGCGCGCGCCAGTGCGCCAGCCGCGCCGCCTCGGGCGCCGGATACAAGGTCTGGTCGAGCCCGTAGGTGATGACCTCGGTCTTGTCGCGGTGCCCGGCCAGCACGCTCGACGTGGCCAGGTAGTTGGGCGAGGTCGCGACGATGCGGTCGACGCTGCGCAAGAAGCGCGTGCCGAGCGGCTGGTACAGGCGCAACAGGCGCTTCTGGCGCACGATGTCCGAGTGGTAGGTCAGCACGCTCGGCTTGCGCACGCGCGCGACGAAATGGACCAGGTCCATGAACGGCCACGGAAAGTGGTAGTGCACCACGTCGCACGCGCGCGCGAGCCGCGCGAGCCGTTCGAAGGCGGCGAACGCGAACCCGGTCGAGGCGATCTCGAAATCCTGGTGAAGGCGGTGCACCATATGCCCTTCGAAGGTAAAGCTCGACAAATCGCCGCCGCGCGTGAGCGTGAGCACCTCGTTGTGCACGCCGAGGCGGCCGGTGCCCACACACAGCTGGCGGATCACCTGCTCGACGCCGCCGACGGAGTCCGGATAGTAGGTTTTGTAAAAGTGCAGGACGCGCATGGCCGTTGATGTGGTGCTCAATGTGACAGGACGTTGCGGTACACGGCAGCGGTACGGCGCGCCGCCTCGCGCCAGCTCAGTTGCGCGGCGCGCAAGCGCCCGGCCGCGATGCAGCGCGCGCGCAGCGGCTCGTCGCGCACCAGCGCCAGCATGGCGGCGCCGATCTCGCAGATCGAGCACGGGTCGACCTCGAGCGCGGCGCCGTGCGCCACCTCGGGCAGCGCGCTGCTGTTGGCCACCACCACCGGCACCGCGCTGGCGAAGGCCTCGAGCACCGGGATGCCGAAGCCCTCGTACAGCGAGGCGAACACGAACACGCCCGCGCCCGCATACACGTGGCGCAGGCGCGCATTGTCGGTCAGGCTGCGCAGCCAGACCACGTTGGCGCCGTTCTGGCGCGCGGCCATGATCTGGCGCGCCAGCGCGTCGCAGCGCCAGCCCAACGCGCCGACGATCACGAGCTGGCGCTCGGCGCGCACCGAGGCGGGCAGGCCGAGGTAGGCGGCCAGCAGGCGTTCGATGTTCTTGCGCGGTTGCAGGGTGCCGACGAACAGGAAGTAACCGGACCGCAAGCCGTTGGCGTGCAGCGTCGCGGCCACCGCCGCGGGCTCGGCCGGCTCGAGCCAGCTTGCTTCGACCCCGCACGGAACCACGCTGATGCGGCGCTCGTCGATGCCGAAGCACTGCACCAGTTCGGCCACGGCGAAGTGCGACACGGCGATCACGTGGTCGGCCTTGGCGGCGGCCTTTTTTTGCAGCCAGTTCTTGGGCCCGCGCAGGCGCGGATTGCACCACTGCGGGTGGCGCAATGGCAGAGCGTCGTGCAGCGTGGCGACCACCGGGCAGTCCATGCGCACGATGCGGTAGTCGGTCGCGTGGAAGATATCGGCCGGCATGTGCACCCGGTTGATGCGCGGCGTGACGAGGTCGACCAGCGAGGCCGCCTCGAACGACTGCGCCATCGGCTGCCCCACGACGGCGCGCATGCCGGTGCGTATGCCTGCGCGGAGTCCCGCGCGCGCGACCGGCGGATACGAATACGCGCTGACGCTGCAGCCGGCCTGCGGCAGGTGCCGCAGCAAGGCCTCGGTGTAGACCCCGATGCCGTCGAGCCGCGCGCCGTTTGAGCCCGGCTCGAGCATCGTGGTGCCGAGGCCGACGCGCAGCCGGTTCATGCCTCGTACATCCAGCGCAGGGTTTCGGCCAGCGGCCTGGCTTGCTGGCGTCCGATGACGCTGGCGAGCTTGTCGTTGCAGCCGGCCAGCGTGAGCACGTCGCCGCTGCGCACCAGCGCGGGGTTGACCTCGACCCGGATGCGGTAGCCGGCGATATCCTCCATCAGCGCGAGCACGGCGCCGATCGAATGGGCCCGCCCCGAGCAAACGTTGAAGGCCTGGCCGGCGGGGCTGGCCGCGAGCAGGCGCCGGTAGCTGGCGGCGACCGCGCGCACGTCCGAAAAATCGCGCGCGACCTCGACATTGCCTAGCGCGATGTCGGGCGCGCGGCGGCGGAAATGGGACACGATTTTCGGCAGCAAAAACTGTTCGTCCTGGCCCACGCCCGTGTAATTGAAGGGCCGCGCGATGACGATCGGCAGCCGTTCGGTCCACAGGCGCGCCATGTTCTCCATCGCCAGCTTGCTGACCGCATAGTCGTTGGCCGGCGCCGGCACCACGCTTTCGTCGATCGTGCCGACGCCGGCGTTGCCGTAGATGTTGGCCGAGGACGCGAGCAGCACGGCGCCTGGCCGGCGCCGCGCGCCGGCCAGCGCCTCGAGCAGGTTGCGGGTGCCGACCACATTGACGCGGTAGACTTGCTCGGCGTCGGCGTGCGCCACAAAGGCGATGCCGGCCAGGTGCGCGACCACGTCGGGCTGCACCTGCGCCACCATGTGGGCCACCGCGGCGCGCGCGCACAGGTCGACGTGGAACATGTCGGGCCCGAGCGGCTCGCCCGGCATCACGGTGCCGAACACGCGGTAGCCGGCGGTGCCCAGTTCGGCCGCGAGGTAGCGCCCCGTGAAGCCGCCTACGCCGGTGATCAGGGCGCGCAGCCCCGCACCCTCGGCGCCGGCGGCGGTGGATTCGAATTGTTCGCTTGCCATGCGGTTCATGGGGGCCGCCCGTCAGAACGTGGCGCCGAGCGCGTTGCGGCGCACGTCGGCCTCGACCATCATCTGGCACAGCTGCTCGAGCGTGGTGCTCGGCGCCCAGCCCAGTTCGCGCAGTGCCTTGGTCGGGTCGCCGATCAATAACTCGACTTCGGCCGGACGGTAGAACTTGGGGCTGACCCGCACCAGCGTCTTGCCGCTGCGCCGGCAGCGGCCGGTCTCGCCGACGCCGCCGCCGTGCCAGTCGATGCCGATGTCGACCCCGTGGAAGGCCATCGTGACGAAGTCGCGCACGGTCTCGGTGCGGTTGGTCGCGAGCACGTAGGTGTCGGCGTGTTCGGCCTGCAGGATGCGCCACATGCCGTCGACGTATTCGCGCGCGTAGCCCCAGTCGCGCTTGGCGTCGAGGTTGCCCAGTTCGAGCACGTCGAGTTTACCGAGCACGATTTTGGCGACCGAATCGGTGATCTTGCGGGTGACGAACTCGCGCCCGCGCAGCGGCGACTCGTGGTTGAACAGAATGCCGCTGGCCCCAAAGATGCCGTACGACTCGCGGTAGTTCACGGTCATCCAGTGCGCGTACAGCTTGGCCACGCCGTACGGGCTGCGCGGATAGAATGGCGTGCCCTCCGATTGCGGGATGGCCTGCACCTTGCCGAACATTTCGGAGGTCGAGGCCTGGTAGAAGCGCGCCCGCGGATTGACGATCCGAATCGCCTCGAGCAGGTTGACCGGCCCGAGCGCGGTAATGCCGGCGGTGGCGACGGGCTGGTCGAACGAGACCCCGACGAAGCTTTGTGCGGCCAGGTTGTAGACCTCGTCGGGGCGCGCCATTTCCATCAGGCGGATGCTAGACGACAGGTCGGTCAGGTCGTATTCGACCAGCGAGAGCTGCGGGTGCGCGGCCACGCCGAGTTCGTCGATGCGCCAGAAATTGACGGAGCTCGAGCGCCGGTAAGTGCCCGTGACCGCGTAACCCTTTTCGAGCAGCAGTTGGGCCAGATAGGCGCCGTCCTGCCCGGTGATGCCGGTGATGAGTGCTTTTTTAGCGATTTGCATGATTGCCAGACCCGTGGTGTCGGTTGTGCCAGAACAGCGTGCAAATGGTTAATTCCACGAAGAAACGTAGACTTATAAGCAACTATTTGGACGTCCATTATGCACGGAAGGCTCAGCGGTTTGGGCCCGCACCGGAGCGAACCGTGGGGCTTGGAAATGCATTTCGGGGGTATTCGCGCGTGCTCTGCGGACCGTCAATCGTGCATCACGAGCGAAAAAAATGTCGGGGGGTCGGAAGGCGGTTTGGGCAAGGCTAAGTTAGCCGATGGAACGTTGGAGGAAGGAACTGTCGGTAGGATTCGAGGAGCTCGACAATCAAAAACCCCCAAACCAACATCACAGCCGATGGAACGTTTGACGAGGGAACTGGCGGTAGGAATCGAGGAGCGCAATACTCAAAAACCCAAACCAACATCGTCCTCGCGCATGCGGGGACCCATAGAACGGTAGCTCAAAGCAACTGTTCTATGGGTCCCCGCATTCGCGAGGACGACGGTTTTTTGGTTTCTCGCAAGGAACAAAGCCGCCGTGTCCGCAACGCTCCGCGGACACGGGGATAGGACGTCTACCGCTCCGCGACCGCATCGACCACGCACAGCGCAGTCATATTGACGATCCGGCGCACCGTGGCCGACGGCGTCAGGATGTGCACCGGCTTGGCGCAGCCGAGCAGCACCGGGCCGATCGCGATGCCGTTGCCGGCAGCCGTCTTGAGCAGGTTGTAGGCGATGTTGGCGGTGTCCAGATTCGGCAGCACCAGCAGGTTGGCGTCGCCCTGCAGGGTCGAATGCGGCATCGCCGACTTGCGCAGCTTGGAGTCGAGCGCGACGTCGCCGTGCATCTCGCCGTCGACCTCGAGCCCCGGCGCCTTCTGCTGCACGATCGCGAGCGCCGCGCGCATCTTGCGCGCCGACTCGCTGTTGGCCGAGCCGAAGTTCGAGTGCGACAGCAGCGCCGCGCGCGGTATCAGGCCGAAACGCGTCATCTCCTCGGCCGCCAGAATGGTGATCTCGGCGAGCTGCTCTGCGCTCGGGTTCTCGTTGACGTGGGTGTCGACCAGCGCCAACTGGCGCTCGGGCAGGATCAGGAAGTTCATCGCCGCGTACACATTGGCGCCGGCGCGCCGTCCGAGCACCTGGTCGATGTAATGCAGGTGCAGGTTGGTGGTGCCGAAGGTGCCGCAGATCATGCCGTCGGCGTCGCCCTTGTGGATCATCATCGCGCCGATCAGGCTGTGGCGCCGGCGCATCTCGAGCTTGGCGTACTCCTGGGTCACGCCCTTACGCATCGTCATCTCGTAATAGGTCTGCCAGTAGTCGCGGTAGCGCGCCTCGTGGTCCGGGTTGATCACGTCGAAATGCTCGCCCTGCTTGAGGCGCAGGCCGAATTTGACGATGCGCTGCTCGAGCACATTCGGGCGCCCGACCAGGATCGGGCGCGCCAGTTTTTCGTCGACCACCACCTGCACCGCGCGCAGCACGCGCTCCTCTTCGCCCTCGGCGTAGACGATGCGTTTGAGTTCGGGCGGGGTGTTCTTGGCGATCTGGAACAGCGGCTTCATGAAGGTGCCGCTGCGGTACACGAACTGCTGCAGGCTCTGGGCGTAGGCCGCGAGGTCGGCGATCGGACGCGTCGCCACGCCCGATTCCGCCGCAGCCTTGGCCACCGCCGGCGCGATCTGCGTGAGCAGGCGCGGGTCGAACGGCATCGGGATCAGGTATTCGGGGCCGAACGAGAGGTTGCTGATGCCGTAGGTGGTCGCGACGACGTCGGACTGCTCGGCGTGTGCCAGGTCGGCGATCGCGTGCACCACCGCGATCTCCATCTCGCGCGTGATGGTCGTGGCGCCGCAATCGAGCGCGCCGCGGAAGATGTAGGGGAAGCACAGCACGTTGTTGACCTGGTTCGGATAGTCCGAACGGCCGGTCGCGATGATCGCGTCGCCGCGCACGGCCTTGACTTCCTCGGGCAGGATCTCGGGGGTCGGGTTGGCCAGCGCCAGGATCAGCGGATTGGCCGACATGCCAGCGACCATCTCGGGCTTGAGCACGCCGCCGGCCGACAGGCCCAGGAAGATGTCGGCGCCGGGCATGACCTCGGCCAGCGTGCGCAGCGGCGTGTCTTGGGCGAAGCGTTCCTTATCCGGGTCCATGAGCTCGGTGCGGCCCTTGTAGACCACGCCCGCGAGGTCGGTGACGAAGATGTTTTCGATCGGGAAGCCAAGGTCGACGATCAGTTCGAGGCAGGCCAGCGCGGCCGCGCCGGCGCCCGAGACCACCAGTTTGCAGCTCGTGAGCGACTTGCCGACCACCTTGACGCCGTTGATGATGGCCGCGCCGACGATGATCGCGGTGCCGTGCTGGTCGTCGTGGAACACGGGGATCTTCATGCGCTGGCGCAGCTGGCGCTCGATGTAGAAGCACTCGGGCGCCTTAATGTCTTCGAGGTTGATGCCGCCGAAGGTCGGCTCGAGCGAGGCGATGATGTCGACCAGCTTGTCCGGGTCGCATTCGTTGATTTCGATGTCGAACACGTCGATGCCGGCGAATTTCTTGAACAGGACGCCCTTGCCTTCCATCACCGGCTTCGACGCCAGCGGGCCGATGTTGCCCAGGCCCAGCACGGCGGTGCCGTTGGTGATCACGGCGACCAGGTTGCCGCGTGCAGTGTATTTATAGGCGTTGGCCGGGTCCTTGACGATCTCTTCGCAGGGGGCGGCTACGCCGGGCGAGTAGGCCAGGGCCAGGTCGCGCTGGTTGAGCAGTTGCTTGGTGGGGGTGACGCTGATCTTGCCGGGACGGGGAATCTCGTGGTACTCGAGCGCTGCCTGGCGCAGCTGGGCGCGCAGTTCTTCTTTTTTATCTGATGACGAATCCATCTGTTGAAGCCTTCCTGTGTCTGTCCGCGATCAACGATTTTAGCAGACGGCATCTTTCTCTAAGCTACGTATTTCTACTAAGCTTATTAAGAATTATCATTAAGGAACGGTTTCGTCGTCAATGAATGGGTAAAACTATCGCTGCGATGAATACTATCAATTTCCCAGATCGATTAAGTTTAACTATTATCTCTCCCGTGCCGATTGCACTTTGCAATCGAACCTACAGGAGAACACCATGGCCAGCCAGATCAAATCCGTCACCATCGAAAACCTCGAAGCTGCCTTTGCCGGCGAGTCGATGGCGCACATTAAATACCGCTACTTCGCCAAGTTGGCGCGCGCGGCCGGCGCGATCGAGGTGGCCGAGGCGTTCGAGGCGACCGCAGACCAGGAGGTGCAGCACGCGTTCGGCCACCTCGACCTGCTGTACCCGAAGGACCAGATGACGCCGGCGCGCGCGCTCGAAATCGCGATCGAGGGCGAGACCTACGAGTACACCGAGATGTACCCGAAGTTCCGCCACCTCGCGATCGAGGAGGGCAACAGCGCCGCCGTGGCCGAGTACGACGAGCAGATCGCCGAGTCGCAGGTCCATGCGGCGCAGTTCAAGCGCACGCTCGAAATCGCGGCCAAGCGCTTCGCCGCGCTCGCCAAGGTCGAGGAACGCCACGCCAACCACTACCAGGCCGCGCTCGACAAGTTCAACGCCGCTTAAACCCACGCCCCCGACACCAATCAAATAAAGGAACACCATGAAAACCTACCAATGCATCGTTTGCGGCTTTATCTACGACGAGAGCGCGGGCATGCCGCACGAAGGCATCGCTGCGGGCACCCGCTGGACCGACATCCCCGAAGACTGGGCCTGCCCCGACTGCGGCGTGGCCAAGTCCGACTTCGAGATGGTCGAGCTGTAATCATGGAGGCGGGCGCCCCCCTGATCATCGTCGGCGCCGGCATGGCCGCTTACAGCGTGGCGCGCGAATTCCGCAAACGCGACACGGCCACCCCGATCCTGCTGGTCACCGGCGACGCCGGCGGCTCGTACGCCAAGCCGATGCTGTCGAACGCGCTCGCGCTGGGCAAGCAGGCGCACCAGATCGTCGCGCAGGGGGCGGCGCAAATGGCCGCGCAACTGGGCGCCACGGTGCTCACCCACACCCGCGTGACGCAGATCGACAGCGCCGCGCATGCGATTGAAACGAGCGGCGGGCGCTTCGCCTACGGCCGGCTGGTCCTGGCGCTGGGCGCGCAAGCGATCCGGCTCGCGCTCGGCGGCGACGCCGCGACCGAGGTGCTGTCGGTCAACCACATCGACGACTACGCGGTGCTGCGCGAGGCGCTCGCGCGCCATCCCGGGCCGGCGCGCGTGGCGATACTGGGCGCGGGCCTGATCGGCTGCGAATTCGCCGACGACCTCGCCGGCGCCGGCCACCATGTCACCTTGGTCGATCCGTCATCGCGTCCGCTGGCCGCGCTGGCCGCGCCCAGTTTGTCGGAGGCGCTGGCGCAAGCCTGGCTGGCGCGCCCGATCACGCTCATGCTCGGCACCACGGCGAGCAGCGTCGAGCGGGCCGGCGCGGGTCTGCGCGTGGCGCTGGCCGACGGGCGCAGCATCGACGCCGACATCGTGCTGTCGGCAGTCGGCCTGCGGCCGTCGCTGGCGCTGGCCCAGGCCTCGCAGTTGGAGACGCGGCGCGGCATCGTGGTCGACGCCTACGGCCGCACCAGTGCGCCCGACATCTATGCGCTCGGCGACTGCGCCGAATACAGCACCGAGGCCGGCGGCGCGGTGCTGCCGTATGTGGCGCCGCTGCTGGCGGCGGCGCGCGCGATCGCGGCCACCCTGAGCGGCACGCCAAGCGCGATCGCGCTCAAGCCGGACGCGATCATGGTCAAAACCCCGAGCTGCCGGCTAGCGCTCGCGCCGCCGCCGCCCGGCAGCCGCGGCGAGTGGATCAGCGCGCCGGAGGGTGCCGGCCTCGTGGCCCGTTTCGTCGACGAACTGGGGCTGTTGCGCGGCTTCGGCATGTCGTCGTCGACGCCGGCGCAGCGCCAGTTGCTGCTCGCCGCGCTGGGCCAGCCGCATCTGGCGCTCCCGGTCTAACGGGGAGGCACGACGACGTTGAAGGTGGCCGAACTGCCCAGGTTGAGCCCTCCGCTGCGCTCGGTGCCGCCGCTTTCGAATGTCAATCCCTCGGCCAGACGCACAATGTAGGTGCCGGGCGGGGAATCGTCTTCGACCGTCTTGATGCTCAACTGGCGCGTGCCCGGACGCAGGCTCGACATGCGGAACTGGCCGCTGCCGCCCTTCGAGGTGCGCCCGAGCACCAGCCCGTCGAGCACGACCTCGAAGATATCGTCGGGCACGTTGCCGTTGTCGGACACGGTCACGCCGCCGGCGCCCGAGAACGGGAAGAAGCGGTCGGCCAGTTCGCCCTCGACGATCTTGACCGGCACATTGACGACCGAAAAACCGCCGTCGATCCCCTTGTAAAACGTGCTAAGAAAGGGGATCCTTCCGCCCGCGCCGACATTGGCGTAAAGGCCGCCGAACACCTTGGCCCGGATCCCCTCCTGCCCGCTCTGCACGTTGCGCTCGAAAGTGCCGCTCATCTGGCCCTTGGCCTCGAAGCCGAAATTGGGCCCGGCCACGCCGTACAGGCGCAATTCGACCTTCACCGAGATTGGCGTCGCATTGACCGACAAGGTCGATTCGGCCAGGTCGAAGCTGCCCGTTTGCAGCGGTTGATAACTTGTGGTGGTGCTGAAATTGCCGGTGATATCGCGTTCCAGCGTCGCCCCGCCCGAAACGGCGGCCGTGTACGTGGTGCCGAACGCACCGGCCGCCGCGCCGCTCGCATTGACCGAAACGACCACGGTCGGCACCACCACGATCGGGGTATTGGGAATCAGATAGCTGCCCAGCGGATACTCGGGAATCACCTTGTTAAAGCTGATGGCGCCGCCGAACACGGCCTTGGCGGTAAAACTGTGCTGGTAGTTCGGGCTGACCCCCAAGCGGTATTTCAGCACCGAGCGGCCGGTGTTGACCGACTCGAGCGAGATATCCAACTGCGGATTGATCCTGAACGTGGCGCCGCCCGTGATTTCCACGCCGGAACCGCCGCTCGCGCCATAGCGGTTGAACGAGAGCGAGAGTTCGGGTCCGGCGACTTCGACATTGGCGCTTCCGTTTTTCTGAAGCGCGGCGGGGCTGCGGAACTGGAGTCCGATTTCGGGTGTTCCGGTCGGAATGACCTGGCCGAAATCCTCGGGCCCGAACACCTTGTCGAGCTTGACGTCGAGGCGCGAGAATGCCTCGGCCAGGCCGGCTTGTTCGGTCACGAGGCGGATCCCGTCGGGAAGCGCCGACATGCTGACGACCTTGCGCAGGAAGCCGTGGCCCTCGGTGCTGATCAGCACGGTGCCAGGTCCGATGCCGCTGGTATCGCCGCGCAGGCAGACAGAGGTGGCATCCTGCACGATGATGCTCACTTTGGCGCGGTCTAGCACGATCGCGTTCGGCTGCAGCGTGAACGGTTTGACCTCCGGCGGCGGCGGCGGTGGTGGTGGTGAATGGTCGCCGCCGCTGCCACAAGCCGACAACATGCCGGCAAATAGCAAAAGACCGAGTGTGCTGGTTTTCATGGCCCTGCCCCTTCGCTTGAAATTCATTACCAAATGAGATCGGCGCTTTTTATGCGCGCCGAATTGCCGGTAAAAATGTTCTTCCGCCTATCAATGCGCAACCCCCAATGCGCGTGGTTAAGGGCGGACCGCGTTCCAGCGAGGACCGCGCAATCGACTATTTTTGAGTGAAAAAGTTCAGTCCGCTTTCGCCATTACAGCGGCATTCATAACGCGCGCAATTGATACCGATCAGCGGCGGATGCGCGCCGGCGCGCCGTTGGCAGGCCGGCTTGACGGCGGATGACAGGCCTATTTACGAGGGGAATAAATGACTTGGATTTGAAAGCGCGTGGCCCACGGTACAATCGCGCATGCTCTCAGAATTCGATCTCATCAAACAATATTTCACCCGCGCACGGACGGGCCGGGCGACGCTCGGCATCGGCGACGATTGCGCCCTGCTCACGCCCGCGGCCGGCATGCAAATGGCGGTGTCGACCGACATGTTGGTTGAGGGCCGGCATTTTTTTGCCGGCGCAGACGCGCGCATGCTCGGCCACAAATGCCTCGCCGTCAATCTGTCGGACCTGGCGGCGATGGGTGCGCGCCCGGTCGCGTTCACGCTCGCGCTGGCGCTGCCCGAGGCCAACCCGGACTGGCTGGCCGGCTTCTCGGCCGGCCTGATTGCGCTGGCCGACGCGCACGATTGCGAATTGATCGGCGGCGACACGACCAAGGGGCCCCTGACCATCTGCATCACGGTGTTCGGCGAACTGGCGCCGGGGCATGCGCTGCGGCGCGACGCGGCGCGCGCGGGAGACGACATCTGGATCTCGGGCAGCATCGGCGACGCGCGGCTGGCGTTGGCCGGGTATCGCGCGGAATGCGCGCTCGATGCTGACAGCCAGCGCGAAGCGGGTGTGCGCATGCACATGCCGACCCCGCGCATCGCGCTCGGGCGCGCGCTCGCGGGTGGCGGCGCGCAGGCGCGGATCGCCAACGCGGCGCTCGATATCTCGGACGGCTTGACCGGCGACCTCGCGCATATTCTGGCCGCGTCGGGGGTGGGCGCGACGCTCGACGTCGACGCGCTGCCGGCCGGGCCGGTGCTGGCGCGGCAGGTGCAGGCATTGCGGCGCCGGTTTGGCGCCGCGGGCGGAGATGATTACGAATTGTGTTTTACGGCGCCGGTTGCGGCGCGCGAGGCGGTGCTGGATGCGGGGCGGCTGGCGCACACCGCCGTCACAAGGGTCGGTGTGATCGAGGCGAGCGCGGGGTTGCGCCTGGTTGACGCCGGCGGCTGTGCGCTGAATCTGACGCTGCCAGGTTTCGACCATTTCGCCAACGACTAAGGCTTGAGTCGCTTCAGAAACCGTAGACAGTGAAAACCCAAATATCAAAAACCAACATCGTCCTCGCGAAGGCGGGGACCCATAGAACGGTTGCTATGAGCTGACGTTCTATGGGGGGGAGGCATGCCTCCCCGCATGCGCGAGGACGATGTAGGTTTAGGTTTTTACAGAAATCGTAGACAGTGAAAAACCAAATAAAAAAAACCAACATCGTCCTCGCGAAGGCGGGGACCCATAGAACGGTTGCTATGAGCTGACGTTCTATGGGGGGGAGGCATGCCTCCCCGCATGCGCGAGGACGATGTAGGTTTAGGTTTTTACAGAAATCGTAGACAGTGAAAAACCAAATAAAAAAAACCAACATCGTCCTCGCGAAGGCGGGGACCCATAGAACGGTTGCTATGAGCTGACGTTCTATGGGGGGGAGGCATGCCTCCCCGCCTTCGCGAGGACGATGTTGGTTTAGTTTTTTGATCGTCTTAAGCAGCTATGCCTTAAGCCGCTGCGTCTTCAGCATCGCGCTGAGCCCCGTACGGCTCGTCCGCCGTCCCGTGCACCAGCCAAAAATGATGGAACGCGCGCCGCACATTGTCGCGCAGCTCCGCATCGGTCCACGGCTTGGTGTAATACCGGTACAGCGCGCCCCGGTTGATCGACTCGAGCATCGACGCCGGGTCGGTCTCGGCCGACAAAATCATCCGGATCGCGGCCGGATACATGGTCTTCACCTTGCTCAAAAACGCGATCCCGCTCATGCCCGGCAGCCGCTGCTCGCACAGGATCACATGCACCTGGTGCAGCGCGAGCATCTCGAAGCCCTGCTCGGCCGACAAGGCCGTCAGCACCTGGTAGTCGTCGGGCCCGAACAAGGCCGCCAGCGCGGCCAGCTCGGCGCCGTCGGCGTCGACCAGCAGCAAGGTCTGGCGTGCCTGACCCGCGCCCGGCGCCAGGCTGCGCGCCTCGCGGTTGGCCAGCAGCATGCCCGCGACCTCGCCGGCCGGCAGCGGATGGCTCAAGTGGAATCCCTGGATCTCGTCGCAGCGCTGGCGCCGCAGGTACGCTTGCTGCGCCTGCGATTCGACCCCTTCGGCGATCACCCGCATATGCAGGCTGTGCGCCATGCCGATGATCGCCAGCGCGATCGCCGCGTCGTCCGGATTGGTCGTCACGTCGCGCACAAAGGCGATGTCGATCTTGAGCTTGTCGATCGGGAAGCGCTTGAGGTAGGCCAGGCTCGAGTAACCGGTGCCGAAGTCGTCGATCGCGATGCTGATGCCGAGCGCCTTGAGCCGCGTGAGCACCTCGATCGTGTGCTCGGGATCGGTCATGAGCGAGCCTTCGGTGAGCTCGAGTTCGAGCAGCGCCGGCGCGATCGCGTGCCGTTCGAGCGAGGCGCGGATGTCGGCCTCGAGGTCGCCCTCGGCGAACTGGCGGCCCGACACGTTGACCGCGACCTTGACGTCGCCCGCCCCGTCCGCGCTCCACTGCGCGATCTGGCGGCACGCGGCATCGATCACCCACGCGCCGACCCGCACGATCAGGCCGGTCTCCTCCATCACGGGCACGAAGGCGGACGGCAGCACCAGGCCGTGGCCGGGCCGCTGCCAGCGCAGCAGCGCCTCGACCCCGCTCACGCTGCCCGTGTCGAGGCTGGCCTTGGGCTGGTAGTACAGCAGCAGCTCGCCGTTCTCGAGCGCCTGGCGCAGCGCCTGCTCGAGGTCGAGCCGGGCCAGCACCTGCACGTTCATGCCGGCCGTGAAGAAGCGGTAGCCGTCGCGCCCGGCCTCCTTGGCCTGCGCCATCGCGGTGTTGGCGAACATGACGAGCTGGCCGGCGTCGAGCGAATCGTCCGGATAGACGGCGATGCCGATGCTCGCGCTCAGCGTGGTCGGGCGAGCGCGCAGAACGAACGGCGTGCGCAGCGCCTGGCGCACGTCGTTGGCCACGGCGGCGGCGTCGGCCGCGTCGTCTGGCATGCTCAAAATGAGCGCGAACTCGTCGCCGCCGAGCCGCCCGACCGTGTCGCGCGCCGGCGCGCAGCCGACCAGCCTGCTGCTGAACTGGCGCAGCAGCTCGTCGCCCAGTTCGGCCCCGAGCGAATCGTTGACCGTCTTGAAGCGGTCGAGCGCGATGAACAACACCGCCACGCGCCCCCCGCCGCGCCCGGCCAGCGCCACCGCCTCGTTCAGGGTCTGGTGGAACAGCGTGCGGTTGGGCAGGCCCGTGAGGCTGTCGTAGCTGGCCAGCTCGTGCAGCCTGCGCTGCGCCGCCTGCCGCTCGCTGACGTCGCGCGCGACGCCGATCAAAATGCGCGAGCCGTCGAGCACCTGCAGCTGCCAGTCGATTTCGACCGGCACCGGCTCGCGCCCGAAGCGCGGCAGCGTGGCCGCGACCCGCGTCGGCGCGCGCGCGCCGGCGCGCGCCGGGTCGGCCTCGCGTTCGAGTTCGGCTTTGTTGGCCAGGCCCAGCAGGCAAGGGTCGGCGCCGAGCAGCTGGGCGCGCGAAAAGCCGAGCATGCGGCAGGCGCCGTCGCTGATGTCGAGCAGCGCCTTGCTGCCGGCGTCGATCAAAAATATCGCGTCGGCGGTGGCGTCCATCGCGCTGCGGAAGCGCTGCAGTTCGACCGTGCGCGCGCGCACCGTCGCCTCGAGCAGCGCGCCGTGGTCCTTGAGCTGGCGGTGCATCAGGCGCACCTCGAGCATGTTGCGGATGCGGGTGAGCACCTCGACCGGGTCGAACGGCTTGGTCACGAAGTCGCGCGCGCCCGCCTCGAGCGCGGCCACCGTTTGGTCGAGGTCGGCCGTGACGACGAGCACCGGCAGGTAGTCCTCGCGCTCGAGCGGGGCCAGCGCGCGCATCACGCCGAAGCCGTCCATGCCCGGCATCTGCAGGTCGAGGATGATCAGGTCGTAGCGCGCCTCGGCGTGCATGGCCGCGACCCGGGTCGGGTCGAGCGTGCTGTCGACCCGGGTGTAGCCGCTGTTGGCGAGCAGGTAGTCGAGCAGGTCGACGTTGGCCTGCTGGTCGTCGACCACGAGCACGCGGGCGCGCCGGATCTGCTCGGGCGAGATCATGGCCTCATGCCTTGCGCGTCTGGTCGAAGCTGTCGACCAGCGCCAGCGTGCTGTCGATCGCCTCGCCGAACTGGTCGATGTCGATCGGCTTGGTCAGGTAGCGGAAAAAGCCGTTGGCCAGGCCGCGCTCGACGTCGCGCGGCATCGCGTTGGCGGTCAGCGCGATGACCGGGATGTGCGCCGTGCGCGGGTCGGCGCGCAGCTGCTTGAGGGCCTCGGTGCCGCTCATGCCCGGCAGGTTGATGTCCATCAGGATCAGGTCCGGCAGGTGCACGCGCGCCATCTCGATGCCGAGGTGGGCGTCGGGCGCCATCAGCAGGCGCAGGTCGCTGCGAAAGCCGATGATCTCCTGCACCAGCTTGAGGTTGGCCGGGTTGTCCTCGACGTACAGCAGCACGTGCGAGGCCTGGCTCGCCGGCTGCGCCTCGAACGGCAGCAGCGCGCCCGCCGCGAGCACCGAAGGCAGCGGGTCGGTGCCCTGCAGCTCGATCCAGAAGGTGCTGCCGGTGCCGCTGCTGCTGGCCGCGCCGATGCCGCCGCCCATCAGTTCGAGCAGGCGCTTGGTCACCACCAGGCCGATCCCGGTGCCCTCCTCCTTGCCGTTCTCCTGGCCCAGCCGGTTGAACGGCTGGAACAGCGACTCGACCTGATCCGGGCCCAGCCCCATGCCCGTGTCCTGCACCGAGATGCGCACCTTGGCGGCGGCCGGCGCGCTGACCTCGACCCGCACCATGCCCAGTTCGCGGTTGTACTTGACCGCGTTCGAGAGCAGGTTGAGCAGCACCTGCTTGAGGCGCGTGCGGTCGGCCAGCACGACCTCGGGGCAGCCCTCGGGGAACAGCACGCGGATGCGGCGCTGCGAGGCCAGCGGCGCGATCATCGCCGCGCACTCGGTGAACATGTCGGCCAGCGCCACCGGCTCCATCGACAGCGCGACGGTGCCCGATTCGACCTTGGCGAGGTCGAGGATCTCGTTGATCAGGGTGAGCAGGTGGCGCCCCGACTTGAGGATGTGGTTGGCGAAGTCCTTCTTCTGCACCGGCGTGGTCGGCATCGCGTCGGAGGTCAAGATCTGGGCGAAGCCGAGGATCGCGTTGAGCGGGGTGCGCAGCTCGTGGCTCATGGACGACACGAACGAGGTCTTGGCCTGGCTCGCCTTGCTCGCGGCCTCCATCGCCACGCCGAGTTCGGCGTTGCTGAGCTCGAGCTGCTGGGTGCGCACGCGGACCCGCTCCTCGAGCTGCTCGTTGAGGCGCATGACCTCCTGCTGGGCCTCGGCGCGCTGCAGCGCCTCGCGCGCGATCTCGTGGTTCGACTGTTCGAGCGCGCGCGTGCGCAGCTCGATCTCGGTGAGCATGGCGTTGAACGAGTCGACCAGCTCGCCCGCCTCGTCGTCGCTGATACGCGGCGCGCGGCGCGAGTAGTCGCGCGTGTCGACGACCTCGTGCGCGATCGCCGTGATGGCCGAGATCGGCGCGGTGATGATGCGGTCGAGGCGGCGCATCAGCAGGTAGGCGGTGAGCATCGCCAGCGCCGTGACGGCCGCCGCGATCGCCAGGTAGTCGAGCGCACGCGCCACCATCCGGTACTCGGCGCGCAGGTAGACGGTGCCGATGAATTCGCCCTTCTCGACGATGCGGCGGTAGATCAGCAACTGGTCGCCCTCGACGCGCACGCTGTCGCCGGCCGGCGCGACGGGGAATGCCGGGTTCTCGCCCTTGGCCAGGTAGGCCGCGAAGCGGGTGCCGTTGGCCTTGTAGACGGCGCCGGCGCGCACCGCCGGGCGGATCCGCAGCGAGGCCAGGTTCTCGCGGGCCAGCGCGGCGTCGTCGAAGGTCAGCGCGGCCGAGGTCATGTGGCCGAGCAGCTCGGCTTGGGTCGCCATGTCGCCGAGCAGCGCCTTGTGGTAGCTGCGCAGGTCGTATGCGATCACGCCGCCGATCGACACCAGCAGCGCCGCCAGCGTGGTCAGCATGACCACCGCCACCAGCTTTTGCCGCATCGAGCGCAGCTGCATCAATTTCATGAGGCGTCCCCCGGCTGCACCTTGCGCGCCGCCGCCAGCATGCGCGCGCTGATGCGCAGGCGGCTCGGCGCCACGTGCCGAAGCGCGACCTCGAAGCGCAGGCGGTCCTCGATCACCACGAAATTGACCATCGTGCCGAGCGTGTGCGCCAGTTCGGAGTCGGACACCGTCAGCAGCGACTTGCCGCGCGCCGCGCCCAGCAGCTCGGCCGTGGCGGCGCGTTCGATGCTGCCCACGAACAGGATGTGCAGGCCCTCGAGCGACTGGCCCGGCGCCACCCGGCGCACCTCGAGCGCGTGGCCGTCGGCCTTGTGCCCGGCGACCAGCCGCTCGAGCTGCTCGGCCAGCGCGTCGTTGCCGGCCACGCCGATCACGAGCGCGCTGTCGGGCCGCGCGAAGCTGCCCTCGGGCCACTCGATGAAGCCGGCGAATTTGTACAGGTAGGCCGCCTTGACCTGCTGCTCCATCATCGGCTGGGCGGCCAGCGCGGGCGCGCCCTGCAGGGCCAGCGCCAGGCCCAGGCACGGCAACAGCGGCGCCCGGAACCAACGCGGCAGATGCGCTAAAAGCGCCATGACAGCCGTCCGTGCAGGGTGCGGCCGTAGACCGGGCGGCCCGGCGCGGCGCCGAATTCGGCGTGGCGCGAACCGAGCAGGTTGCGCGCCAACAGCGACAGTTCGACGCGCGGCATGATCTTCCAGCCGAGCCGCACGTCGAGCGCGGTGTAGGCCGGCACCGCCGGCGCGGGCAGTTTGCCCACGTGGCGCAGGTTGAGGTCGAGTTCGAGCCGGTCGGAGAGGTCGAACGAGGAGCGCAGCGTGGCCCAGACGGCGGG
Organism: Pseudomonadota bacterium; assembly: GCA_040384885.1. GTDB lineage: Bacteria > Pseudomonadota > Gammaproteobacteria > Burkholderiales > Burkholderiaceae_D > Telluria_A. Next base: position 46,841 of record JAZKIN010000098.1, on the reverse strand, counting down.
GTCGGCGCCGACCAGGCCGGCGACGGCGGCCGGGTCGCGGTTGCCGGCTTCGGCGTGGGTGTCCTGCGATTGCGCCGACAGGCCCGCGCTCATGCGCCAGTCGGGCCGCACGTCCCAGCGCGCCGACAGCTCGGCGCCGTGGCTGTCGCCGCCGGCCCGGTTCAGGAACACCAGCCCCGCGCCGCCGGCATTGGTTTCGAGCGTGCGCAGGCGCTCGTAGCGGCTCGCATACACGGTGATCGCGTACGACAGTGCCGGCGTCGGCTGCCCGCGCAGCCCGAGCTGCGACACCTTGGCCACTTCCGAGACGAACTCCGGGCCGCCCGCAAGGAAGTATTGCGGCACCCCGCCCACCACGGCCGGCGCGCTCGGCGCATACAGCTCGCGGTCGATGCGCGAGGGCACCCGCACCGCGCGCGCCAGCGAGGCCCACACCATGTGCCCCGGCGTGGCTTGCCAGGCGAGGTTCAGGTGCGGCAGGTACTCGACGCCCGTGTAGCTGTTGCGCTCGGCCTTGAGGCCGGCCGTCAGCCGCAGCGACGGCGCGAGCAGAAAGTCGTCCTGGGCGAACAGGTTGGTCCAGGCCAGGTTGCGCGCGCCGGGCAGGAAGCTGAAGTTGGGGCCGTTCTGCACGCGGTCGTAGGCGACGCGGTGGCCGCCGCCCCACACGAGGTGGTGGCCCGTGCCCAGCGTGAGCGACTGCTGGACGTCGATGTCGACCGTGTTGAGGTGCTCGACGAAGGCGTTCGGTTGCTTGCGCCGGGTGTGGTCGAGATAGGCCTGCACGCGCAGCTCGGAGCCGCCGGCCAAGGTGCGGTCAAGGCGCGCGAGCAGGTTGGCGCCGCCGATGGCGATGTCGGCGGTGCCGAGCTGGTGCAGCTTGCCGTGGTAGGCGTCGCCCTGCAGCGTGAGCCCGGGCACCATGCCGTCGATGCGGAAACCCGCCTGGTGCCGCTCCCAGCCGGTCTGGTCGACGCCGCCGTCGGCGCGCCGGCCGTCGTCGCCGCGCACGGTCTTGGCGTAGAGCCGGTAGTGGCCGCGGCCGAGAGCCGCGCCGTAGCGCGCCCCGGCCAGGCGCAGGTCGGCGTCGGCGCCGGCCGTGGCGAACGCGCCCTGGGTCTCGGCGGCGGCGCGCGTGATGATGTTGATGACGCCGTTGACGGCGTTGGCGCCCCACAGCGTCGCGCCCGGGCCGCTGATGACCTCGATGCGCTCGACGTCCTCGAGCAGCACGTCCTGCGCGTCCCAGAACACGCCCGAGAACAGCGGCGAATAGATCGCGCGCCCGTCGATCAGCACCAGCAGCTTGTTTTCGAACGGCGAATTGAAACCGCGCGCGGTGACCGCGTAATTGCGCGCGTCCACGCGCGCCACCTGCAGGTTGGGCGCGAGCCGCAGCGCCTCGGGCAGCGTGGCCGCGCCCGAGCGGCGGATGTCGTCGCTGCTGATCACGAACACGGGGGCGGCGGCGGCAGTGAGCTTCTCGGCTTTTTTGGAGACGGAGGTGATTTCGATGCGGCCGAGCTCTTCGAGCGAGAGGCTGGCGAAGTTGTCGGAGACGGCCTCCCCGGCGCCGGCGATCCGGCCGAGCGCGGCCAGCGACGCTGCGAGCGCCAATCGCGCCATCCGCGGGGCTCTCCGTCTGGGTCGAGCTAGCGCTTCGAACGGCATGATTCTTCCTAAAATTAGTGAAACAGACACGGCACTAGGGAAAGCATATCAGCGCGGAAGCAATTGATGTCGCACGGAACGGTCCCGGCATGATTGTTTGATCCATCACAAATCACTGTACGCCGATTTGTGGTTTTTGCAAAACTTTTATTTCACATTTGGGCGAGCGGGGCGCTGCCGGCGGCGCAGTAAAATCGGCGTTCAGGGGGCCAATTTACGGGCCGACATGGTACAGTAGAAACGAACGGCCGCCGCGCCACCGACCGGATCAACAGAGACACGACTTAAGGAGTTTGATGTGACAAACGAGATTATCGACCTTGCCGCCCGCGTGGGCCAGGCATTGCAAGCGAAGGGACTGCTGCTGGTCACCGCCGAGTCGTGCACCGGCGGCGGGGTGGCCCAGGCGATCACCGAGGTGGCCGGCTCGACCGGCTGGTTCGACTGCGGCTTCGTCGCCTATTCGAACGCGTCCAAGACCGAACTGCTCGACGTGCGCGCCGCCCTGATCGCCCAGATGGGCACGGTCAGCGAGGAAGTCGCCGCGGCCATGGCGGCGGGCGCGCTGGCCAACAGCAACGCCCACGTCGCATTGTCGACCACGGGCATCGCCGGCCCGACCGGCGCGGTGCCGGGCAAGCCGGTCGGCACCGTCTGTTTCGGCTGGGCCAACGCGGACTCGTCCCACACCGAACGGCTCGTGTTCTCGGGCGACCGTCAATCGGTGCGCGAACAAACCGTGGTGCACGCGCTGCAAGGCTTGCTGCGCTTCATCGAGTAGACCTGCGCGAATGTTTGGCCGACACCCCGCCCGTTCGACGGCGCCGCGTGCGCTTGCGCGCGCCGTGGCGGGGGGCTTGGCCGCGCTGTCATTGGCGCTGGGCACGGGCGCGGTTCGGGCCGCCGGTCCCGCGCATATCGTGTACGCGGCCGGCGACATCGCCATGTGCAACGGCCGCGACGCGCGCCATTCCGGCGCGGCCGCCACGGCCGAGCTGATCGCGAAGCGGCTCGCGCACGAACCGCAGGCGCGCGTGCTGCTGCTGGGCGACAACGTGTACGGCGGCGGCACCGAGGCCTTGTTCAACAGCTGCTTCGGCCCGACCTGGGGCCGCTTCAAGGAGCGCATCCATCCGGCCCCCGGCAACCACGAATACATCATGCCGGGCGCGCAGGGCTATTTCGCGTACTTCGGCGCGGCGGCCGGACCGGGCCACTACAGCGTAACGATGGGCAACTGGCGCCTGTATTCGCTCGACAGCAACCTGCGCGGCGCGGCCCATGCGGCCCAGCTCGACTGGCTGCGCCGGGAACTGGCGCGCGCCCCCTCGCGCTGCACCCTCGCCTTCTGGCACCACCCGCTGTATAGTTCAGGCGGCCATGGCAACTACGGCACTATGCGCGGGGTGTGGGAATTGCTGCACCAGCACGGCGCCGAGATTGTTTTGTCGGGCCATGACCACGACTACGAACGCTTCGCGCCGCAGGACGCCAACGGCAAGCTCGACAAGGCGGGCGGCATCCGCCAGTTCGTAGCCGGCATCGGCGGCGCCTACCGCACGCCGTTCCTGCTGCCGCGTGCCAACAGCGAGCGGCGCGACGCGAGCCGCACTGGGGTGCTCCGGCTGAGCCTGAACGACGACGGCTATGAATGGGAGTTGCTCGAAGCGTCGTACGACGGTTTTCCCAACGGGCCGGAGCCGGACAAGGGCAAGGGCGGCTGTCACTAGCTTTATTAAATTTCTTACTGGTTTTCCGAAAGTCACATGCACAACACGGTTCATTTCATCTTGCAGGGCAAGGGCGGCATCGGCAAGACGCTGGTCTCGACGATCCTCGCGCAATGGCTCGCGCCCAAGGACACGCTGCCGCTGCGTTGCTACGACACGGACCAGGAGAACGCGACCTTCTCGCGCTACAAGGCGATGGACGTCAAGCATGTGCAGGTCATGACGGACGACCGCAACATCGACCCCAAGCGCTTCGACGCGCTGATGATCGACCTGCTCGAAGAGGACGGCAACTGCGTCATCGACAACGGCGCCAACACGTTTTCACCGTTGATGGGCTATCTGATCGAGAACGACTGTTTTTCGCTGCTCGAGGAATCGGGCCGCAAGGTATTCATCCACGTCATCGTCGGCGGCGGCGACACCTTGCACGACACGGCAATGGGATTCGTCTCGACCGCGAAGGCGACCAAGGTGCCACTGGTGCTGTGGGAGAACGAACACTTCGGGCTGCTCAAGTCGGCCAGCGGCAAGTTGTTCACCGACTCGCAGACCTACGCCGACCACGCCGATCGCGTGCGCGGGCGCGTGGTGCTGACCCAGCGCAACGCCGACACCTTCGGCGCCGACATCAAAAAGATGAACACGGCGCGCATGACGGCCAACGAAGTGCGCGAGAGCGACAAGTTCAATGTCATGGAAAAGCAGCGCATCAAGGTCGTGTTCCGCGACCTGTTCGAACAACTCGACAAAGTGGCTTGGTGAGTCTTATGGACCAGCAAAAACTGCGCAGCCTCGTATTCGACAAGACCGGCGTCCGGATCGATATCGACGACCCGATCTTCGCGCTCGTCGCGCTCAATGAAGCGGTGCTCGAAGAAGCGGTCGGGCGCCATGTGGCCTTGCTCGACGAGGCCACCGAGGCCTTGGCGGAGCAGGCGCAGTTGCTGCAGGAGAGCGGCGCGGGTTGCAGGTTTATGGCTGGCGGGGAAACGCGGGCGGCTGCCGTGCCGCGCCAGGCTGCGCCGCAGGCAGCGGTTTCAGTTGCACCGGGTTTGTCCGAGAAACGTGTGCTTGCGCTCGCGGTAGGTACCGCGGCGCTGACGGCCATCCTCGTGCTGGCAGGCCAGGCGATCTTCTTCAAGCCGGCGTCGGCATTGTCGCCGGCGCAAAGCGCCAGCATCCGCGATGGCGAGAAATTGGCCGGAATCGTGCAAAAGCTTGACCCGAAAACGCGTGCGGCAATTGAAGCGGAAATGCAAAAACCGTGAATCAAGCCGATTGGCGTTCACCTTTATTCATTTCTGCATAACCAATCAACCGGCTATACAAAAATGAATGACTTCGATTGCCGCCGCGACTAAGCACTGGGGGTAATTAAGTCGGTGCTGCTTGCCAAGAATCAAAATGAATAGACCAAGGTCACCGACGTCTGCGTGTCGGTGTTCTCCTTGCCCTTGGGCACATTCGTGTCATTGCGCGCAACGACCGACGCCTTCATTTGCATGGTTCCGTTGATCTTCGTGCTCAGGGACGCTTCGGCGCTCGAGTGGACATTGGACGTTCCGCGTTCCACGCTCGAGGTATGTGTAAACATTGCCGATGGGCTCAGCCGCCAACGCAGCGCCGCCGCCCCCCGGATGGTGAAGCCGCTTTCGGTGGTACCAGCGGCGCGCGTACCGCTCGAATAGCCCGGCCCCACCTCGAGCTCGATGACATTGTCCTGCTCCTTGAACATACGCGTGCTATGGCCAATCGCAAGGCTGTTGTACTCGGTATAGGCGCCGAAGCGATCCTTCACGTGGCTGCCGAGCACGAATAGCTTCTTGCCGTCTTTCATCATTTTATAGGCCGCCTTGGCCGACGCCGAAACCCGCTGGGCGGAACGGACACGCTTGGATTCACCATTGGCCGATTTCCGTTTGTCTTCCTTGAAATAACCAGTGAGGATGTATTGGTTGGTCCAATTCTCCGATTCCTGCCGGGCGTCGATTTTTCCAGTGAGGGACGCACCTTCAGTGTTTCCCGAGGTGGCGATAGCACCCAGTTCGGCAGAGGTGTTCCAAGCGGTGGGGGCAATATTCTCGGCGGCGAGGCTCGACGCGGAAAGGGTGGCCAACGTGATGGCCGGTATGAGCGCTGAGCTTAGTCGCATATTTTCTCGAAGAAGGGCGAGGGATTTAACCTGCCGAAGGGTACGTGGGACGGGCCCAGCAACGATATCACATGGCTTGCTCGTCAGCGTTCAGGATAATGATTTTTTGGCGTAACGATTTTCGGTAAGGTCTGTCATTCGGGGTTTTTACGCATATGCCCCGAAAATGTTTCGACCTTGCCGAAAATGCTCACTACTCGGGCAAGATCAAGCCGTAATCCTCAGCGATTCGTTGCGTCACGCCGCCGTCCACAAGACCCCCTTCCTCGCTGCCGATCGCGTAATCGAACAAGTCCGTGACCGCGAGGCTGAGCTTCTGGCCGTGCTTGTATCCCTTGCAGGCATATGGTTCGCTTTCCAAAATACACTCCACGGTCTTCTCGTCCTGCCACGCAATCGGGCGCACCCACACGTATTCCTTGTCGCCGGAATCCGTCGTGAGAACGACCTTGAAGCCAAGGTTCAGTCCTTCCATGCCCGCAAGGAAACGCGTTCTCAATCCTTGAATGCGCGTTTGAAATTCGGTGGACGCCTTGGCCATATCTTGCTCGTGGCCAGTTGGGTCGACATTGGATTCAGGCGCGTCCATGCCCAGCGATCGTCCCGCGAAGACAATCCAGGCGTCGTAGCCAAGCGTCCAATCTGTCGGCGGTTGGGGAGTTATAAACCCGCCGAGACCATCGTCATCTTCATCGTCGTCTTTATCGCTTCCACTATCGCCTGGTCCGGCCTGCGTAAGCAGCCGCAACCGGACGTCGGCCGCTTCGCCAATCAGCTCGGAGAAGTCGGAAAGTGATTCGACCGCCGCGACATCGGCGCGCGTGAGCACAAGCTCGGTCGCGTCTTCGGTCAATGTTGCAAGCTTGCCAGCAATGACTTTTGCCAGAAAGTGCCCCACGCGGCATTGGTTCGGGGCGACCGGCCAAATCTGCAGTGATGGCACGTCCATCGTCGTGAACCAATGCCTGCCGTCGCCGCGTTGGGAATGTATGACCATTGGATCCGAAAACAGCATGCGCTTCCCCTATTTGCTTAGTTTGAACTGATTTAAAAACGCGGGCGGTGTTAGGCGCCGACATTCAGAACCTTGGATTATTGCTGCGGTTTGGCGTTTACCTCGAAAGCGCGCCCTAAACCGTCGGATCTAAATCCACACTGCTCCTTTGCAGCGCCACTCTCTTCGCGGGAAACGACCAACCTAAAAACACGGTCTCAACAATTACACGCACCTTATCCGCAAGCGCCAACTTATCATCGGCATCAGACTCACCTATTTGGTCAAAGGACGACAATAACTCAAGCGCATCCGATGCCTGATCAATCCGAACCATAACTCGCCTCACATTGTAGAGCCTGATCTGCAGGCCAGGATACAAGCCCCCAAAGCCCCGATTATGAACAAAGTTTTGAATGCCATATGCATCAAGAAGGCAAACCATGGTTGCCATTTCTGACTCGGTTTCGGGGGTAGCCACGGGTACGAATTGCATAGATATCGCTTACTTTCCTTGAACTGCGCCAGGCCATTCACATGATGCCGAATCGCTTCACGCCCCGTAGGTCGGCCGCAATCCTTCTGCTCGCTCTACACAATATGCAAGTTCGCCGGCTGCCCGCGCAGGGCGGGCGCGGCCTCGGCCACGCCGAACAAGCTCGCGCGTTGCAGGATCGCCTGCGCCCACGGCATGTGGGTGGCCACTTCGCACATCGCCTGGTCCATGCGGAACACGGCCGGGCTGGCAACATCCATGATGCGCGTGGCCACCTCGATGTCGGTCGGGTTGACCTGGTAGTGGCGCTCGATCAGCGGGATCTGGTCCGGGTGGATCGCGGTCTTGCCGATCATGCCGTGCGCGAGATCCTCGGTCACTTCCTGGTCGAGCAGCGCCGGATTGTCGAGGTATTCGAACACGGGCGAGGTCAGCGCGAAGCCGTACGGCATGAAGGTCGTCACGAGGCGCGCGATCAGCGGGCCGAGCGGCGTGCGGTAGATCGTCATGCCGCGCGGGCGGCGCATGCCAAGCAGCGCAAACAGGTCGTTGCCGCCGATGCGCAGCGCGAGGATGCGCTGGCGCACGCCCGGCTCTTCGAGCGCCACGCGCAGCAATTGCATCTCGGTCTCGTTGAACACGTCGACCGTCTCAAGCGTCGGCATCAGCAGATGCGCGGTGTCGCGCACCAGCCGCCAGTACGATGGCAGGTTGTGCCGCGTCAGCTTGGGAAGCACGAAGCCGGCCAGCTTCTCCGCGCCCGGCATCGCCAGCACCCGTTCCATGACCTCGAGGTTACGCACGCGCACGAAGCGCTGCAGCGGACCGCCCGTGTTCATGCGCGCCAAGGTCAGCGACAGGTTCAGCAAGGCATCCTCGAGCTCGCGTTCGGCGACCGCGTCCTCGGTGCAAAAAATCACCGAGCGCAGGTGCCCGAGCTTGGCCCGGTTGGCGATTGGCAGCAGGTCCTGGTGCGTGGCGGGCACGTACAGGGTTGCGCCGAGGAGTTGGCCGTTAAGCATCATTTGCAGTCCTTATTAAGGAGACCGCCTGATACGGCAGGTCCGCTTCCACGGCGATCGGGACATTTTTTTCCGCCGCCAAAACTTTCAGATGCGCTACGTCCGGTGCATCCGGGTCGCGCAAGATGAGCAAGCGCGGCACGCGCCGCAGTAAAACGCGGGTCGCCTCGCCGATGCCCGGCTTGATCAGGTTGGCATCGCTGATGCCGTAGCGTTCCATGGCGCCGAGCATGAACGCGGTCGACACCGCGAGCGCGCTGGCGCGGTCGACCGCTTGCGCGGCGGGAACGCCGTCGGCGGCGGCCAGCGCGACAGCCGCTTCGACGACCTCGTCGGCGAACTGGCGCGACTGGTCGTGCGGCTCGAACTGCGCGTAATAGACGCAGCCGTGGAAGTCGCCGGCGCCGATCTGCTCGTTCAGGATCGAGCGGCTCACGAGGCCCGACACGGTTGCGTTCAAAATGCTCGACGGGATCAGATAGTCGGCGCACGAGGCCGCGCACGCGGCGCTGCCGGCCAGGTCCGACAGCACGTACAGGCCGCTGTCGATGTTCACGCCGTGCTCGGCGTTGAAGCGGGCGACCGTGTGCGCGAGTTCGCGCGAGATCACGCCCTTGCCGGTCCAGCCGTCGATGAAGACGATCGATTCGGCGCTGTGGCCCTGGGCCAATAAATGGCGCAGGGCCACTGCGTCGATGCCGCGGTCGCGGATGATCGAGACCGAATAGTGCGCGCTGTCACGCTTGAACACGCGCGCGAGCACGTGCTTGAGGATCACGCCGACCGGCGTGCCGGCGCGCGCGAGCGACACCAGCGTGACCGACTCGCTGCGGCGCGCGTGGATCAGCGCGGCCAGTGCGAGGCAGTCGCCCGCCATCTGCGCCAGGTTGGTGCGCACGGCGTCGCGGAATACGGCGAGGTAGCGCTCCGACGGCAGGCTTTCGGGCGACAACATTTCGCTGTAGTGGCGTTTGCCGCGCTGGATCATTTCTTCCTTGTCGGCCACGGAGGCGAACGCGGTGAACGATTCGAGCGCGAGCCGCTTGAGCAGGAAGCAGACGTCGTCGCTGCGGTAGCTGCCGCAAAAGCCGGTCTCGCTCATAAGGCCGCCACCGTCAGTTTCGCCAGTTGGGTGCCGCTCGGCACGATCGCGTAGTCGCAGGCGCTCATGAAGCGCGCGTCGGAGGCGCTGTCGCCCATGCCGAAGGTGACGATTTCGCCGTGCGCCTCGGTCAGGCGCGCGCGCACGTATTCGACCGCGTGCGCCTTGTTGAGCGTCTTGGGCAAGATCGCCAGGTTGTTGCCGTTACGGTGGATGAAGAATTCGCTGCCCTCGCCCGCGATCCACGGGATCACGACTTCGCGCTCGATCTGCTCCAACGGTTCGGAACGCTTTTCGGGGTCCTTGCGCACCACGTAGAACGGCACGCCGTAGTCTTCGATGATGCGGGCCTTGCCGCCGAGGCCACTGCGCTCGGCGTAGGTGTCGATCAGGTCGCGGATCTGCTCGAGCCCGGGCAACGCGCCTTGCATCGCGGCGCGCATCTTGGCGAGCCAGAATTCGTCGGGCGCGCCGTCGGGCGCGAGCACGACCCCGCCGTAGTCGACGATGACGTAATCGGTGAACGTGATGCCGACGCGGCCGAAGGCGTCGCGGTTGCGCGCGGTCGCCGGGATCAGCGTCATCTCGCGTTGCGCCATGGCCAGAAAGGCACGCTGGCGCGCGGTCGTGTACGAACACGCGACGCCATCTTTAAGGAAGGCGGCCGGATGCAGTTCTTCCTCCGGGCCACACTTGCCGGAACTTTGGAACAGGGTGTCGTCCAAATCAACAAACAGGAATTTCTTCAATGCGGGTCTCTGACTGAAAATGGAAAAGGCGCGCGTGCAAGCTGCGCGCGAGTTGGTACAAAGCGTCGCCGGCCGGCGTTTCGTGGCAGATGAAGACATGCTCGTATTGGCCGGGGGCGACGTTGTAGATAAAGTTGGCGATCCCTTCGCCGTAATTGTCCGGGAAGGTCAAAGCGTGCCCGACCGCGCCCCAGGTCAGGATCGGCGAGCGCGTGGTCGACTGCACCATCACGTCGATGCCGCGTTGCTCGAGCGCGCGCCCGAGCATGAACGAGGGATGCATGAACTCGCCCGTGCCCAGCACCAGCACGCGCTCGCCCGCGCCGACCTCGGCGGCAAGGCGATCGGCCAGCGCGGCCGGGTCGGCCAGCGCCGCGCGCAGGCCCATGCGGCCAAAGCACGGGCTCGCGCCACGCTCGGCATCGGGGTCAAAACGTTGCGCCGGGGCGGCCGCGGCAACTTCGCCGGCGGCAAAGGTGTAGCTGCCGTTGAGCGCGGCACCCATGGTCACGGGCAGGCCGAAACGTTCGCTGAGCGCCGCGGTCGCCTCGGCGCCCATGAAATTGGTGATCGTGCATAAGTGCACGTGGGCGACTTCGGCACTGAGCGTGCGGCAGGCCGCGACCAGGTTCAGGAAGGTGTTGCCGGTGCTGGCCTCGTCGTCGACCAGCACCAGCGAGCGCGCGCCTTGCAGCATCGCGCGCATGGCAGGGTCTTCGGGCAGGTGCAGGAACTGGCGCGGTGCGTGGCTGTGCGCCTCGGCAAATTCGATCAGCGGCGCGTTGCCGACGCGGTAGCGCGAGGTGTGAATGAACAAGCCTTCGCGCTCGGGGTTGGCGGCCAGCCAAGCCTCAAACACGCCCTGCCCCAGGCCGACGGCGGTCTCGGCCATGGCGATGAACACGACCGGTCCGGGCAGGCCGGCGGGCACGCTGTCGGCCAGCACTTCGTGCACCTGCTGCATGAAGGCCGGACGCACGGGCCAGTGCTTGCCGAGCGCCTTGCTCAGGAACAGGAAGCCGCGCTTGGCGTTGGCGCGCGCGGCAAAGCCGAGCAGGCTGTCGGCCGCGAACGGGCCCGCTTCGGATGTGAGCGTGAGCGTGCCGGTCGGCATCTCGACATGCTGCACCTGCGGCGCCGGCGCCATCACCGCGCTCATACGTACTCCACCGCGGTCGAAATGTCGCCGACGCGGATGCCGGCGCGGATCGCGGGCACCGGCAGGCCGTCGAAGCCGCGGTCGAAGCCGCGCAGGGCGAGGTAAGGCAGATTCGGGCCGGCGAGGCAGGCCATGGCGATGCCGCCGGACATGCGCGGGTTGATTTCGAGCAGGCGTGGTTTGCCGTCGGCTTCGCGGAACTGCACGTTGAAGTTGCCGTTCAAGCCGTATGCGCGCGCCAGTTTCGCCGTCGATTCCTTGAGCAGCGGGTCGTCGACGATGGTCTGGCCCTGGCTGCCGTCGACCGATTTCCTGCGCGCCACGGCGCAGATCAGCTTGCCGTTGTCGGCCACGCAATCGACGCTGTATTCGGCGCCGCCGAGAAACTCCATCAGCAGCATCGGGCGGCAGCTTCCCTGCGCCTCGAGGCCGCGCCGGAAGTCGTCGAAGCCGATCCGGTACATCGCGCCGTCGAGCAAAAGTTGGGTGCTGTTGCGCTTGAGGTCGAGCACGGCGAAGCCGAGCGCGTACACGCCCTCCGACGGTTTGATGCACAGGATCGGGTGCAGTTTGCTGAGCTCGGCATAGGCTTCATCGAACTGGGCCACGTTCTCGAACACGCGGAACTGGGCCGGCGCGGCGGCCGGCAGGTCGACCGTATCGCAAAAGCGTGCCTTGTCGTGCAGCAGGGCCAGCATGTCGGGCGTGCCGGCCGACAGCACGCGGGTGCCGATGTCGGCGAAACGGGCGCGCGCGCCGCTGATTAGCGAGGCTTCCTTGCCGGGGATGAAGATGCCGATCTCGTTGCTTTGGCAAAAGCCGAGGCACCATTCGAGGTAATGCTCGCCGCTCAAGCCCTTCGGCTCGGGCGCGAAGTGGTGCGCGCCGAGGCCGGGACGGGCGTCGGTGCTTGTGTGTGTATGAAAAATCTCGTAGTCGCCCGCAACATCGGCCTCGCGGATCAGGCGGATTGCGGCAAAAACAGACGAAAACGTTTTGTTAAACCAGACGCGCATATTGTCTTTTAAGTGTGAAAGGGTAGCAGTTCGAGCAAATCGTGCAAAAACAGTGAGGGGCCGGTACTGGCGCCGCGGGACTGGTCGGTGCTGCAGCCGTGACGGGCAGGCTTGCGTGGTCCGAGCGACAATCTTTATTGCGGGTAGTCCATGAAAAAACCGGCAGCACGGATTATACCTGTAGGCATGATGACAATCTCATCTGCGCAACCGTGCGGAAGCGTTTGCTTGCGTTTCGCCTTGGCATACAATAACATGTGAACACCTATTCACATATTATTATCATGATGACACGCGCCGACGATCCTTCCGTGGCCCAGCTGGCCGATTTGTTCCATCTGCTTGGCGACCCGACCAGGCTGCGCATCGTACTGCTCTGCCTGCCCCATCCGATCGCGGTGGGCGACATCGCCGCCGCCTTGCAATTGAGCAGCTCGCTCGTGAGCCACCATTTGCGCCTGCTGCGCGCGGCGCGCATCGTCAAGGCCGAGCGTCAGGGCAAGCAAGTTTTTTACACGGCCGCCGATGCGCATATCTCCGGCGTGCTGGCGGACATGCTCGAACATGTCGCCGAACCGCAGTCGAGCACCGAACAAGGAGTGGAGCAATGAGCCAGCACGAGCACGAGCAACACAAACACGCAGGTCACGGCAATCACGCCGATCACGCCGATCACGATCAGGCCGGGCACCAGCACGACCACGACGGGCACGCGTGCTCGCACGACCACCACGCCAAGCCGGCGTCCCCGGCCAAAGGCCATGGCCATGGGCACGACCATGGGCATGGGCACGGCCACAGTCACGGCCACCACCATACGCTGGACCCGAACGGCAATATGCGCGCGTTCGCGCTCGCGATCGGCCTTAACAGCGTATTCGTCTGCATCGAATTCTTCTACGGATGGATGGCCAACTCGACCGCGCTGATGGCCGACGCCGGCCACAACCTGTCCGACGTTCTCGGGCTCGTGCTGGCCTGGGGCGCCGCGATGCTCGCGCGCACCGCGCCGAGCGGGCGCTACACCTACGGCCTGCGCAGCTCCTCGATCCTGGCGGCATTGCTCAACGCCTTGCTGCTGATGATGGCGTGCGGCGCGATCGGCTGGGAGGCGGTGCACCGCCTGTCGCAGCCGGCCGCCGTGGCGGGCGCGACGGTGTCGATCGTGGCCGCGATCGGCGTCGTCATCAATGGCTTTTCGGCATGGCTGTTCATGCGGGGCAGCAAGGACGACATCAATATCCGCGGCGCCTACCAGCACATGGCGGCCGACGCGCTGATCTCCTTGGGGGTCGTGGTGTCGGGGCTGGCGATCATGGCGACCGGCTGGGCCTGGATCGATCCGGCTCTCAGTATCGTGATCGTGTTGCTGATTTTGGTGAGCACCTGGTCGCTGCTGCGCGAGTCGCTGCGCATGGTGCTGGCGGCGGTGCCGGACAATGTGGACGCGCCTGCGGTCGAGCAATTCTTGCGCGAGCTACCCGGCGTGAGCGAAGTGCACGACCTGCACATCTGGGCCATGAGCACGACCGAGGCCGCGCTGACCGCCCATCTGGTGATGCCGGCCGGCTATCCGGGCGACAGCACCATCGATGCGATCGTCGCGCGCCTGCGCAAGGATTTTGCGATCCACCATTGCACCTTGCAAGTGGAGCAAGGCACGACCGCGCACGGCTGCACCTTGCATGAGCACGGCGCAGCCGCGCACTAAAGCCAACTAATTAGTTGAGGCCCGCGAACAGGGCCGTGCTGAGGTAGCGCTCGCCGAACGAAGGAATGATCGTGACGATCAACTTGCCTTCGTTCTCGGGACGGCGCGCGACCTCGACCGCGGCCCACAGCGCCGCGCCCGACGATATGCCGACCAGCAAACCCTCTTCGCGCGCGGCCGCACGCGCCGTGGCGAACGCGTCCTCGTTCTTGACGCAAATGATCTCGTCGTAAATTTCGGTGTTGAGCACCGTCGGCACGAAGCCGGCGCCGATGCCCTGGATCGGGTGCGGCCCCTTGACGCCCTTCGACAAAATGGGCGACGCGTCGGGCTCGACCGCGATGACCTGGAAGCCCGGCTTGCGCGCCTTCATGACCTCGCCGACGCCCGTGATGGTGCCGCCGGTGCCGACGCCGGCGACCAGGATGTCGGCCTTGCCTTCGGTGTCGCGCCAGATCTCCTCGGCCGTCGTGTTGCGGTGCACTTCCGGATTGGCCGGGTTGTTAAATTGCTGCGGCATGAAATAGGCGGGGTTGGAAGCGACCAGCTCCTCGGCCTTTTTGATGGCGCCGAGCATGCCTTCGCTGCCCGGCGTGAGCACGAGTTCGGCGCCATAGGCGCGCAACAGGGTGCGCCGCTCGACGCTCATGGTCTCGGGCATGACGAGCATGCAGCGGTAGCCGCGCGCCGCGCACACCATCGCCAGCGCGATGCCGGTGTTGCCGCTGGTCGGCTCGACGATCGTGGTGCCCGGATTGATCATGCCGGCGGCCTCGGCCGCCTGGATCATGGACAGGCCGATGCGGTCTTTGACGCTGTGGGCCGGATTGTAGAATTCGAGCTTGGCGACAAGCTGCGCGCCGGCGCCGGCGGCAAGCTTGCGGATCCGCACCAGCGGGGTGTTGCCAATCAACTCGGTCACATCGTTTGCGATTCTCATGTTTTTCCCCGTTGTGTGGTGGATGGTGGTGTTACTTCCGCGCTAAAAACTTACTTAACTTCGAGCAATTCCACATCGAAAATCAGGTCGGCATTGGCCGGGATCGTGTCGCCCATGGCGCGCGAACCGTAAGCCAAGGCCGACGGGATGATCAGGGTGCGCTTGCCGCCGACCCGCATGCCGACCACGCCCTGGTCCCAACCCTTGATGACCCTGCCCGCGCCGAGCGGGAAGTCGAACGGGGTGCGTCCGGCGTCACGCGAGGAATCGAATTTTTTGCCGCGTTGCTTGAGCAGCATCGGCTTGTAGAGCCAGCCCGTGTAGTGGACGACGACGGTGCGGCCGGCCTCGGCCTCTTTGCCCTTGCCGATGACGATGTCGGTCTTGACCAGCGGATCGGCGACGACCACCGGTGCCACGACCGCGACCGGGGCGACCAGTTGGACTTCGGTGCTGGCCGAGGCGGCCGAGGCCGCAGCCGATGCCGATGCCTGGCCCGCGTCTTGCGCCGTGGCCGCTGCGCTGGCGCAGATTAGTGCGAGGAAGAGGGAGCTGCGGAGGGGACGACGAATCATGTTTTGTTTTCCTGGGTCGTTAAGGTTATTCAAGCTTGGCAGCTCGCGCGCCAAGCCTATCATAGCAAGGCCACGGGGGCCTGCACAACGGGGGCGTCAAGCGCCGCGGCGGGGGCCGCCGGCTCGGCCGCGAGTTTGCGCAACAGGTGGGCCGCGGCCACCATGCCGAAGCTGGCCGTCACCACCACGCTCGAGCCGAAGCCGGCGCAGTTGAGGCCGGTCACGCCGCGTTCGTCGGCGTCGAGCGAGCAACTCGCATCGTCGGCCGGATACTGCAGCGGCTCCATCGAAAACACGGCGTCGACATTGAATTTGTTCTTGATCCCGCGTGGAAAACCGTACTCGGTGCGGAGCAGTTTGCGCACCTTCTTGAGCAGCGGCTCCTGCTCCGTCTTGGACAGGTCGCGCACATCGATCCGGGTCGGATCGACCTGGCCGCCGGCGCCGCCGATGGTGATCAGGGGAATCGAGGCCGCGCGGCAAAAGGCGATCACGGCGGCCTTGGCCTTGGCGCTATCGATCGCGTCGACCACGAAATCATAGCCGCGCCCGCCGATCATCCGGTCGAGGTTGTCGGGCGTGACGAAGTCCTCGACGAGGTTGACCTTGCAAAACGGATTGATCTGGGCGATGCGTGCGGAAAGGGCTTCGATCTTGGGCTGGCCGATCGAGTCGCTCAGGGCCTGGATCTGGCGGTTGATGTTCGATTCGGCCACGTTGTCGAGGTCGATCAGGGTCAGTTGCCCGACGGCGCTGCGCGCGAGCGCCTCGACGATCCACGAGCCGACCCCGCCGACGCCGATCACGCACACATGGGCGGCGCGAAAACGCGCCAGCGCGCGCGCGCCGTAGAGCCGCCCGATGCCGCCGAAGCGCCGTTCGAAATCGACGTCGTGCCCCCCTTCGGGCAGGTTTGCAATATTGATTGAGTTCATCTTCCCATTTTAACGGAGCGGGCGCTGCGCGCCGCGCTATGCCTTAAAATGAGGCTTCACCGCCCCACCGAAAGCAACAGATGACCCACTCCCTGCCCGACGCCGCGCCCGGCTTCGACCAACCGATCGCCGTGCTCAAGCATTGCCACGACCGCATCCGCAAGCAATTGGCGACCATGGAGAAGCTGCACGCCCACCTGCCCCTGTACGGCGCCGACACCCAGGCCCAGCAGGCCGCGAGCGCGGTGCTGAACTATTTCGACAAGGCGGCCCACCTGCACCACGCGGACGAGGAGCAGGACCTGATTCCGCTGATGCTGTCGGTGGCCAAGGGCGAGGACGCGGCCACGCTGGCGGCGCTGGTGCCGGGCATCTTGCAGGACCACACCGACATGGAGGCGATGTGGCAGGACTTGCACGAGCAGCTCAGCGCGATCGCGAACGGCGCCTCGAGCGCGCTGGCGACGGCCAAGGTGCAGCGCTTCGCCCAGCGTTACGCCGACCACATGGTGCGCGAGGAAACCCAGATCGCGCCGATGGCGCTGCGCATCCTCGGGCCGGCGCAAATGGCGCAGCTGGGCAACGCGATGCAGCAGCGGCGCGGCATCGCCACCCCCGGCGCGATGGCGACGGGCACGCCGGCGGCCACCGGCGAGGCGCTCGCGAGCTTGCGCAAGGACTACGGCCAGGCCAGCCTGAGCGAATCCGAGGTCGCGCCCGACCCGATCGTGCAATTCAATACCTGGTTCGAGGAGGCGCTCAAGGCCGAGGTCAACGAGCCGAACGCGATGAGCGTGGCCACGGTCGACGCCCAAGGCCGGCCGAGCTCGCGCGTGGTGCTGATCAAGCAGTACGACGCGCGCGGCTTCACCTGGTACACCAACTACGCCAGCCAGAAGGGACGCGAGCTCGCGCACAACCCGCACGCGGCCCTGCTCTTCTTTTGGAGCGAACTTGAACGCCAAATCCGGATCGAAGGAAGAGTAGAACGCACTTCGGAAGAAGAAAGCGACAAGTATTTTCACAGCAGGCCGCTCAAGAGCCGGCTTGCGGCGATCGCCTCGGCCCAAAGCATGCCGATCGACAGCCGCGCCGAGCTCGAACAGAATTACGACGCCGTCGCCGCGCAATATGGCGCCGCGCCGCCGCGCCCCGAGAACTGGGGTGGTTTTCGCCTTGTGCCCGCGCGCATCGAATTTTGGCAGGGGCGTCGTTCGCGTTTTCACGACCGTATCGTGTACCTGCTGCAAGCCGACGGCAGCTGGGCGCGACAACGTTTGCAACCGTAAGGTGGTCAGGTGCCCGCGCGCTGCCACGCGCGCGGCGCCACGCCCGCCTTCGCTGTTTCCAGCTGGAGGTGTGCGTGTTCAATCAACTCAGACTGAACGCCTGGAGCATGGGCGTACGCAACAAGCTTTCCCTGCCCCTCAGGGTCGAACTCTGGAACGGTCAGTGCGTCGATTTTTCCGCCGAGACCCCGCGCGTGACGATCCTCGTGCCCAATGCGCAGGCGCTGCGCTACTTGCTCTCGCCGTCGCTGTATAACCTGGGCCGGGCCTACGTCGAAGGCGCGATCGAAGTGCATGGGCGCGCCGCCGACATGATCGCCATCGTCAACGCGCTCGCGCGCACCACGCTCAAGCGGCACGGGCGCTTCCGGCTCGGGCTGCCCGGGCTGGGCCGCTCGCGCTCGAAAGACGCGGCCGCCGTGCGCTACCACTACGACGTCTCGAACGAATTCTACGGCGCCTGGCTCGACCCGGGCATGGTCTACTCGTGCGCCTATTTCGAGGACGGCAACGAAGACCTCGCGACGGCGCAGCGCAAAAAAATCGACCACATCCTCAACAAGATCGAGCTGCGGCCGGGCCACACCCTGCTCGACATCGGCTGCGGCTGGGGCACGCTCGCGATCCGCGCGGCCCAGCGCTATGGCGCGCGCTGCGTCGGGGTCACCCTGTCCGAGAACCAGACCCGGTTGGCCCGCGAGCAGGTCGAGCGTGCCGGCATGCAGCACCTCGTCGAAATCCGCCTGCAAGACTACCGCGACGTCGGCGGACAGTTCGACCGCATCACGAGCGTGGGCATGTTCGAGCACGTGGGCGTGCGCAACCTGCCCGCCTACTTCGCGCGCATCAACTCCCTGCTCGCGCCCGACGGCGTGGCCATGAACCACGGCCTGACCACGAGCGACCTCGAGCACCGGCCCTCACCCTATGGTGGAGGCGAGTTCATCCAGCGTTATGTGTTCCCGCACGGCGAGCTCGCGCATCTGAGCACGGTCGTGCGCGCGATGCAGGAGGGCGGGCTCGAGGTGCGCGACGTCGAAAACCTGCGCCGCCACTACGCGCGCACCTGCGCGCTGTGGACCGACAATTTCGAGGCGCACGCCGAGCAGATCAAGCTGCTGACCGACCCACGCCGCTTCCGCATCTGGCATGTGTACCTGGCGGGCTGCGCGTATGCGTTCAAGCACGATTGGATCGGCTTGTACCAGGTCGTGTGCGGCAAGGCGGGGCGCGATCCGTCACCGATCCCGTGGTCGCGGCGCTATATGTACACCTGATGGCGGGCCTAAAAAGATCGGTTTAGGTAATGGGCGCGCGCGTTGTTGCGCACGATGCGGGCCGCGCGGGAAACCGCGAGGTTTTGTCTAGCTATTCAAAATCGTATTACGCAGACCTCGTTAATTCATTTTTGAATAGCAGGCATGCGCTAAACCGCCCTACTTCATGCGCGCCGCGAACATCTTGCGGAACTTGGCCACCTTGGGCGCGACGATGAAGGCGCAATATCCCTGGTCCGGATGCTGCTTGAAATAATTCTGGTGGTAGTCCTCGGCCTTGTACCAGGTCGCCGCCGGGCTCAGTTCGGTCACGATCGGCCCGTCCCACACATTTGCCATCTCGGCCATGACCTGGCGCGCGAGCGCCTCGTGCTCGGGCGACTCGTAGTAGATCGCGGAGCGGTACTGGGTGCCGACGTCGTTGCCCTGGCGGTTCAGCGTGGTCGGGTCGTGGATCGTGAAAAACACCTCGAGGATGTCGCGGTAGCCGACCTGGTCCGGGTCGAACTCGACGCGCACGACCTCGGCGTGGCCGGTCGTGCCAGCGCAGACCTGCTCGTAGGTGGGCTTGTCCTGGTGGCCGCCCATATAGCCGCTCTCGACGCGCGTGACACCACGCATTTCAAGGTAGACCGCCTCGAGGCACCAAAAGCATCCACCGCCCAAGATCGCAGTTTGCGTCGTCATGTCGAACTCCATAGATAAGAATTGCCAGCGTAAGAATCCGCAGCGTAAGAATCCCAAGCGGGACCAGCGGCGGGTTCACCAGCGCTGTATGCGCATACTGTAACGCAAAGCGCCCACGCCGGAAACCCACCGCCTGACTTCTTTGGCATAATGACGGCAATGAACACTAGCTCCCCCCGCGCCCAAGCGCGCGAATTCGACTCCCTGCAATTTCGCCAGGCATTGTCGCAATTTGCCACCGGCGTCACCGTGATCACGACCCGCCTTGCCGACGGCACTTTCCGCGGGCTCACGGCGAGCTCCTTCAATTCGGTCTCGCTCGACCCGCCGCTCGTGCTCTGGAGCCTAGGCGGCGGCGCCAACAGCCTGCCCATCTTCAGCGGCAACTCCCATTACGTGATCAATGTGCTCGGCGCCGACCAGGCCGAGCTCGCCAAGCGCTTCTCGCGCCGCAGCGACAATCCGTTCGAGGGCGTCGCGTACACGCTCTCGCGCACCGGCCAGCCCATCCTGGCCGGCGCCTCGGCCTGGTTCGAATGCCACAACCGCAGCCGCTACCCCGAGGGCGACCATGTGATCTTCGTCGGCGAAGTCGAGGAATGCGCGGCCCAGCCCCAAGCCTCACTCATTTTTCACCGTGGGCAATTTGGAAGCACACAAACGGGGTAAAATTGCGGATTCGGCAAAAGCAGTCTATACAACTCGTATAGACAATTTTGTCATCCTCCCATTGACCACAACGATATTGGAAGACCATGAACCGATCCGAAGCGCCCCGCAAAGCCCAGTTCCATTGGGATGACCCGCTGTTACTGAATTTGCAACTGAGCGACGACGAGCGCATGGTGCGCGACGCCACCGCCGCCTACTGCCAGGACAAGCTGCAGCCGCGCATCCTCGAATCGTTCCGCCACGAGCGCATGGACATCGAGATCTTCCGCGAGATGGGCGAACTCGGCCTGCTCGGCCCGACCATCCCCGAACAGTACGGCGGCCCCGGCCTCAATTACGTCAGCTACGGCCTGATCGCGCGCGAAGTCGAGCGCGTCGATTCTGGCTACCGCTCGATGATGAGCGTGCAATCGTCGCTCGTGATGGTGCCGATCTACGAATTCGGCACCGAGGAGCAGCGCCAGAAGTACCTGCCCAAGCTTGCAACGGGCGAATGGATCGGCTGCTTCGGCCTGACCGAACCGAACCACGGCTCCGACCCCGGCTCGATGATCACGCGCGCGCGCAAGGTCGACGGCGGCTACGCGCTGAGCGGCGCCAAGATGTGGATCACCAATTCGCCCGTGGCCGACGTGTTCGTGGTCTGGGCCAAGGACGACGAGGGCGCGATCCGCGGCTTCGTGCTCGAAAAAGGCATGGCCGGTTTGTCCGCGCCCGCGATCCACGGCAAGTTCGGCCTGCGCGCCTCGATCACGGGCGAGATCGTCATGGACAATGTGTTCTGCCCGGAGGAAAACGCGTTCCCGGACGTGCGCGGCCTCAAGGGTCCGTTCACCTGCCTGAACTCGGCCCGCTACGGCATCGCCTGGGGCGCGCTCGGCGCGGCCGAGGCTTGCTGGCACACGGCGCGCCAGTACACGCTCGACCGCCACCAGTTCGGCCGCCCGCTCGCTGCCAACCAGCTGGTGCAAAAGAAGCTGGCCGACATGCAGACCGAGATCACGCTCGGCCTGCAGGGCTGTTTGCAACTGGGCCGCATGAAGGACGCGGGCACCGCCGCCGTCGAGATCACCTCGATGATGAAGCGTAACTCGTGCGGCAAGTCGCTCGACATCGCGCGCGTCGCACGTGACATGTTGGGTGGCAACGGCATTTCTGACGAGTTCGGCATCATCCGGCACATGGTCAACCTCGAGGTCGTCAACACCTACGAGGGCACGCATGATATTCATGCGCTGATCCTGGGTCGCGCACAGACGGGTATCCAGGCGTTCCAGTGATCGTTTGATGATTCAAGGCGTCAGGAATCGCAACGGCTAAGCCCTTTAAAAACCCAAACCAACATCGTCCTCGCGCACGCGGGGACCCATAGAACGTTAGCGCATAGCAACCGTTCTATGGGTCCCCGCATGCGCGAGGACGATGTGGTGGTAGGCGAATTGATTGTTTATCTCTCCGTGCCTGAGCAAAAAAAACCCGCTTCACGCGGGTTTTTTTTGGTCCATCCCAAAGCTTAAAACTTGTACCCAACCGACAAGCTCACGCCCTCCGGATTGAGCGTCATCTTCTGCGTCTGCCCGGTCGAGTAATGCACCGTCGTCTTCAAATACGTCTTGGTCACGGCAAAGTCCAGGAAGTACTTGGCGCCGATGTTGACGATCGCGCCCAGTTGCAGCGTCGCGCACACCTTGCCGTCGATCTCGAACGTGGTCGGCGGGCCGCCCGGATTGGTCAGCGCCGTCAACTGGCCGGAGCCGGTTTCTTTCTGGAACGACGCATAGGTCAGGCCGACGCCCGCATACGGACGCACCATCGATTCCGGCTTGAACATGCGGTACTGCAGGAAAACGGTCGGCGGCAGCGCGTCGACCGTGCCGAGCTTGCCCGCGCCTTCGATCGATCCGGCGCCATACAACTCGTGGGTGTACGGCAAGCCGGCGTCGAGTTCGGCGACGATGTTGTCGGTCAGCGCGTAGGCGAGCGCTAAAATCGGCTGCGCGTCCTTGCCGACGCGGGCCTTGGTGCCCGGCAGCGCCGGCGCCGAGACGTCGCCGCTCGCGACCTTCGGGGTGATCTGGTTGTAGCCGACCTTGGCCGCGAACTGGCCCGCGCTCTGCGCCGAGGCGCCCGCCGCCGCCGTCAGCGCGACGGCCGCCACCAGCACCTGTACCGCGCCATTCAAATGTGATTTCATGTTTTCTCCCTGTTCTTTTAAAAATTGGCGGGCGCGCCGCGCGCCCCCGCCGCGGGGCTTACAGCCAACCCTTGATGGTCATTTGGGCCGCCACATAGCGGGCGATGAGCAGATGTTCGAACGGCGTCGGATGGACGTCGTCGGCGAACATGTAGTGGCTCACGTCGCCTGCGCCCAGGTTGTTGACGTTGCACACCAGCGAGCTCGCGCCCAAGGCGTTCGCGCCACAGGCTGGCGTGGTGGTGTTGCTCAGGCCGTAGGGACCGGGGTTGGCGGCCTGGTCGCGGCTGACCGTGTACAAGTCGACGTACAGCACCTTCGCCTCGGCCGCGATCGCCGTCTTGAGCTGGTTGTTGAACGCTTCGATCATGGCCTTGATCAGGCCCTGGGTCGCGGCCGGCTGCGCCAGCGCCGACGGCGAGATCGACAGGTCGGGCAGCGCGTTGACGACCACCCGGGTGGCGCCCTTGGCGACGATCTGCGTCTTGACCAGCGCGCCGAGCTCGGCACCGGCGGTGGCCATCGCGGCCACGGCCAGCGGACCGTTGGTGGCGGCGTACTGGGCACCGGCGGCCGCGCCGGCGGTGTTGCCCGCGGCGGTCGCGTCGGCAGTGGCGGTGGCGATCATCGGGCCGTGCACGGCCGGCGCGCCGACCGCGGCGTTGCCCGGCTGGACCGCCGCCGCGCCGATCGCGGCGCCGACCATGCTGGCCTGGGTGCTGCCGGGGCGCGCGGCCTCGGTCTGGAACGCGATGCCGATGGCCTGGGCCGCCGCGCTTGGCGAGGTGGCGCCCGCCGCCAACAGGCTGATCAGCCGGGTGGCGAAGGTGTTGGCCGCGGCCGCGTTGCCGGCGGCGGTGCCGGCCGCGGTCGCGCCGGCCGCGAGCTGGCCGAGCTGCATCAGCGCGTCATTGCCACCTGCCAACACGAACACGATCTCGGTGCCCTTGAAGGCGCCGTTGACCTTGGCCAGGTGGCTCGCGATCTGGGTCGACACGGGCACGGTCAGGTGTCCCAACGGCGAACCCGTCAATTTGTTGTTGGGGCCGACCGGATGGGTCACGCGCGCGCCGCCCTGGGCGTAGCCGAAGCAGCCCGCGTGGTTCATCACGGGCACCGAAAAATTCTGCGCCGCATTGCCATCAAGGCCGGTCTGCGCGGCGCACGGCGCCGCCAGCCCGAACTGGGCGGCCAACAGCTCGGTCCAGGTCTTGCCCGTGAACTCGGGTTTGACGGCGACGCTGTTGCCGTTGATCGTGAACTTGCCGCCGCCGAGCGCCGCCACGCCGCCCACGGCGTAGGTGCCGACGTCGGACAGGCTGTCGCCGAAGGTCACCTGGCCGCTGTATTGGGCCTTGAGGGTCTGGTCGCCGCCTTTGCTGCCACCGCAGGCCGCAAGGACCGCGGCCACCAGCAGGGCCAGCGCGAAATTAGTTTGACGCATTGTGTCTCCTTGTTTTTGTCGAGATGAATGAACAACAGCGTGGGGTGTTTTTGTGTCGGGACGGGTTCGGCTGGACTTCAACCCGTCTAATAAAAATACCCGCCTCAGCGGGTATTTTTTGCACCAGAAACGTGCGTGGGAGCACTACACCCCCACGCCCGGCCGGGTCGGCTTAACGCCAGCCCTTGGCGACCATTCCAGCGATCACGAGTTCGGCGATCTTGGTGTGGGCGTACGGGGTCGGATGGGTGTCGTCGGCGAACATGTACTTGCTGACGTCGCCGGCGATCACGGTCGAACCCTTGCAACCGAGCGAGGTCAAGCCGAGCGGATTGGCGCCGCAGGCGGGGGTCGTGGTGTTGCTGTACCCATACTTGTCCTTATTCTTGATCTGGTCGGTGCTCGAGGTGAAGGTGTCGATCTGCAGCACGTTGGCATCGGTGCCGTCGAGGCCGGCCTTGAGGGCCGTGTTGAAGGCCGTGACCATGCCGCCGATCAGGGTTCTAGCCGAGGCCGTCTGCGCCTGGCCGGTCGGCGCGTTGACGACGTCCGGGATGTTGAGCACGACGACGTGCTTGGCGCCCTTGGCCAGGATCTGGGACTTGATCAGCGCGGCCAGCTCGAGGCCGACGTCGCCCATCTCTCCGACCAGCGCCGGGCCGTTGGCGGCCGCGTAGTTGTTGCCGGCGGTGGTGCCGGCCGTCGTTGCAGCGGCCTGGGCCGTTGCCACCATCGGGCCGTAGACCGCGGCCGACGCGACAGCGGAGTTGCCCGGCTGGGTGGCGGCCGCTTGCACGGCGGCGCCGACCAGCGTGGTCGAGGTGCTGCCCGGACGCGCAGCTTCGGTGGCCATGGCCACGCTGATCGCTTGCGCCGCAGTTTGCGGATTGGTCGCGCCGGCGGCCAGCAGCGGCACCAGCGTGTTGGCGAAGGCGGTATTGCCGGCGGTGGCGCCGGCCGCGTTGGCGGCGGCGGTCAAGCCGCCGAGCTTGACGAGCAGGTCGTTCGCGCCGGCCAGCACCATCACGACTTCCTTGCCGTTGAACGCGCCGTTGTTGCGCGTGAGGTAGGTCGCCACTTGCACCGAGACCGGATGGGTCAGGGCGCCGATCGCGGAGCCGGTCAGCTTGTTCGAGATGCCGACGGGGTTGCTCACGCGCGAGCCGCCCTGGCCGTAGCCGGTGCAGCTCAGGTTGTTGACGACGGGGACCGAGAAGCCTTGCGAGGCGACGCCGTCGAGGCCGGTGACGGCCGCGCACGGCGCTGGCAGGCCCAGCGTGGATGCGGTGACTTCGGTCCAGTTCTTGCCCGTCAGGGTCGTCGTCGCGGCGTTGCCGGCGACCACGTTGTTACCGTTGATCGTGAAGGTGCCGCCGCCGATGGCCGCGACCGTGCCGACCCTGTAGCTGCCGACGTCGGAGAGACTGTCGCCGAACGATACTTGCGATGCAAATACTGGCTTGGCGGCAACCGGTGCCGTGGTGTTGTTGTCGCTGCCGCCGCAAGCTGCCAGTACGGCTGCTGCCATTACCGCCAGCGCGAAATTTGTTTGACGCATTGTGTCTCCTGAGGAAAAATATATATTATGCAAAACGAACGCGCGTGCTATTCGAAACACAACCAATATGCCAGTGTTTGCCCCTAATGTATAGGATAAACCTTGGCAGAACTGTTAGTTCGATGCAACAGGTGGCGCCACTGTTGTTGTTAGGTTTGTTTCGGCCGCGAGCAGTGCGCGGACGTGCTGTTCGGAACCGTGCGCGGCGCGCCGCAAACGGTCGTTGACGCCGAGCCAGGCCTCGCCCTGGGGCGGGGTTTCGACCAGGATCATGTCGGCGCCGGCGTGGTCCATGTCGCGCAGCGCCGCGTACAGCGCGTGCGCGTAACCGTCGGGGTTCGACGGCAGCTGGACCGCCGCGTGCGCCGCCGGCGCGGGCGGCATGGGCGAGTAATAAACCAGCGCGGCCTTGCGCGTACCGGGCCGCATGCGGCGCAGCGCCTCGCCCAGTTCGGCCGTGCCGAGCAGGGCCACGGGCGTGTGCGGCGCGTAATGCGAGGCCAGCGTGCCCGAGGCGCGCGGGGCGGCCGCGTCGGGCGCGAGCGGCAGGCGTCCGATGACCTTTGCAATCGCGGCCGCGCTGACCTGGCCGGGACGCAGCAGCACCGGGCCCAGCGTCGACAGGCGCGACAGGTCGACGATGGTCGACTCGATCCCGACCTCGCTCTGGCCGCCCTCGAGCACCATGCCGACCCCGCCGCCGGTCCCGAACTCCGCGCGCACATGGGCCGCTGTGGTCGGGCTGACGTTGCCGAATTTGTTGGCCGAGGGTGCGGCGAGCCCGCCTTTGCCGTCCTTGAATTGTTGCAGCAGCGCGATCGCGACCGGGTGCGCTGGGCAGCGCAGGCCGATCGTGTCCTGGCCGCCGGAGACGGCCGGGTCGATGTTGGAGGCGCGTTTGAGGATCATCGTCAGCGGGCCGGGCCAGAACGCGGCCGCGAGTTTGAGCGCCTCGGGCGGGATCCGGCTGGCCCAGTAGCCGAGCTCGGCACCGGGCGCGAGGTGCACGATGACCGGGTGGTCTTGCGGCCGCCCTTTGGCCGCGTAGATGGCGGCCACGGCGGCCGGATTCTCGGCGTCGGCGCCGAGGCCGTACACCGTCTCGGTCGGAAAGGCGACCAGCCCGCCCTGTTCGAGCGTGCGCGCGGCCTTGAAAATATCTTCGTTGAGGATAGCTTCGTTCATGCGGCAATGCCGAGGATACCGCAGGCGCTGGAGAGCTGCTGCTGCGCCTGCTCCAGGGTCGGCGCGACGAAGGTCACGTGCCCCATCTTGCGGCCGCGCCGCGGGTCGGACTTGCCGTACAGGTGAAGGAAGGCGCCGGGCAGCGCCAGCACCTTGTCCCAGCCTGGTTCGCGCAGGGTCTCGCCGTCATACCAGACGTCGCCGAGGATATTGAGCATGACGGCCGGCGAATGCTGGCGCACATCGCCCAGTGGCAGGCGGGCCATGGCGCGCACTTGCTGCGCAAACTGGCTGGTGACGCAGGCGTCGATCGTGTAGTGGCCGCTGTTGTGCGGGCGCGGCGCCATCTCGTTGACGACCAGCGAGCCGTCGGCCAGTACGAAGAATTCGATGCACAGCACGCCGACATAGCCGAGCTGGTCGACGATGGCACGCGCGGCGTTTTGCGCTTTGCGTGCGCAGTCGGCGGACACGTTCGGACCCGGGACCGTGGTGGTGAACAGTATCCCGCCGCGGTGCACGTTTTCGGCAATCGGATAAACGACCGAAACGCCGTCGGCGCCGCGCGCCGTCAGCACCGACACTTCATACGCCAGCGGCAGCATTTTTTCGAGCAGGCAGGTCACGCCCTGCATCGCGTCGAAGGCGGCGCGCACATCGGCGCGCGAGCGCACCACGACCTGGCCCTTGCCGTCGTAACCCATGCGCACGGTCTTGAGGATGCCTGGCAGGAGTTCGTCGCCGATGGCGTCGATATCAAGGTGCGAGGCAATCGTTTTATGCGGCGCCGGCATGACCCCCGAGCGCGCCGCGCAGTCGACAAAGAAGCGTTTCTCGACGATGCGGTCCTGTGCCACCGACACGCACTGCGCGGCCGGCGCCACGAAGCTGTGGGCGGCCAGGCTGGCCAGGCTGTCGGCCGGGACGTTCTCGAATTCGGTGGTCACGGCCGCGCACAACTGGCCCAGTTCGAGCAGGCCCGCCGCGTCGGAGTATTGCGCCACGATGGTGCGGTCGGCGGCCTGGCCCGCGGGCGTGTCCACCGCCGGCTCGAGCACGGCGACCTTGTAGCCCATGGCTTGCGCCGCGTGTACGAACATGCGGCCCAACTGGCCGCCGCCCATCACACCGAGCCAGGTCGGCTCGGTGGCGGTGGGAACAAGCGGAAGACTCATAGCGACAGCACCATGGCGTTGGCCGCGGCGTTCTGGGTCACGCGGAACTGCTCCAGCTTTGCCGCCATGGCCTCGTCGGTGCCGGCGAGGATGGCAATGGCCGCCAGTGCCGCATTGGCGGCGCCGGCTTCGCCGATGGCAAAGGTCGACACCGGCACGCCCTTGGGCATCTGCACGATCGACAGCAGCGAGTCCTCGCCGCGCAGGTATTTCGACGGCACCGGCACGCCGTGCACCGGCACGATGGTCATGGCCGCGATCATGCCCGGCAGGTGGGCCGCGCCGCCGGCACCGGCGATGATGGCGCGCAGGCCGCGGCCGCGAGCGCCCTTCGCGTAGACGAACATCTCGTCGGGCATGCGGTGGGCCGACAGCACCTGGGCTTCAAACGGCACGCCGAAATCCTTGAGCATATTGACGGCGTGCTGCATCACTTCCCAATCGGAGTTGGATCCCATGACGACGCCGACCAGTGGCTTGGCTTGCTCACTCATTTGACACCCTCGCCGGTCAGGCGCTCGAGCGCTTCCATATACTTGGCAAGCGTCTTGGCGATGATGTCGGCCGGGATCGGTGGCGACGGTGGCGCCTTGTTCCAGTCGGTGAGCGATTCGAGGTAGTCGCGCACGAACTGCTTGTCGTACGACGGTGGCGACATGCCAACCTGGTAGGTATCCATCGGCCAGAAGCGCGACGAGTCCGGGGTCAGGATTTCATCGATCAGATGGACCTTGCCATCGGCATCGAGGCCGAATTCGAATTTGGTGTCGGCGATGATGATGCCCTTGGTGGCCGCATATTCGGCGGCCTTGGTGTACAGCGCGATGGTGTAGTCGCGCACTTGCGCGGCGATATCGGCACCGACGATCTTTTCCGCTTCTTCGAACGAGATGTTTTCGTCGTGCGCGCCGGCGGGCGCCTTGGTCGATGGCGTGAACAGCACTTGCGGCAGCTTTTCGGCTTCCTTCATGCCGGCCGGCAGGGTGATGCCGCACACCGCGCCGGTCTTCTGGTAGTCCTTCCAGCCCGAGCCGATCAGGTAGCCGCGCACGATGCACTCGATGCCGAGCGGCGTGAACTTCTTGACGACGATGGCGCGGCCTTCCACCTGCCCGCGCTCTTCGGGCGAAACCACCGTGACCGGGTCGATGCCGGTTTCGTGGTTGGGCATCAGGTCGGCGAATTTGCGGAACCAGAAATTCGACATGGAGGTGAGGATCTTGCCCTTGCCCGGGATAGGATCGTCGAGGATGACGTCAAAGGCGGACAGGCGGTCGGTCTGGACCACGAGCAGCTTGTCGTCGCCGACGGCGTAAATATCGCGCACCTTCCCGCGGTGCAGGAAAGGCAACGATGTGATTTTGGTTTCAAGTACTCCGGACATCTTAAATCCTTAGGTCTTCAATTTTCAGGGCAGCCAGGGGGCTTTGGTTTCGCTGTGCAGGTGCTTGGTGACCGGCTGCGTATAAGGGGTATCGAACGTGCCAAGCGCGATGGCAATGCGGTGCTGGTGGGTGTCGATTTGCCAGCCAATGTTCGAGCCGCACACCTTGCAGAAGGTGCGCACGACCTCGGGCGAGGAGCGGTAGGACGCCAGCGCATCCCGCCCCTGCGTGAGGTGGAAATCGCTGGCCGCCACATTGGCATAGCTCGCAAAAGCGGCGCCATGTTGCTTTTGGCACGTGGTGCAATGGCAGTGACTGGTGCGCGCGACCTCGCCACGGATTTCGTAGTGGATCGCGCCGCACAGGCAACTGCCCTTGAACATGCTTAGTTCACGACCTGGGCCAGTTGGCCCTTGGCGTAACGTTCGGCCATCTTGTCCATTGGAATCGGCTTGATCTTGGCGGCCTGGCCTTCGCAGCCAAACGACAGGAAACGCGCCTTGCAAATGAGCGTGGCCGCTTCGCGCGCCGGCTTGAGGAAGTCACGCGGGTCGAACTTGCCCGGGTTTTCAAACATGTAGCGGCGCACGGCGGCCGTCATCGCGAGGCGGATGTCGGTGTCGATGTTGATCTTGCGAACGCCGTGACGGATGCCTTCCTGGATCTCTTCGACCGGCACGCCGTAGGTTTCCTTCATGTCGCCGCCGAACTGGCGGATCTCGGCCAGCAATTCTTGTGGAACCGACGAGGAGCCGTGCATCACGAGGTGGGTGTTCGGGATGCGCGCGTGGATTTCTTTGATGCGGTCGATCGCGAGGATGTCGCCGGTTGGCTTGCGCGAGAACTTGTAGGCGCCGTGCGAGGTGCCGATCGCGATCGCGAGCGCGTCGCACTGGGTGCGCGCGACGAAATCGGCGGCCTGGGCGACGTCGGTGAGCAGCATTTCGCGCGTCATCGTGCCTTCGGCGCCGTGGCCGTCTTCCTTGTCGCCCATCATGGTCTCGAGCGAACCGAGCACGCCGAGTTCGGCTTCGACGGTGACGCCGATCGAGTGCGCGAACTTGACCACTTCGCGCGACACTTCGACGTTGTAGTCGTAGCTGGCGACGCTCTTGCCGTCGGCCTCGAGCGAGCCGTCCATCATGACGGAGGTGAAACCGGAGCGGATCGCGGTCATGCACACGGCCGGCGACTGGCCGTGGTCCTGGTGCATCACGACCGGGATGTGCGGGTAGGCTTCGACGGCGGCGTCGATCAGGTGGCGCAGGAACGCTTCGCCCGCGTATTTACGGGCGCCGGCGGACGCCTGCATGATGACGGGCGAACCGACCGCGTCGGCGGCGGCCATGATGGCCTGCACCTGTTCGAGGTTGTTGACGTTAAACGCAGGCAGGCCGTAGCCGTTTTCGGCGGCGTGGTCGAGCAGTTGACGCATGGATACGAGGGACATGGTAGGACTCCAAACAATAGAAAAACCGGTGTTCGCTGGGAGGCGCTGGTGGCGCCGTTCACGTGCAGCAAATAAGGGAAAGGCGCCGTGGTCCGGACCCGCCCTCGAATCTTTTAATCTTGTTCCGTACAACGATTGCGTGCTGCGCTTGCTGGTGCTGCGCTTGCTGGTGCTGCGCTTGCTGCGTGCTGCGCTTGCTGCGGGGCCGCGCCAAGCCGGAGCGGCCCTTCATTCTGTTCCTATTGCGCCCGCTTGGCTATTCGAGTTCGCCAACGCGCACGATCTTGAGCGCATTGGTGCCCCCGACCTGCCCCATCGGCTCGCCCCAGGTCACGACGATCATGT
The DNA here is from genome assembly GCA_040384885.1 of Pseudomonadota bacterium. GTDB lineage: Bacteria > Pseudomonadota > Gammaproteobacteria > Burkholderiales > Burkholderiaceae_D > Telluria_A. The sequence continues at coordinate 15,925 of JAZKIN010000098.1, read as the reverse complement.
CACCTTTTTTTACCGTCCCGTTGGCGACCATCAAATCCTCGGCCTGCCTCAAAACGGCGCTGCTGTCGCCCGACTGCAACAGGTGGTGGGCCCGCACGTTGCGGTACAGCGACACCTTGCGCTGGGTCGTCACGCTCGGCGTGAGCGCGAAGATCGGGGTGTCGATGCTGTGCCGGCTCATCCACAACGCGGTCGAACCGGACTCGGTCAGCGCCACGATCGCCTTCACGCGCAGGTGGTGCGCGGTGAACAGGGTGCCGTAGGCGATCGACTGGTCGATGCGGGTGAAGCGCACATTGAGGAAGTCGGCGTCGAGCTTGTTGTATTCGGAGTGCTCGGCCTCGGCGCAGATCGCGGCCATCATCTCGACCGTCTCGACCGGGTACTTGCCCGAGGCGGTCTCGGCCGAGGTCATCACGGCGTCGGTGCCGTCGAGCACGGCGTTGGCCACGTCCGACACCTCGGCGCGCGTGGGCACCGCGTTGAAGATCATCGACTCCATCATCTGGGTCGCGGTGATGGCCAGCTTGTTCGATTCGCGCGCCATTTTGATCATGCGCTTTTGCAGCGCCGGCACCGCCGCGTTGCCGACCTCGACTGCCAAATCGCCGCGCGCGACCATGATGCCGTCCGAGGCGTCGAGGATTTCCTGCAGCACGGGGATCGCCTCGGCGCGCTCGATCTTGGCGATCATCATCGGCTTGTGGTGGTAGGGCTCGCCGGCGATGTTGGCCAGCTGGCGCGCCATCTCCATGTCGGTCGCGCTTTTCGGGAACGAGATCGCGAGGTAGTCGGCCTGGAAACTCATTGCCGTCTTGATGTCCTCCATGTCCTTGGCGGTCAGGGCCGGCGCGGTCAGGCCGCCGCCCTGGCGGTTGATGCCCTTGTTGTTGGACAGCTCGCCGCCGACCTTGACCACGGTGAAGATCTCGTGCGCGACGATGCGCTCGACCACGAGCACGATCAGGCCGTCGTTGAGCAGCAACAGGTCGCCCGTGCGCACGTCGCGCGGCAGCGCCTTGTAGTCGAGGCCGACGCGCTCCTGGTTGCCCAGTTCGCCTTCGAGGCCCCACTTGGCGTCGAGGATGAACTTGTCGCCCTTCTCGAGCATGATCTTGCCGGCTTCGAACTTGCCGACCCGGATCTTCGGGCCCTGCATGTCGGCCATGATGGCGACCTCGATGCCGCACTCGGCGGCGGCGCGGCGCACCAGCGCGGCGCGGTCGATGTGGTCCTGCGCCTTGCCGTGCGAAAAATTGAGCCGTACCACGTCCACGCCCGCGCGGATCATGCGGCACAGGATATCGAAATCGGTCGATGCCGGTCCGATGGTTGCAACGATCTTGGTGCCACGATACATAGGAATCCTTGAAGTGGGCAAAACGGCGAAACGAAGCGTGCTACGGTAATTTAAAAACGATCTTGCTTACTTGGCGCGGCGCTGCAACAGGATCTCGACCGCCGGCAGCGTTTTGCCTTCGAGGAATTCGAGGAAGGCGCCGCCGCCCGTGGAGATGTAACCGATCTGGTCGGCGATGTCGTACTTGGCGATCGCGGCCAGGGTGTCGCCGCCGCCGGCGACCGAGAACGCCTTCGATTCGGCGATGGCGAGCGCGAGCGTCTTGGTGCCGTTGCCGAACTGGTCGAATTCGAACACGCCGACCGGGCCGTTCCAGACGATGGTGCCGGCCGCGCCGATTTGCTCAGCGAGCATGGCCGCCGTTTTCGGGCCGATGTCGAGGATCATGTCGTCGTCCTCGACGTCGGCGACATCCTTGACGGTCGCGGCCGCCGTCGGCGAAAACTCTTTGGCGCACACGACGTCGACCGGGATCGGCACGCTGGCGCCGCGCGCGGCCATCAGGTCGATGATCGCCCTGGCTTCGGCGACGAGGTCGGCTTCGGCGAGCGACTTGCCGATGTTGAGGCCGACGGCCTTCATGAAGGTGTTGGCGATGCCGCCGCCGACGATCAGCTGGTCGACCTTGCCCGACAAGGCTTTAAGGATCGACAACTTGCTCGAGACCTTGGAGCCGGCGACGATGGCCAGCAGCGGGCGCGCGGGCGCCCCGAGCGCATTGCCCAGCGCGTCGAGCTCGGCCGCGAGCAAAGGGCCGGCGCAGACCACGGGCGCGAACTTGGCGATGCCGTGGGTGCTGGCCTCGGCGCGGTGCGCGGTGCCGAAGGCGTCGTTGACGAAGATGTCGCACAGGGCGGCCATCTTTTGCGCGAGCGCGTCGCTGTTTTTCTTCTCGCCCGGGTTGACGCGGCAGTTCTCGAGCAGCACGACCTGGCCCGGCACGAGGTTCTCGAGGCCGGCGCCGTCGACCCAGTTCTGCTTGAGTTCAACATTCTGGCCGAGCAACTCGGACAAGCGCGCGGCGACCGGCGCCAGGCTGTCTTCGGGCTTGAACTCGCCCTCGGTCGGGCGGCCCAGGTGGGAGGTAACCATCACGGCGGCGCCGGCCTTGGAGGCGGCGGCGATCGCGGGCACGGAGGCGCGGATGCGGGTGTCCTCGGTGATATTGCCGGCGTCGTCCTGCGGCACGTTCAGGTCGGCGCGGATGAAGACGCGCTTGCCCTGCAGGGCTTGTTGATCAATCAGGTCTTGCAGACGGGTGAAATCGAGAACAGCGTGCATGTGGCTAGCCAGGGTCGAATGGTGGAAGAGCGCTATTTTACCCCAAGCACGCCTCGCTTAAACCGTTTACGGAGAAACAAGAACCCGTGCCCGGGCCGTAATTCCCACCAGCAACTCCGGGGTCAGACCCGGGTCTGACCCCGGTCTGTCCCCGGTCTGTCCCCGGCTGCGCCTAAACCGTTTACGGGGCAACAAGAAACTGCGTCCGCGCGGTAAATCCCAATGGCAACATCGGGGTCAGATCCGGGTTTGACCCCGGTCTGTCCCCTGCTGCAAAATATGGCACTTCCTTGAAGTAGCGGCCAGACCAGCCAGCGTCATGCCAGCGACAGGCGTAGCGCGGTGAACAACAGCATGCCGAACACGATCGTTTGGAGCATGCTGCGGCGCCACAGGAAGAACAGCGTGGCGCCAGCGGCGGCCATCAGTTTGAGGTTGCCCGCGTCGAGCGCGAGCGTTCCGGCCGGCGCCATCAGCAGGTCGGGCGCGATGATCGCGGCCAGCGCGCAGGCCGGCGCGAAGCGCAGCATCTCCTGCACCCGCTTGGGGATCGTCACATGGTGGCCGAGCAGCCAGAACGCGCAACGCGCGCACGCCGTCGCCAGCGTCAGCACGCCGATCGTGATCCAGATCTCGAGCTCACTCATGGCGCGCCCTGCGTTTTTCGAGCCTTTCCTCGACCAGCATCGCGCAGCCCATGCCCAGCGCCACGGCCAGCAACACCCCCAGCTTGTAGGGCATGCTGAAGAAAAGCACCGAGGCCGCCGCCGCGACCAGCACCCCGCACAAGGCCGCGCGGTTGATGACGGCCGGAATCAGGATGCACAGGATCGCCAGGATGCCGGCGAAGCCGAGCCCCCACGACGCGGGCACGGCGGCGCCGAGCAGCACGCCGGCGATCGAGCCCACCTGCCAAGAGCACCAGTTCGGCACCAGCAAGCCTTGCAGGTAGGACAGCTTGCCGGCCACCGGCGCCTGGTCGGGAAAGCGCCGCAGGAACAGGGCCACGGTGACGTCGCCCGCCACGTAGCCCAGCAAAACGCGCTTCTTCCACGGCAGGTGGGCGAAATGGGGCGCCAGCAGCACCGAAAAAATCACGAAGCGCAGGTTGACCACGAGCGCGGTCGCGAACACCACCCAGATCGGGGCGCCGGCGACAATCAGCGGCAGCGCCGCGAGCTGGGCCGAGCCGGCGAACACGAGCACCGTCATGCCGAGCGCCTGCCCGACGCTCAGGCCGCTCTTGACCATCGCCACGCCCGTCACCATGCCCCACGCGGCGATGCCGAACAGGGTCGGCAGCCCGGTCGTGAGCGCCTCGCGCCACAGCGCGCCGTCCTTGTCGGGCGGGCGGGCCGGCGCTGCTGCGTTTGGGGTGGGGGCGGACATGGGGTTTTTCGCGGCGCGGGCTCCCTCGCGGGGCGCACGGCATGATTCGTCAGAGCACTATTTTAACGATCTATCCGGGATGCTGCCTGAAGTCCGCTAAAATCGTGGTTTTGCATTTTGTCAGACGGAGAATCCATGAACCAAACCAGCCCAGCCGCGGTAGAACTCGGCGCCGACGACCTGCCGGCCCATTGCCCGAACCCGGCCATGACCCTGTGGTCGTCGCATCCGCGCGTGTTCCTCGAGTTCGGCCACGACGGCCTGGCCACCTGCCCGTACTGCGGCACCGCCTACCGCCTCAAGCCGGGCACCGTGCGCGCCCACCACTAAGACGCCTGCGCGCGCCGGCGCGCGCATCCACCGGAGCCAACAGATGAAACGACGCAAACAACTCAATGGCAGCGCCGCCGAAGTCGAGGCCGCTTTCTACGACGCCCTCAACCGCGCCGACATCGACGCCCTCATGGCGCTGTGGGCCGACGACGAGGAGATCGTCTGCATCCACCCGGGCGGCCCGCGCCTGTATGGGCACGCGCCGATCCAGGCCTCGTGGGAGGCGATCTTCGAACGCGGCGGCCTGCAGATCCGGCCCTCGCAGCTGCACGAGACCCATAATTTGATGAGCTCGGTGCACACGGTGATCGAAGGCGTGACCTCGAACACGAGCGAGCCGGCGCACCTGATCGCCACCAACGTCTACATCAAGACCCCGCAAGGCTGGCGCATCGTGCTGCACCACGTCTCGGTGGCGCCGGGCGCGATCCCCGACGGCCCGCAGACGGGCGCGAGCCTGCATTGAGCGACGCCGCCAGCGACTCGGCCGGCGGCTTGGCCAACACCTACCGCGCGCCGTTCTGGCTGCCCGGCGGCCACCTGCAGACGATCGTCCCGGCGCTCTGGATGGGCGCGCCCGCACGCGCGCTGCGGCGCGAACGCTGGGAGGCGCCCGACGGCGATTTCGTCGATGTCGACTTCAGCGACGGCGCGCCGGGCAGCCCGCTGCTGGTGCTGTTCCACGGCCTCGAGGGCTCGTCAAACAGCCATTACGCGCGCGCCTTCATGGCCGCGCTGGCCGCGCGCGGCTGGTCGGGCGCGGTGCCGCACTTCCGCGGCTGCTCGGGCGAGGCCAACCGCGCCCCGCGCTTCTACCACTCGGGCGACGCCGGCGAGATCGACTGGATCGTGCGGCGCCTGCGCGCGCGCGCCGAAGGCAAGCTGTACGCGGCCGGCGTCTCGCTCGGCGGCAACGCGCTGCTGCGCTGGCTCGGCGAATCGCAGCACGGCGCCGAGATCGTCGACGCCGCCTGCGCCGTGTCGGCCCCGCTCGACCTGGCGCAGGGCGGCGCGGCGCTCGGCGCCGGTTTCAACCGGGTCTACACGCGCATGTTCCTGCGCACGCTGGTGCCCAAATGCCTGGCCAAGCTCGAACAGTTCCCCGGCCTGTTCGACCGCGCCGCGCTGCTCGCCGCGCGCGACCTGTACGCGTTCGACAACGTGGTCACGGCGCCGCTGCACGGCTACCGCGACACCGACGACTACTGGCACCGCGCCAGCGCCAAGCATGTGCTGGGCGACATCACGGTGCCGACGCTGGTGCTCAACGCGCGCAACGATCCGTTTTTGCCGGCCCGACACCTGCCCGCGCCGCACACGGTGGCGCCGTGCGTGCGGCTCGAATACCCGGCGCACGGCGGCCATGTCGGTTTCGCCGACGGTCCCCTGCCCGGCCGGCTCGACTGGCTGCCGCGCCACGTGCTCGCCTTCCTCGACGGCACCGCGGCCAGCCGCGCGCCGCGCGCGCCCGCGCCGTGGGAGACTGCGCCGCAAGGGAGTGCCCGGCATGGATAAGCAGCGTGGATAAGCAGCATCGAAAAGCGGCATGGATAAGCGACATGGACGAACGGCATGGATGACATCGTAAAAAAGGCGATCGCGAAGTGGCCCAACGTGCCGCATTGCTACGGCTGGCTCGCGCTCGACGCGCGCGGCGCCTGGCGCATGCGCGACGAACGCGCCCAGCACCTCGGCCTGCCCGGCGACAAACTCACGCAGGCGGCGCTGCTCGGCTTCATCAACCGCAACTACGCGGCCGACGCGCGCGGCTGCTGGTACTTCCAGAACGGCCCGCAGCGGGTCTACCTGGACCTCGAGGCGACCCCGTACATCGCGCGCACCGATCCCGCGCTCGGCCTGGTGCTGCACACGGGGGAGCCGATGCCGGCGCCCGGGCAGGCCTTCCTGACGGAGACGGGGGCGCTGGTGTTGCAGGGAGGGGGCAAGGTGGCGCAGCTCGACGACCGCGACCTCGCGCAGCTGATGGCGCTGCTCGAACTCGACGGTGACAGCGCCACGGACGAGGCGCTCATGGATTGGCTCGGCGGCGGCGCCGGCACCCTCGCGCTGCGCTGGGGCGGCCGCCGTATCGGGGTCGGGCGCGCCGACTGCGCGCAACTGCCGGACCTGCTCGGCTTCGTACGCCTGCCGCTGCCGAACTAGGCGCCGCCGGCTGCGCGCCGGAGGTTTGTTGCGCCCGCCGCAAGCCGGCGGCTTGGTGCGCCGGCCGCGCGCCTGATTGCCGGGCGCCTATTTGTTTTCTTTTTCTTCCTTCATTTCTTCGCGCTGGCGCGCCTGCCATTCGCGTTCGCGCGCGTCGATCAGGGCGTTGTCGTAGAACGAGGCGTCGCGCGCCTTGCGCGCGAGCGTGAGCTGGTTGAGCGCGGCGAGCATGCCGCCGCCGAGCGCGTATGACTCGGCCAGCGCCATGTGCTGCAAGGCCTGCTTGCCCTGCGCCGAGTACACCTTGGCCAGCAGTTCGTGCAGTTTCGGTTCTTCGCGGTACAGTTGGACCTGCTCGCGCAGGTAGCGCGTGGCGACGTCGAGCTTGCCCGCGTTGATCAGCGCCGACGCGTACTGGCGCGCGATCCCGCGCGAGAGCGGATAGCGCTGGGTCGCTTGCTCGGCCTCGGCCACGAGCTGCTGTTGCACCGCCGCCGCCTGCCCCGGCGCGAGTTTGATCTCGAGCGCGAGGCTGGTGAACATGGCGCCGCCGTCTGAGCCTTTGGGGCCGACCGAAAACACCGCGCCCTCCTTGCGCTCGAGCGCCGCGCGCGCGCTCGCGAGCGAGGTGGCGGCCTTGGCCAGCTCGCCCTTTTTAAGCGCGACGTAGGCCAGCCCGTAATGGGCCGCCGACAGCTGCTGCCGGTTCTGCTGCGCGAGCTGGGTTTCGAACACGGCGCGCGCGGCGGCCAGCCCGGCGACCGACTCGTCCTGCAACACGCGCGCCCTGGCCCGCACGAGGTGGAATTCGATGCTGTCGACGCGCTGCCGGTACGGCGTATCGCGGATGCGCGCCTGGATGTCGGAGATCCGTTCGGAGGTCAGCGGATGGCTGCGCAGCCAGGCCGGGGTCAGGTCGGAGTACGAGCGGCTGGCCGTTTGCATGCGCCCGAAAAAAGCCACCATGCCCGAGGTGTCGAATCCGGCCGCGCCCATGATCTGGAAGCCGACCCGGTCGGCCTCGCGCTCGGCGTCCTGGCTGAAGTCGAGCTGGCGCTGGATCGCGAGCCCCTGCCCGCCCATGGCCACGCCGACCGCGGCGTCGGTGCTCGAACGCGCGACCAGCGCCGCGAGCAGCATCGCCGCCAGCGGGATCAGGGAATCCTGCTTCTGCTGGCCGATCATGCGCGCGATGTGGCGCTGCGCCACGTGGCCGATCTCGTGCGACATGACGGCCGCGAGCTCGGACTCGGACTGGGCCGCCAGCAGCAGCGCCGAGTGCACCCCGATGAAGCCGCCCGGCAGCGCGAAGGCGTTGAGCAGCGGGTCGCGCACGGCGAAGAAATAATAGTCGGCGCCCGTCTCGCCGCGCGCGCCCGGGTGCGCCGCGACCAGCGTCTCGCCGAAACCGTTGAGGTATTCGAGGATCGGCGGGTCGTCGAGGAAGTCGCGGTCGCGCCGGATGTCGCGCATGACGGCCTCGCCGATGCGGCGCTCGAACACGGGCGAGAGGTCGCCGCGCGCGGTGTCGCCGAGGGTCGGCAGGTTGGCGTTGCCGGTCACGCCCTGCGCCAGCGCGGGGACGCCTTGGCAGGCCAGCGCAAACATGAGCGCAAGGCTGGTTCCGGCGCGCAGGCGCAGGCCGATGGTGCGGGCGGAAGCGGGGGGGGCGGTTTCGGTTTTCACAGTGATATCATACCCGCAACTGAAGCGAAGACGCGCCCACTAAGGGCCCACTGAAACACATTGTTACCACTGGCCCCGGCGCGCGGGCAGAAACGGCAAGCATGAGCGACAAACAGCAAAACGACACGGCCGGGGGCGCCGAGGGGCTGACCCATTTCGACGGCGCCGGGCAAGCCCACATGGTCGATGTGGGCGGCAAGGCCGAAACCCACCGCGTGGCGGTCGCGGCCGGCACGATCAGGATGCGGCCCGCGACGCTCGCTATTATTATAGGGGGCAATGCGAAAAAGGGCGACGTGCTCGGCATCGCGCGCGTGGCGGCGATCATGGCGAGCAAGCGCACCAGCGACCTGATCCCGCTGTGCCATCCGCTCGCCCTGACGCGCGTGACGGTCGAGTTCACTGTCGACGAGGCGGCGAGCAGCGTCCATTGCCGGGCCCAGGTCGAAACCGTGGGCAAGACCGGGGTCGAAATGGAGGCGCTCACCTCGGTCCAGGTCGGGCTGCTGACCATATATGACATGTGCAAGGCGGTTGACCGGGGCATGGTGATGACGGATGTGCGGGTGCTTGAAAAGCACGGCGGCAAGTCGGGCGACTGGCAGGTGGACGCATGAGTTGGCGGGCGGCGCGTTGCGACGACGCGGGCGGCGGCACTTTTTTTTAAGGTTGCGCGCCGAGAATTCAGGCATATTGTCACTTTCCGACTTTTAGCTTGTGAATCGAGACATGACCATGTTGAGCACCCCCGCACGGAGCACCACCGGCACGTTCGACCTCGCCAGCCGGCTCAAGGCGAGCGCTATTCATCTTTGCATTTCCGCCGTCATCGCCGCGCTCGCGGCATCGCTGGTTTTCGCCTTATGGTATCCGTGGCCGTACCGGATCATATCGGGAGGGCAGGCGCTGTTCATGCTGGTGCTGTCGGTCGATCTGGTATTGGGCCCCGTGCTCACGTTTGTCGCTTTCAACACCAGCAAGACGCGCCAGCATCTGGTGCGCGACCTCGTCGTCATCGCGGCGCTTCAGCTTGGCGGGCTGGTTTACGGCCTGTATACAGTGTTTCTGGCACGCCCGGTGGCGGTCGTGTTCGAGGTGGACCGTTTCCGCGTCGTGCCGGCGGTAAACGTCTACGCCGAGGAGTTGCCGCAAGCCTTGCCGGAACTGCGATCGCTATCGCTTCGCGGTCCCCGCTTGCTGGGCACGCGCGATTCGCGCGACGGCGACGAACGGCTCAAAACGTTCGACCTCGCACTGCGGGGCGTTGACACGGGCGTGCGCCCTTCCTACTGGCAACCGTACGAAAAATCGCGCGCCGCGGCGCTGCAACGCGCGCGTCCTGTATCAGTGCTGCTCAAAAAATATCCGGCACAAGCGGCGGCGATCCAAGCTGAAATTGCCAAAACCGGCCTGAGCGCCGAACAGATCAAATTCCTGCCCGTCTTGTCGCACAAGGCGGACTGGAGCGCGTTGTTGGACGCCAGAAATGGCAACTTGGTCGGCTTCGCACCGGCCGACGGTTTCTTTTGAAACAAGGTTCGCCGCAAACTCGCAAATATTTGATTGCCACGTGACGGGAAGTGGCGTTCCTCCCCCGTTTCTGACAATTTGTGTCACCGGGGAAACGCGAAACGGACAAGAATTGTCAATGTTTGGTGAAAATATGCTGCCGTTTGCGCATAAACCGAGACGTTTCCCTTGAACATCACTTGCGCGCACCGCTGGCACAGCAATTGCTAAGTATCGGGTAAGGCAGAACCCTGCCTACTTTCCCAAACAGGAGAAGCAAAATGAAAGCTACCAAAATGATGAAAAACGTACAACGCGGCTTTACCCTGATCGAACTGATGATTGTTGTTGCGATCATCGGCATCCTGGCGGCTGTTGCGTTGCCTGCGTACCAGGATTACACGATCCGCGCACGACTGACAGAGGGTTTGGGTCTGGCTGCTGATACCAAAGCGGCAATCACCACCGGCGTCACCAACACGGCCGATCTGCTCACCGCCGCCACTACTTACAATTTACAAGCTGGCGGCGCCGGCGCCACCAGTAAGTACGTCACCTCGATTCTGGTCACTCCTGCAACCGGCCTGATCACGGTCACCTACAATGCGACCTCGACCGGTGTCGGCGCTGCGGCCAACACGCTGACGCTGACCCCATGGATGCGTGACACCGCCACGGGCCAGCCTTGGGCTGCGGGCATGACTGCCGGCGCTTCGGGTTCGATCGACTGGGCTTGCGCTTCGGCCACCAACCTGACCGCAACCGCACGCGGCATGACGCCACTGGCTGCTGGATCCGTACTGGCAAAGTACGCACCGAACGAGTGCCGTTAATCGCTCGAGACGAAACCGGCGGGAGAAGCTAGCACTTGCTTCCCTGCCAATTCAAACTAAAAAACGCCCGCCTCGCGGGCTTTTTTTTTGCCCGGCCGGACCCGCAACCGCGCGCCGCGCGCCGGCGCGCGGCGGCATCCACGTGTACAGCGTTTACAGGTCGCCGCCCGCATTTATGAAGACCAGTCCCCGCTGCCGCAAAGCGCCGGCCGCCCATGCCCACCCGGCACACGCCGTGCGGATGGGCCGGCAATCCGTGCGTGACACATGCGCCGCCCGCCACCGCGACCGGCCTTGCACCGCCACGCCGATAACCCGGCGCGTCTCATCCCGGCCTGGATCCCTGTCGCGTCCGCAGGGTTGGACGCGCATCCGGGGCCGTGGCAAAATTTGTCATTCTGGATATTCTCCTTACAATTAGTGTCACTATTTTGACAATAGTATTGACAAAAATTGTCTGCCCTTAAACCGGATTTGGCAATGCCGTGGGGAACAATTAATTCCTCCTTGCAAGTTCATGCGGAACCGGCTTTGGCACAAGAATTGCTATTCACCTTGTACGGCGGGATCGAACGCTTCTTCACACACGTGAGCAACAAGAAAGTAGGTAAGAATAATGAAAAACGTTGAGCGCGGTTTCACCCTGATTGAACTGATGATCGTGGTGGCCATTATCGGCATTCTCGCGGCAGTCGCACTGCCCGCCTATAGCGACTACACAATCCGCTCCCGCGTGTCGGAGGGAATGGGGCTGGCGAGCGACACCAAAGGGGCTATCACGACAGGCGTGACGACCGTGATCGACTTCAACTCGGCCGTCCTGACGTATAACGCTCAGGCCGCAGCGAGGGGGGCGACCAGCAAGTATGTCGACACGATTCTGGTCACCCCAGGGACCGGTCTGATCACCATCACGTACAATCCGGTCACAACCGGCCTCAGCGCGAGCGAGAACACGCTCACCATGACGCCGTGGATGCGCGACACCGCCGGCGGCCAGGCCTACGCCACCGCCCTGGCGATCGGCGCGATCGGCACGATCGACTGGGCCTGCGCTTCGGCCACGAGCCTGACAGCGACCGGACGCGGCATGACCCCGCTGGCCCTTGGCACCATGCAAGCCAAATACGCGCCGAACGAATGCCGTTGAGCCGGCACGGTCCGCATCGCGAACGCACGGATGCGCGCGCCTGATCGCTGCCCCGGCCACTTTGGAACGCCCGCTGTCGCGGGCGTTTTCTTTATGCGGCCGCCGCCGACCCGTACCGGGGCGTTGCGGCACCCGCTCGCGCGCATGCGCTCGCGCCCCGCCGCGCGCCTGTCCGGCCGGGGCGGGGCCTTGCCCGGCCGGTTTGCGCCCCTGCCGCGCGCGCGCAAAAAAATCGGGCGCCTCGGCGCCCGTTTCGGTTGGAGCCCGCAGGGCCGGCTCAGGGACAGTAGAACGCCATCTGCGTGCCGCCCAGGTCGATCAAGTCGCCGTCGACCAGCCTGCGCGGCTGGGACCCGAGCGGCGCGCCGTTGACGCCCGGCGGCACCGCGCCGTCGATATGGGCCGCCATGTAGCCATCGGGCGTGCGGCTGATCGCCAGCACCATCGTGCCCGGGGTGCCCAACGTCGTCAGCGGCTTGTTCAGTGGCAGCTTCTTGCCCGCGTGCGGCCCGCTCTTGACTTCGACGTGGCCCAGCGGCATGGCCGCGGCCGCCGCCTTGCTCGCCGCCACCGGACCGGCCACGAATTCGATCTGTATCATCGCCAGCACGATCTTGTCGTGGTCGACCAGCACCTGCTTGTTGATCCGGCGGCCGTTGACGAAGGTGCCGTTGGTGCTGCCGAGGTCCTCGATCATCGCCTCGTCGAGCGCGGTCGTGATCGCCGCGTGCTGCGCGCTGACGGCGCGGTGCTCGATCACGACGTCGCACTGGGGGTGGCGCCCGATCGTGATGCGGTCTTTGCTAAGTTGCACTTCCTGCAAGACTTGCCCGTCATGCGATATGATGATTTTCGCCACTTCGTCTCCGATTCGGATACCACAAAACAATAACGGGGAGCACTGCGCTCCCCGTCATTATTAACTACCTTGGCACTAGATTACAAATTACAGCATCGCTTTTAGCAAACGCGCCATTTCCGATGGGTTTTTGGTAACAGTAATGCCACACGCCTCCATGATCTCGAGTTTGGCCTGCGCCGTGTCGGCACCGCCCGAGATCAGGGCGCCCGCGTGGCCCATGCGCTTGCCCGGGGGCGCCGTGACGCCGGCGATGAAGCCGACCACGGGTTTCTTCATGTTGTCCTTGATCCAGTAGGCCGCGTTCGCCTCGTCCGGGCCGCCGATCTCGCCGATCATGATCACGGCGTCGGTGTTCGGATCGTCGTTGAACATCTTCATGATGTCAATATGCTTGAGACCGTTGATCGGGTCGCCGCCGATGCCCACCGCCGACGACTGGCCGAGGCCGAGCGCGGTCAGCTGTCCGACCGCCTCGTAGGTCAGGGTGCCCGAACGCGACACCACGCCGATGCGGCCGGCCTTGTGGATGTGGCCCGGCATGATGCCGATCTTGATTTCATCGGGCGTGATCAGGCCCGGGCAGTTCGGTCCGAGCAGCAAGGTCTTGGAACCCGACTTGGCCATGCGGTCCTTGAGCGCCATCATGTCGCGCACGGGGATGCCTTCGGTGATGCAGATCGCCAGGTCGAGTTCGGCTTCGACGGCTTCCCAGATCGCGGCGGCGGCGCCGGCCGGCGGCACATAGATCACCGACACGTTGGCGCCGGTTTCTTTCTTGGCTTCGGCGACGTTCGCGAAAATCGGGATGCCTTCGAAGTCCTCGCCCGCTTTTTTCGGGTTGACGCCCGCGACGAAGCAGTTTTTGCCGTTCGCGTAGTCGCGGCACATGCGGGTGTGGAACTGGCCGGTCTTGCCGGTGATTCCCTGGGTAACTACTTTGGTATCTTTATTGATCAGAATCGACATGTTTGTTCCTTATTTGGCGTGACCGGCAGCAGCGGCGACAACACTCTTCGCTGCGTCTTCCATCGTATCGGCGGCGATGATCGGCAGGCCGGATTCGGCCAGCATCTTCTTGCCCAGGTCTTCATTGGTGCCCTTCATGCGCACCACCAGCGGCACTTGCAGCGAGACGGCCTTGGAGGCCGCGATCACGCCTTCGGCGATCACGTCGCAACGCATGATGCCGCCGAAGATGTTGACCAGGATCGCCTTCAGGCCCGGGTTCTTGAGCATGATCTTGAACGCTTCGGTGACCTTCTCGGCCGTGGCGCCACCGCCGACGTCGAGGAAGTTGGCCGGCTCGCCGCCGAACAGCTTGATCGTGTCCATGGTCGCCATGGCCAGGCCGGCGCCGTTGACGAGGCAGCCGATGTTGCCGTCGAGCGAAATATAGGCGAGGTCGAATTTCGACGCTTCGACTTCGGCCGGGTCTTCCTCGTCGAGGTCACGCATGGCGACGATTTCGGGCTGGCGGTACAGGGCGTTGGCGTCGAAGTTGAACTTGGCGTCGAGCGCGATGACCTTGCCCGAACCGGTCACGATCAGCGGATTGATTTCGGCCAGCGAGCAGTCGGTTTCCCAGTAGGCTTTGTAGAGGCCCTGCAGTTGCACGCGCGCGTCGGCGATCGAGCCGGCCGGGATGCCGATCTTGGCCGACATGTCGTCGGCCTGGGCGTCGGTCAGGCCGACGCCCGGCTCGATCGTGACGTGGTGGATTTTCTCGGGATTCGTATGCGCGACTTCCTCGATGTCCATGCCGCCTTCCGACGAGGCCATCATGACGACCTTCTGGCTCACGCGGTCGGTCACGAGCGAGACATACAGTTCCTGCTTGATGTCGGCGCCCTCTTCGATGAACAGGCGGCGCACCTTCTGGCCTTCGGGGCCGGTCTGGTGGGTGATCAGCTGCATGCCGAGGATTTGCTCGGCGTATTCGCGCAATTGCTCGACCGACTTGGCCACCTTGACGCCGCCGCCCTTGCCGCGACCGCCAGCATGGATCTGCGCTTTGACTACCCAGACCGAGCCGCCCAGCGTTTCCGCCGCTTTAACGGCCTCGTCCACCGACATGCACGGAACGCCGCGCGGTACGGTCACCCCGAACTGCCGGAGGATTTCTTTGCCTTGATACTCATGGATCTTCATGCTGGCTTCCCTTCTTCGAATACTGATTTTTAAAAAATACGGTTGGTTTGTATGTGTTTCTTGTGACTGTTCTCTGGCGGAACCTAGGTAGATGCGAAGACTGTGCAAATTTTGAAAGCGGCGACCCTGGCAATCCCGGGCTAGGACGGGGTGGGCGCGGCGGGCCTGGCGACCCAGCGCGGGTAGTACAGCGCCACCGCAGGGCCGTCGGCGCGCAGCGCGTGGCATTTGTCGATCTGGAACGGACGGTCGGGCCGCGGATCGGCCGCGTTGCCGTCGCGCGTGTCGAGCACGTCGTTGGCATACGCTTGCAGCGCGGCCGTCGGCAGGATCTGCGCCAGTTCGGTCAGGTGGGTGCAGCCGAGCACGCCGGCGAGGCGCTCCTTGAGCGCGAGCCGGAAACCCTTCATCAGGCACAGGCCGACGAGCGATTTATAGGCCGGGCCGATCGTGTCGCAGTAGCCGGCGTACGGCACGGCGTCGGACGCCGCCTCTGCGTCGACGATCACGAACTCGCGGTCGATCGTCAGGCGCAGCCAAAGATTGTGCAACGGCAGTCCGGCCGGGCGCGGGCCCGAGGCCAGCGTGACGGCGATGGTTTTGATGTCGGTGATATGGGCGTCGATATCCCATAGGCCATCGTCGCGCGCGTACGCTTCGACCGTGATGGCCCGGGTGTGCCGCAATGCGCGGGGAACGGGGGAGGACAGGGGCATAAACACCAATGCCGGAAATGCGGCGGTAAATAGTATGCAGCCGTGTGCTAATGCACGTTGCCGCAGCTTCTACGGCAACAACCGCTCATGCGGCGCTGCTAAAACGTCAAAAGTTTATCACAAGCGCGCCGTCAGTTGCGGTGCAACATGAATTTTTGCGGTCGATCAAAGCGGGCGGGAGGGGTTTTGTTGATGTGTTGCCAATGTTATCTGACATGGGGATTGAAACTTCTGCCGGCCCGCGTTCGTGTTCGAGGTGACAGAAATCCCGATGCCGATCATCTTCAAAAAGACCTAAACCAACATCGTCCTCGCAAAGGCGGGTGTCGCAAAACATGGAATGAGCCGCTTTATTTGGCAGACATCGCGAAATCGCCAGCTTCTAATACCTCAAATCAACATCGTCCTCGCGAATGCGGGGACCCATAGAACAGTTGCTTTGAGCCGCTGATCGGCATAGGGGCGGCCGGCGTGCCGGCCGATCCCCTGCCACAC